>NC_012491.1:2898333-3619166 GCF_000010165.1 Brevibacillus brevis NBRC 100599
GTTCGAATCTCGAGCCGATTCAAACCGCTTCTGATTTGGCTTATCTCATTTATACGTCGGGGACAACAGGCAAGCCAAAAGGAGTAATGATCGAGCATCGGGGCATTGTCAACAGCGTGTTGTGGAAAAAAGAGGAGTATCAGTTTAGCGTCCAGGATAGAAATCTGGTGCCTTTATCCTTTGCGTTTGATGGTTTTGTTCTTTCCTTTTTTACACCGATCCTTTCCGGTTCAACCGCCGTCTTGGTGAAGGATGAAGAAGCCAAAGACCCTTTATCTCTCAGAAGACTCATTGCAGCTGCGCGATGCACGCAAATGACATGCGTGCCAAGTTTATTCCAAGCGATATTGGAATGCGGTTCTGCTGCGGATATCAGCTCCCTGCAAACCGTCACACTAGGGGGCGAAAAAGTATCGGCTCAGCTCGTTGAGAAGAGCAACAAACAGAATCCGCAACTGGTCATCGCCAATGAATACGGTCCGACAGAAAGCAGTGTCGTCGCCACGTGGCAGCGAATTTCGCAACTGGATTCTACGATAACGATCGGACGTCCCATTGCCAACACCAGCATCTATATCGTGGACAAATTTCATCAGCTACAGCCAATCGGCGTCGTCGGGGAAATTTGCATCGGTGGCCATGGTTTGGCACGTGGATATTGGAACAAGCCGGAACTCACAGCAGAGAAGTTTGTTTCCCATCCTTATTTGGAAGGCGAGCGCATGTACAAGACGGGTGATCTAGGAAAGTGGCTCCCCGACGGTACGATTGAATTTATCGGTCGCTTGGATGAACAGGTAAAAGTAAGGGGATATCGGATTGAAATAGGCGAGATAGAGTCGGTGATGCTCTCCTATGAAAAGCTGATTTCGGCTGTGGTGATTGTCCACGAGGATCAGCAGGGCCAATCGTCCCTTGCTGCTTATTACACGGCGGAAGAAAAGCTTGAAGTCTCGAAACTGTGGTCGTATCTGTCGAAAAGCTTGCCGTCTTACATGATTCCTGCGCACTTGGTCCAGCTCGATTTTCTCCCACTTACGCCGAATGGAAAGCTCGATAGGAAAGCTTTGCCGAAACCAGAAGGCAGACCTGTAACGGGAGCAGAATATGTGGCGCCAGCAAGTCCTCTGGAAAGCAGGCTGGTAGAGATTTGGGAACATGTGCTTGGGGTAACCGACATCGGCGTTCTCGACAACTTCTTCCAGCTAGGTGGGCATTCCTTGAAAGCCATGTCGCTCGCCGCACAGATTCATCGAGAGTATCAAGTCGAGCTTCCACTCAGTGTGCTCTTTGCGACACCTACCATTCAGGCATTGGCATCGTATATCGAAACAAGTGGAAAAGACACGCATGTACCGATTCATCCTGCACCGTGGCAAGAATATTATCCCGTTTCTTCTGCACAAAAAAGGATGTTTGTCCTGCGCCAGTTTGAAGGCACAAGTACAGTCTATAACATGCCGAGTGTGATGTTTATTGAAGGCGACTTGGATCACGCACGCTTTGAAACCGCGATACAGGAGCTGATCAAGCGACACGAATCGTTGCGGACATCCTTCCACACAGTGAACGGTGAGCCTGTTCAGCGTGTACATGAGGCAGTCGAACTGAATGTGCGCTATGAGGATTTGACCGAAGACCAAGTCGAGCAAACCATCGAAACATTTGTGCAAGCATTTGATCTGGAGAAGGCTCCGTTATTGAGGGTCGGACTCTTCAGATTAGCAGAGAATCGACATCTTTTCCTGATGGATATGCATCACATCATTTCGGATGGCGTCTCTGTTGGAATCATCATGGAGGAATTCTCGAAGTTTTATCGAAACCAATTATTACCAGAGTTGTCTATTCAATACAAAGATTTTGCTGTCTGGCAGACTGATCTGTTCCAAACCGACATCTATACAAAGCATGAGAACTATTGGTTGAAGTCCTTTGCGGGTGACATTCCGGTACTGAATCTGCCCGCCGACTATTCTCGCCCGCTGGTTCAAAGCTTTGAGGGAGATTGCATTTCGTTCCACACAGATAAAACGTTGATGGACGATTTATACAAGCTCGCCCATGAGAACCAAACCACGCTGTTTATGGTCTTGCTGGCGGCTTACAATGTACTCCTTTCTAAATACAGCGGTCAAGAAGACATCGTAGTGGGTACGCCGATTGCTGGTAGATCTCATGCGGATGTAGAAAAAGTCTTGGGGATGTTTGTCAACACGTTGGCCTTGCGAAACTACCCTGACGGAACGAAATCGTTCCAGGCATTTTTGGAAGATGTCAAACAGAATACGCTGCAAGCATACGCTCACCAGGACTATCCATTTGAAGCGCTGGTCGAAAAATTGGAAATCCAGCGGGATCTCAGCAGAAACCCACTGTTTGACACCATGTTTATTTTGCAAAATCTGGACAAAAAAGCTTATGAGCTGGATGGGCTGAAATTTGAGGCCTACTCCGGAGATGGGCAGCAAGGCAACGCCAAATTCGATCTCACACTGGAAGCGCATGAAGATGAGACAGGAATTCATTTTAGTCTCGTGTACTCCACAAAATTGTTCCATAGAGACACGATGGAAAGAATGGCAGGTCATTTTCTTCAGGTGCTACGAGGAGTCATTGCAGACCAAACTGCGGCGTTGCATGAAATCGACTTGCTCGGTGAGGAAGAAAAACATCTCGTAACGGTTGCATTCAACAACACGTTTGCCGCGTATCCACGCGAAAGCACGATACAGGAGCTGTTCGAGGAGCAAGTGAAAAGAACGCCTGAACATGCTGCAGTTGTGATGAACGAGCAGATGCTGACGTATTGGGAGCTGAACCAAAAAGCGAACCAGATCGCAAGTGTTCTTCGCCGATTGGAAGTAGGAAGAGACAGCGTTGTAGGGATGCTGGCAGATCGCTCTCTCGAGATGATCACAGGCATTATGGGGATCATCAAAGCGGGAGGCGCCTACCTAGGGATTGATCCAGAGCATCCAGCTGAGCGCATTTCTTACATGCTCGAAGATGGCGGCGTGAAGGTTGTTCTTGTTCAACGACATCTGTTGCATCTCGTTGAAGAAGGTCTCATTCCAATCATTTTGGAAGACGAGAGCCTGGAGCAAGCAGATGCCAGCAATCTGACCAACCTCAATGACGCCAAGGACTTGGCCTATGTGATGTACACGTCGGGTTCAACGGGTAAACCAAAAGGAGTCATGGTCGAGCATCGCAATGTCACCCGATTGGTGAAACATACCAATTACGTTCAGGTACGCGAAGAAGATCGCATGATTCAAACGGGCGCTATTGGCTTCGACGCCATGACGTTTGAGATTTTCGGAGCTCTGCTGCATGGTGCTAGCTTGTTCCTGGTTAGCAAGGATGTTCTATTGGATGCGGAGAAGCTGGGTAGCTTCCTGCGAGAGAATCGGATTACCACAATGTGGTTAACCTCACCACTGTTTAACCAACTCTCGCAAAATAACCCGGCGATGTTTGAAGGCTTGCGTGCGTTAATTGTCGGTGGAGAAGCGTTGTCTCCGAGACACATCAACAAAGTGAACAGCGCCCATCCAGCTCTGGAAATTTGGAACGGGTACGGCCCGACCGAAAACACAACCTTCTCGACATGCTATTTGATTGAGAAGGAATTCGAAGACAATATTCCGATTGGGAAGCCGATCACGAACTCCACAGCTTATATCGTGGATCGCTACAATCAGCCGCAGCCAATTGGGGTGCCGGGTGAATTGTGCGTAGGTGGAGACGGGGTAGCCAGAGGCTATTTAAACAAGCCGGAATTGACTGCCGAGAAGTTTGTCCCGAATCCGTTCGTTTTAGGTGAAAACATGTACCGCACAGGGGATTTGGCGAGATGGAAGGCGGACGGAACGATCGAGTATTTGGGTCGTATCGACCAACAGGTAAAGATCAGAGGCTATCGGATCGAGCTTGGGGAAATCGAGACCGTTCTGACCAATCTCGAAAAAGTAAAAGAAGCTGTCGTTACGGTACTGGATGATACAAACGGCCAAAAAGCTCTCTGCGCTTATTTTGTTTCAGAAGAGGAACTCGACGTAGTAGAGCTGAGAGAGGCTATATCCAAAGAATTGCCTAGCTACATGGTGCCAGCCTTCTATGTCCAAATGGAAAAACTGCCTTTGACTGCAAACGGGAAGGTCAATCGTAGAGCTTTGCCTGAACCATCTGGAGATCGGGTACAAGGCTCCACATATGTCGCCCCACAAAATGCAACCGAACAGAAGCTGGCTGAGATTTGGCAAGAGGTTCTGGGTATTCATCCGATAGGCATTCACGATAACTTCTTTGAACTGGGTGGACATTCTCTCAAGGCAATGAATGTAATCACGCAGGTGCACAAAGCATTTCAGGTAGAACTTCCGTTAAAAGCCCTGTTTGAAACTCCTACGATCCATGAGCTAGCTGCTTATATCACTGCGAGTGAAATGGAACAGTTCGAGACCATTCAACCGGTAGAGCACGCTGACTTTTATCCAGTCTCGTTCGCACAAAAAAGAATGTATATCCTGCATGAGTTTGAAGGAAGCGGGATCAGCTACAACGTGCCAAATGTAATGATAATAGATGGCCATCTGGACTACGAACGCTTTGAATATGCGATCCGAACACTGGTAAAACGACATGAATCCTTGCGAACATCCTTCCATTCGAAAAATGGGGAACCCGTGCAACGAGTCCATGAGGATGTCACGCTGCTCATCGGTATTTCTGAGGCGACAGATGACCAAGTAGAGCAACGGATTCAGGAGTTGGTCCAGCCGTTTGATCTGGAAGTGGCTCCGCTGTTCCGGGTTGACTTGATCAAACTGGGAGCAGAACGACACTTGTTCTTCATGGATATGCACCACATTATCTCCGATGGTGTATCGCTTGCAGTCATCGCCAAGGAGTTCGCGAGCTTGTACGAGAAAAATCAGCTCCCAGACATGCGCATCCAGTACAAAGATTTTGCTGCTTGGCAGACGAAGCTGGCCCAGTCTGAGCGTTTCCAAAAACAGGAGGATTATTGGACGAATGTCTTTGCAGGGGAGCTCCCATTACTCAACCTGCCAAATGATTTCCCAAGACCTACTGTTCAAAGCTTCGAAGGCGACACGGTAGCGATCGGTACAGGAAATCACTTGCTTGCGGAGTTGCGACAACTCGCTGCAAATACGGGCTCCACACTGTTTATGGTGCTTTTGGCTGCCTACAATGTGCTGCTGTCCAAATACACAGGACAGGAAGAAATCGTTGTCGGTACACCGATTGCAGGTCGATCCCACGCAGATGTAGAACGAATCGTCGGCATGTTCGTCAACACGCTTGCCCTGAAAAATGTGGCAGGAGGCGACCTGACCTTCCGCGAGTTTTTGGGTGATGTGAAACAAAATGCGCTGCATGCGTTTGAACATCAGGATTATCCGTTTGAACATCTCGTAGATAAGCTGCAAGTACGGCGCGATTTAAGCCGAAATCCGCTGTTCGATACGATGTTCAGCCTGGGGCTTGCGGACTCGTCTGCATTAGAAATTGCAGGACTCAACATGTCCGCTTACCCGGTAGATGGCAAGATCGCAAAATTCGATATCGCGCTGGATGCGATGGAACAACAAGATGAGCTTCTCGTGCAGTTCAGCTATTGCACGAAGCTGTTTGCAAAAGAATCGATTGATCGCATGGCGACTCATTACATCCATCTTTTACAGACGATCATTGCCAATCCAGATCGCAAGCTGGCAGAGATCAGTGTCTTGTCAAAAGATGAGATGGAGCAAATGCTGCATGATTTCAATGCAACAAATGTAGCTTATCCAACGAACAAAACGTTCCAGGAGCTATTCGAAGAGCAGGTCGAAAAAACACCGAATCAGGTAGCTGTCATCTGCGAGGATGAACAGCTAACGTATCGGGAATTGAATGAAAAAGCGAACCAGCTCGCGCGTGTCTTGCGCCAAATGGGAGTCAAGCCAGAGAGCACGGTCGGCATCATGGTAGATCGCTCCTTGCACATGGTAGTAGGGACACTCGGTATTTTGAAAGCCGGTGGCGCCTACGTCCCGATTGATCCAGATTATCCATTGGAGCGTCAAGCATTCATTTTGGAAGATAGCGATGCGAAGCTATTCCTTACCTTGCAAAAGATGAATACACAGCTTGTATTCCCTTACGAAACTCTCTATCTGGATGCAGAGGGCCTGTATCAGGGAGAAGCGAGCAATCTGGAGCCTGTAGCACTGCCGGAACACGCGGCTTACATCATTTATACTTCCGGTACGACTGGCAAGCCAAAAGGAGTCGTGATCGAGCACCGGAGCTATGCGAATGTCGCGTTTGCATGGCAGGATGAGTATCACCTGGATACCTTCCCGGTTCGCTTGCTGCAAATGGCGAGCTTCGCCTTCGACGTCTCGACTGGCGACTTTGCCAGAGCATTGCTCACAGGAGGGCAGCTGGTCATTTGCCCGAATGAGGTCAAAATGGACCCGGCTTCCTTGTACGAAATTATCAAGCGGTATGAAATCACGATTTTCGAAGCGACACCAGCTCTGATCATGCCATTGATGCATTACATTTACGAAAACAAGCTCGACATCAGTCAGATGAAGCTCTTGATCCTCGGAGCAGACAGTTGTTCAGCGGAAGACTTCAAGACCTTGCTGACCCGATTCAGTCATACGTTGCGCATTGTTAACAGTTATGGGGTAACAGAGGCGTGCATCGATTCCAGCTATTACGAAGAAACAGATGTCTCATCCATTCGCTCGGGAACGGTACCGATCGGCAAACCACTTCCGAATATGCAAATGTATGTGATGGATCAACAATTGAATCTTCAACCTGTTGGAGTCGTGGGTGAGTTGTGCATAGGTGGAGCAGGGGTCGCTCGCGGTTATTTGAACAGACCTGAACTGACAGTGGAGAAGTTCGTACCGAATCCTTTCGCACCAGGTGAGCTGTTGTATCGTACGGGTGATCTGGCGAAGTGGCGTGCGGACGGAAATATGGAGTTCCTGGGTCGCAACGATCATCAAGTGAAAATCAGGGGTGTCCGTATCGAGCTGGGCGAAATCGAGACACAGCTACGCAAGCTAGACGGAATCCTGGAAGCAGTCGTGGTCGCAAGAGAGGATCACAGACAAGAAAAGTATTTATGCGCGTACATGGTGGCAGACCATGAGATCGACACAGCACAAGTACGTAAGCAATTGCTAAAAGAATTACCTCAAGCGATGATTCCATCGTATTTCGTCACGCTTGAAGCGCTGCCGCTTACCGCAAATGGGAAGATCGATAGACGTTCCTTGCCGGTACCAGATGTATCTTTACTCAGAACGACAGAGTACGTAGCACCTCGTACGGAGTTGGAAGCGCAATTGGCCCGCGTCTGGGAACAAGTACTGAATGTGGAGCAAGTAGGGGTTCTGGATGATTTCTTTGCAATTGGCGGTCACTCCTTGCGTGCAATGAGTGTGATTTCGAGCATGCATAACGAATATCAAGTAGATATTCCGCTCCGTGTTTTGTTCGAAAAACCGACGATTCAGCAATTGGCTGCATACATCGAAGAGACAGCAAAAGAATATGTCATTTCGATCAAACCAGCACCTGCGCAAGGGTATTACCCTGTTTCATCGGCTCAAAAGCGCATGTATATCCTCCATCAGTTCGAGGGAGTCGGCATCAGCTACAATATGCCTTCGACCATGCTGATCGAAGGGAAGCTGGAACCGGAAAGATTAGAGACAGCGTTTAAGCAGCTGATTGCGCGACATGAAAGTCTTCGTACGTCTTTTGCCGTTGTAAATGGAGAACCTGTTCAGAAGATTCACGAGGAAGTTTCTTTTGAACTTTCGTATACAACGATCACAGAAGACCAGGCACAAGAGGTCCTTTCCTCTCTCGTTCAGCCATTCGATCTGGGTGTAGCGCCGTTGCTTCGCGTACGTCTTTTGCAAATCGGAGAAGATCGTCATGTGCTCTTTACCGACACGCATCACAGCATTTCCGACGGTGTATCCTCCGGCATTCTCCTGTCTGACTTAGTGCAGCTATACCAAGGAGATGTTTTGCCAGAGCTCCGAATTCAGTACAGGGACTTCTCCGTATGGCAACAGGAGCTTTTCCGATCCGATGCCTTCAACAAGCAAGAACATTACTGGGCTCAAGTGTTTGCAGACGAAATTCCAGTGCTAAACCTGCAAACGGATTTCACCCGACCAAGCATTCAAAATTTCGCAGGCGATCAGTATTCCATCGGAACCGGTAAACAGCTCATGGAAGGCTTGAACCAGCTGGCTCGAGAAACGGGAACGACACTGTACATGGTGCTCCTCGCGACGTACAATGTACTGCTTTCCAAGTATTCCGGGCAAGAGGACATCATTGTCGGCACACCGATTACAGGCAGATCCCATGCTGATCTGGAACCAATCGTCGGTATGTTTGTCAATACATTGGCGATGAGAAACAAGCCGCATGCTGGGAAAACCTTCACTGAGCTGTTGCTGGAAGTCAAGCAAAATGCACTAGATGCGTACGCTCATCAGGATTATCCGTTCGAAGAGCTGGTGGAAAAACTCGACATTCCGCGGGACTTAAGCAGAAACCCGCTCTTTGACACCATGTTTACTGTGCAAAACAACTCGGATAATGCTATCGACCTGCACGGCTTGACACTTGCGCCTTTCATGACTGATCAGGCTGGCAACCATTCCAAATTTGATTTGACGTTAATTGCCACAGAAGAGCGTGAAGAGATTCGCATTGGCGTGGAATACAGCACAAGCTTGTTTACGAGAGAAACGATTGAACGGTTAAGCAACCATTTCATGGCTATTGCCCAAATCGTTGTGCAAAATCCGCATATCCGCTTGAGCGAAATTGACATGCTCAAGGCAGAGGAGAAAAAGCAAATTTTCGAGAGTTTCAATGATACAGCTGTCAACTATGTACAAGACAAAACGCTACATCAATTATTCGAAGAGCAAGTAGCGAAGACGCCAAATCAGGAAGCGATTCTCTTTAACGGTCAGTCACTTACGTACAGCAAGCTCAATGAGCAAGCCAACAGACTGGCAAGAGTTCTGCGCACCAAGGGAGTCGGACCTGATCGTCTTGTAGCAGTCATGGCGGAGCGTTCACCGGAGATGATCATTGGCATCCTCGGTATTTTAAAGGCAGGCGGTGCTTATGTTCCAATCGATCCGGCGTATCCGCAAGAACGCATTCAGTACCTGCTTGCGGACAGCAACGCAGCATTGCTTCTCTGCCAGTCCCATTTGTCGGAACTATTGTCTCGCGTGTCGAGCGGTCTGGACTGGCTTGAACTGAGCGCAAAGCATGACGTCGAGATAGATGGCTCCAATCTCTCATCACTCAATCAACCGACAGATCTCGCCTATGTCATCTATACATCGGGAACGACCGGTAAGCCGAAGGGCGTCATGATTCCACATCGGGGAATCGTCAATTGCTTGCAGTGGAGAAGAGATGAATATGGTTTCGGGCCGGGAGACAAGGCGTTGCAGGTATTCTCCTTTGCCTTCGATGGTTTTGTAGCCAGCTTGTTCGCTCCACTTCTCGGAGGTGCTACTTGCGTCTTGCCGAGAGAGGAAGAAGCCAAAGATCCGGTAGCGCTGAAAAAGCTGATTGCCTCAGCGGGAGTCACACATTATTACGGTGTACCGAGTCTGTTCCAGGCGATTCTGGATTGCTCGACTGCTGCCGACTTCTCTCCTCTTCGCTGCGTAACATTGGGAGGCGAGAAATTACCTGCGCAGCTTGTACAAAAAACGAAAGAAAAGCATCCAGCAATCGAGATCAACAATGAATACGGTCCGACCGAAAACAGCGTCGTCACCACCATCTCTCGTTCGATTGAAGCAGGGCAAGATATCACGATTGGACGTCCGCTAGCCAATGTCCAAGTGTACATCGTTGATACACAACATCACTTGCAACCGATTGGCGTAGTGGGAGAGCTATGCATCGGAGGACCCGGACTTGCAAAAGGTTATTTGAATAAACCAGAGCTCACACAAGAAAAGTTCGTCCCGAATCCGTTTGTGCCAGGAGAGCTCATGTATAAAACGGGTGACTTGGTGAAATGGCGGGCAGATGGCACGATCGATTACATCGGTCGAGCAGACGAACAGGTGAAGGTGAGAGGGTACCGCATCGAGATCGGGGAAATTGAGAGCACCATACTTGCTTACGATGGCATCGATCAAGCAGTGGTCGTTGTGCAAGAGGATGAGTTAACTGCTGGACAGTATCTTTGCGCTTATCTCGTCCCAGCAGCAGAGGTATCCGTTTCTGAGCTGAGAAGGCATCTAACGAAGGAACTGCCTGCATACATGGTTCCCAGCTATTTTGTCCAGTTAGATCAACTGCCGCTTTCAGCCAATGGAAAAGTGGATCGCAAAGCGTTACCGAAGCCAAAGCCTTCGGATGCGACCACACGTGAGTTCGTGGCCCCAAGAACTGCGATCGAGTATCAATTGGCTGCCATTTGGCAGGAAGTTTTGGGGATAGACCCAATCGGCATCACTGACCATTTCTTTGAACTGGGTGGACATTCATTGAAAGCAACGTTGCTGGTTGCAAAGGTGTATGAGTACATGCAGATTGAACTACCGTTGAACCTCATTTTCCAGCATCCAACGATTGAGAAGGTAGCGGATTTCATTACGCACAAGAACTTCGAGGGCAACTCCGGTGGTGCCATTCTCTTAAATGAAGAGACGGCGAGAAAAGTTTTCTGCTTTACGCCGATTGGCGCTCAAAGTGTTTATTATCAGAAGCTTGCTGATGAAATCAAGGGCGTTTCCTTGTATAGCTTTGATTTCATCCAAGAAGACAATCGACTGGAGCAGTACATCGAAGCCATCGTGGCGATTGATCCAAAAGGACCCTTTACGCTCATGGGATATTCCTCGGGAGGTAATTTGGCTTTTGAAGTCGCAAAAGAACTGGAGAATCAAGGATATGTCGTGACCGACCTCATCTTGTTCGATTCGTACTGGAAAGACAAGGTGATGGAGCGGAGTCTGGCGGAAACAGAGAGTGATATTGCGCAGTTATTTGCCGAAATTGGAGAGAACACCGAGATGTTCAACATGACACAAGAAGACTTCCATTTGTACGCTGCCAATGAATTCGTCAAGCAAAGCTTCATTCGAAAAACGGTCAGCTACGTGATGTACCACAATCAACTGATCAATACGGGTGCAACGAACGCAACGATCCATCTCATACAATCAGAGCTGGAATCGGGTGAGGATGATCTGGTCGCAGTCAAATGG
The DNA here is from genome assembly GCF_000010165.1 of Brevibacillus brevis NBRC 100599. Lineage (NCBI taxonomy): Bacteria > Bacillati > Bacillota > Bacilli > Caryophanales > Paenibacillaceae > Brevibacillus > Brevibacillus brevis. The sequence continues at coordinate 2,909,646 of NC_012491.1, forward strand.
AATGAAGCCGCTTGGACACAGGCTACGAAACGACTGATGACGTACGAAGGGTACGGAATCCACTCCAGAATGTTGGGAGGAACCTACGTGTCGATGAATGCCTCCATCCTCAGAGACATTCTACAGGAGCTGTTCATTCTGAAATAAGATCACGGCTTTGTGATGATTCCCCTTGGGAACATGGTTTTCAAGGGGAGTTCATCCATTACATCATTGGAGAGGAGCCGCACATGATTTTTACCAAGCAAGCTCAGCACAGAAAGAAAGAGCCCATGTTTGGCTGGGTACTCTCATATGTAAAGCCTTATCGAGGTTGGGTCATGATCTGTATCATTGCCGCGCTTCTTGTGGCGGTCGCAGACATTTGGATGGGAATCCTGATCAAAACCATGGTCGAACATACGAACAACTTCGACAAGCTAGTCAGTATTGCTCTCATCATTTTTTGTCTGACCATCGTCGGTTTTCTCTCAAAATATTTCATCACATATTCGGCAGCTAGATTCAGTTCAAGAGCCATGAGAGATTTGAAAAACAGCATGGCTGCTCATCTTGAAAAAGTCCCCATGTCCACCATGGATAAATATCATTCCGGCGATCTCGTTTCACGCTTAACAACAGATGCCCAAATCTTGCAAAGCTTTTTGCAAAAGCATTTTTTTCAGCTTTTTTATTTGCCAGTTGTTTTTGTCGGAGCTCTTGGACTGTTGTTGACAATCAATTGGAAGTTAATCATCTTCAGCATCGCAATCTTACCTGTCGCCATCGCGATCACAGGGTGGATGAGCAAACCGCTTCAAAAATACTCGGAGCAAATGCAAGATCATCTGGGTCAAACGAACGCAATCGCTCAGGATACGCTTTCCGGCATTCACATGGTCAAAGCTTTTCAATTGGAAGACGTTTTGTATCGTAAATACCATGCGGGTATGAAGCAGGTTTTGACAAATGCGTTCCAGGCAGAGAAGAAACGTGCGTGGATGACAGCACCAGGGATTTTATTGTTTTCTTCCCCCATTCTGTTTTTTGTTGCTTATGGTGGGTACTTGATACAGGCAGGAGAATTGGATCTGGGCAGCTTGGTCATTTTCAGTTATTTGCTTCACTTTATTATCGAACCACTTTCACTCGCGCCCGTGTTGTTTGCCCAAGTACAAGAGACATCAGGTGCGGCAAAGCGGCTGCAAGAAATTTTTTCACAGCCAGTCGAACAAAACGATCAACCTGCGATTCCCGTTGATCCAAAGGCGATTCCTGTACAGTTTGAGAATGTTACGTTTGCCTACGAGCAGGCAAAGATTCTTGATCATGTCAGTTTTACATTACATCCGAACAAGACCATTGCGTTAGTAGGGGCCAGCGGAAGTGGGAAGAGCACCATCATGAAGTTGCTGTGCGGGTTTTATCAAATGGAACCGGGCAACGGAAGATTGAATGTTTTCGGACATTCCATGGCGGATTGGAATATGACGGACATGCGGAGCTACCTTTCCATGGTTTCTCAGGATACGACGCTATTCCCCGTGTCTATTGCGGAAAATATCTCGTATGGACGCATTCACGCGACACAAGACGAGATCATCGCAGCGGCAAAAGCGGCAAATGCCCATGACTTCATCATGGAGCTACCGGAGGGTTATCAAACAAAAGTGGGAGAACGAGGCTCTCGTTTATCCGGAGGACAGAAACAGCGCATCGCGATTGCCCGAGCGATTTTGAAGGACGCCCCGATTCTACTGCTGGATGAACCAACGTCTGCCCTAGATACAGAATCGGAAGCTTTGGTACAGGAAGCGCTGGAAAATGTGATGAAAAATCGGACTGTTCTCGTCATTGCCCATCGACTGTCTACGATAAAAGACGCGGATGAAGTGCTTGTTTTGGAGCAAGGACAAATTGTTGAACGTGGTACACACTATGATTTGCTTGCCCAAGGCGGCGTTTACACCAGATTGTATCAAAAACAGTTTGCCACAGAGATGCATAGCTCGCTGGCTGCAGGAGGGGTATAGGCATGTTCATCCAGAATTTGATGCGGGAACTACGTCAACTCCTGACGTTTATGAAATCGAAAAAGCGAGCGTATATGTTGGGCCTTGTGGGTGACGGAATCGGTCAAGCTGCTGTATTGGTATCCTTGCCTTTCGTGTTCAAGGATCTGACGGATTTTGCGAACACAAAAGACCCTGCGTTATTAACCAGAGCGATTGTCACCATGGCTGTGATGTTCCTTTTGCTGAGTATCCTGTCTCCATTTTTTAGCTACATATATCGTCGATGCGTTCGCGAGCTCATTGCCAACATTCGGCTTCAAGTCTATCAACGTTTGAGCAAGCTGCCGTTCGATTATTATGAGCAGCACCATTCGGGAGATACGATGTCGAGACTGGGCAACGATGTTGTCCTCATGGAAAATGCGTACGCAGAGCAATTGAAAACATTAAGCATCATCCTGCTGTCGCTGATCGGCTCGATCCTAGGAATGTTTGTGATGGATTGGAAAATTGCCGTCGTCCTCTTGCTCGTAAGCGCAGTGACTCTTTATGTAAATACGCTGTTTGCCAAGTCAGTACGGCGCATTGGAGATCGAATGCAGCAGCAGATGGGGATGGGGACAGAAAGATTAAACGATTTTTTGTCTGGGTTGCCCATCATCAAAATGTTTCATTTACATAACGTTGTGACCGCCCGTTACACGGAAGCAAACGAAGAAGTAGCTATGTCTGCCATCAAGCAAGGGCATAAACACGGATTACTGGAAGGGACCAATTTTTTTATCCAATTTGTAAGCTTCGGGGGAATGCTTGTTTTTGGAATCATGATGGTTTCCAAACAAATAATCGGGTTGGGTGTGCTGGTCGCCCTCGTTCAACAACAGATGCTTGTAACACTGGCCTTTCTCCAGCTTGGCCAAGTCATCACAGCGTTGCAGAGCTCGTTAGCAGGCGCTTCTCGGGTCGTCGATTTTCTGAATGAACCTCCCGAACCAGAGGAGTATCACAATAGCACCGACAAACACAAGCATTGTGAAAGCATGCTGAAGCTGGATCAGGTCGTTTTCGGATACAACGATGCTACAAACGTGCTGGATGGTGTTACGTTGCGAGTCGACAAAGGCCAAATGGCTGGGCTAGTCGGAACGAGCGGAAGTGGAAAAAGCACCGTCATGAAGCTTCTGTTAGGGTATTACCCACCTGCTAGCGGAACTCTTTATTTACTGGGCAAGCCCATGGGAGCTTATTCTCTTGCAGAAATTAGAAGCTTGATCTCATACGTGCCTCAGGATGCCTTTTTGTTCGAAGGAACCATCGAAGACAATATCCGCTACGGATGCCTGGATGCTTCGGATGAGGATGTCATCAAAGCAAGTAAAGCAGCGTATGCGCATGATTTTATTATGGAACTGTCAGACGGCTACCAGACCAAAACAGGAGAACGTGGTGCCAAGCTATCAGGCGGACAGCGTCAACGAATTGCCATTGCCAGAGCCATCCTGAAAAATGCACCGATTCTTCTACTGGATGAAGCGACTTCCGCTTTGGATGCAGAATCGGAATATTGGGTGCAGCAAGCATTAACCGCACTTATGAAGGATAAAACAGTCCTCGTTATCGCTCATCGCCTGTCGACTGTAGAGGATGCCGATGTGATTTACGTAATGGATCATGGAAAAGTCATCGAGCAAGGGAGCCATGTTGAGTTAATGCAGCACAACGGCACGTATGCCAACTTGTACGAAGTGCAGCAGCGAAAGGATCGAGCAGAACAAATCAGTAGTCTTGATCTGACAGAAAGGAGAGTGAGTGCTACATGATTGCCATTTATGCTTTGAAATGTCCTGCAGTCATGGAGAAAGACTCGTTCAACCGATTTTTGCAAGCACTACCCGAAGAAAAACGGGAACGGGTCAACCGTTTCAGAAATCCGGCTGATTCCTATCGGGCGTTGCTCGCGGACGTGCTCGTACGCTCTCTGATTTGTGAAGCCTACGAGATTTCCAATGACGAAATCGAGTATGACTACAATGCATACGGAAAACCTTTTTTGAAATCATTTCCCAATTTCTGCTTTAACGTCTCTCATTCTGGGGAATGGGTCGTTTGCGCCACACATGACTCGCAGGTGGGGATTGATGTGGAGCAAATATGCCCAATTGAATTGGATATTGCCACTCATTATTTTGCACCAGCCGAAGTAGAAGATCTTTTGGCAAAACATCCGAATGAACGGGTTTCGTATTTCTATGACCTTTGGACGTTAAAGGAGAGTTATATAAAAGCGAGAGGCATGGGGCTGTCCATCCCGTTGCAATCATTCGCCATAAGAAAAAACCTAGACCAATCGATTACGATATCGCAAAGTGATTCGCGTGAGGCTTGGGCATTTCAGCAGTATGAGATCGATCCAGGCTATAAATTGTCAGTATGCGCGACTACCAATCAGTTTGCTGTTCAAGTAGTCATGAAGGATTTACAAGATTTGCATCAAGCGATTTTTCATTGAAAGATGTCGAGGTAATTTCGTAATGAGGAGAGGGAGGGAAAAGAGATGAAATTGTTTTGCTTTCCATATGCAGGTGGACTTCCTAGCATTTATTACGGGTGGAAACGGGCAGTGTCGCCAGCGTTATTGGAAATGGTTCCATTCGAGGTACGGCCTTCACTTCATAGCGATAGCGTGGTTCTTGCCACCTCGTTTTATGAGGTCTTGGAGGATGTATACAGACGGATTATACCAGAGCTGGGGGAAGAACCTTTTGCTTTTTATGGCCACAGCATGGGTGGATTAATCGCGTATGAACTGACGAGAAAGCTGTTGCAGAATGGAAAGCCACTGCCCCAGCACTTGTTCTTGTCTGCATCCCGTGTGCCACATGCGTACCACAAACTGGTAAAAACATACAACCTGCCGCATGACGAGTTCATCGAATCGCTACGTACACTCGGGGGCACACCCGATGAGGTTTTGGATAATCACGAGATCTTGGAGGTATTTTTGCCTATGATTCGCGCTGATTTCCAGGCCGTGCAAACGTATGAAATGAATCACGAGCTTCCTCAGCAAATCCCGGTCAACATGACGGTTTTGTTCGGGAAAGAAGATTCGATAGAAATCCAAGATATTGTGGCATGGCGAGACTATTGCGGGCGGGAATGCAAATTTTACCCTATGTCTGGTGGGCATTTCTTTATTCATCAGCAAATGAATACGATCCTCGTGATCATTCAAGACACATTGAAGGTAGAACAGGCGGTTGCAATCCGTGCACAATTCTAAACGATTGTGCACGGCAACAATAAATCCTAAGATGAAGGTTGGTGTTTTTTTCATGAATCAGAAAGTACTATCTCGTTTGCTAGCGGCCGTTACATTATCAACGGCGCTGGTCTACCCCCAAGCAGCAAGCGCGGCGGCTCCAGCTCCGGTTTTGCATGATGACAATCCAAGTGGTCATTTTGGTGACTGGTACACAGGTGCGGTTCCTCCCAATGCATCCAAAGACAAGCCCGTGATCCTGTTTGTCCAGGGTCTGCACTCCACCTACAATACTTGGTATACAACAGACGGGTATTATGATGCAGCCTATAACGCCGGGTATCGTACCGCATTTGTGCAACTGAAGGACGCGGATGGTACTGGTGGCAACATGTGGACAAACGGAGCCAAGCTCGCTGAAGTCATTAAAAAGGTTGCAGATTATTATGGTGTTTCCAAAATCAATATCATTGCACATTCCAAAGGTGGCATCGATACACAGGCAGCACTCGTCCACTATGGCGCGCACCCGTATGTCAACGTTGTTCACCAGCTTTCCACGCCAAACAAAGGTTCAGAATTGGCTGATATGGCGTACAGCAATTGGGCAGGATGGCTCGCCGACATTCTTGGCAAAAAAGACGATGCGGTGTATTCCCTGCAAACGTCATATATGGCCAACTTCCGTGCACAGACTGATAGCCGTAGCGAAGTTGGTTCAACTAAGACATACATGGCAGCGGGAACAGGGGATGATGGCTGGTTTAGTGCGACCTGGTTTGGTCATGCGGTTCTTCCTGGTGAAGACGATGGAGCCGTTTCCGTTGAGTCTGCCTTCGGTTTGCCATATGGAATCAAGAGCTTTACAAAGGACGTTTCCCACGGTCAAATAGCGAAAGCCTCACAAACATGGGATCTGGTCAAGCCGAAATTACAAAATGCATCTATGAAAGTACGTGCAAATAAAGTAAGCGAAGACAAATCAAAAGAAGCCACTGTGGAAGAGAGCTCCGTCATTCTCCGCGGCGGCGAAGTGGAAGACACCGCCTCTGAAACATTTTTCCTGGAGAGCGGAATCGATAAGCTGAATCTTGATACGATGACCTCGTCAGAAGATACCATTGTGACCTTGATCAGTCCGTCGGGCAAAAAGTACGAGGCGGATCTTAGTAAAAAAAGCGAGTCGGAGGATGAACCAGGAATATTCCAAGATGCTGTTCATCACTTCATTGAAGTAGAGGAGCCTGAAGCAGGCGAATGGACACTGGAAGTGGAGGGTTCTGACGACGCCTTTTTCATGGTTGGTTCCGTGGATGGTGGAGAAGAAGCGAAAGTAAAAGCGAGCAAAAAAGTATTCAAGAAAGGCGACAAAGCGAAGATTTCGGTCGACCTGGGCAAAAACGAAATTGATCAATCATCATTGGAAAAAGCAAACCTGACTCGTTCCATGAACGGCGAAAAAGCAAGCGTCTTGGATGAAGTGAAGTTTGCCGTAAAAGAAGATGAGCTTACGGGCAATTTTACTGTGCCGACGAAGCCAGGCGTATATAATCTCTCCTTTGACATAACCGGCGTCAATGAGGATGGCGAACCATTTACACGCTCTATTAATTACAATTTTGCGGTAACAAATAGCGATGGAGAATTAGAAAAATAAGAGCAAACCATTTCACGGCCCTGAAAAAGGGTCGTTTTTTTCTGCATACAAAAGCATCTCAAAGACAAAGATCACCATACACCTGGCCAGACTGGCCTAGGTTGTGTGGAGATCTTTATTTATTCTTCACCAGACTAGTTTTCCATCGTTTCATGTAACTTTCTAACTATTTCACAAATACAATCAAACCGTTTGCAGCCTGCCGTCGTTTCCTTTGATAGAACCGTTAAAAAACAAGTGTGAAATGGAGGAAGAATCATGAGGAAGACTGTGTTCCTAGCAACTCTACTGCTCTTTTTCTTTACGACTACCGGAATGTCAGCCTATGCAAAAATGGACGGTAAGCCGGCGTCCCAGGCGAATTCTAGCAAAAGTGACCAAGTCATCCGGGTGTACGGACCAGGTGGACCACTTGGACCGATCAAGGAAGCTGCTGAACATTTTTCAGCTGAGACGGGTATGAAGGTGGAAGTAACAGCCGGACCAGAGAGCAAGTGGATCGGTCAAGCAAAGCAAGATGCAGATATTATTTTCGGTGGCTCCGAGTATATGCTGCAGGACTTTATCTTTCACTACCCCGAAATGATCGACACGAAATCACGTACGGAGCTTTACACGCGCGCTGCAGGAATATTGGTGAGGAAAGGAAATCCTAAGAAGATTGAAAAGCTGGAGGATTTAACGAAAAAGGGAGTAAAAATAATCGATGTGAATGGGGCTGGCCAGCTTGGCCTGTGGGAAGACCTGGCGGGCAGAAAAGGGCTGATCGGAGGCATTACTCAAAATATTAACGTTTCTGTAAAGTCGAGTGCCGAAGCCATTGAACGATGGAAATCGAATTCCAGCCTGGACGCATGGATTACCTATGAATCGTGGCATTACCGGCTACAGGATGTGACAGACCTGGTCGAACTGCCCGAAGAAGAAAAGCTCTATCGTGGAACGCCGATCGCCCTGACAAAAATCACTGATCAGAAAAAAGAGGCACAGCAATTTATTGATTATTTAAAAACGGAAAAATCTCACCAAATCTTTCAAAAATGGGGCTGGAAGTAAGGAGGAACATACATGAAAAAAGTAGTTTTTACACTTGCGATGATTTTGATTATTTTTGCTTTGGCTGCTTGCGGAAAAAGCACGGAGGTAAAAACAGAGGCGGTTCAACCCGATCAAGCCCTCCAGCTTTTGAAGAATGAAAAAGCAGGAGAGTACCTGGCCGATCCTCAGGGAAGGGCACTGTATTACTTTAAAAAAGACCAAGCAGGAAAAAGCAATTGCAGCGGGGACTGCCTGGCAAACTGGCCGGCATTTACCCAGGAGGATTTCGCCGTCCCAGAAGGTTTTGACAAAAAGGATTTCGATACGATCACAAGAGAAGACAATGGGAAGAAGCAGGTTACGTACAAAGGCTTTCCTCTCTATTATTTTGCAAAAGACCAGCAAGTAGGGGATGTAAACGGACAAGGAGTAAAAGAAGTATGGTTTGTCATAAACAGCGAAACAGCATTTGAATAAGCTTGCCCAGGGAACGATCAGTCGCGGTCGTTCCCATCTTTCCTTTTATAAAAGTGTTATGGCAGTATATTTTTATCCAAAAGCAGGGAGTGCCACATGAAAGAAAATTACGATGCGGAATTAATGCGATTGGTTAACGAAAAAAATGGTCACGCATTAGAGGAGCTCTATGATCGATATATCAAGCTTGTTTACGGCTTTGTTATGAAGTTTTGCAATGGGAATGAGGATAAGACGAAAGAAATTATTCAGCTGGTTTTTTTGAGGCTATGGACAACAAACAGCCATTACGATTCTGCTCAAGGCAGCTTTGTAAATTGGCTCCTCACGATTACCCGCAATATATGCATTGACTACCTTCGCAAAGAGAAGAGGCATACGCAACACCATCAAGAGGAACATGAAGAGATCGCCGACCCTGCAAATGCGGTCGAGCAACGAGTAAATACGAATGATATTGCGATGGCGAAAAACAAATTGCCGACGGCCCAAAGAAAATTAATCGATCTGCTTTATTGGAAAGGGTATTCTCTTTCAGAGATCGCCAAGCTGGAACAAGAGCCGCTCGGCACGATTAAAAGCAGGCTTCACCAGGCTCTTAAAGGATTGAGGAAGCATCTGGAACTGGAGGATATAAAATGACAAGGGTTTGTGATCATTTAATATCATATATAGCAAATGAGCTCAAGGAGAGCGACCACATGGCCTTTGCTGAACATGTAAAGAATTGTAAGGAGTGTAAGAAAGAATATCAGGAATTATCCCAGGCCTGGCATGCTTTGCCGTTCGATTATACCGAAATCGAGGTGCCTGAATCGCTAAAAGGCGAGGTGCTGGGGTTTGTTTTTGAGCACAAGAAGAAAAGCGGTACAGAAACATTCATGGCTAAGATGAGCAAGCTCCCCATGATGCTCAAAAGCCAGTTCACTCCAGTTTCAACCAGTATTGTGACCGTCTTGTTGCTCGCGTTTATTGGTCTTGGAATAACGAATGTACAGGTAAAAAATCACCATGCGGAAAATGTTCCCATTGAAATTGTAACGGCGATTCCCTTAAAAACAGCCAATCAAAGCCACCCGGGAACAAACGGCATCGCCTATATTGTCCAGCAGGGATCAGAGAAAAATTTGGTGGTGCAGGTTCACGAATTGCCCGGCGTCGAAGGTTCACAGGTTTACCAGGTTTGGCTGCTGAAAAACAGCACGAGGGAAAATGGTGGCATATTCAAGCCGGACGAAAATGGATCCGGAATACTGACCTACCAGCTCGCCGAAGGGCAGACTTTTGATCAAATCGGCATTACTGTCGAACCAGACGCCAACAGCAGACAACCAAGAGGAAAAAAAATAGCCGGTTCATAGATCGTAACAGAAAAGGACAGATACATTTTAAAGATCTGGTTAACCGTATAGTACGAACGAGTGCTTTCACATGGAACCCGCATATGTCCATACGGCTCGGCCAGTTCCGCCTTATGGATTTGATCGTGGAACAAACACAAGTAAGTAGAGGCTGCTGATGTTAAAACCGGCAGCCTTTGCTCAACTAACTGGCAGGAAAAACTTAGGTGAAGTACGATTGATACTACTTGACGCTTGCAAAGCAAAAGTAGAGAAAACCCGTGATGATTGGCGAGGCTCCACAGTCCTGCTAACTGGACCAAATCGGTACAGCAACGCTCATTACTAAAACAACGAATGATCGAATTTGACCAGCGACATTTTAGGGCCTGGCGTCAACAAGACGAGGGGTTATTTGATTACTTTTGTTGTGAAAATTAGTTATTTTCAGAATTATATATTGTCGTTTTTTCATCTGCGGCTTATAATTCTACTAGTGCATGAACTTCATATCCTTACTTTTTTGAAGTGTATACTTCAGATTAAGCCTGAAATTGCTTTCCTGTTTGTAAGAAATGAACCTAAGGAGGCGTGACATGAAGATGAAGGAGTGGGAAGCGTCGTTCGAAGCTTACGTCCAAAGGCTGATGGATGATTTTCAGGTTCCCGGTGCGATCATTGCTGTAGCCAAAGACGGAGAACTCACTTATGAAAAAGCGTTTGGTTTTCGGGACCGTGAACAACAAGCTCCCATCGATCTGGATACGGTATTTGGGATCGGATCGATTACGAAGTCGTTTACATGCATGGCGATCATGCAGCTTCAGGAAGAAGGAAAGCTTTCCGTACATGATCCGGTAATCACCTATTTGCCTGCGTTTCGCACGCCGGATGAAGCCCAAACGAAAAGCATTACCATTCATCATTTCATGACACACACTCTCGGATTTCCACCACTTCCATCTCTCATACCCGCTATGCTACCGAGCTTACAAGCCGATCCGACAGCAGACGAATTACTTCACCATTTTGAAGACCAATGTAAACACCCAATCGATACCTTCGAAGACCTCATGGCATATATAGAGAAGCTGCCCTTTGAATTGTTGGGACCTGCAGGGACAGAATTCAGCTATTCCAACGAAGCTTTTGGCTTGCTTGGGGCGATTATTGAGCGTGCCAGCGGTAAACCTTACGAAGCCTATGTCCAAGAGCATATTTTACAGCCAATTGGCATGGAACGAACGGTTTTTCATGTAGAGGAATTAGGCGAGGACAACAATACTACCATGCTGTACACACGTCGCATGAAAGATGGTGTTCGTGAAGTAGTACGTGCCCCAGGTTGGTGGGATGCTCCCTCCATGCGTGCAGCAGGCTTCCTCAAATCGACCGCACGTGACATGCTTCGGTATGCGGATGTTTATCGGACAGGCGGGCTTTCAAATGGAGCGAGAATCATCTCGGGAGATAGCGCCTCACAAATGATTGCCCCTCATGTCCGTGTTGATTTGAGCCGCAGCTATGGTTACGGACTCGGCGTGTTTCCATTTTCCGAAGATTACACCTTACTTACCCATACCGGCGGCTTGAAAGGGATGACCGCGCAAATGTTCATCGTCCCAGAGGCGGGAGTAACTGGCATTCTTTTGACCAACATGGATGATGCCCCTATTTCCAATCTGACCTTGGGACTGTTGAATAGTATGTTCGGTCGCCCGCTCGAGACGCAGTTCGCCACATTTCCCGAATATGAAGTGCCGCTTGCTTACTTGCAACAATGTCCTGGTACATATAAATCAGGAGAAGGAGACGCAGTAGAGATCAGATTTGATGAAGCACAGAGCCAGCTTGTACTCGTTCTAGGCAGTGATGTGTTCCCACTGCGTTCCGTTGGCGAAGATACGTTTCTGTTCACGCGCCACAACATCGATTCACTCATCCGCTTTGTTCGCCATCCAGAGGGTGAGATCAAGCGCTTGGCGTTTGGTTCGCGCCAAATGCCGAAAGCAATCTAATCAAAGATAGGGGGCAGTTTCGCATGAAGGTGTTTATATCGTTGGACATGGAAGGGATCTCTGGATTAAGTGAATGGGAGGATGTGATCCCCGGTCGCAGACATTACGAAGCGGGGAGAAGACTGTTAACCCAAGATGTGAATGCGGCGATTGAGGGAGCACTGGAAGCAGGAGCCACCCAAATTATTGTCAATGAGTCTCATGGGCCGATGAACAATATCATCCTGGAAGAATTGCATCCACAGGCAGATGTCATCCGTGGTTTCTTCAAGCCTCTCTGTATGATGCAAGGGATCGACAGTAGCTGCGATGCCGCATTTTTCATCGGCTATCATGGAAAAGCAGGGACAGGAGATGCGGTACTCAATCATACATTGTCTGGCCTCGCTATCCATCGGCTGATCTTAAATGGTAAAGAAGTGGGCGAAGCAGGGTTAAATGCAGCAATTGCGGGAGCCTTTGGTGTCCCTGTCGTACTCGTTACCGGCGATTCCCAAACGGCGAAAGAGGTAGAAGAAGATATCCCTGGAGTCTTTACGGTCGCTGTAAAAACAGGAATTACAGGACTCTCGTCGCAAGCGATGCATCCCGTTCGTGCGAGAGAGCTGATCCGTCAGCAAGCAAAAGAAGCATTGCTCCATCGCCGTACAGTTAAACCACTTGCACAAAAAGTAGAGAATACGATAGAAGTCGAGTTTACGAAATCGCAATTTGCCACAGCAGTCAGCTGGATGCCAGGAATCGAGCTAATCGAAGGACGCACGGTACGCTTCCATTCGCCTGATCTTGTTAGTATGATGCCCGTATTGCAAGCGATGCTGTTGATAACCGGACAAGTGAATCAGATGATTACTGGTTAAGGAAACAAAAAATGCAGCCCCTCTCACGAGGATCGCTGCATTTTTTTTGTTTTAGTTCAGAGGCTTATGACTTTTCAAATACGCAAGGGCATTATAAATCATTTCGGCTGCCTCTTCGCGTGTGACGGGCTTTTGCGGATGGAGCTTGTTTTCCTTATCCAATTCGATAATATCTCTTGCCAAAGCTCGTTGAATGGAGCCTTGGTAATCCACGGTGAGGTCATGATCATCTTTGATTTCTACCGGCACTAATTTGATCATGGGCAGATTACCTTTGGTCTCCATGACTTTCATCAGCTGGTGAATGAACTGCTCTCTGGTCCATTCCGCATTCGGATCGAGATCATTCGGTAACTCCAATCCGTTCACTGCCGCTATGATCAGACTTTCAGCATACCAAGCATCGTTATCTGCTTTGGAAAAATAGTCAGTCGCTTGTGGCGCCTTTACGAAAGTGACCGCTGCCAGACTCAAATCAAAGGCATTTACCATCAGTTGAATACCTTGAGCAGCCGTAATCGTTTCGTTCGGTGCAAATTTGCTATCATCTACGCCTTTTATCACGCCTTGTTGCTGTAAGGAAAGAATTTTATCCTTCGCTCCCGATTGGCCTATATCCGTAAAAGGAGTCGTTGCAGCAAAGCTTGGTTGGGAGAATGACACAGTGAACAATGCAAGCAAGGAAAGAGAGATCATATTTTTTCTGATATTCATGGTAGCCACCTCGTCAATTTTTGAAGTTTCACTCCATTTGACGAGGAACAGCTGATAACGTTTCAGCTTTCTTTCGCAAAACTATCGGGTTAGATAGGGGTACTGCGGGAAATTTCTGTTTGTTTACAACAAAATGATTCAAGGAAAACTTTATCTATTGAGTACGATTTCATTTAACATTGCCTAGTACCATCGTAGTAAAAAAGAATAACGTGTGTTTGAACAATGGAGGAAGTGGAAATGAAAAAGAGATTTTTCTTACTAGGTATTCTTTTATTGTTGTTCGGTTATCCATTTTTGTGGCCACTCATCGATGCTTTATGGGAACCAAAAGAGCCGGATGCTGCTGCTTTCCCGAAATACAAAGCGATTCGAGTTGAAAAAGACCAGATTTATCAGGGCGATCTGTTATTGGTCAACAAGAAGGAACCGATCCATACAGAGGCGGTGCCATCCGATATGATCCTTTTGTCTTCGCACAACTATTTAGTGGAGGGCTATTGCTTGCAAGACAATTCCATTGAATTGTCTGAGAACGCAGCGAAGGCGTTCAACGAGATGGTCCATGCAGCAAGCAGGGACAATGTAAAGGATTTTATGATCAAAAGCGGCTATCGAAGCTTGGAAAAACCGGGAAAACTGGCTGAAGAGAAGGGACATGACGACGATGTATTGCCAGGTTGTTTTAACGAACATCATCTGGGTACAGCCTTGGACGTTACATCCACACAAATGAAAATCGACCAATCCCCTGAAGGAAAGTGGCTACAAGAAAACGCCTGGAAATACGGGTTCATTTTGCGTTATCCGAAGGAAAAGGTCACAATCACGGGCGTTCCTTACAATCCTATGCATTACCGATTTGTAGGTTTGCCGCACAGCGCCATTATGCAAGAGCGCCAGTTAACCTTGGAGGAGTACGTGAAATACTTGCGGGAGGCAAAGGAAGTGTCAGGGACGATAAATGGTGGAGACTACAAAATTTATTATGATCCAGTGGCGACTAGCATCATGATTCAAGTGCCGACCAATGGGAAATATGTGCTTTCTGGCGATAAACAGGGAGGTGTTATTGTGACAGAGTTTTTGTAGCTTGCAGAGAGCGAATCAGGCCACTAGTTTTGAAGAGATATGAAAAAGGCTGCTGTAGCTCTCAGCAGCCTTTTTGTGTTGCGCCCCAGAAAATGATCAAATTACACGTCTTCCGACCTCAAAACGTTTTTCCCAGGAAGTCCCCTTGAAATTGGTTGTTGTAACTCCAGGTTTACCGTACGTATGCAGCAGCTTATTGTCCCCAGCGTAGATGGCAACATGGGTAATGCGAGAAGAAGAGCTGCCGTAGCTGTGGAAGAAAACAAGATCTCCTTTTTGCAGTTGATCCTTCGAGACTTTTTGACCGACTTTAGACTGTTGACGTGAGTCTCGTGGCAGACTTACTCCGACCTCTTTAAACACTCGCTGTGTAAAGGAAGAGCAATCAAATGTACGCGTTGTTTTTTTACTGGATCCAAATTTATAAGGGACGCCTTTATACTTCATTCCTTCTGAAATGACCTGATCAGCAATGTCGGAAGAGGGAGCCGTTTTACTAACTATCTGTTTATTCTGGCTACCATCAGTGGTGCTTTCCTCAGTGGCAGTCAGGTCGTTATTTGTACCGTCTTGTACCATCTGACCATATTGCTCATTATCAATTTGTTCCATATTCTGGTCATACTTATGTTTTTTCTGCTGTTTATCCGGAGTATGTGCAGCTGTGGAGATAAGACTTGTCTCAGAAGCCGCGTAGGCTTGTCCGCTCATGAGAAGAGAAGTTCCCATTAGAATAGCTACGACCGTAGTAGTGGTGCCTTTCCAGTTTCGCTTTATCATGATGTTCCTCCTTCTGAATGGTTGATCATGTTGTGTGTTTCTCATCCACGCTCTTATCGTACACAACAAAACTAAGATTCCCGGTAGAATTTCATGAGAGTTTCCTGAGAAAACTGTTGGTAAGATATTCAAACGGAGATGATATGCATGCCTACGCCAGATGGAAAAGGTTATTTGCTGCTTGTTGAAGATGAACATAACTTGGCAAGATACTTACAATTGGAGTTGGAGAATGAAGGAT
Organism: Brevibacillus brevis NBRC 100599; assembly: GCF_000010165.1. Classification (NCBI taxonomy): domain Bacteria; kingdom Bacillati; phylum Bacillota; class Bacilli; order Caryophanales; family Paenibacillaceae; genus Brevibacillus; species Brevibacillus brevis. The sequence goes on from NC_012491.1 coordinate 2,925,119, forward strand.
TTTCGACGGATATTGAATACGACGGGCTTTCCGGATTAGAAAAGGCACTGACGATCGAGTACGACCTCATCCTGCTGGATGTCATGCTGCCCGAATTATCGGGGATAGAATTATGCCGGCGCATTCGGGAAACCAAAGATGTCCCCATTATCATGATCACGGCTCGCGGAGAGGTTCCGGATATCGTGACGGGATTAGACAGTGGAGCAAATGACTACTTGGCAAAGCCGTTTGCCATCGAGGAGTTGTTTGCCCGGATTCGAGTCTTATTGCGTCAGCGGGAATCAAAAGCAAACCAGGAGATAGTGGTTGGCCGATTGCGTATCCAGCCCAACGCGCGGCGAGTGTTCCTCGATGAAGAGGAAATCATGTTGACCCCACGCGAGTTTGATTTGCTTTATTATATGGTTCAAAACAAGGAGCAAGCGGTTTCGCGAGAGCAAATTCTCACAGCCGTTTGGGGTTTTGACTTTATGGGGAATACCAACATCGTGGATGTGTATATCCGGTATTTGCGGAACAAAATTGAAAGTGATCCATCCGTCAAGCTGATACATACCGTCCGAGGAATCGGCTATACACTACGAGATTAAAAGGAGAACGCAGTGCTTACACCTCGCAGATACTCACTCAAATGGAGACTGACACTGTTTTTTAGCTCTGGCATGCTGGTTTTGCTTCTCTTTTTGTCTATTTTTATTTTTTTCAGCACCTCTAATCTCGTCCATCAACATGAGCAAAAATTACTCAATCAGAAAGCGACGGCCATCGCAGCCGATTTGAAAACAGAAATCACCGAAGAAGCATCGTTGAAGATTCCCTACCTGACGCGTCTGTTAACCAATTACGCTGACGTCAATCAATCCATTACCATCAGCGATCAAAACGGCAAGGAAATCGCTTCGATACAGGGAGCCAATTGGAGAAAAGACCCGGAAGACTATTATGAAAGGACCTTGGTCGCGAAAGAGCCTGTACAGCTGCCGTTTACATCCGAGCTTTTGTTTGTGCAAATTTCTACTACGACAGAGGCGCTTGAATGGTATTTTTCTATCTTGCTCACGATTCTTTTTCTCTCGTCCTTTTTTACGTTGCTTCTTTCGGCGATTGGAGGCTACTGGTTGAGTAACTGGGGATTGAAGCCTCTCGATCATCTTATCCAGCAAATCCATTCCATTTTCCCTCAACGTCTCTCCCAGCGAATTCACCATCATCACGTAGAGACTGAAATCTACGAGCTAATCCATGCCTTTAATCTGTTGTTAGATCGTATGGAAGAAGCAATGGTCTATCAGCAGCGATTCGTCACAGATGCCTCTCACGAATTGCGAACACCGCTCTCGATTATTGAAGGGTATGTAAGTCTTCTGCAAAGATGGGGGCAGCACAAACCAGAAGTAAGGGACGAAGCACTCGCTGCTGTGGAGCAGGAGTGTAAACGACTTTTCAAACTCATCGATGACCTGTTGTCGCTAGCCAAACTGCAGCATGCCTCACAAGTAAGCTCAACGAAGGTCGTGCAGCCATTAACTCCTCTGTTACTGGAAGTAAAGCAAGCATGGGTACCCATTTTCCCTCCACAAATTAAGCTGCTGTTTGAATGGGAAGAAGCTCTTGTCCTTTTCATGGATCGAGAGCGGATTCGACAGTTATTGGACATCCTTTTGGACAATGCACGGAAATACACAGATGAAGGACAAGTGAGGGTACGAGCATATGGGGATGAAGAGGCCGTGCACATTGTGGTAGAGGATACGGGTATCGGTATTCAGGCAAAGGAGATTCCCCATCTATTTAAGCGATTTTATCGCGTAGACAAATCCCGTACGCGAAAAAGGGGAGGAAGCGGGATCGGTCTGGCCATCGCCCAAGCAATTGTCGCAGATCACGAGGGAAGCATCTCCATTGCTCCTTCCGCGGAAAGAGGCGTGATTGTTCATGTTTTGTTGAAAAAAGAGGGAATGGTTGGATGACACGAATGATGAACGATGGGGCTCTGTGGGCGTGCATTCCAGAGCCTTCGTTTCTCATAGTGTTCTGGTTTATGAACCTGTAAAATGAAAGGGAGTCAATACAAAGAGTCATTCTTGACGGAGGTGCTCAAAGTGGGAAAGTCCCATAAATACATACATAGCAAAATCGGAATACGCCAAGATCAGATGAAGGGTTTTCAGCATCCCCAATATGTCATTACAATCAATGACATCACTTTGAATGACTATTTGAATCAAAATACGCAGAGTCGTTCTTTTGATTTATTGGTTCCACCTATCGGGCTTTTTAATAATCGGGATCAGCAAAAAGTCCTTGAATTGCTTTCTTTTATAAATGTAGCTCTTCCTATTTTAGTTTGTTCGGATGACATGGATTTCTCTTGTACAGTTGTCGCCACGAATGTAGAGGAGGGGGAGAATTACATCATTTGGAAAACCTTCGGATATGGGGTGGACATGTCAAAACCGATCCATGTTCCGCCATTAACCTTTGAAAAAGACGTGTATACAGAATTTGTTGAAGCGTTCAAAAGTTTTATTCAAAAGTAATTGATGACTAAATAATGATAGGCATTCCCTATCGTAATGATAACAACGATACTATTGAACAATGATTCGCCACGTCATAAACTGATCTTGACTCCCGCATCAGCGAACATCATCGCGTTTTACCGTGGCAATTAACTGCTCCATAAAAACTCGGCTTGCCGCACATAAATACTTGTTTTTCCGGTAAACGATACCGATTTGCGCCGTAATATTTGGCTGTTGGATTGGAATCGTGCGAATCCGTTTATCATCGATATAGTCGAGGTAGCCTTTCGAAAGAACCGTGACACCGACACCTTGCCCGACCATATTCGTAATCGATTCCATTGTGGTCATCTCCAAAACAGGCTGTGGCGAGAAGCCCAGCTCCTTACATCTTTCGTCAATCAACTGACGCAAAAAGTACGTGTTGGGCAATAAAATGGAGGGGGTTTCTTTCAAAATCGCAAGGGAAACAAACGGTTCCTTCGCGAGCGGATGACCCACAGGTACGCCAATAGCCAGATTTTCTGTATAGAGCGGAATGGTTTCCAGATCGTCATGCTCCATCGGTAAAAAAACAACCCCCAGATCGAGTTCGTTTCTCAAAAGTCCTTCATAAATATCACCAGTTCTCAACCCGAAAACAGACAATTCTACCTTCGGATAACGCTGGTGAAACTCGATAACAGTAGGCGGGAGCAAGTAATTGACAACCGTCAGCAGTACGCCAATCTTTAATGCGCCTCTGCTTAAGCCTTGCAGCTCGCTAATCGCTGCCCGTGCCTGTGACAGCTCATGAAACACCTGATAGCTATGGTGAAGCAATGTTTTGCCTGCTTCCGTCATAACCGTTCGTTTGCCGATGCGATCAAACAAAGGCATGCCGATTTCATGCTCAAGCAGACGGATTTGCTGACTGAGTGTAGGCTGCGCAATGCCCAATTTCTCAGCTGCACGAGTAAAATTTAACTCCTGGCACAGTGCCATAAAGTATTCTAATTGCTTGAGCTCCAAAAAGACCATCCCCCCGGCGATTTATGAACGAACAATAGGATTTTCCTATTATTATAAGATAAACCATTATGAAATGATATGAATGTCGTGTGCCATGCGCACTTCCAAGAAAGCATGAGGTGATCGCTTGTGAATATCGAAATCCTATCGATAAATGTAGGGAAACCCAAACAGGTACAGTACCAAAACAAAGAGGTCTCTACCGGCATTTACAAAACCCCGACCACAAAAGCTCTTTATTTATCCTTTTTGAACTTGGAGGGAGATGGGCAAGCAGATCTTGTCCACCATGGAGGGAAGGAAAAGGCTGTATGCGTCTATCCCTATGAGCATTACCCATTTTGGGAAGCCCAATTGCAGAGGGAGCTTCCAATCGGTGCATTCGGAGAAAATCTGACGATCCGGGGATTAGTAGAAACGGATGTTTGTATCGGTGATACCTTTCAGCTAGGGGAAGCGGTCGTGCAGATTAGTCAACCGAGACAGCCCTGTTACAAATTGTCTGTCCGTTACGGTGTACCTGAAATGTTGGTTAAGGTACAAGAGACCGGCTATACTGGTTATTATTTTCGCGTGCTAAAAGAAGGGCTTGTATCTCATACGGATGGATTAATAAGACTTTCTTGTCATCCAAAAGCGATAACGGTCTCGTATGCAAACCGAATCATGCATCAAGAAAAAGACAATATCGATGGTATGAAAAAGCTATTGGAAGTAGAGGAGCTGTCCTCAAATTGGCGTGCGACTTTTACCAAACGATTATCCGGCGTGGAAATTGATACTCGTGAAAGGCTGACAGGCAACCAAGCATAACGACAGTATTGGCAAGGAAGAATGTGATCGTTGTGAAGAACCAGCTGAAATTGCTCTTCAGAATAGTTACCTGTCATCAGGTAGCCACATAGGCTAAAGGGTAAATCCTTTACACTGGAGAGGAGATCGAGATGTACAACAACTATTACCATCACTATCAATGGTATTATCCCGTGCTTGCCGGCTGGAATAACAGCCATTTTCACTATGGATGGAGTCCTGATTATTACAGCTGGAGCCATGCGAATGGGAATCGATACTGGAATCGTTATCAGAATACCATCGAATTGAGAGATTATGGACCAAAGCCTTTTGTCGTGAATATTGAGCAAGCCACAAAGCAAAACAACACATTCCGTACGGCATTATGGACAGGGAAGCACTTGCAGGTAACACTAATGAGCATAAACGTTGGAGACGACATTGGTTTAGAAAATCATCCGAATACAGATCAATTCATCCGAGTGGAAGAAGGTCAAGGGCTTGTTCGGATGGGCGATCGCCAAGATCATTTAGATTTTGAACGAAGAGTCAATGATAACGATGCCATCATGGTCCCTGCGGGCACATGGCACAATGTTATCAATACGGGGAATACACCCCTTAAAGTATATTCCATCTATGCGCCACCTCAGCATCCATTTGGGACCGTTCATGAAACGAAAGCCAGTGCCATGGCTTCTGAGCAAAGCCCTCAATAAGAATCGAGCTAATAGAAATGGTGCTAGACATCACAGAAACCACCTCCAGAAATGGTCAGGTGGTTTTTCTGTTTGGAGTTAAGCTTGTCTTACATAATCCGACCTGTATTCACTTTGAGGCAGCGACTCAAAAAAATTGGGGAAGGTATGGAGAGCACGCTTCTCATTCCCTGGTCTGGAACTGGCATGTATACAGCAATTTTTTACCGTTGGCTACGGTTTTTTTACCCTTGCTGGTGACTTTTCGCTCCATTACGCTAAGAATGTACAAATCATACCATTTCATGAATCCAAATATCTTGCATTGCAAATCCGTTAGGGGGGTAGTCATGCCAAAAATCACTTTTTTAGGAGCGGGAAGTACTGTTTTTGCCAAGAATGTATTAGGAGACTGCATGCATGTTTCTGCGTTAGAAGGCTCTGAGTTTGCCCTATACGATATTGATCCCCAAAGGCTAAAAGACTCTGAGAGTATGTTGAACAATTTAAAGGAAAGTACAGGTAGAGAGGTGACGGTCAAAGCCTATACCGACCGAAAGGAAGCATTGCGCGGAGCGAAATACGTGATAAACGCCGTACAGATCGGTGGTTATGACCCTTGTACCATTACCGACTTCGAAATCCCCAAACGTTATGGTCTACAACAAACGATTGCAGACACCGTGGGTATTGGTGGTATTTTCAGAAATTTGAGAACAATACCAGTATTACTTGATTTTGCACGTGATATGGAGGAAGTTTGCCCGAATGCCTGGTTTCTCAACTATACGAATCCCATGGCTGCATTGACGGGTACATTGCTTCGTTTTGGCGGGATTAAAGCAGTGGGGCTTTGCCATAGTGTCCAAGTATGCGCACCTTATTTACTAAAGTCACTAGGAATGGAAACAGACAATCTTCAGTATAAAATTGCGGGGATCAACCATATGGCATGGTTGCTAGAGATCACGAGAGATGGGGTAGACCTGTATCCGGAGATAAAACGGCGTGCAGCGGAAAAACAGAAGGCCAGACACGATGACATGGTTCGCTTTGAGCTCATGCTTCGCTTTGGTTACTATGTGACAGAATCCTCCGAACATAATGCGGAGTACCACCCATACTTTATAAAAGGCAGATATCCAGAGCTGATCGAACGCTTTCATATTCCGTTGGACGAATATCCGAGACGCTGTGTAGAACAAATAAACAAATGGACAGCCATGCGAGAAGACTTGGTGAACAACAAGCAAATCAGTCACGCTCGCACCCTAGAATATGCATCATACATCATCGAAGCAATGGAAACGAACAAGCCATTTACGATTGGTGGTAATGTTTTGAATACTGGAAGACTCATCAGCAATCTACCGGAAAAGGCTTGTGTAGAAGTACCTTGCCTGGTAGATGGAAACGGTGTTACCCCTACGTATGTTGGGGAACTTCCTGAGCAGTTGGCCGCTCTCAATCGCACGAACATCAATACGCAGCTTTTGACAATTGAAGCAGCTATTACAAGGAAAAAGGAGCACATTTATCATGCAGCACTGCTCGATCCTCATACCGCTTCAGAATTATCCATCGATGACATTGTGTCTTTATGCGATGATTTAATTGAAGCCCACGGGGAGTGGCTCCCGCAATTTTCATAACAAGGCAAATAACAACCCGACAGCTTTTTTGTCGGGTTTCTTCCTGTTCACTTACTCGATCAGAATATGGGTGGTCGGCAAGCTGTTTTTGCATTCTCGAAATTGACCGGGGGATGTCCCAATGAGCTTTTTGAACACTTTGTTGAAATAGTTGGCATTTGCGTATCCGATCGCCAGTGCAATGTCATTGACGGAGAGGTTCGTTTGGGTAAGCAAATCCATTGCTTTTTCAATCCGAAGCTTGGTGATGTATTGAAGGGGAGTCGTATTCAAATATTCGCGAAATAGATTGATGAGGTAGTATCTAGATAATCCTGCCGCGTTTGCGATGTCTCCCAGCGATATGGTTTCCTTGTAATGAGCTTGGATAAAACAAACGGCTTCCGAAATCCGATCCGGTACCTGCTTGCTAGGATTATCTATATTTTTCATAAATCGATAACACTCCATGACGAACTCATATGCTTTTGCTGAAGAACAGTAAAGATCAGTCACGCGTTTTTCACAAACTTCCTGGTAAATCTTGAGCAAAAGCTGGACGAGCTTCGCTTCTGGTGGAATCGATAAGACAGGCCCCCCGTTCGCTTGTATGTACTCCCAGCATTCAGTAGCTTGGCTGCCAACAAGCGTGATGTAAACAAATTCCCAGTGATCACTTTCTCCGGAAAAATAATATCGATGACAGCTAGGTACTTCCACCAGAAAGGTTTTTCCTGCCCGTAATGGGTATGACTTTTCCCCGATATCCAGTCGTCCGCTCCCGGAGATGGTGTATTGGAAGACATATGTCCCGACATCGCTTCGATTTAAGCCATCCCAATCGTAATTGGCGGAAGTTTGCCTTTGCCATCCAATGGACCAAATATTGGCTGTTTCATTTCGAGAATCATCCTGAAAACGAAAGCCGTAGCTTCCATAGTTGTTTTTCTTACTGATCAAATACAGCAATATATTACCCTCCGATCACACTTTATTACGATTGATAGCCGTTTAAGCGGGATTTAAGATTAAAGTAACATATTTTATCAGAAAATTCACTACATATTAAACGCAACAATTTTTTATCCCGAGGAGGAGACTACATGAAGAAATTCGTATCGACCATCGTTTGCGTTCTATTACTTTCCTCAATTTTTGTATCCGCTTGCAGCAATGAAATGGCTTCACCCTCGTCGAATCAGGTTACGCTTCGATTCGCTACCTGGGACACTGGGGAGAGCTTGAAGTATGAACAAGAAATTGCGAAGCTGTTTGAACAGAAAAACCCCCATGTCAAAGTCCAAGTGGAATCCTATGCGGAAGGATATGACGATAAAATTGCCGCCTCCTTTGGTACGAAAAACCCGCCGGATGTGATGTATATGTGGAATTATCCTACCTATTATCAGTCTCTTTTGCCCATGGATGATTTACTCGCAAAGGATACGGCTGCCAAGTCCATCACGGAGGACTTCTATGAAAACATCTTTAACTACCACAAGTTTGAAGGGAGCTCGTACGGATTACCCGTTGGCTTTGTAACCCGTGTCATTTACTACAATAAAAAACTTTTCGATGAAGCAGGCCTTCCTTATCCAACAGAAGGGTGGACATGGGATGATTTTCGTTCGGCAGCTAAACAGCTGTCCAATCCAGCTAAAAAGCAATACGGGTTTGTCTTGAAGCAAAAAGACAATTCTTATGCCTTCCAAGAGTTCGTCTGGAGCAATGGTGGAAATTTCATCAGTCCGGATGGGAAGAAACTGGAAGGGTTCATGAACAGCCAAGAAACAAAAGAAGCGATCTCTCTATTTAGCGATCTGATTAAAGACGGAAGTGCCATCGTAGTGGAGAGCGATAGATACACAGAGAGCTTTAAGTCAGGCAAAATCGCTATGATCGAAAACGGCATTTGGCCATTGGAGGGATTTAAGGAAGCGGGACTCGATTTTGGTACGGTGGAATTACCCGCCTTTCCTGGAAAGCCGGTAAAAGGCGTGATTCATTCGGCGGGAGTATCCATAGCAAAGGATACCAAGCAACTTGAGCTCGCGTGGGAGTTCGTCAAATTTTTTGTCTCTACAGAGGGAGCCAAAATACGGAAGGGCGACATGCCAGCGCTAAAAAGTGTCGCCAAGGAAACAAAAGTCGCAGAAGACCCATTGCGCAAACCCTTTTATTCCATGTTAGAGAAAGGCGATGAGGTACCGGCTTTCCTTCTCCATGCAAAATGGAACGAAATCGATAAAAATCTGGATTATGCCATTTCATCTGTTTTACTCGGAAAAGACCAGGCAGACCACGCCTTGGATAAAGCGGTGAAAATTTCGAATCAGTTCGTTGAAACGAAGTAACAAAGGGGCGATCCTGCAAGATGATTTCGACCAATATTCAGACGAGAGAGAAGAGGGAACGAATCGAGAAAATGGCTGTTTCACAAAAAAAAAGGCGTGGGAATCTCACACCCTACCTGTTTATCTCCCCATGGATCATTGGATTTGTAGCCTTTACACTGGGACCTCTTTTGTTTTCGTTCGCCATCAGTTTCTTTGACTATCCAATAGTCGGTACTCCCCAGTTTATTGGTTTTGACAATTACGTGCAGATGTTTACGAATGATCCGATTTTTTGGGAGTCCTTAGGGGTTACCTTCAAGTTTGCTGCGATTCTGGTTCCGTTAAATATTTTGATATCGTTGCTGTTGGCCCTTCTATTACATCAGAATGTCGGAGGATCCTCCTGGTATCGAACGATCTTTTATCTTCCGACAGTTATTGCAGGAGTTTCGCTGTCGCTTATCTGGGCCTGGGTCTATGACGGAGAATACGGCCTTCTGAATTATATTCTGTCATGGCTCGGCATTGAAGGTCCGCGTTGGTTAAGCGATCCGGAGTGGTCACTCTTTGCCATTGTTTTTGCGGGATTATGGGGGCAAGGTGTCATGATGCTGGTTTTTCTATCTGGACTGAAAAACATCCCCAAAGAATTGTATGAAGCAGCAGAGATAGACGGTGCTGGCGTCTTTTCCAAATTCTTCTCCATCACTCTGCCCATGCTCAGCCCAACTATGTTGTTTAATCTAATCACAGCGGTCATCAGTGCATTTCAGCAACTTACGTTTGCTTTGGTCATCACCAAAGGCGGGCCGTTGCGGTCGACTTATTTTTACGCCATGTACGTCTATGAGAACGCATTCCGTTATTTTAAGATGGGGTACTCAGCGGCAAATGCCTGGTTTATGTTCCTGATCATTTTGTCACTGACTTTTGTATTGTTCAAAACATCGAAAACCTGGGTGTATAACGAAAATGAAAGGAAAGGGAAGAAATAAACCGAACGTAGGGGGAGGTACGATGATTCAACCCAATCGTATTTATAAATGGATGATTCACTCCGTACTATTTTTTTTCAGCTTTTTATTTCTTACTCCATTTATCTGGATGTTTTTGACGGCTGTCAAGTCACCTCAAGAAGCGTTTGTTTATCCACCCGTATGGTTCCCTTCCGAATTTCATTTCAGCAATTTTCTGGAGGCGTGGAACAAGCTGCCGTTTACGACTTTTTTGCTCAATTCCGTGATCGTGACAGGGCTAGGCGTGATCGGACAATTACTCGCTTCATCACTTGTTGCTTATGGGTTTGCCAGATTTGACTTCAAGGGGAGAGATACGTTATTCATGATTCTTTTGGCATCTATGATGATCCCCTGGGATGTGACAGCCATTCCTCAGTACATTGAATTTAATGCGCTCGGTTGGATTGATACATTGCTGCCTTTGATTGTCCCGACGTGGTTTGGAAGTCCTTTTTTTATCTTTTTATTCAGGCAATACCTGTTGACAATCCCAAAAGAACTGGAAGATGCCGCACGAATAGATGGCGCCAACTCCCTGCAAATCTACTTGAAGATCATACTTCCGTTGATGTCTCCAGTGCTTGTAGTGGGAGGCGTGTATCAGATGATCAATTCCTGGAATGATTACCTCGGCCCATTGATCTTCTTGAACGATCAAAGCAAATATACGTTGACGCTCGGCCTGATGCAGTTTAAAGGGATGTTCGATGTGGATGTCATATCCGTCATGGCAACGACTCTCTTGATCTGCGTTCCTCCCATCTTTGTGTTTTTCCTAGCTCAACGATACATCATGGACGGAGCATCTACTACCGGATTCAAGTAAATCAATCATAAAAAGGAGGAGGAAGATGGTTCATCATATAGAGGCATATCATGACTCTGTGCTTCGGGTCAAATTGCAAAACGAATGTACTGACGGTGACATCTCCTATGTACATGTCGTAATCGAATCAGATGAGGAAATTTCGTTTCCGCAGGTTCAACTCGCATGGCATTACCCCGCGGTCAATATACAAGCATACTGGCATCCTGGCAGTTTTCGCAACAAAAGTCTCGGAGTCGATTGGAGTAAAGGCTTTTCCTCCAAAGGTACGGTTGTTGCGCCTGTTGGTTGCTTTCTCAGTTCAGATGGACGTAATCGCCTCGCTATTGCTTATTCCAATGCAATCGAGACTGTCAACTTTCACATGGGCATCCGTGAAGAGGACGGAACGATTCGCTGTCAAATCACGCTTTTTTCAGAGCCTTCCAAACCGATGAAAAGGTATGAGGGAACCATTCGTATTGATCAAAGAGACATTCCTTTTGAACAAGCGATTCAGGCCATATCCTATTGGTACGAGAGCATGGATGCCTATCGGCCATGTATGATACCCAAAGCGGCAACATTCCCGATGTATTCTACATGGTATTCTTTTCATCAAGAGCTCGTAGATAAAGAGATCGAACAACAGTGCAGAATGGCAAAAGAGATCGGATGCGACACCGTAATCGTGGATGACGGATGGCAAACAACCGATAACCAAAGAGGATATGCCTATTGCGGGGATTGGGAGGTCGCACATCAAAAGATCGGCAACATGAAAGCACATGTGCAAAAAGTTCAGGCTATGGGAATGAAATACATCTTGTGGTATAGCATGCCTTTTATCGGTTTGCATTCGAAAGCGTGGGATACCTATAAAGATAAGCTGCTGGGTTATCGAGAGCATCTGCAAGCAGGTGTTTTGGACCCAAGATATCCGGAAGTCCGGGAATACTTGATTTCCACTTATGAAACTGCTCTGAATGAATGGGGCGTCGATGGCTTCAAGCTGGATTTTATAGATGAGTTTGATTTGAACAAAGCGAATGACAAAGCCCTCGAAAAAGATGGGAGAAGAGATTTTGACTCCGTTCAGGAAGCGGTTGAATGCTTGCTTGAAGGAATCTTCGCGCGGTTACACGCCAGGAAAGCTGATGTCATGATTGAATTTCGTCAAAAGTATATCGGTCCCTTTATGAGAAGGTTTGGAAACATATTTCGGGTTGCCGATTGTCCGAATGATGCCGTTACCAATCGGGTGGGGACGATCGATTTGCGGTTGTTCTCCGGTAACACAGCTGTTCACTCAGATATGTTGATGTGGAGCCCGGAAGATACGGTTGAAAATGCGGCCCTACAGCTCATTAATGTTTTGTTTGCGGTTCCACAGTTATCGATGCGCTTCGAGAAATTACCGCCGGAGCATATCGAAATGACAAAGTTCTGGTTGAAGTTTTGGAGAGAAAACAGAGACGTGCTTTTATTTGGAGAGTTACGTGCAGAAGCTCCCGAGTTACTTTATCCGAATGTTCAAGCGCGAAATTCATCGAAAGTAGTCATGGCAGTCTTTGGTAGCCCATACGTGAAAGTGGTTGAGCCAGGCAATAAAAAGCTATTCATTATGAACGGGACACTACACCAAGAGCTGGTTTTGGATGTAGACAGAGAGTTACCTAACAGAGTAGTAGAGATTTATGATTGTTGCGGAAACCTGGTGTCTATGGCTCCGTTGGCAGTTCAGAAGGTGCCACATCGTCTGAAGGTAAAACCGTCGGGATTAGCGATTCTTACATGTTTGAAATGATCGATGCCGCGCCTATTCAAGGGGCGGTATTTTTTTAGTGGGATAGATATTTTCTCAAGGATATTTTCAACGGGTATAGAATAATAACATTATTCACAATCTTCGTTTAAGGAAGGTATAAACCTATGGATAAAGAAGCTCAGCGAGTCGACCTTAGACAAGAACAGTTCAACATGAAAGAGCTGCTTCAGTCACTGGTTGAAACGACTACGGATGCGATTTCAATTAGGGACATGCAGGGTCATATACTTTTTGTGAATAGTGCCTTTGAAAAAATCTACGGTTGGACATATCAAGACCTCCTGAATGACCCGTACTGCCTCGTGCCTGAAGAACTCATTGACGAGACAAAGGAAATTTTCCACGAGGTTAAATTTGAAGGAAAAAATATTACGGGCTATGAGACCGTGCGTCAACGAAAAAATGGTGAGATCGTTCACGTTGGTCTAACCGCTTCCCCTATAAGAGATACAGAAGGTACGATCGTAGGCACTTCCGTTATCGCCAGAGATATTACGGACCGCAAAATGGCGGAAGAAGCACTCGTGAATAGCGAGGCAAAGTACCGCATCCTTGTAGAAAATACGAGTGATGTTATTTGCCAACATGATGTACACATGAATAATCTTTTTGTATCTCCTTCTATCAAACACCACTTGGGATACACTCAGGATGAATATCTTCAAACGAATAGTTTTGATCTCATTCACCCTGATGATGTAAAAACCGTGAAAGATCTGCGTTCCTTAATCTCTATGCATCCCCAAAATGTTCAAATGGAGATTCGATTACGTCATAAAAATGGATCGTGGGTGTATTGGGAGTCACGCTGTGTTCCGATTATGTCTGAGAACAAAGAGATTGATAGCTTTCTATTCGTTTCACGCAATATCACCGAGCGAAAACACTCCGAAGAAGCCTTGCGCAAGAGCGAGGAACAGTATCGATTCATTGCCGAACACACGGCAGACTTCATTTCCGTCATGGATAAATACGGTCACGTATTGTATAGTTCACCTTCCCATCTGAAGAAATTAGGTACGAGCCAAATTATTTTTGAAAACATACATCCAGAAGATGCAGCACTCGTCTGTGAGCGATTTTCCACGATGATTGAGTTCGATATTCCGGTGACATGTGAGTATCGATACAAACTGGAAAACGAGAAATGGATCTACCTTGAATCAAGAGGGATGCCGTTTTTTAGCTCAGATGGTGGAAATCAATATTTCATCAACATTACACGTGACCTAACAGAGAGAAAGCAAAACGAAGAACTTCTCCGCAGAACAGAGAAGTTGTCCGTAATCGGTGAATTGGCCGCAAGTATTGCGCACGAAATAAGAAATCCGCTTACGGCATTGAAAGGCTTTATCCAATATTTGCGGCCAACACTATCGGGGGGAGCCACTTATACAGACATTATGTTGTCCGAGTTAGATCGAATCAACTTTATCGTGAGTGAGCTACTTGTGTTGGCCAAGCCGCAAACGCTGAATGTGAAGCGGATTCTTTTACACCCTCTTATTGAAAGCGTGGTAAAGTTTCTGGAATCAGAAGCAAATCGAAACAACACTTCGATCAACACAATATTCAGCGATATTCCCATAGCGATTAAAGGAGAAGAAAATCAAGTAAAACAAGTCTTTATCAATCTATTGAAGAATTCCCTGGATGCGATCACGTCAAATGGCACAATTAGCATAGAAACCACATGTCTACCGAATAACCAAGTGCGGATTCGCTTTACCGACAATGGATGTGGCATTTCCCAAGAGCTGCTGCCCAGACTCGGTGAACCTTTTTATACTACGAAAGAGAAAGGAACAGGCTTAGGTTTACTTGTCAGCAATAAAATAATGAAAGATCATCAAGGAACCATCAACATCTCAAGTGAGGTCAACAAGGGTACCACCGTGGAAATCATGTTTCCCATTTCGAAATAGGAAGGTGATCCAAATGAATTCGCAAATCGCTATCAAAAAGGTAGCTTACTCCAAATCCCCACCTACGTGTGCTGAGAAAGCTAGAATCATTAGAGGGGGAGAAAATCATGTGGAGGAAGTTTCTGCTTCATCCGCTTGCAGTTCGATACAGTGTGTTTATGATCGGACTGGCGGTTATGGCGTTTGGTATTGGCATGATGATTGAGGCGCATTTAGGTGTTGCGCCGTGGGATACACTGCATATCGGATTACAGAAGACATTTGGATTGACCATCGGCATATGGTCGCAGATTGTGGGAGCCATGATCATTCTCGCTTCCTACATCATTGGCAAGATCCGGCCGAACGTGGGTATGTTTTTAAACATGTTTTTCTTCGGGCTGTTTATTGACGTATTCATGTGGCTGAACTGGATTCCTACAGGTGAGACCGTTCTCGAACGAGTTATTTTGTTTGCTGTCGGTCTGCTCATTTATACGATCGGAACAGGTATGTATATTTCACCGCGATTGGGAGCCGGTCCACGTGACAGTTTTATGTTAGCTTTACATGAGCGAATGGGATGGGGAATCGGTAAAGTCAGGATCGGTATAGAGTGCACAGTCATGGTGTTGGGCTTGCTGCTTGGCGGGCCTGTTTCGGTAGGAACTTTTGTGACGGCCCTTGCCATTGGACCGCTTATCAAGCAATTTATTCCGATGTGGGAGCGAATTTTGGCAAAATCGTACGGAGCGGCTTAGACCAGAGAAAAAGAAAAAGGGTGCTCATATTGAGTACCCTTTTCAACTTTGTTGCAGCTTGCGTTCAGCCATATAGGATGCGATTCCCAAAATCAGACCCAGTGCTACGAGCACGGCACCCACCCATGGCAGGGAGGTTATATCTAGATGTGTAATAACCCATCCGCCAATGAAGGCACCCGCAGCATTTCCTAGATTTCCGGCAGAATGACTGGAAGTAGAAGCAAGCGCTGGTGCATTCTGAGCGAGGTTCATCACGCGTACTTGCAGCCCTGGAAATACAGCGAAAGAAGCAGCCCCCCAAAGAAATATGGTCAATACGGCAGCGATTGGACTGTACATAGTAAACGTAAACAGCGTCAAAATGATGCATATCGTGAAGTAAAGTCCGAGAATGGAAGGCATCAGCTTCCAATCCGCAAGCTTTCCGCCCACAATATTACCGATGGTCACACCACAGCCGAAGAGGACAAGAATCCACGTTACATGATACTCAGCAAAACCGGTAATTTGCGTCAGCAGTGGCGTAATATACGTAAATACGGTGAATAGACCAGCGTTGCCTAGCGCTCCGATCAACAGGTATAGAAGAAGCTTGGGCTTGAGTAGAGCAGTAATTTGCCCAGTGATACTCCCGGTGTTTTCTTGCCGCATGTTTGGGACGAAAACGAGTATTCCGACAAGTGCTATCATTCCCATGATCGCAATCGTACCAAATGAAGCTCGCCATCCCATGTGTTGACCGATGAAAGTCCCCAGAGGCACACCAATAATATTAGCAATCGTCAGACCTGCCATCATAATGGAAACGGCAGCAGCACGTTTGTCAGGACTTACAAGACTGGAGGCTACAACAGCTCCCACCCCAAAGAATGTCCCGTGCGTCAAAGCGGTAATCAAGCGTGCTCCCATCAATATATCGTAGTTGGGAGCAAAAACAGAGATTCCGTTCCCGAGAATAAATAGAATCATAAGGAGACAGAGTAGCTTCTTTTGGGGAATCCGGTGGGTGAGGACTGTCAGTATCGGTGCACCGACAGCTACTCCTAGCGCATACATGGTAATGAGTTGTCCCGCAGATGAGATACTAACATGCAAATCCTCTGCAACATTCGGTAGTAGACCCATGATGACGAATTCCGTCATCCCAATGGCAAAGGAACCCACGGTAAGAGAGAGCAAAGAGATCGAAGACTTTTCCTTGTTGACCTGTTTCTTGGTAGTAGTTTGAGATAACGCCATGAAGTCAATACAACCTTTCTGTACGATAAAATCCGTTTGTGGTGCGGGTAAAGATTACCTGTTCCACTTTGTTAAGTCAAGGTATTCTTCTTGTATAGATGTAAAAATCCTACCGTTGACAGACACCCAAATTGTGGTTATGATTTACTCGATAATAATCGTAATCATTACGGTTTATTTTTTAAGCCTTAAATCGTAATGATTACGTTTAATCTAGGGTCATTCGCTTTTCATTAAAAATATGGTAAGAGGGTAGGTTGAGATGAAACGGGAAATCGATTTTATAAAGTTTAATCCCACACAAAATATGACCATTCTTGTGAAAAACAATCATCCAGCTGAAGAGTATACGCACATCGCCTCAAAAATGATGTCCTATGCTAGTGTCCATGCTGAACAAGTGGGTTTTATCGAAAAACCGAATAATTATGGAGCAGCAGCACATCTGCAAATGGCTGGGGGTGAGTTTTGCGGCAACGCATGTATGGCATTAGCGTTGCTTATCGCGCATGAAAATGGTCTACAGCATAATGATTTCACCGAAATTGTTTTGGAAGCTTCGGGAACAGATCATTTTGTTGTTTGTCAAGTGAAAAGAATTAAAGACGAATATTACTGCCAAGTTTCGATGCCTCTTCCCAAAAAGATCGAGCAGCAGTCAATCAACTATGATGGCGACGAAATAAACCTGGTGATTGTGAGGTATCAAGATTTCTTTCACATCGTGATTGAAGTAGAACAGTTCAGTGAGGCGGTAAGAAAACGTGCGCAATCTTTAGCCAAGCTGCTTGGAGTAACTGTAGGGGTGAGTTTAATCGGGGTGCTATTGTATCAGCCAGCTTCGAATGAATTGGCTCCCCTTATCTTTGTTCCGTCTTTAGATAGCATGATCTGGGAAAGCGGCTGTGGGTCAGGTACTGCTTCACTTGGGGCCTATCTGGCTTGGAAAAAGCAAAGCGATATCTCTGCTCACATCAGGCAACCGGGAGGCACGATTCATGTAACGGCCGATTGGCAAAAAGAAGAAGTAACAAGTCTCAAAATTGAGGGGGCAGTCGGAATCGTGGCACAAGGCAAAGCATTCATCGAGATTCAAGATAGCAAGGGGAGAACGGAATGAATAGACACGAACAATTGCATCAACAGTTGACTGCATTTCTAGAAAGGTTCACCCATTTAGCAGGTCGATATGACGGTACCATCCATCACAGCTCGGAGTTAGAGAAGATCATCGATGAGTATTCTACTTTCATAACGGATGAAAGAAACAAGGAAGCCTGGGAGCAGATAGAACAGCCAATCGGAAACCAATTGAACCAGCTTGTGGAGAATGTAAGGAAATCGTCGGCGATTTGCGTTGCGATTATGGAGAAATATCGTGCGTTGAAGCTGCTAAAAGGGATTGACGATAAGACCGACTACTTTCAAAACATAGAATCTTGTATTGAAGAAGAATTTGGGAGTTTTCAAGTTACTGTTGATTCAAAGGTGTTGATGGTAGGCTCAGGTTCCTTTCCCATGACCCCATTATTGATTGCGAAGCGGACGGGAGCAGAAGTAGTTGGTATCGACATTGATGAGGAGGCCATCGAACTAGGTCGGAGTGTTGTAGAAAGGCTGGGAAGTGGATTGTCTATCCGCTTGGAGAAAGAGTTTGTGGATCGACTTGATGTGACGAAGGATGCAACCCATATCATCTTTAGTTCAACGGTTGCAAATAAGTATGATCTGCTGGAACAATTACATCCATTGACAAATGACCAAGTGATCGTGGCGATGCGATACGGCAATCAAATGAAATCCCTTTTTAACTACCCCATGAGAGAGGTAGATGAGCGGAAATGGAGACTGATTGAAAGCATCTTGCGTCCCGACCATGTATTTGATATCGCGCTGTACAAAAAAGCATCGGCTGCATGCTGATCTTAAAAGGAGGTTTCTATGGGTGATATGAATCGAATTTTGCTATTGGGAACAGGTCCTGCTTCCATTCAAATGGCTGTCATGTTTAAAAAACATTGGAAGTGTTGCGTCGGGGTCGTTGGGCGTGAGTCTGTTCGTTCCACATCATTCTTTACTGCACTTCAGCAAAGCAGTCAGCAAATTCGCGCAGATATTCAAAATGAAAAGCATCAAAAGATGGAAGGCGAATGCCAAATCGATCATGTATTCCATGGATACGGGAGCGTTACAGGGGAATGGGATACCGTCATATTATCTGTCACAACAGATGCATATACAGAGGTTTTACAACAAATAAATGATCAGGTTTTACAACAAATAAAGTGCATGATTTTGGTTTCCCCGACCCTTGGTTCCAACAGTTTACTACGCCATTATTTAAACAGGATTGGTTCGAATGCGGAGATTATCAGTTTTTCTACATACCTTGGCGATACACGCTGGTTCCATGATCAGCCATCAAATCGAGTGATTACGACAGGGGTTAAGAAAAAGCTTTACATCGGCTCGACGCGCGCACCCTCCCCGAGTATAAAAAGACTTTGTGAGTTATTTAAGCAAGTAGGTATTCATTTGGAAGTCATGGATTCTCCGATCGAAGCGGAAACGCGAAACATATCACTATACGTGCATCCGCCACTGTTTATGAATGCTTTCTCCCTTCGTGTGATATTTGGAGAGGAACCAATCAAAAAGTACGTATACAAAATGTTTCCGGAGGGCCCCATCACGCAATATCTCATACGCGATATGCTGGCTCAATGGAAAGAGATTACCAAAGTGGTGGAAAAGCTCAATATAAAAGGGCTCAATTTACTAAAGTTCATGACGGATGACAATTATCCGGTGAGGCTGGAAAGTCTATCACGTGATGATATCGAAAACTTCGTTCATTATGAAACGATTCATCAAGAGTATTTATTGTTCATTCGATATACCTCACTGTTGATTGATCCTTTTTCGGAGCCAGATTCAGATGGAAGATACTTCGATTTTTCTGCTGTCCCCATCCGGAAAATATTTATCAATAGAGAAGGGTATTGGGATATCCCGCGCATGCCAAAGGAAGATTACTATCGGATAAAAATAATTCAGGGCATTGCAAGATACATAGATAGCAGTTGCCCGACGATCGATACATTCATTGAAACGTACGAGAGTAAAATTTCGGAAGCTGCGCAAACACGTAAGGGTGAACAGTTATCGGATGCGTTCGTTGTGCAAAGCTTTGCGGAAGATTTGAAAATGATATGTAGTGAGATTGAAAAGGGTATCGGATCAAAGAAGTCACACTAACACGTATTTTTTGGAGGAAATGGTATGACAAGAAGAATGGGATCTTTATTAAGGACGTTCATGGTCTCCGTCGTTCTGCTGGTTGGCTGCAGTCACGGTGATACGGAAAAAACGGAGTTAACCAATAAAGGGAAAGAAATTGTGTATGCCACTTCGAAAGATATTAACGATATGAACCCGCATTTTTATTCCGGCTCCATGCCAGCTCAAGGGATGGTGTACGAATCGTTGGTGGAAAATACAGAAGATGGGATCAAACCTTTGTTGGCTGAATCTTGGGAAGTTTCCGAAGACGGAAAGGTGTACACGTTTCATTTGAGAAAAAACGTGACGTTTCATGATGGAGAGCTGTTTAATGCGGAAGCAGTGAAAAGGAATATCGAAGCGGTGCAAAGCAATGCAAGCAAGCATTCCTGGATCAAGTTATCAACAAAGATCGTGGCC
This sequence comes from Brevibacillus brevis NBRC 100599, assembly GCF_000010165.1. Lineage (NCBI taxonomy): Bacteria > Bacillati > Bacillota > Bacilli > Caryophanales > Paenibacillaceae > Brevibacillus > Brevibacillus brevis. Next base: position 2,945,379 of record NC_012491.1, read on the forward strand.
TGCAATGTACTCGATGAGTATACGGTTGAACTGGTCTTATCCGAACCGTACTACCCGACGCTGGTCGAATTGTCGATGACAAGACCTTATGTATTCATCTCGCCAAAAAATTTTGTGAACGGGGGAACCAAAGAAGGTGTTAGTGGTTATAACGGAACTGGTCCCTATAAGCTCACTGAGCATAAAGTCGATCAGTATGCCGTATTTGAAGCGAATGAAAATTATTGGGGTGGCGCGCCTAAAGTGAAGAAAATCACGGCCAAAGTACTTCCCGCAGGAGAAACTACTTTCTTGGCATTGCAAAAGGGAGAAGTCAACTTTGTATTTACGGATGATCGAGGGGCTAATAGTCTCGATGTGGCAGCCATGAATCAATTTGTTGAATCAGGTGAACACCAAACCATTCGCAGTCAACCAATGAACACAGGCATAATTGTCGCCAATAGCAGCAAAACAGAGAGCCCTGTATATGAAAAGGCTGTACGCGAAGCGTTTTGGCATGCGATTGACAGAGAGACCATCAGCAAACAAATATTTGAAGGCACTGAACAACCAGCTGATACCCTTTTCTCTTCGAATGTTCATTACGCTAACGTGAAATTAGAGAAGCGGGGATACGATTTGGAAAAAGCGAAGAAGATTTTGGAGGAGGCGGGCTGGGGTATCGGGAATACGGGCGAATTCAGATCGAAAAACGGAAAGCCATTAGCCATGAAGCTTTATTATGATGTAAATTCGTCCACGCAAAAAATGCAGGCTGAATTGATTCAATATACGGTAAAAAGGATTGGGGTCCAACTGGAGATGATTGGCGAGGAGTCTTCTTCGATTGCGAACAGAAGATCTACAGGTGACTATGACCTGCTTTTTAATCAAACGTGGGGACTCGCATATGATCCGCAGAGCACAATCGCTGCTTTTACTTCCAAGTCTTCCTATTACCATACGACAAGAGGCCTCGCGCAAGCTGATGAGCTCTATAAAAAAATAGAAGAAGTCATGGTGTCGACGAATGAGGAACATAGAAAATCGCTATATGCTGATATTTTGACCATTGTCCATGAGGAAGCCGTATTTATTCCGATTACGAATGGAAGAGTCACGATCCTGGCTCCCAAAAACCTGCAGGGTATCTCGTTTAAGCAAACGCAATTCGAGCTTCCATTTGAGCGGATGTACTTTGAATAAATACGGAAAAAGGAGCGTGCTATGGGTAGCTATATCATCAAAAGGTTCATGCTATCGATTCCTTTGGTCCTGATCGTATCGTTTGTAACGTTTTCTTTCATTCATCTATCTCCTATGGATCCTGCCGAAGTGGTGCTGCATTCGCAAGACATTCCCACAATAACGGATGAGTTACTTGTTCAAACCAGAGCGAACCTTGGGATGGACCAACCCTTTTTGACCCGGTACCTAAACTGGGTCGCTTCATGCTTGCAGCTTGATCTTGGAGATTCATACATAACGGGAAAACCCGTGTGGTCTATGCTAGGACCAGCCTTTTTCCATACAGTAAAGCTGACGTTGGTTTCGACATTTGCCATAGTTTCGCTGTCCATCGTTTTGGGAGTGGCATGCGCATTGAACGCAGGCAAATGGGTGGACAGATCAGTCAGAGGCGTTTCATTTTTCCTGACATCGATGCCGTCCTATTGGCTCGCCGCTCTGCTGATCTGGTATTTTTCCGTCAAGTTGGATTTGCTTCCGACAAGCGGAATGGAGTCGTACAAAAGCTATGTATTGCCCGTTGTTGTGATTACAATCAGCTATGCTGGCATCTATTTTCGAATCATCAGAAGTTCCATGTTAAGCAACATGAATGAAGACTATGTTCTCTATGCAAGGGCATGCGGCTTACCGGAGAAAAAGATCACGATGCACATTCTCAGAAATTCATTGCAGGTGGCCATTTCCGTATTTTGCATGGCAATTCCCATTATTTTGGGAAGCACAGTCGTCGTGGAAAACATCTTTGCTTGGCCGGGACTCGGTACGCTAAGCGTCAAATCCATTTTAAGCAGGGATTTTCCGATCATTCAAGCCTATGTCCTAGTGTTGGCAGTCGCTTTTATTCTGTTCAACACCGTTTCCGACATCATCAATGCGGCATTGAAACCCAAAATAAGGGATGGTCTCTAGATGAATCGATTCCAACATGTGTGGAAAGACAAGGTTGCTGTCCTATCCTTATCCATTATCTCGCTTACAACTATGGCTGGAATATTTGCACCTTTCGTTGCACCGCATGATCCCGCAGAAGTACATATGGAGCTTCGATTTGCATCCGCATCATGGGAGTATCTCTTGGGCAACGACCACTTAGGGCGATGCGTTTTATCCAGACTCATTTACGCTATTCGTCCCAGCATGCTATGGGTCTTCGCTGCGCTGCTCCTTTCTGTATTGACTGGGTCAATTGTAGGGGTTCTTGCGGGTTACTTTCGTGGAAAAACCGATGCCTTCTTAATGCGTGTTTGCGATGTGATCCTTTCTTTTCCGGGATATGTCATGACCCTGGCGATTATCGGCATTTTGGGAGTAGGTTTTGAAAATGTAATCATCGCCTTTGTATTGATGAAATGGGCGTGGTTTGCTCGAATCATCAGAGCGTCAGTCATGCAATATGCGGAATCCGACTATGTAAAATTCTCAAAGGCAATCGGCGCAAGCAATTTGGGAATCATGATCAGGCACATTATTCCGGTTGCATTGCCCGACATTGCTGTCATTTCAAGCAGCTCCTTCGGTTCGATGATTTTGCAAATATCAGGATTCTCTTTCCTAGGTTTAGGCATTCAAGCACCGGAAGCAGAGTGGGGCATGATGTTGAATGAAGCGAGAGAGGTCATGTTTTCCCGCCCGGAATTCATGCTAGCTCCCGGTTTGACCATCGTGATCGTCGTATCGGCCATTAACTATTTGTCTGATACGCTTCAAGTGGCTTTAGATCCCAAATTGATGACTTCTACATATAAGCAGCAAGGGTTAGTAAGAGCCTCTGCCGTGAAGCTCGAAGGAAAAGGGGTGGCATAACCGGAAGATGAACATTTTGGAGGTAAATAACCTGAAAATCTGGGACAGCCGCAATGATCGAGTGATCGTTCCAAACAGTTCATTTCATGTGAAGCAGGGAAGCTGTCTGGCCATTGTTGGAGAAAGCGGAAGCGGGAAGTCGGTTACGTGCAAGGCCATCATGAGATTGAATAAAGCCGGGATTCACCAATCGGGAGACATTCTATTACGAGGAGAAAACCTCATGGAGCTCTCCGAACAGGAGATGAGGAAAAAGAGGGGAAAGCAGCTTTGCATGATTTTACAGAATGGCATGCGTGCCTTTGATCCCTCTTGCGTGGTGGGCGTTCATTTAAAGGAGACGCTAGTGGAGCATTTTGGATGGAGTCGTGACGAAATCACAACCAAAATGAAAAATGCCATGGAAAGCGTCATGCTGAAAGACCCGAAAGAGGTAATGAATAAGTATCCCCACCAGCTGTCGGGTGGAACGCTGCAGCGGGTCATGATTGCGCTGGCTATCGTATTAGAGCCTGACATTCTGATTGCTGATGAACCCACGACAGCACTCGATACAATCTCGCAGTTCGAAGTGGTTGAACAGTTCCTGCAATTGCGTGATCGAATGGGCTGTTCCATGATCTTCATCTCTCACGATTTAGGAATTGTCAAATTAATGGCAGATGAGGTTCTCGTCATGAAAGAAGGAGAAATTGTTGAAAACGGGACGACCGAAGCCATCTTCTCTGAACCGCAGCATACCTATACCCGTTACTTACTCTCCACGAAGCTGCCGATGAATCAACATTTTAAGAGGGTCATGGGAGGAGTTAGTATTGCTGAGCGTTGAGTGTGTAGAGAAATCATACAGAAAAGGCGGATTGTTCTCAAGGGAAAGAGAGCAAGTGTTGAGTAACATTAGCTTCGAATGCAAGTCTGGGGAGTGTTTCGGCATCATCGGAGAAAGCGGAAGTGGTAAATCGACATTAGGAAGATTGCTCCTGGGGATAGAAAAGCCTGATCGAGGTACCGTCTTGTTTGAGGGCAAAAAAGTAGAGGATCGAAAAGTAAGAACAGGGAATATCAGCGCTGTATTTCAAGATTACACTTCTTCGATCAATCCATTATATACAGTTGAGGACGCCATTCGGGAGCCTTTGCAAATAAAAAGACGGGGACGAAAAGATGTTCGAAGCGAGATTGACCATTTATTAAGTCAAGTAGGGTTGGATCCTTCCTATCGAAAGAAATATCCTCATGAGCTATCAGGGGGGGAGGCTCAGAGGGTATGCATAGCGAGAGCCATTTCAACGGAACCGAGATGCATTCTATTCGATGAAGCAATCAGTTCATTGGATGGGTCTGTGCAAATGCAAGTGCTTGATTTACTAAAAGACTTGAGAAAACGTTACAAGATTAGCTATATCTTCATCACCCATGATATACAGGCTGCCGCCTATATTTGCGACAGAGTCATGGTCATACGAAATGGTGAGATCGAAGAGATTGTGAGGGTTGAAGAATTAAAAGATGTTCAATCCGCCTATACGAAGAAACTGCTGCAAATGACTATTGCTTAAAGGAATTGGCAATGAGAGTGAGCAGAGGATCAGAGGAAGGAGCAAGAGCTATGAGAGGGGCTCTGTCTTGGCCATTTTTACGATTATACATATTGACTCTTTTGTATTTTAGTGCGAACTCAATTCTGAATGTCATTATTCCGTTAAAGGGTGCAGAGTTGGGTGCAACCAATACAACAATTGGAGTCGTTATGGGAGCGTATCTGTTTACAACCATGTTTTTTCGGCCGTGGGCAGGCCATATCATCCAAAAACATGGCCCAATCAAGGTGCTCCGCACGATTCTTATTTTCAATGGAGCGGCTCTCATTTTATATACGTTTACTGAATTAGAGGGTTTTATTGTTGCCCGTATTCTGCAAGGGATGTGTACCGCTTTTTTCTCCATGGCCTTACAGCTAGGGATTATTGATGCGTTGCCGGACAAGGATCGTTCACAAGGGATCTCCCTGTATTCCTTATGTGCTTATTTGCCTGGTATTTTTGGCCCTCTACTCGCTTTAGGCATCTGGCAAGCGGGGGATAGCTCTTATTTTACAGTTGCCATGGTCACCATTGCGATCCTTACAGGAGTGGTGGGTTATAGCGCCAGCATCGACAAAAAAGTAGCAGAGCCTGCTCCGGGTCAGACTGAACAGGGAGCAACCATGCTTGGTTCTGTGAGCCAATTAGTCAAAAACCCGTATTTATGTAAATGCAGCGTCCTGATGCTGGCGGCATCCATTATATTTGGAGCTGTGACAACCTTTATACCGCTGTACGCTGTACAAATTAACTACGGGAATGCGGGAATTTTCCTGATGCTTCAAGCGGGTACCGTCGTATTATCGCGGTTTGTGTTGAGAACGAAAATTCCGTCAGATGGTAAGTGGCGTTCCTCTTTTATGATGGGAATTATGCTCATTCTTGCAGTAGCGGCGTTAAGTGTAAGCTTTTCTAGCGTGGGTGGAGCAGCCTTTCTCTACGTAGGGGCCATATTAATGGGAATTGCTCAAGCCCTTCTCTATCCTACGTTAACGACGTATTTGACATTTGTTCTGCCAAAGACGGATCGCAATGTGTTAATCGGGTTATTCATAGCTATGGCCGATTTGGGTGTTTCTCTGGGAGGAGTCATCATGGGGCCAGTCGCTGATCATTTCTCTTATTCCTTTATGTATATGATTTGTGCAATCTTAGGCGTAACGATGATCATTTTTGCCTATGAACGAAGCAAAAAAAGTTCTGCAGGATTACGATAAGACCGATGATGTTCATTGCTATAGCTCAATCGTGAAAGGAAGAAAACGGTTATCCGTAGATCGTCGTTGGACACGGAGGAAAATATTCAGGTGGCAAGCCGAGTGCATGTTAGGAGATGATACCTAGCGTTTACTCGGCTTTTTCATACGCAGATGCGAATCAAAACACAGTATCTATTTGACCATCATTTAGCGTCACAAAAGATAGGGGAAGGTACCTATTTGAAAGGTGCTCCCCGTCTTTTACGATGGGGTCATAGGGGAAATGATCTCAATATCTTTCAGTATGGAGGACCGAAAATGGAACGCTATGGTGAAGAAGGAAAAGCGATGGATAACGGGTATCTGAAGCAAATCTTCGATCACTTGCAGGACGGGATTATTCTCATGGATCAAGAACGAAAAATTATGGTGATGAACCCATCCGCAGAGAAAATGACGGGTTGGATACGAGGAGAAAAGGTCCCGTTCTGCTCCTACTGCCAAAACAGAGAGTTGGAACCGGGAGAAGAACGATGTTATTTGCTCGCCAAACGGGAGGTTCCCTATTTTCTCTCTGCGATGCCTACCTATGAAGGACGGTACGTAGACATGGAGATGAGCACGGCTGTCATCTATGAAAATGGTGAACAAAACATGCAGGATGTCCTATTAGTTTTAAAAGATATGACGGTCAAGAAAAAAGAAGAGGAGGTCAGAATCTCCAAGCAGGTGCTGCAAAAAACACTAGAAGCTCAAGAAAATGAACACAAGCGCCTGGCCCGGGAACTGCACGACGGCGTAGGTCAATCCTTGTATTCTGTTTCAGTAGGTATTCAGGCAATTCAAGCACGCCTCAATGAGAGGGGACAATTCCGGGAATTCATGCAAGAGATTGTGAATGAGCTGGAAAAAGCGATACAAGATGTCAAGCTGTATTCTCTACAGCTGCGTCCGCATAGTCTCGATCAGCTGGGGCTGATTCCTACCGTACAGCATCTTGTTTCTAGCTTGAACAAAGCACATCAGGATGTTTCCATTACCTTTTCTTACAGCAATGTTAGTGATCATTTTCAGCCAAACTTGGAAATCAATCTGTACCGTGTCATCCAAGAATCCTTACATAACGCACTGAAATACGCGAAGGCCACACTCATTGAAGTCATCTTGTACAAGGAAGACGACCTACTGACTCTGCTCATTCAGGACAACGGAATCGGATTTGTGCGCGATCAGGTTCAGGTTGGTCTGGGCCTCAAACATATGGAAGAACGAGTGGATCAGATGGAGGGGACTCTTCAGATTCAATCCGTCCTCCTCGAAGGTACATCGATCAAGGTAACGGTAGCAGGACAAGGAGGGAGAGTAGAGTGATACGAGTGCTTTTGGTTGATGATCACACGATGATTCGGAAGGGATTGCGTGTGCTTCTCGAAAGTTACTCTCAAATTAAAATTGTCGGAGAGAGTCATACAGGCAATGATGCCATCTTGAAAGCCAATCAGCTGAAACCCGATGTAGTGCTGATGGATTTGTCATTGCCGAACGGGTTGGATGGGTTTACCGCGAGCAAAGAGATTCGCAAGTCGAATCCTTTGGTGAAAATCGTCATATTGACCATGCATGACGAGGAGATTTTCGTCCAGGAGGCCATCACGGTCGGAGCCCATGGCTACATTTTAAAAAACAGCCATGGAGAACTGCTGTTTCAAGCCATTGTGGAGGTTTACAGAGGCAAGTGCTTTTACAAGACTTCAGTATCGCAAGAAATCATCAATCTATGGCTGAGATCGGATGCCAAGACGTTGCCTTCTGTTTTAACGCTGCGTGAAAAGGAGCTTGTCAGACTCATTGTGCTTGGCTATTCCAATAAAGAAATGGCGGATAAGCTGTTGATCAGCGTAAAAACCGTGGAGAACCACAAAACGAATATCATGCAGAAACTAGGATTGGATTCCAAGCATCAATTGATCCAATACGCCATAAAAAATAGATATCTCGATCTGGCGTTTTAATGGTATGAATCCAAAAGTAGGGGACTTCCCCTATATGGAAAAAATGTCAGCGGAATAAACTGAATAGAGAGACTGCATCTTATGAACGGTCATCGTATGATTGGAAACCAAATGGTCATCGAAGGAGGAGCTATGGCAAAACAAGCTCATTATACGGTTGTGATCGTGGGAGCAGGCTCAGCAGGTATCTCTGTTGCTGCCCGTCTCGTCCGTGCTTCCAAAAGGCTCATAGGACAAGTCGCCATCATCGATCCCGCATCCAAACATTATTATCAGCCTTTGTGGACATTAGTCGGAGGTGGTGCCGCGAAAAAGGAGGAATCCGAGCGTGATCTCTCCTCTCTGATTCCCACAGGCGTTGACTGGATCTGCGATGCGGTCACCATGTTTCAACCGGAACAAAACACGCTTAGTACGAAGCAGGGGGCTGTCTTTTCCTATGATTACCTCGTTGTTGCTGCCGGACTGCAACTTGATTGGGAGGGGGTAAAGGGTTTGAAGGATGCCGTCGGAAAGAATGGCGTTTGCAGCAATTACGCATACCAAACGGTAGAAAGTACATGGGAAGCCATCCGGGGTTTTAAAGGCGGCACTGCCATTTTTACCCATCCGAATTCACCTGTAAAATGCGGCGGAGCCCCTCAGAAAATCATGTATCTGGCCGATGATTACTTTCGCAAGTTACATGTTCGCAACGAGTCAGCGATCATTTTTGCATCAGCGAAGGGAAGTATTTTTGACGTTCCCACGTATGCCACTACCCTCAATAAGGTCATTCGTCGCAAGAACATCGAAACGAGATACAAGCATAACCTACTGGAGGTACGGGCGGATACCAAAGAAGCCGTCTTCGAGAATCTGGACACCAAAGAGCAGGTAGTATGGAAGTATGACATGCTTCATGTGACCCCTCCCATGAAAGCGCCCGATTTCATTGCAAACAGCGCATTGGCAGACACAGGAGGCTGGGTCGATGTCGATCCATTTACGCTTTTGCACAAGAGATTTCCCACTATTTTCGGCATTGGCGATTGCACGAATCTTCCCACATCCAAAACCGGAGCTGCTATTCGCAAACAGGCGCCTGTGGTTGAGAAAAACCTGCTCGCGCTGATCAATGGTAATCCATTGACTGCCAAGTATGACGGTTATACATCCTGCCCACTCGTAACGGGGTACAACAAGCTGGTACTCGCCGAATTTGATTACAACCTGAAGCCGTGCGAAACCTTTCCTTTTGACCAATCCAAAGAAAGATTCAGTATGTACCTGATGAAAAAAGAACTGCTTCCCATCCTTTATTGGAATGGCATGCTAAAAGGATTGATGTGAGGCAGTTTTCGAAAGAAGGGGGGACATCCATTTTGCCGATCTGGAATCACTCCGGTCTGCATGAGTTACTCGCGGAAAAAGCAAACAAATAATTGACAGGTTAAGGGAGGAATACACGATGTTATTGCGTTACTTTTATGATGAGAAGCTGGCCCATGCATCTTATCTGGTCGGCTGCCAAAAAACCGGGGAGGCGATTGTGATCGATCCCGCACGCAATTTGGCTCCTTATTTTCAGGTCGCCAAAGCAGAGGGAGTAACCATTGTAGCCGCCGCCGAAACCCACATTCACGCTGATTTTGTATCTGGTGCCAGGGAACTGGGCGCACTTCATCAAGCGAAGCTGTTTTTATCCAATGAGGGCGATGAAGATTGGAAATATCAATACGTGAAAGGCTTGAACCATCAGCTTGTGCACGATGGGGATCGCTTTTTTATCGGAAACTTGCTATTTGAAGTCATGCATACCCCTGGCCATACGCCTGAGAGTATCTCCTTCCTTTTGACAGACCTTGGAGGGAATGCAGATCGCCCTATTGGGATCTTCACAGGAGATTTCGTCTTTGTCGGCGATATCGGCAGACCGGACTTGCTCGAAAAAGCAGCGGGAATGAAGGGGACGTCCGAGTTAGGTGCAAGAGCCATGTTCCAGTCCCTCCAAAAATTCAAGCAACTGCCGGATTATATGCAGGTATGGCCAGCCCATGGCGCAGGAAGTGCTTGCGGGAAAGCACTGGGGGCCGTGCCGTCTTCTACCGTCGGCTATGAAAAGCTCTTTAACTGGGCGATGTCACACACGAGTGAAGAGGAATTCGTTCAGGCGCTCCTGGATGGACAACCAGAGCCGCCAACGTATTTTGCCGTGATGAAACGCGTGAATAAGGAAGGCCCTGCCTTGCTAAAGGAGCTTCCTGTTGTTCAAGAGTTCAACTCGCTAGAAGCGGTAAATAAATCACTGGAAAACGGACAGATAATTGATACGCGACCTTTCCACAAATTTGCGAAGGGTTATCTGGCGGGAACACTTCATATTCCCTTTAACAAGTCATTTGCCAACTGGGCAGGCTGGATTGTCGATTACGATCGCCCCGTTCACATCCTGACCACCCCATATGAGCTGGACGAGATTTTGCAAGCCTTGCATGCTGTAGGGATTGATCATGTCACAGGCTTTATCGACAGCACCAAGCTAATGGAAAGTGAAGTGTCTTCGCTCGAGACAATTGAAGAGGTAACACCGCTAGAGATTGCAGAGCGCGTGGAAAAGGGAGAGGTTCATGTAGTAGATGTACGTAATCTGGCTGAGTGGAAGGAAGGACATATTCCAGATGCACAGCACATCATGCTCGGTTCACTCGCCATGCGGCTAGATGAGATTCCTCACGATAAACCGCTTCTCGTACAATGCCGTTCCGGTGCCCGATCTGCCATTGGCGCAAGCATTCTTAAAGCAAACGGATTCAAGGATGTAATGAATTTGAGCGGCGGTATCTTACAATGGCAAATAAACGGCTTGGCAGTAGTACAACGAGGATAAAACGAAATCAAAGCGAGTCGCTGCAAAGGGTGAGCCTATGACTATCGACCTAGTGATCACACTGTTTGTTATCGGTTTCGTGGGATCGTTCATTTCTGGTCTCGTTGGAATCGGGGGCTCCATCATCAAGTATCCGATGCTTCTGTACATTCCGCCCGCCCTTGGATTCGTTGCTTACACAGCTCACGAAGTATCCGGAATAAGTGCCGTCCAAGTATTTTTTGCCACCCTAGCCGCTGTTTGGACTCTGCGCAAAGATAAGCTTATTCATTACCAGCTCGTTGTGTACATGGGAAGTGCCATTATTGTCGGGAGCTTGCTTGGAGGATATGGAGGGAAATTTCTTTCGGCAAATGCCGTCAATATCGTTTACGCCATCCTGGCCACGATCGCTGTAATCTTGATGTTCCTGCCAAAAAAGCGAGTGGACGAACGTGAACAGACGACCGAGGTTATCTTTCATAAACCAACAGCTGTCTTATCTGCTTTGACGGTCGGAGGTGCCTCCGGAATTGTCGGGGCAGCGGGCGCTTTTATTTTGGTTCCCATCATGTTGATCATCCTCAAGATACCGACAAGAGTTGCGATTGCGTCCTCTCTTGCCATCACTTTTCTATCTTCCATTGGATCGACGATAGGGAAATGGATGGCAGGGGACATATTGCTGTGGCCATCTGTGATCATGGTAATCGCCAGCATCATGGCAGCGCCGCTCGGTACGAAGGTCAGCAAACGTTTGGGCACGGAGATTCTCCAATCCATTCTTGCCTTGTTGATCCTAGCCACCACGATTAAGATTTGGGCTGACATCCTCCTATTCATACGTGTATGAAGATTTACTTTTTTCACAAATAAAATAAAGAAAAATCAATTGTCATGGAACAGTATTGACATATCCGAGTAAAATGATAAGATAAAAAAGAATTTTACAATGAAATTAAATTTCATAGAACATTCTTATCGAGAGTGGTGGAGGGACTGGCCCGATGAAACCCGGCAACCTTGGTCTGATTGACCTTACGGTGCTAATTCCTGCGGAGTTAATCTGCGAGATGAGAAGGTGGGAAACGTGCAATCGCCCCTCTTCTTTTCGGAGAGGGGTTTTCTATATTTATAATCCGTAGTATTCATATCGTTTTACTTTTTATTATTTAAAGGAGGAAACAACGTGCTTTATTATGCAGTCAAGCGTGGCTTTCTCATGATCGTTACGCTGTGGATGATTGTCACGGTAACGTTCGTGACGATGCACCTGATTCCAGGTGATCCATTCGCATCAGATGCCAAAATGCTTCCAGAAGAAGTGGTGAAGAACATGCGAGCGGAGTACAACCTGGATCAGCCAATCACGGTACAGTACCTGCTCTATCTAAAAGGATTGCTGCAATTTGACTTAGGGCCCTCTATCCAGTCCAAGACGAGGGATGTGAACACACTGATTGCAGAGGGATTTCCCGCATCGGCTGTTCTGGGACTCCAGTCGTTTATGGTCGCGCTGGCAGGTGGAATCACACTGGGAATCGTAGCGGCACTCTATCACAATCGGACCTTGGATTTCTTGTCTATGTTTGCTGCCATCATCGGGATATCCGTCCCCAGTTTTATTCTCGCGCCACTGTTGATCAAGTACTTAGCGGTCAAATGGGAGCTTTTACCCGTCGCTGCATGGGGGAGCTGGGAGCACTCGATTCTTCCAACACTTGCGCTCTCTATCGGTCCGCTCGCCATCATCGCCCGCTTTGTACGAGCCAGCATGCTTGAGGTTTGGCAACAGGAATACATAAGCACGGCAGAGGCCAAAGGGCTTGGCACCTTTTCCATTGTCGTTAGACACGGGATGCGCAATGCCATCCTGCCTGTTCTTACCTTTATCGGTCCGCTGTTTGCCAACCTGATGACCGGAACCTTTGTGGTGGAAAAGATTTTCGCCATTCCCGGGCTCGGCAAATATTTCGTGGAAAGCATTTTTAACCGCGATTATCCCGTTATTTTGGGAACGACTGTGTTTTACAGCTTTGTGCTCATTTTTACTTTGTACATCATCGACCTGCTGTATCGGGTGATTGACCCGCGCATCAGATTAACGAGTGGAGGGAAGTAGTCTTATGGCCAATCAGGCAACACAACTGGATTCCCTGTTTCGTCCAGTCGACCGAAACCGGCTTTCTGAGGAAATTCGGGAGCGCCCGAGTCTTGGGTATTGGCAGGAGGTATTGCAGCGGGTTTCCAGTAACAAGCTGGCAATGCTGGGGTTCTTCCTGCTCGCAGCAGTGGTGACCCTCTCAATCATTGGTCCGTTGCTCGTTCCCCACAGCCCACATGAACAGTCTTTGACGAAAGGAAATCTGCCACTGTCGGGCGAGCACTGGTTTGGAACCGATGACTTGGGGCGGGACATGTGGGCACGTACCTGGGCAGGCGGACAAATCTCTTTGTTTATTGGTGTGGCGGCAGCAGCCACCGACCTCGTGATTGGTGTATGCATCGGCGGGATATCCGGTTACATGGCAGGGAGGAACAAGCTGGGCGACCGTGTAGACAACATCCTGATGCGGTTGGCCGAAATTCTGTACAGCATTCCGTATCTGCTGGTGGTAATCCTGCTGATGGTGGTACTGGAGCCTGGACTCGCAACAATCATTATTGCCCTTTCGCTAACTGGCTGGGTGGGGATGGCCCGCCTGGTCAGAGGACAAATCATGCAGATCAAGCGGCAGGAGTTTGTTCTGGCCGCAGAAAAGCTGGGCACCTCTCATACCAAAATCATCATCAAACATCTGCTGCCGAATACGATCGGCGTCATCATCGTCAACCTGACCTTTACGATTCCGCACGCGATTTTCGCCGAATCATTTCTCAGCTTTCTTGGACTGGGTGTGCAAGCGCCAATAGCCAGCTGGGGAACCATGGCCAACGACGCGCTGGCGGTTATGCTGAGCGGACAGTGGTGGCGACTGTTTTTTCCGGGATTCATGATTTCGCTTACGATGTTCGCTTGCAATGCACTCGGGGACGGTTTGCAGGATGCACTGGACCCACGGATCAGGAAATGAGGGGGAGTACATCATGAAGCCTTTATTGGAAGTAGATCAGCTACGCGTCTCCTTTCGCACGTACGGTGGAGAGGTGCAGGCAGTAAGAGGGGTTTCCTTTTCTGTGAAGGAGGGAGCGACGCTGGCGATTGTGGGGGAAAGTGGCTGCGGAAAAAGTGTGACGGCTCGGGCATTGATGGGGATGATTCCACCACGAACAGGTCAGGTAAAAGGCGGCAGCATTCGGTTTCGCGGGCGTGAACTCACTGGGCTGACGAAGCTGGAATGGCAGCAGGTTCGCGGCTCGCAGATCGGTATGATCTTTCAGGACCCGATGACCTCGCTGAACCCCACGATGAAAATCGGTCAGCAGATTGCGGAAGGGCTGATCAAACATCGAAAGCATACGAAGACGGAAGCAAAGGAAGAGACGCTGAAACTGCTAGAGAGGGTAGGTATTCCAGAGGCGGCGAGGCGATTTGAACAATATCCGCACGAGCTAAGTGGAGGAATGCGGCAGCGTGTCGGAATCGCTATGGCGCTAGCCTGCCAACCGCAGTTGGTTATCGCAGATGAACCGACGACGGCGCTCGACGTGACCATTCAGGCGCAGATCCTTCGTCTGATGAAGGAATTGCAGGAGCAGTTGCACACCTCGATCATTTTGATCACCCACGATCTGGGCGTTGTCGCAGAGGTGGCCGATCATGTAGCGGTCATGTACGCAGGTGTAGTGGTGGAGAGCGGCCCGGTGGGAGAGATTTTTGACAATCCGCGCCATCCGTACACACAAGGGCTGTTGCAGTCTGTGCCACGTCTTGATGCAGGTAAAAAAGAACGACTGATTCCCATCGAGGGGACACCGCCGGATCTATTTCGTCCACCTGCCGGCTGCCCTTTCGCCGCCCGTTGCCGGTTTGCCATGGAAATTTGCCTGGAGCATATGCCTCAATCAAATTCGTTTTTCAATCAGCATGAGGCGAGCTGCTGGCTGAACGACCCGCGTGCCCGGGGAGTAGAAGCGTGGATGGTAGCAAGGAGGGAGACACATGGGTGACAACTTAGTAGAAGTGGAGAATCTCGCTAAATCGTTTGAGATTGGCAAAGGCCAACGGGTTAGAGCTGTTGACCGCGTCTCTTTTGAAATCAGGCGAGGGGAGACGCTCGGAATCGTTGGGGAAAGCGGCTGCGGCAAGTCTACGCTGGGCAGGACGATCGTAGGCCTGTACCCGGCTACTACAGGGCGCATCCTGTTTCAAGGCAAAGACATCGCCAGGATGGATCGACGTGAGCAACGGGAAGCGAACCGCCACATGCAGCTGATCTTCCAGGATCCGCAGGCCTCACTCAATCCGCGGTTGCGGGTAGGCGACATCATCGCCGAAGGAATCGACTCCTATGGATTGGCAAAAGGAAAAGAGCGAGAAGAGCGCATCTATCGGCTGCTGGAGCTAGTAGGATTGCACCCAAGCCACGCCAAACGTTTTCCGCATGAATTTAGCGGCGGACAGCGACAGCGTATCGGAATCGCTCGTGCGCTTGCGGTGGAGCCCAGCTTTATCGTGGCAGACGAGTCCATCTCCGCACTGGATGTGTCCATTCAGGCGCAAATCGTCAATCTTTTAGCTGATCTTCAGGCAGAGCGGTCTATCACCTATCTGTTTATCGCCCATGACCTGTCGATAGTGAAGCATATCAGCGACCGGATTGGCGTGATGTACCTGGGGCAGATGATGGAGCTTGCACCGAGCGAGGAGTTGTTTGCCACGCCGCTGCATCCCTACACGCAAGCCTTGATCTCGGCAATGCCCGTCTCCCATCCAGCACAGCGCGAAGAACGGGAGCAGATTGTACTGACTGGAGAACCACCCAGCCCGATTCATCCGCCAAGCGGTTGTCCGTTTCGCACCAGATGTCCGGTTGCCCAAGGCGTTTGCTCCGAAATAGCACCGGATTGGAAGGAGGTGAGGCACGGACACTGGATCGCTTGCCATCTTGTACAGTAGACAGAGGAGAACAAGGAGGAAATCATCATGAAAAAGGGATTGCTTACTTTTGTTGCATTGTTAGCTCTCGCTGTGCCTGCGCTTTCTGCGTGCGGCAGCGATAAATCAGCTGCATCTTCCGATCAACAGACGGGGACAGCCATCAAACAAGTCATGACCGCTAACCTGCGGGGCGAACCGTACACATTAGACCCGGCATTCGCTTCCGATACCACATCGTACTGGGTAATTGATCATCTGTATGAAGGATTGTACCGATACAGCCAAAATGGAGACATCAGCGAAGGAGCAGCCGAAAAGGTGGAAGTCTCCCCGGACGGCAAAACCTACACGTTTACTCTGCGCCCCGAGATGAAATGGTCGAACGGCGATCCGGTGACGGCGCATGACTACGAATACTCTTGGAAGCGTGTGTTGAATCCACAGACTGCCGCCTATGAACCATCCGCACTCTACTACATACAAGGCGCTGAGGCATACAACACGGGCAAAGGTAGCGTGGATGACGTTCAGATCAAGGCAAAGGATGACCGAACACTCATCGTTGGACTGAAAGATCCGATCACCTATTTCCCGAAAATCATGATGAGTCGCGCCTATCTGCCAGTGAACAAAAAAGTTGTGGATGCAGACAAAAACTGGGCGGCCGAAGCGAAAGGCATCGTGACCAATGGCCCGTACACCGTGGAGAGCTGGGACCACAATAGCCAACTGACGATCGCCAAAAGCCAGAGGTATTGGGAGAAAGAAAAAGTAACGATGGACACCGTCCACTTCAAGATGGTAAACGAAGCGACCACCTACTACCAGATGTTCAAAACAGGAGCGCTTGATCTGATTGATTCCCTGCCGATCGACGTGATTGAACAGGAAAAAGAAAAAGAAGAGTACAAATCATTCCCGGACTACAGCATTTATACGTACACGTTTAACGTAGAGGAAAAGCCGTTTACGAATGCGAAAATTCGTCAGGCCTTTTCCTACGCGATCGACCGGGACATCCTGACGAAAAACGTGACCAAGGGAGGCCAGCTTCCAGCGTACGGCTATACGCCATTTGGGGTGAAAACTCCTTCGGGTAAGGACTTCCGAGAAGAAGTAGCGCCTTACTATCAGTTTGATCCCGTCAAGGCGAAGCAGCTCCTGGCAGAAGGCTTAAAGGAAGAAGGGTGGACAGAGCTGCCGCCGATTACACTGAAATACAGCACCGCGGAAAACCACAAGAAGATCGCCGAAGCACTGCAAGAAATGTTCAAGCAAAATTTGGGTGTTCCAGTGAAGCTGGAGAATCAGGAGTGGAAAACATACATCGATACGTTCAAGCAGAAAAACTTCCAGATTGCCCGCATGGGTTGGGGCGGCGATTACCTTGATCCGCTCGCGATGCTGGAGCTGTATACAGGGAAAAGCTCCCGCAATTTCACCAACTGGGCCAATCCGAAGTTTGACGAGCTGATCGAAAAAGCAAAGGTCGAGCAAAACGAGGAAGCACGGATGAAGCTTTTGCACGACGCTGAAACCATTTTGATGCAGGATATGCCAGTCATCCCGGTTTATTTCAATAACGAAAACTACCTAAACAGCAAAAAAATCGAAGGCATCCGCTTCAGTGTAACCGGCACACCGGACCTGCGTTGGGCGAAAAGAGTGGCAGAGTAACGTTTCATAAAATGCGGTCGTAGTCTACGATAACAAGGAGCAGTTTGCCTAGAGCAACTGCTCTTTATTGAAACTCGTTTCCCAAATGATGAAAGTATCCTACAATAAGAAGAAACTCACGAACGAGGGGGTATAAAACCAATGACAGGAACCTTACATTCAATAGAGTTCATCAATCGCCGTCAAAAACTCGCGGAAAAAATGCCTGACCACAGCGCAATTGTCCTATTTTCGGGGGTTGTCAAGACACGCAGCAATGACGATAAATACCTGTTTTCACCGAACCGCAACTTCTATTATTTAACCGGCATTGCGCGCAGCAACCTCATTCTCATGATCACGAAACGCGCTGGTATCGTGAACGAAACGCTATTTCTTCAGCGCCCAAATGAACTGGAAGCGAAATGGACAGGGGCCGTCTTATCGGATCAAGAGGCGAAAGAGCAGTCTGGTATCGAACACTTCGACTATCTCGACGAGTGGCTGGAGTCATTTGGAACCTTTATGAGACGCTGCGAAGGCAAGTGCTCGCTCTATCTCGACTTGTATCGCTATCAGTGGAGCGACGAGCTGACCCCTGCTGAGACTTTTGCCGAAGACGCGCAGAAGAAATATCGGACCCTGCAGATTCACGATGCGGGCCCATGGCTGAAAGAACTGCGTATGTTGAAAAGTCCAGCAGAGATCGGAGAGATCAGACGTGCGATTGCGATCACGGATGAAGCAATCCGTCGCATGTGGTCGCATGCACGTCCTGGAATCATGGAATATGAGCTAGAGGCGTATTATGATTTCACGTTGAAGTCGCATGGTGTTCGCGAGCTTCCTTATTTACCTATCATTGGTAGCGGTATCAATGCTACGATCTTGCACTATGAAGCGAATAATCAGCGTGCAGAAGATGGTGACTTGGTCCTCCTCGACCTCGGTGCAGTATCGAATTACTATGCAGCTGATATTTCACGAACGTTTCCCGTGAACGGTCGCTTTACAGAACGTCAGAAAGCGATCTATCAGCTCGTGCTCGAAGCAGAAATCAAGACCATAGAAGCAGTCAAGCCTGGTGTCACACTTACACAACTCAATGATGTGACGAAACAAGTCCTGACAGATGGCCTGCTACGTCTCGGTCTCATCCAAGACAGCAGTGAGCTGTCCAAATACTACTATCATTCCGTGTCCCATCACCTTGGACTGGATACGCATGATGTCTCGGATTACAGTGCTCCTTTGCAACCCGGTATGGTGATCACGATTGAACCAGGTCTGTACATAGAGGAAGAAGCGATTGGCATTCGGATTGAAGATAATGTGTTGGTAACAGTAGACGGCTACGAGGTGCTCTCATCGCAGATCCCGAAGGAAATCGAGGAAGTGGAATTGTTGATTGGGAAAAAGGAATAGCGAACGTTTAAAAGAAGCGGTACGATGAACGTTATAAAGCTCCGGGGTTCCCCTCGGAGCTTTATAGCGTTGATTCTGGTATTTTCAGCTCCAATTGCTTGTTGTATTATTCATGTAGAATTGGAACGTAATGTTATAACGGTCTTTCACCATTCCGAAGCAGGGACTAAATTCAGTTTTTTGCAACGGGAACAACACTTGCCCTTTTTCGCTCAATTTATTAAACATTTCTTCAATCTCGCTTTGTTGCGTCGATGTTATACAAATATTCACCTGATTTCCGATTACACAAGGTTGCCCTGGAAAAAGATCAGCAACCATCATATCATTTTCTCCAGTTTGCAACACGGCATGGGCAATACGGTTTTTTCCTTCTTCAGGCAAACTTTCGGCATTCTTGGCTTCCCCGTACGTAGTTTTGAACAGTAATTTCGAGTTCAACGCTTCTTGGTAAAACTCAATCGCTTCCGTAGCTTTTCCATCCAGCATAATGAACGACGTTTGCGCATTGACATGTAATCAATCTCCTTTTAAATGAAATGGTCCAATTTTTGCTGTTTTGGACTTCATTAGCATCGTAACGTAGAATAGTGACAATATTTGTCGTAATAAAAAAAGGAGTTTCTCATGGCAAAATCTAAAAGACTGATCGAGATTATGATGGCCGTCAACAAAAAGAAATCTTTCAACGCCAAACAGCTTGCCAGTGAATTTGGAGTTTCCACGCGGACGATTATGCGGGATATGCAGGAGTTGAGCGCATTAGGGGTTCCTTTTTATTCGGAAGTCGGTCCGAATGGGGGATATAAGATGCTTAACGAGAGAATGCTGCCCCCGGTTGCTTTTACGGAAGGCGAAGCGCTTGCTGTCTTTTTTGCCAGCCATGCATTGAGGCACTACGCGAATCTTCCGTTTGAGGCGGAAACAGATTCAGTGTTGCGCAAATTTTACTCTTATATGTCAGAAGATATTCGGGACCGTATCGACCGGATGCGGGAACGATTTGATCTAGTTACGCCGATGAGACATACAAGCACGCCATATTTGAGCTTGTTGCTGGATGCTGCGATCGATCAAAAAGTGGTGCGCATAGAGTACGAATCGAAACAGGATAAGCGGTTAAGAGATGTTCAGCCGATCGGAATATATGCCAGCAACGGGTTTTGGTATTGTCCGGCCTATTGCTTTCACCGCCGCGATTTTCGCTTGTTTCGCTGTGACCGGGTTAGATCTGTTGAACTGATCGAACGAAAAGCGGTCGATTTGACGCAAGTGCATACAGGAAACTGGGACTCTTACATTGAAGAGGAGAGTCCGGCTATGGAACTTTATGTTGAGCTTACTGCAACAGGGGTGCAGAGATGTGAATCCGAACTGTGGCCGGCGCACAAAATGCAAATTCATGTTCGAGAAGACGGCACGGGATGGCTGGGCCATCGAATCCCCACGAGCAGCCTTCCATTTTTCGGCCATTTTTTTATTGGATTGGGTACGGATGCAAAGGTAAAAGCGCCAGACGAGTTGATTCATGTTATGAGAGAAATGCTAGACAAACTAATGGCGCAATATCAGTAAAGACTGTCCAACACGAAGGCTGCTTGATTGGTCACGTTTTTGGGGTGACACGGCCCGAAAGTTCCCGTTAGCGCGACAGCAAAAGCCCGGCTTGCACGAATGCTGGGCTTTTGCTGTCAGATCAGTAAAGATTGATAATTGAGTCTAAAACTAACTACTTTTTTTATCTTCGAACAGTAAAATGATAAAGTTATGTCTTAAGTATCTTCCAAAAATAACCATTTGGTTGTAAAATAAAGCAAAACTAAAAGGGTGATCCATTATGGGGGGACTGCAAGGGACATTGCACCAGTCGCTGCGGTCAGAAATCGAACAACATCGGAGAGCACGCGGTTATACATTGAGCAAACTAGGGGATTTAACTGGTATTAATCCGGGGACATTGAGCGAGATTCTAAACGGGAAGCCGCCTCGGGCTATTACGATAAGTCAATTAGACGCGCTCGCTGAGGTGTTTGGCTACGAGCCAGGCTGGATGTATGAACTTTATCCCGATGAATGTTTATATGAAGGGAAAATTTCGCGCCCCCGATTGATACCTTACTTGATTCGAAGCGCTGAGAATGGGCGAAAGGATTGCATCGAAGCTGTTGCCTCCCAATTATTGGAGAATCCCAAAAATATCTCCATCCTTTTTACTGTGGCAGAGCAATTATATGAGGATGGAAAACTGGGAAAGGCGGTGCCATTCTATGAGTACGTAATTGAGAACGAGAAAGATAGCTACTCTACCCAGTTTGTGATGAGTCACTACCGATTATTTCAGGCAATTCTCGGGACAAATGCGGATGAAAATGAGAAGGCTGTTATTCGCTTTTCGCCATATCGAAAGCGATTACCCGAAACGGATCAATTAGATGCTTTGTTAAATTTGTCGAAGGTTTGTTTCACTTTGCAAAAATGGAGTGAAGCAGAAACCTACGCAGATGAGCTACGAGGGCTTTCCAACATTTTTTATCAAGATAAGCTGCAAAAATGCAGAAAAAATCGAACGACAGAGTTGATAAAAACAGAACGTCCGCTTGTCTACTACTACGGAATGGGTTATTTGTATAAAGGATTAGTCCTACAGATGCAAGGCGCTTATTCCCAATCCAAAGAATATGTACAAGCATACGCCGATTTACATTGGTTTGAACTTCTGGACGATGAAGGGATTAGAATCGTTGAGCGGTTTACTGTCTTTGCGAGAGCGAATTTTTACACACTGGAAGTATTAATGGGGAATGAAAAAATTATTAAGGAATATACCGATTATCTGGCGGAGCAGCCTGTTGAAATACTTCCGGGCCTCGTTACGATTATGGAAGCAGCAAATAAATATCATTTTTGTGTGGATGAGGTTTTATTACGCCTCTCTGGCGATATTGCTAGATTCCATGAACGAACAATGTTGGTGAATATGGTTCAGCACCTCCAATATCGATATCAGAAAGCAAAATATGATTTTACAAAGGGACGCATTGAAAGTGGAATCAATGAAACCTTGCACTGTTTCGTTCTATCGGATTTGATGAATCGACATTATGATGCTCTGCAATGTGTACAGTTGTTTGAAAAATATCGCCATCTTGCCTCGCCATCACAAATCCTCCAATATCAAGCCATTGTAATTGGAGAGAAGAAGGCTGAAGCTACATGTATAGACGAGTACGAGTTGTAGGACGATGTATCAACAATCACGAAAAAGATGATAAGTAGAGAGGATGAAAAAGAATGAAACATGTATTCCTAGCACTTCTTCTAACGTTTGGGTTTAGCAGCGGCATCGTGTACGAACCACAAAAGTCTGACACAGCACACGTCATTAATTATCAGCATGGTGCAGATTTTTAGAAAATAGTTGATAAGATACACACAAAAAAACATCCTTTCGATAGGATGTTTTTTTCTATTCCATTTTTCCTTAGTTGGTGATTTCTTGCATATTCATTTATAGTTATTAATGTCATATTTTGTAAATCATAGGAGGTGCTTAACATAAAAGCTCTTGTAAGTTCATTAGAAAGGGACGTCTCTGTGCACCGAGGAACATCCCCGAAAAGCAAGTGCACGATCTGGGGCGCGGGAATAGAAGCAAGTCGCCACCACTTGGAACTAGAAACAAGCATCGAACAACTTCGACAGCAAATGATTGAATTGGCCGGAAAACATGGTCTTACAAGTGACGTAGTTTTGGGGGTAAGCCAGCAATTGGACAAATATATTGTAATGGCGCAAAACAACCATAAAACGGATAGCATCTGGTAAAAGGATACACTAGCGGCCTACTAAAAAATGATTACGAAAGAGGAACCACCGAAGGATGAAAAATCCAGTACGGTGGTTCTTTTTTTATCTCGTCTCCCATGCCATCATTATAGACGGGGGCGATGAAGGATGTTCCAGGATTTCAGACTTGTTGGTGACCGTCCAGTCGCGATACAAGTGAAAGAATACGTCAAACGCTTAATAATCAAGGGTGCGCTTCAAGCAGATCAAAAGCTGCCCTCCACAAGAGAAATGAGCAGTCTGCTAAAGGTGAGCCGCAATACAGTCATTGCTGCCTACGAAGGCCTAGAGGATGACGGATTTACGTATGCGATTCCAGGAAAAGGCAGCTATGTAAGCACTATGGTGTGCCATTTGGCTGCAAATAACGGTGATACGGAAGGCTCTGCCGCATGGCAAATCGACTGGAAGGCACGAATGAACGAATATGCTGTATCCGCTGTAGAACTGGACATGATGAAACAGGGCATACGCGGCAAAAAAGCAACCATTTCATTCACAAGCATCGCGCCGGATGAGCAGATTTTTGATTTGGGGGATGTAAGGCGAGCCTTTATGGATCGGATGGCAATCGAAGGGCAGGTTCTGCTCAACTACGGCTATGCCAAGGGCTACAAGCCACTGATCGATTACTTGATGCGCTATATGGAGAATAAAGGCGTCGATGTAAGCGGTAAGGATATGCTGATTACAAGCGGGTTTACAGAAGGTTTCGATATCGTGTTGTCGGCAATTCGTCCTTCTTCGCGCCGTGGAGCAGCCATTTGTGAAAATCCGACTCATCATACAGCGATCAAGAATTTGCAGCTGCAAGGATTTGAGATAACCGGCATTCCGATGGAGAGTGATGGTATTGATGTGGAGCAGCTTGAGGCGGTATTGCAGAAGCAGACAAACAGCTTCGATTTGGCCTATTTGACTCCTTCCTATCACAATCCGACAGGCATAGTCATGTCGCCGGCGAAGCGCAGTGCTGTTATGAAATTACTGATGCACTATCAGATTCCGGTGATCGAGGATGGATTCAATGAGGAGCTGCGCTACTCGGGAGCGCATGTTGCGCCATTAATCGCAACAGCAGGGCAAGGGAACGGAGTCATCTATATTGGTAGCTTCTCCAAGGTATTGTTCCCTGGATTGCGAGTGGGCTGGGTGCTTGGTGACAAGGCATTGCTAGACCATCTGGAAAGCATGAAGCGGGCACGCACCATTCATACCTCAACCATCGATCAATCGATACTCTATCAATATTTGCTGAATGGAAATTTCGATAAATATATCAAAAAAGCACGCATGGAATACAAGCGCAAATATGAACTGACAAAAGCCTGCTGTGAAGCACATCTCCCTGAGGCGCAGCTATCTGGCGACGGGGGCTTGCATTTGTTTCTTACCTTTCCGTCAGTCGTAAATACACGCCAGCTTCTAGAAGCTTGCACAGAACAGGGTGTCATTTTTACACCGGGGGACAAATTTTTTATTCAAGAAGGAACAGGGACGAATACGTTGCGACTCGGTTTTTCACGAGTAACGGATGAAAATATCGAGCGGGGTATTCGGATAATCGGCAAACAGGCGCGTCTCTTACTTGAGACGTAACGATTACAGACCGCACAACCATTTGGAAGAAAAATGAGGTGTCATCATGAAGATAGGCGTTATTATGGGTGGTATTTCTTCGGAGCGTGAGGTTTCTCTGAAGACTGGTCAAGAGATGATCAATCATTTGGATCGCAGTCGCTATGAGGCCGTTCCTATTGTCATTACGCAGCGAGCAGATTTAATCACGCAGGTTCAGCAGGCAGGCATCGATTTCGCACTGTTGGCGCTGCATGGCCAATATGGTGAGGATGGCACAGTGCAGGGAGCGCTGGAGACACTCGGTATCCCCTATACAGGAAGCGGTGTACTGGCAAGCAGCCTATGTATGAATAAGCAACTGTCCAAGATGCTGCTGAAGACGGCAGGTATTCAAACGCCTGCTGGTCTTTACTGGAAGGACGTTTATGATCCACAGGCGGTGGAGCAATTGGGCTACCCGGTGATTGTGAAGCCAAATTTGGGGGGATCCAGCATTGGTGTCCAGCTAGTGCAAAATGAGAAGGAGCTGCTGTCAGCTGTTCAGGAAGCCAGTTATTTGGATCAGGGGATCTTGATTGAGCCCTATTTGAAAGGGACGGAGCTAACCTGCGCGATACTGGATGGCGAGGTACTACCGATTATCGGCATTCGTTCGGCGCATTCAGAGTGGTTCGACTACCGAGCGAAATATGAGGATGGCGGCGCGGAGGAGAAGGTGATCGAGCTTCCTCCCGATATCCAGCAGCGAGTGCGAGAGGCGGCCCTCGCCAGCTACCAACTGCTGCAGTGCAAAGTCTATGCAAGGGTCGATATGATTTTGTGTCAGGATATGCCTTTGTGTCAGGATATGCCTTACGTACTAGAAGTGAACACCTTACCGGGGATGACCGCTAACAGTCTGTTTCCAAAGAGTGCAGCAGCAGCAGGTATGACCTTTACACAGGTACTGGACCGTATTATTGCGAGCTCGCTACATGAGCGGAAACGGGAATGGGGGAACTCTGCAAACGGATAGCATCTATCTAGTGATCTAACACTAACGGAAGAGAAACCCTACATGTAGTGGGGTTTCTCTTTGCTTTCATTGACTGGAGTAGTGAATGATTACCGAACACTTTACGATACGATCTCCGTTGTTTTGATAAATGTGTGGCCTGTCCGCTTTAAAAATGAGAGTATCTTCTGGCTCAACGACATAAATTTGTTCATTAACAACAACCTCTAGCGTGCCTTCGTTTACGAGAATAAATTCTTCAACCCCAGTTGTATGCGGTTCTGCGATATGCTCGCATCCTGGTTCAAGGGTTACTGAAAAAATCTCAAACTGTTGTTCAGGATTATAGGGGACAAGTGGATACACACGATATTGACCGTCATTTTCAATAATGGGGTTTACTTCCTTCTTTTTTACAATCGTAACATTCGGCTTGTATTGACTAATGAGTGAAGAGAAGGATAAGCGCAACCCACTAGCTATTTTCCAAAGGGTTGTGATGGTTGGAGCAGATTTACCTCTCTCAATTTGTCCTAACATCGTTTTGCTAACCCCTGTTATTTCAGAAGTTTTATCCAAGCTCAAGTTTCTTTCCTTCCGGATACGCTTTATGTTCTCTCCAATATTTGTGTGAAACTCTTCCATAAATGCCCTCCATTGAATTCGGACGTTATCTTACACGTATGCACGTTTGATTTCTAGAAATAAACTGTATATAGTTCGGAACAGACACTATATAGTCCAAAATATACGAAAAGAGATGCTATGTCTACGGAAAACACGATTTTATCAGGTGTTGATCAAGCGTGGTAATACTCCCATGGAGTCAACAACTACCTGGCTTTTTTATATTGTCACTTGAATCTCAAGCTACATGAGGTTTTATAATTGGCTAAAGGGGTGTTGTAACGTGCATGCAAAGGCGAGGAACAGATTAGACACCACACAAAATCAACAGAACGATCTAACAACAATGGAAGCGAAGTTCTCCATAGGACAAGTGGCGAAAATGACAGGATCTTCTGTACCCACTGTTCGATATTATGACGAGATTGGCCTTCTTTCACCTGCTGAGATAACTCCTGGAGGTCATCGTGTGTATACGGCAGAGGAAATATGGCGGTTAAAACTGATTCTAACCCTTCGCTATTTAAACTTTGGAATTGATGAGATTAAAAGAATGTTAGCTGGGGATATCCCTGTTGATAGGGCGATAGAATGGCAAATCGAAGCTTTGGACATCCAAATGCGTACGCTTGCCAGCATGAAGTCTATTTTGGAACATACAAAGCAGAGTGAGGATGGCAATGATTCTCTGAGCTATATGCACGAGCTAATTGAATCCATTTCTGCAGATGCTTTAGAACGGGAAAAGTTTATCTTGGAAAAAATGTTTTCGTCTGTTTTTCCTGAACAATTTCCGGTTGAATGGCGAAAAATTTTTTTACTAGGGGTTAACGTATCTTCATTGCTGGAAGGTAAGCCTTCGGCAGCACAAACGGCTGCATTAGGTGAGTTGGAGGAAATGTTTAATGATCCACAAATTGTCCGGGAGATGAAGGATGACGTTATCTCCTTCCTGGAGGTAGTTCATCTACCTAAAATCAGTGTGGAGATGTGGAGCGCAAGAATGCTTAAAAACCATAAACAGTTGTTGAAAGCAGCGGAGCAACATGCAACACCAGACAGTCCGGTCGTGCAGGCGAATATTCAAGAATATGTCTTTATGTTTGCCGATGTTGACGAACTCCCTGTCTCGCAGTCATTTTTTCGCCGATTTGCTGAAAGGATGCTCTCAGGCCAATCTGAAAATCTCGAACGCTTCAGAAGAATTTGGATAATTCTGTACCCTGGTCTGCAATCGTATATGAAAACAAATGAATTGTTCTACCAAGCATTACAGTGGAAGCTACAACAAATGGATAAAGAGTAATTATACGCTTTGTGACAGCTTGCGAAGGAGGTGAAATCGACTGTCCTCATAGGAAGTTATTTCCAAAAGGAAAGGAGAGGAGTTGGCATGCTGACATAGGAAGAAAAATGAGCGAAAAACGTACGCTATGTATGTTCCTGGTGGTTAGTTGCAGTACGCAAAAAAATTATCGGAATAATTCGAAAAGAGAAAACAAGGAGTAAAGTGGGACATCTGTCATGTCGACATATAATCACCGCTGGATCGAGAACGGATAACAGGTCAACAAAGGAGAGAAGCGCATGCAAAATAACGAATGGGTTGATTCTTTTGAAAAATATGCTCAAAAATGGATAACAAAAGGTCAGGTTCCTGGTGTTTGTATGGGATTAGCAAAAGATGGTCAAATCTTCTATAGTAACGGATTTGGCTTCCGTGATGTGGAACGGCAGTTAGGCGTTACAATCGATACGGTTTTTGGTATAGGATCGATAACAAAATCTTTTACCTGTGTGGCAGTCATGCAATTACAAGAAGCAGGTAAGTTATCTGTACATGACCCTGTTGTCAAATACTTGCCGGAATTCCGTCTGAAAAATCTTGATGTGGGGCAAATCACGATTCATCATTTTATGACGAATACGAGTGGAATTCCCCCCTTGCCAACATTTTTGGCAAGTGTGATGCCAAGCTTGGAAGAGAACGAGGTAAACCATCCATTTTTCCAAAACCAGACAGTTCTTACGGAACCAATCGATACGTACGAAGACCTGATGAGTGTAATCTCTACATTAGATTTAGAGCTTTTAGGGCCACCAGGTACAGAGTTCAGTTATTCCAATGATGGTTTTGCCTTGCTGGGAGCGATCATTGAACGCGTCAGCGGGAAGTCATATGAGGCTTATGTCAAGGAGCATATCATCGATCCAATCGGGATGGAGCACACAAGCTTTTTTCTGGAAGAGCTGAATGGCTACGAGAATATTACAAAGCTGTATATCATGCGGGACATCGGCGATCACAAGGAGGTGGTCTCATCTCCGAATTGGTGGGACACTCCCGTTTTTCGGGCGGCAGGATTTATAAAATCAACGGTGCGGGATATGTTGCGATATACGGACATGTTCTGTAAAGGTGGGCTTACAGCAGGGGGAAATCGTATCCTGACAACAGAAAGTGTACAACGAATGATAACCCCTTACTTTCCGACCAACTTGGTACCTGGTCAATCTTACGGTTATGGCTTGTTCATAACGACTGACTACTATGGAAAAACGTTAGTGGAACATAGTGGTGGTATTAAAGGGGTTACGGCTCAAATGTGCTTTTTTCCTGAAACAGGATTGGCCGGAGTGGCACTGTCGAATTTAGAATTGTCGCCGGTTCTGGCGGTTCTGTTGGGTGCGCTAAATAGTCTGGAAAACCGCCCTCCTGAATCCTCTCATCTGGTTAGCAAGACTGATTTCCTAACTGAGGAAGCTATGAATCAATTCGTAGGGGATTATCATTCTAGTGACTTTGGGACATTGCCGATCCGCTTGGAAAATGGTCAACTGATGCTCTCCTTTTTGGGAGAAAACTACGTTATGAGGCCATTTGCTGAAGATCTCTTTGTAGTCCGGGCTTTTGGGACAGATTTCTCGGCACAGTTTACCAGAGTAGGAAAGAATGAGATTGTTCGAATAGCTTTTGCGGGGAGACGATTTACAAAAACGGTGGGGGAAACGAAAAATGACCCAACGAGCCAACGTAAATGATGCAAGATGCCGCCAGCTTGATGAGCTTTTTTCTACGATTGCTGAAAAAAACAATTGGAGCGGCAACATCTTGATTTTGGAAGAAGGGAAACCTTTTTATCAAAATTCCTTAGGAATCGCCAATCTGGAAACGGCTGAGAGATTGTCACCGCATTCAGTATTTGAACTCGCATCAGTTTCCAAAGCATTTACAGCAATGGGCATCATGATCTTGCAAGAGCAAGGGAAGCTCGACTATACAGATAAAGTGGATAGCTTCTTTCCAGGGTTCCCGTATGCCGATATTACTGTTGAGAACCTACTTGTGCACACATCCGGTTTGCCAGATTACATGGAATTGTTTTCGAAATCTTGGGACAAAAAACAAATTGCTACAAATCAAGACATACTCGAACAGCTGATCAAGCATCGACCCGACGTGTTGTTTCAACCCAATGAAAGGTATGAGTACAGTAATACTGGCTACGCTTTATTGGCGTCTATTGTAGAACACGTAGCTGAAATACGATTTGCCGATTTCTTGCAGCAACACATTTTTCAACCACTAGGTATGCAGCACACGAAGGTGTACAACCGAAGATATTCTCCTGAGTTAACTCAGCAATACGCCTATGGATACGTGTATTCTCCTCAATCTGAAGCAATCGTGTTACCGGATGAATCAAGTGAGCACGATTTTGTCATTTATCTGGATGGCATTCAGGGAGACGGTGCGGTCAGTTCAACACTGGATGACTTGCGTAAGTGGGACAGAGCTCTCTACACAGAAAAGCTGGTCAAAAAAGCGACACTAGAGAGAGCGTTTTCCCCAGTGCAGCTTAACGACAATCGTCTATCAAATTATGGATATGGCTGGCGGCTGTGTGAAGATCAGGTGACAGGAAAAGTTGTGCATCACGGCGGAAGCTGGCCGGGGTATCGAAGCTGGCTAAGACGATACATCCAAAAAGATAAAACAATGATTTATCTCACGAACGTGGATCAGGAACGTGAGTGGACAGAAAAAGTAATAGAGGCAGTCGAGAATATTGTTTTCGAACAACCGTATGTCTTGCCGTAACCATTTAAAAAGAGGAGCCGCCATCTGCGGTTCCTCTTACGATTATTTTTATGTGAGCATGCGGCGCTGAACGATGCCAGCTTTTTCATGTGAACCAAAAAAGTCGGATTTCCATATAAATCAAGTGATTGAAGCTTGCTGTAGCAGATGATCATTGATGGTCCTGATTACACTCATAAGTACGTTGGGACGGATCACGAGTATCATTGCATGGTGGGCAGTTTGGTGAAAGTGACGGCTGTAAATTGGGAATAATAGGTAGGGAAGATCTCCTTCTGAATGGTACAATGAAAATATAAGTAGAAATGAATCTATCGGAAGGATGATAGGCATGGGCGAATCTAATCAGGAGTATATCGTAATCGCCGGTGCGAGGGAAAACAATCTCAAAAACGTATCCTTGCGTATTCCCAAGCGAAAGATTACGATCTTCACCGGTGTATCTGGATCGGGTAAGTCGTCAATCGTCTTCGATACGATCGCCGCAGAATCCACACGCTTGCTGAATGAGAACTTCAGCATGTTCGTGCGCAATTTCCTGCCCCGCTATCCGCAGCCGGATACAGACGCGATTGAGAATCTGAGCATGGCGGTTATCGTGGATCAGAAGCGACTGGGCGGTGGTTCTCATTCCACGATGGGCACGATTACTGATATTTCTCCCATTCTCCGCTTGCTCTTCTCCCGAGTAGGTCAGCCCAATGTTGGACAAGCGAACATGTTCTCTTTTAACGATCCACAAGGTATGTGTCCAGAATGCAACGGGATCGGTCGCAAATTAGGTGTCGACCTCAGCAAGGCAGTGGACATGTCCAAGTCGTTGAAGGAAGGGGCAATCTTGCTGCCGGACTATAAGGTGGACGGCATGGAATGGAATATGCTCGTGCAGACGGGCTTCGATCCTGACAAGAAGCTGAGCGATTATTCGGATGAGGAGCTTGAGCAGCTATTGTATGCCAAGGCGAGGAAAGTAGAGATGCAATTCGCCGGGAAAGCCGTGAATATTACTGTGGAGGGCGTCCTTGAGAAGTTCACCAACAAATACATCAAGCAGGATGTAAAAACGAAGTCGGAGCGTACACAAAAAGCTGTTGCGCCATTCATCTCCGAAGGTCCTTGTTCCAGCTGTCATGGTGCGAGACTCAATCAAGCTGCACTCAACTGCAAAATCAATGGCCTCAACATTGCGGAGATGTCCTCCATGGAGGTCGGTCGGCTCATACGCATCATTGCTGAGATTGACGATTCGGTTGCCGCACCGATGGTCAAGTCGCTGACGGAACGGTTGCAGCATCTAGTCGACATCGGACTGGACTACTTGACGCTGGATCGTGAAACGGATACCTTGTCCGGCGGCGAATCACAGCGCGTCAAGATGGTGAAGCACCTGAGCGGCAGTCTGGTGGATGTCACTTACATTTTCGATGAGCCCAGCGTTGGCTTGCACCCCCGTGATGTACACCGATTAAATAAATTGCTTCAGAAGCTGCGCGATAAGGGCAATACCGTCATTGTCGTCGAGCATGATCCCGATGTGATCAAAGTGGCAGATCATATTGTCGATGTCGGGCCTCACGCGGGTAGCCACGGTGGGACTATCGTGTATGAAGGCAGCTTTGAAGGACTGCTGGAATCAGGGACACTGACAGGCACCCATATGAAGCGGCCGCTCCAACTGAAGCAAGATTCCAGAAAGGCGTCCGGCAAGCTGACCATCGAGGATGCCACACTGCACAACCTGCGGAACGTGAGTGTAGATATACCAACTGGAGTGCTGACAGTCGTTACGGGTGTTGCAGGCTCGGGTAAGAGTACACTGATTAACGAAATATTCCTCAGCAAGCATCCGGATGCGATCGTCATCGACCAATCGGCGGTAGGTGTGTCAACACGCTCGAATCCTGCGACCTACACAGGGATTATGGATGATGTGCGCAAGGCGTTTGCTTCCGCGAACAAGGTCAACCAAGGCTTGTTCAGCTTCAACTCCAAGGGGGCTTGCGAGAACTGCCAAGGTCTTGGTGTTGTGTATACAGACCTTGCATTCCTTGAAAGTGTAAAGCTACCGTGCGAAGTATGTGGAGGGAGACGGTTCAAGGAAGAGGTGCTCGCATACAAGCTGAACGGCAAGTCCATTGCCGAAGTGCTGGAGATGACTGTGGAGCAGGCATTGGAATTTTTTGAGCAAAAAGAAGTTGTGCGCAAGCTTCAGGCGATGAGTGATGTGGGGCTGAACTATATTACACTCGGCCAACCTCTCAGCACGCTCTCGGGCGGGGAATGTCAGCGTATCAAGCTGGCCAGCGAGTTACACAAGAAAGGTAGTATTTACGTGATGGACGAGCCGACGACTGGCTTACATATGTCAGATATCGGTCACCTTCTGGAAATCATGAACCGCCTCGTGGATACCGGCAATACGGTAATCGTCATCGAGCACAACCTCGATGTAATCAGCCAAGCAGATTGGATTATCGATATGGGACCAGATGGGGGCAGCAACGGCGGTCAAGTAATCTTCGAGGGCACACCTCCGCAGATCATTCATGCAGAGCAGTCGATCACGGGAAGATACTTGAAGCAATAAGCTCCTATGTCTTAACGGATACATCTCCTCATGGGAAACCGGAGGAGATTTTTGTTATGCCGAAATAAATGTCAGAAAATAAAAAATAATCTTGACATTAAATCGGGCGATTAGTAAAGTGGTGATTACAGGCAGCCTATCGATCGATCGATCGACAAAACCCAAAAAAGCAGATGATGTAACCGCGACAAGTAACTGAACATGAGAGGCTCTCGTTTCCAGCAATCATCAGTAGAAAGGAGCGCGCTTTTTTGACGAAAGAAAAAATATTTCAAGCTGCATTACGGCTATTCGCAAGAAAAGGTTTTGAAGCAACCAGCATACGCGATATCGCCCTAGAAGCAGAGGTAACTTCCTCCACCCTCTATCATTACATGAAAACAAAAGAGGATCTGCTCGTTGCCATCATGCAAGAAGGGTTACAGACCCTTCTCGGAAATGCAAAGGAAGTGCTCGCTGAGCTTGAAGCACCCGAACAACAATTGGCAGCGTTTGTCCAGCTTCATGTTACCAGCCATGCCATTGACAAACTAACAGCGCTAGTAGTAGATACCGAGTTCCGTGCGCTGACAGGAAATACCCGCGAAGAAATAGTCAGGCTGCGTAGTGAATATGAGCTGCTCTGGCTGCGTATTTTAACGAGCGGATTGGAGAGGGGCGTATTTACGATAGAAAATACCAAGCTTGCCGTCCTGGCTTTGCTTCAAATGTGCACGGGTGTCGCTCATTGGTACTCGCCCGATGGCCCAAATTCATTGGAAGAAATCAGCTTGAATTTTTCCGATATGGCGCTTGCACTCGTTCAGGCAAAACGAAACGGTCAGCAACTGACTGTCTCCGATTTGGATCTACCTACACCCGCTCGTTTTTTTATGAAACCATGGCTAGGGGCTGCTGCATATGAACATTCTTGATGCCCGTGTCCGCTTGCCACAGCAGTTCCGTGAGGCACGCATAGGTGAAATGCGAAATGAGTACGTCGCTCAATATGATGCGGTGTTACAAGTAAGATCGACTATGGCAAAAACGCTCGACGATTTGATGCAAGAAATGAAAGAATCAGGAGTCGACCACGCCATTATGCATGCAGAATACGAGTTCGGCGAGGATGGGGATGCGCTGAATGAAGCATTGGCAAAAGTCATATCCGCTCACACCGAGCTCTTCTCAGGATTCGGTACGATTTCAATGGAGCATTTCAGACCGATGCGCGCTATCCAACAAGTGAGTCGCATCAGAGAGCTGGGCTTTCTGGGAGTAAACATCCAGCCTGCATTTTTTGAGATGCCAATCGATGATCGCAAGTTATATCCCGTATATGCAAAGGCTGCCGAGTTAGGCTTGGCAGTTGCCATTCATACGGGAATTAATTATTCAAGGATTCATCCCATCCGGAATGAACACCCGCTGCTGCTGGATCAAGTCGCCTGTGATTTTCCGGAATTAACATTGATCGCGTGTCATGGAGGGTGGCCCTGGGTGCCTGAAATGGTTGCCGTAGCGCGCAAGCACCCCAATATTCTGATGGATTTGGGCGGGCTTTCTCCAAGATATTTGGGGGTGCAAGGAGCAGGGTGGGAGATGATGTATAGGTTGGCAAACAACCTCTTGCAAGATCAAATCCTCTTTGCAACAGACTGGCCTGTATTTCCTCTGAAACGCGCCATTGCAGAATGGAAGGAATTAAGCATAAAGCCCGAGGTGCTTGAGAAGGTGCTCGGTTCGAATGCGAGAGCATTGTTTTCCAAAATAAAGGCGGAGGTAAAAAAGAATGATAACACGTAAGGCGGTGATAGAGTGTGAGATCCATCAAGAGATAGGCTGGATTCACCTGAATCGTCCGGAACGGTTAAATGCGGTGATTCCTCAATTGGTAGAGGAGCTGTATGGATCGCTCGATAAATTGGAACGGGAAGGAGTAAGGGCAGCAATACTGGCTGGCCGCGGGAATGCTTTTTGTGCAGGACATGATTTGCGTCATGAAGAAAAGCCTGAAAATGAGGCTGAGCTTCGTCTTAATTTACAGAAGATTCAGGATGTAACACGAAAGATCCAGCGTGTTCCTTTTCCTGTGATCGCTGCGGTCCACGGGTATGCATTAGGAGCAGGGTGTGAGTTTGCGCTCGGATGCGATTTGATCATCGCCGCTCAAGATGCCGAATTCGGCTTTCCGGAAGTGAGTGTGGGACTTAGTGTTACCGGAGGGATCTCGCATATCCTTCCCATCACGATCGGACTGGTCCGGGCGAAAGAATTGCTGTTTTCGGGCGAAAGGTTCGGGGCATCGCAAGCACTGCATCTAGGACTCATCAACAAGGTAGTGGATCATACAGTGTTAGCTGAAGAAGCTGACAAGTGGGCGAAACGGTTAGCTGAGCTCCCGCAAGTAGCACTGGCAAAAGCCAAATTTGCGCTAAATCGCGGGGCACAATGCGATCTGGAGGCAGCTTTTGAATTGGAGATCGAGCATGCGCTGGCAACCGTGCAAACGATCGAATCCAAGCAGGCGGCAGAAGAGTTCCGAAAAAAAGGATCAGTATAGAGAAGGAGGGCTGAAACCTTTTGGACATGCAAGAAATCAAGTCTTTGACGGCACGGGCAGCCAAACGATGGGGAGAAAAAATCGGGCTTGTCTTTGATGAATGGAATGAACAACTGTCCTTTCAGGAGATAGAAGACCGTTCCAACCAGATCGCCAACATGCTCCAAGTGCTGGGCGTAGGCTATGGGGATCGGGTAGCCGTCATGCTGAGGAACCAGCCGGAATTCCCCCTTACCTGGCTGGCGTTGGCAAAACTGGGCGCGACGATCGTGCCGATCAATGTAAATTACAAAGAGTACGATGCACAGTATATCCTCCACCACTCCGAAGCAATCGTTATCGTAACTTCACAAGAGTTTTTATCCCTGCTACAGGAGATCAGACCTTCTTTACAAACCCTCAAAACAATCCTCTCAATAGACCAATCAGACGATCCCAACGTTGTCGATTTCAGAGCGATGTGTGAAACAGCGCCTACGACTCCAACAACGCTTCCCGTTTTTCCTGAAACTTTAGTCAACATCCAATATACTTCCGGCACGACAGGCTTACCCAAGGGGTGTATGCTTTCACATGAATATTGGCTCACCATAGCAAAAAAGGTGATGGAGCAGCATCCCCATTTGACCCATTCAGATGTACTGTTAACGGCGCAGCCCTTTTATTATATGGACCCCCAATGGAATTTGCTGGGTGCGATCGCTGTGGGGGCAAAGCTTGTGGTTCTCGATCGATTTCATCCCTCTACCTTTTGGGAGAAAGTACGGCAATATGGCGTTACCTTTTTCTACTGCTTGGGGATCATGCCCACGCTAATGGTCAAAGCACCACGCTCGCCATTAGACAGGGAAAATAACGTTCGTACCATCCTTTGTTCGGCCATTCCCCCGCATCTGCACCGCGAATTGGAAGAGCGATGGGGCGCGCCATGGTATGAGGTTTTTGGCATGACAGAGACAGGTGGAGATATTTCGGTAAAACCGCACGATCATGACCGATTGCTCGGAACAGGCTGCATCGGAAAACCGGATAAAGACCGGACCGTCCGTGTTGTTGATATTCACAACCGCCCCGTTTCGAGGGGCGAGGTTGGCGAGCTCCTCCTGCGGGGCTTGGGGATGATGGATGGCTATTTTAAAGATCCTGATGCGACTTGCGCTGCTTTTCAGGGCGGCTGGTTCCACACCGGAGATTTGGTGCGAATGGACGAAGACGGATACATCTATTATGTCGGCAGAAAAAAGGAGATGATTCGTCGGAGTGGGGAAAATATTTCGGCTGCTGAGGTGGAGGAAGTCATGAAAATGCATCCGGCCGTGCAATATACTGCCTGCCTTCCAGTGAAAGACGAATTACGCGGGGAAGAAATCAAGGCATACGTGGTAGTAAAAGAGGGCCAAGAGGTGTCTCCTCATGAGTTGATCGCTTATTGCACCGAGCATCTTGCTTACTACAAGGTTCCACGATATTGGGAATACCGCAGTGAGTTGCCTCGTACCCCATCTGAGCGTATAGCCAAGCATGTACTGGCGAACGAAAAAGCAGATCTTCGCATCGGTTCCTATGATCGCATTGATGATAGCTGGAGATAACATGCAAATGGAGAGGAAGATATGGATGAATAGTTGGGTAAAGGTACTGAAAGAGCTGACAGAGGCTTCCGGAGTTCCCGGACAAGAACAGGAAGTGCGAGAATTAATGCACACCTATTTGGAACCGCTTACAGAAGAAGTGTTCACAGATAATCTGGGAAGCATAATCGGTCGGAAAACAGGCCTGGCCAATGGACCGAAAATCATGATGATGGGCCATATGGATGAAGTGGGGTTCATGGTAACGCGTGTCATGAAGGATGGATTCATCGCCTTCCAGCCGCTTGGTGGCTGGTGGTCGCAGGTGATGCTGGCACAGCGCGTGAACATTAAAACAGGCAAAGGGGATATTGTTGGCGTAATCGGGTCAAAACCGCCACATCTGCTGTCTTCGGAAGAACGAAAGAAAGTGGTTGAAATCGAACGGATGTACATCGATATCGGAGCATCCGATGCAGAACAGGCAAAGGAGCTGGGTATTCGCCCAGGTGATCCGATTGTGCCGATCTGCCCTTTCACGGTGATGGCGAATGACAAGATGTATATGGCAAAAGCGCTCGATAATCGCGGCGGTTGCCTGACAGCCATTGAAGTAATGAAACAGTTGCAAGAAACGGATCACCCCAACATCGTATATAGCGGCGCTACTGCACAAGAAGAAGTGGGATGTCGCGGCGCATTCACGAGCACGTATATGGTGCAGCCAGATTTATTTATTGCATTGGAGACGGGGATAACGTTTGACACGCCGGGAAGCGCCGACTCTCCTAATTTGCCTGATATCAAGCTTGGTGGTGGGCCTACGATTGGTCTATTCGACGGCTCGCTCGTGCCTAATCGGAAATTGCGTGATCTGTTATTTGATACGGCTGAAGAGGAAGGCATCCCGTATCAATATGCTGCTCTTGCAGGTGCGGGTACGGACGCAGGAGCTGCTCATATGGTTGGCAAAGGGGCTCCATCCATTGTCATTGCAATCCCTGCGCGTTACATTCACAGTCACGCTTCGATTCTCCATCATGATGATGTGGAAAATACGGTGAAATTGCTGACGGCTCTCGTCAAAAAGCTGGATCAAAAAACGGTTGATTGGCTCAAATCGTAGGAGGCGAGGATATTTCCCAAACAAGGGAGTGGTGTCATTGATGGGGATAAGAAAGCGGGAAATCGCCACGATTGTGAGCATTGTACTTTCCTGTTTCGTACTGCTGGCTATCGTGTCCGGCTGCGATGTACCTGCAACGAAATCAGGTACGGATGAAGGAAATAAAGATGCCAATATATCCGAGAAAAAGGGCGGAACGATCACCGTTGCGATCAGCAGTGAACCAGATACACTAGATGCCCACAAATCGACAGCGTTAAGCACGGAGGGGGTCGCGCTCAATCTAGGGGGGGCTCTCCTTTACAGAGATCCCCAAACAAATGAGGTCAAGCCCTATCTGGCGGAATCCTACTCCATTTCGGAAGATGGGAAGACATGGACATTTCGCATTCGCCAAGGCGTTACCTTTCATGATGGGACACCGCTCACTGCACAGGCGTACAAGCGAACATTTGAGCGGGCCATGTCTCCGGAAATCGCTCCGAAAGGCGTAGGCATGGTTCTTGGTATCATCCAATCAATCAAAACACCAGATGATCAGACCCTGATTTTGGAGTTAAATGAACCGTCTGCCACGCTCCTCACCTATTTCACTTCCGCTAGCTGGATGCAGCCGCTCTCGGTGGACGCGGTGCAAAAGTTTGGGGACCAATAC
Organism: Brevibacillus brevis NBRC 100599; assembly: GCF_000010165.1. Classification (NCBI taxonomy): domain Bacteria; kingdom Bacillati; phylum Bacillota; class Bacilli; order Caryophanales; family Paenibacillaceae; genus Brevibacillus; species Brevibacillus brevis. The sequence goes on from NC_012491.1 coordinate 2,983,810, forward strand.
GGAAGGAATCCGGTCGGTGTCGGTCCATGGAAGATGGAGAGCTGGAAATCAGGAGATTCGATCACGTTGATACAAAATGATGCCTATCGCTGGGCACCGCCCTCCTTTCAAAATCAAGGGCCAGTGAGGCCGGACAAATTAGTTCTGAAATTGATTCGAAATCCGCAAACGGCTGTCGCTGCTTTGGAAAGTGGAACCGTCGACATCGCTGATCTGCCTGCAAAAGACGCAAAGAAATTCAAGAACAACAATCGTTTTACCGTACTTGAGCAGACAAAGCGCGGCTTGGGGCTGTTTGTCGAGCTGAACTTGAATAACGAGATTTTACAAGGTAAAAACGTACGCAAAGCGTTGCAAATGGCAGTTAAGAAAGAGGCTATCGTGCAGTCGCATCTGCAAGGCGAAGGAATTGTTGCAGATGGTCCGCTGCCTGCCAATTTGTTCGGATACGATCCATCCATTGCCCACTATGCATACAAATACAACCCCGAGGAAGCGGTGAAGCTCCTGGAAGAGGCCGGATGGAAACTGAATGCACAAGGGATAAGGGAGAAAGCAGGAAAACCGCTTCATCTCGAATTGTTGAGTATGGAAGTGTGGTCTCAACCTGCCCAGTTGATGCAAGGAATGTTTAAAGCGATTGGAGTAGACGTAAAAATCATTACTCTGGAAGGCAGCGCAGTCGACCAGCTAACGGCTGCTGGCACATTTGACTTGGCGCTTGACGGATACGTCGCTGATGACCCTGATATCTTGTTTCCGTTCATGCATTCGAGTCAGATCGGTGGGATGAATCGTTCAGCCATCCATGACAAAACGATCGATTCCTTGCTGGAAAAGGGACAGGTGACGATGAAGAGCGACGATAGAGCAAAAATCTACGAAGATATTCAGAAGCGCTCTGTGGAGGAGGCTTTTTGGATTCCCATTTACACGGAAAAACGGTTTGTCGTGGTAAACAACCGTGTTCAAGGACTCATGCTTGATCCATCCGGACTGAAATTGTATCAGGACGTGTGGGTTAAGTAAGCGCGGAAACAAAAAACAAGGAGAACAAGTCATGAACAGTCAGGAATGGATCGCGAGTTATGAGGAGTTTGTCCGAGAAACCATGATGGAAAGGAAGGTGCCTGGAGCTGCAATTGGAGTGGCCAAAGACGGACAGCTCGTTTATGCCAAAGGCTTCGGCTATCGTGATGCCGAGCAAGGTCAGGTAGCGACAGTTGATACTTTGTTCGGAATCGCTTCAATTACGAAATCGTTTACCGCTATTGCGATCATGCAGCTACAGGAAGCCGGAAAACTGACGGTTGCCGATCCTGTTTCCCGCTTTTTGCCAGAGTTTCATGTGAAAACGGGAAGTGGAACGGAGGCAATTACCATTCACAACTTTCTAACCCATTCCTCCGGTTTGCCACCATTATCTTGCGTCGATGAAGCACTCAAGATTGGGATGAACACCTATGAGGAATTGATGACCTATATGGCTCAACTGGAATTTCCTATATTGGGCGCACCAGGTACGGAGTTCAGTTATTCCAATGATTGCTATACGCTACTGGGAGCCATTATTGAGCGGGCAAGTGGCAAGCCATATTCGACGTATGTGAAGGAGCATATTCTCCAACCAGCGGGAATGCAGCATAGTTGCTTTTCTTTGGCGGAGTTGCACGGGTACGAGGATAGAACACCACTATTTGAGACACCGCCGTTTCAATCATCTGGCGGATTAAAATCAACGCTCACCGACATGATGAGATACACCGAGCTGTTTCGAACGAAAGGTTTGATTGGCAAGGAACGAATTCTTCGCACGGAAAGTGTACAGCAGATGACCACCCCTTATTTCCGATGTGAACATAACCAATATTACGGGTATGGTATAGCGATTACACCCAATTTCTACGGTGCTGTGATGCTGGGCCATAGCGGCAGCGAGAAAGGGATCCAAGCCTACATGAGCATTATCCCCGAGAACGGATTAGCTGCCGTAGCCCTCACCAATCTCAGCGGTTCGCCAGCCCCCGCATTGGCACATGGGACGTTTCACTGCCTCGAGAATCGTCCGGCGAAATCAACGCATGTCACCTATAAGGAATATGACCTCCCGCCAGATCGTCTGCTTGAATATGCGGGCGAGTACGGCTCTATGGAAGGAATTCATCTTCAGGTAAGCGTGGATGCAGGCACGCTGATTGTAACGATCGATCATTCGGACTCATTCTCTTTAAAAGCTATAGATGAAGACGTTTTTCTCACGAATGTTGAAGGGTCGGATCAAACCGTACGCTTTATACGAGACGGGAGTCAAACGGTCATTCGCATGATGGGCTCCTATCGCCAAATTCCCAAGCGAGTTTAGCCATACGCATTCTAGAAGAGAGGAGTGAACCAATCATGAAACAGTATTTTTTGAATCGGATGCTATCAGGAGTGATTGTCCTCCTCGGCATTTCCATCTTTTCGTTTGCGCTCGTTCATTTTATTCCTGGAGATCCGGTACGGATCATGTTAGGGGAAAAGGCTACAAAAGCACAAGTGGAACAGTTACGTGAACAAATGGGGCTAAATCAGCCCCTTCCACATCAGTACCTGACCTACATGGAAAAAGTCATCCAAGGGGATTTCGGAAATTCCTTACAAACGGAAAGACCTGTCATCGTGGAAATAATGGAACGGTTTCCAGCAACGGTCAAGCTAGCCTTCGCTGGAATTGGCATCGCGGTCGTCATTGGTTTAACGATGGGAATGATCGCAGCGAAATACAAGAATACGTTCTTGGACTTTATGCTGATGGCGGCAGCATCGATTGGATTATCGCTACCGAGCTTCTGGCTGGGCTTACTCGTCATCATGTTCTTTTCCGTTCAATTAGGCTGGTTTCCAATCGCGGGTGGTACGGGATGGAAGGATCTTGTTTTGCCTGCTTGTACCTTGGGCGTATTGTCTTCCGCGATGATCAGCCGACTGACGCGTTCAGGTATGGTCGAAGTGCTTTCCCATGATTACATTCGAACGGCACGGGCCAAGGGATTGAGGGAGTCGATCATCCTATTCCGACACGCCTTGTGCAATGTCATGATTCCTGTTGTTACAGTGGTAGGCTTGCAAATCGCAACTCTACTGGGCGGGGCAGTTATCATCGAACAAGTGTTCAACTGGCCTGGAATCGGCACATTAGCTATCCGTGCGATTTCAGCCCGTGATTTTCCGATGATTCAGGGCATTGTGTTGCTGATGGGCTTTGTCTACGTCGTGGTAAATATGATGGTCGATCTCCTTTATGGTTTGATTGATCCGCGTGTCGACCTCATTACAGAAAAGGAGGGGCGGTAACTTGAATGAGGGGAGCAAAACCGTCGCAGATGGGGTGACGCATGCCAAATTCCCGATTTTCCCCAAGCTTGCCTTTTGGGGAAAAATGAAGAAACAACGAGCAGCAAAACTAAGCTTGGTGGTGCTTTTACTCATTTCTGCGATCGGAATTGTCGGGCCTTGGATTGCTCCTTATGACCCTACTGAAAGTAATTACGAAGCCTTTTTGCAAGGCCCGTCTGCCAAGCATGTTCTCGGAACGGATGCGATCGGCCGCGATTTGTTTTCCCGTATTTTATACGGAACGCGCGTTACTCTTGTGGTTGCTGTCATGGCGGTCGGCATCACAGTAGTGGCAGGAACGATGATTGGGGTCATCAGTGCGTATGTGGGAGGATTCATTGATCATCTGCTCATGCGGATCATGGATATTTTGCTCGCCTTGCCGGGGATCATTTTGGCCTTGGCCATTGTCGCGGCGCTTGGACCGAGTCAAACCAATGCGATGATCGCAATCGGCATTTCTTCGATTCCTAGCTTTGCACGTCTGATCAGGGCAGCGACGCTCGTGATCATGTCGTCTGGATATGTGGAAGCCAGCAGATCGATCGGGACGCCGAGTTGGTGGATCATTCTTTTCCAGGTTCTCCCCAATATTACGAATGTATTGTTCGTTTACATGACACTGTTCGTCGGGGGAGCGATTCTCGATACGGCTGCATTGGGCTTTATCGGCTTGGGCGCGCAGCCGCCGACTCCCGAATGGGGGACCATGTTGAATGAAGGAAAGGATTATTTGTCCGATGCATGGTGGCTTGCGATATACCCAGGATTGGCCATCACCATTGTCGTGTTGGCAGTAAACCGGCTGGGAGATGCCTTACGTGATATTTTTGATCCTCGTACGCAAAAGTAAAAGGGCAATGAGAGGATTGGAGGGGGGACTCCGTTTATGGACAATGTATTGGAAGTGACAGGGCTGACAACCCGGTTCACGAAGGAGTCGGGAACGATTACGGTCGTTGATCAGCTTGATTTACATGTAAAAAAAGGGGAGACGCTGGGAATCGTTGGAGAGTCGGGGTGTGGCAAGAGCGCCACTTCGCTCTCGCTCATGCGACTGTTGGACAATAATGCCACTTTGACTGGAAGCATTCGATTCAACGGGAAAGAAGTGCTTGCGCTGAGTGAAGCCGAGATGCGAAGTCTCAGAGGCAAGGAAATGGCGATGATTTTTCAGGAACCGATGCATTCGTTAAATCCGGTGTTGACGATCGGCCGGCAAATCAGTGAGGTACTGCACGAGCATGAGGGTGAAAGCAAGGCGGCGGTAAAGCAACGGGTACTGGATTTGCTTACCGTGGTGGGCATCTCCCGAGCAGAAGAGATTTACAGGGATTACCCGCACCGTTTGTCAGGAGGAATGAGGCAGCGGGTGATGATTGCAATGGCGATCGCATGCAATCCGTCATTACTGATCGCTGATGAACCGACGACCGCACTGGATGTGACCATTCAAGCGCAAATCTTGAATCTGATCAAAAAAATCAGAAGGGATATCGGCATGTCAGTGATCATGATTACGCATGATTTAGGGGTGATCGCTGAAGTGTGCGACCGCGTCATGGTGATGTATGCGGGACAAGCGATTGAAACAGCGGACGTCCGGTCGTTGCTGCGCAATCCGAAGCACCCGTACACCGTAGGTTTGCTCCAATCGACACCAAGGCAACGCGCAAAGAGGCTTCACAGCATAAAAGGTAGTGTGCCGACACCGGAAAACAAACCCAATGGGTGCAGGTTTGCCCCGCGATGCGATCGAGCGATGGCGATATGTTGGGAGCAGAATCCTGAGCTTCGTCCAGTGGATCAGTATTCTTCCTGTCGATGCTGGTTATTTACCCAAGACAAGGGGCATGTACCGGAAGGCTCGGTGGTAGGTGGATGACGACTCCAATCCTGGAAGTGAAAGGGCTACGCAAGCAGTTTCGCATGAAAAAAGGGTGGCTTCAACAACCGCATGATGTTCATGCTCTAAACGGGATTGATGTTAGCGTCTATGAAGGAGAAACGCTGGGGATTGTCGGGGAGTCAGGCTGCGGAAAGTCTACATTGGGAAAATGTATTCTGCGTTTGCTGGAGCCCTTCCAAGGCGAGATTCGTTTCCAAGGGAACGAAATAGGTAAAATGAACAAAAATGAAATGCGTGCAGTTAGGCGAAATATGCAAATGGTTTTTCAAAATCCATTTGAAACATTGAACCCGAAACTAACGATCGGGCACATCTTGATGGAGCCGCTGATTTCGCACCGTATTCCCCGGGAGCAGCGACAAGCGCTATTGGAAGAAACGATTGAGATTGTCGGTATGAGCAAGCAGCATCTATCTCGCTATCCTCATGAATTTTCCGGAGGGCAAAGACAACGAATTGGCATCGCCCGTGCTCTGATTCTTCGGCCAAAGCTGATTATTGCAGATGAGCCCGTCTCCGCACTAGATGTGTCAATTCAATCGCAAATCCTTAATTTGCTACAGGATTTGCAAGAACAATTTTCCTTGACGTATGTCTTCATTTCGCATGATTTGAGCGTAGTAGAGCACATTGCCGATAAAGTGGCGGTCATGTATTTAGGTGAAATTATCGAGTATGCCGAGAAAGAAAAGCTGTTCGGACGACCGCTGCATCCCTATACACAAGCATTGCTTTCAGCTAAACCCATTACCGATCCTGATGATACGCGAGAGCAAATTGTGTTGTCAGGAGAACTCCCGTCTCCGTCTAAGCCACCGGAGGGATGTAAATTCCATCCGCGCTGTCGTTCCAGCATGGAAATATGCAAAGTCGAGTTGCCAAAGCTGCGTGAAATAGAAGGGCAATCGGTCGCGTGTCATCTCTATCAATCATGTCTTTCTTAAATCAGAGTGACTGCTCCCAGTCCATCCTGTGGAGCAGTTGCTTGGATGAAAACACTACATCGGATAATCAGGGGGAGAGTAATGTTTGAACGTGGGATCCCGTTTAAAAAAATGAATGGCTGTGGCAACGACTTTATTGTAGTAGACAATCGCGATGGCCTGTTGAACGAGGTTGCACTTTCAGCCTTTGTCCAAAATGTATGCAGGCGAGGAGCTTCAATCGGTGCGGATGGGTTCATGCTGCTGGAGAACTCCAACATCGCTGATTTTAAGATGAGGTATTTTAACGCAGATGGCAGTGAAGGAGAAATGTGCGGCAACGGTGCAAGGTGCATGTCGCGCTTTGCTTACCACATCGGAGCAGCCGAAACGAAGATGAGCTTCGAAACGATGGCCGGCATCTATCAGGCAGAGCTCAATCAGAACAGCGTGAAGGTCAAGTTCCCGGACGTTCCATTGCAAGCGCTGAAGCTGAATCAACCATATGAGTGGGACGGACCAAGCGGCGTCTACCACTATGGTGTTGTCGGCGTTCCCCACACGGTCTGGTTTGTGGAAAATGTTATCGCGATAGCGGACGACCAGCTCAGAGAATGGGGACGGATGGTCAGAAATGATCTGCAGCAGTTTCCCAATGGTACCAATGTTAATTTTGTGGAACGGATTGATAGGCAAACGCTTAGCATCAGAACCTATGAACGCGGAGTAGAAGCAGAGACCTACGCGTGCGGTTCCGGATCGACAGCTGCAGCCATCATTGCCGGTATTTTAGGACATGTAGACACCCCTGTGAACCTACTTACTCGAGGGGGACCACTTAAAATTTCTTGCCATCTTACAGATTATGCTGCCGAATCCGTTTACTTGGAAGGCAACTCAATGCTGGTAGCAGAAGGATATTTGTTGCCCGATGCATGGACATGAGAACGCCCCACATCCGATTCCCTTTTCGATAGCTTGAGCATGCACGCATTGGTACCTATCGCTAATGAAGTGAGCTGTTTTTATACTACGAATAAGACATAAGATGACATATTTAAAGGTCTAAAATGGGTGGAGATCAACGAAAGGGGTAACCACTCATGAGACGAAGAGTCATATTAGATTTAGCTGTTACGTTAGATGGGTTTATTGAAGGGAAAAATGGAGAAGTTGATTGGTGCATAATGGACGCTGAAATGGGGTTTGTTCATTTCTTACATCAAATCGACACGATTCTTTATGGAAGAAAAAGTTATGATTTATGGGGGCAATATACGCCGGAAAATGAACATACGGATACGGAAAAAGAGATTTGGGGATTGGTTCATCGTAAAGAAAAATATGTGTTTTCCAAGACACAGAAAGGGACTGATCATAAAGCAATATTCATTAACGATAATATTCTTGAAGAAGTAAATCTCCTAAAGAATAAGCCCGGAAAAGACATCTGGTTATATGGTGGAGCCAGTCTTATTACAACATTTATCAGTTTAGAGCTTGTAGATGAATTTCGATTATCTGTTCACCCTGTTATTTTGGGAGAAGGAAAGCCGTTGTTTATGGATATAAAACAGAGGTTGAATTTGAGTTTGGTGAATACCAAAACGCTCTCCTCTGGCGTTGTGCAACTCATCTATCAAAGCATTAGGCCAATCGATTGAAGAATCGATGGGGATCGTGGTAGAATTTGTCACGAGATTACCTCTTTTTAGAAGAGGTGTGACTAATTGTACTGGAGTTGAGATAAGACCATGAAAACGGAGATCATAAATAGATTCATCTCTTACGCACAAGTTGATACACAATCCGATGAAAATAGTGAAACGTGCCCTTCAACACCAGGACAACTAGTACTGGCCCAAATGCTTGTAGGCGAGCTGAAAGCTATAGGTATGCAGGAAGTTACGATGGATTCGAATGGCTATGTAATGGCAACCCTACCGTCCAATACAGACAAAGAAATTCCCACAATCGGTTTTCTCGCTCATATGGATACGGCTACCGATTTTACAGGCGCTGACGTGAAACCGCAAGTCATTGAAAATTATAACGGACAAGACATTGTCTTGAATGAAGCACTGAATATTGTCCTTTCGCCGCAGGAGTTTCCCGAGCTGGCTGGCTACAAAGGCCACACCATAATCACAACAGACGGTACCACATTGCTTGGCGCTGATGATAAAGCCGGTATTGCCGAGATCATGACCGCCATGGACTATCTGATTCGCCATCCAGAACTGAAACACGGGAAAGTAAGAGTAGCCTTCACCCCGGATGAAGAAATCGGCAGAGGCCCTGATAAATTTGATGTGTCCGCCTTCGACGCCGTATATGCCTATACGATGGATGGCGGTCCTCTTGGCGGGATCGAGTACGAGAGCTTTCATGCTGCGTCTGCCACCATTACCTGCAAAGGGACGAACGTTCACCCCGGATCGGCCAAAGGCAAAATGGTCAACGCTGCTAAAATAGCCATGGAGCTGCATGGAAAGCTGCCGGCTAATGAAACGACTGAGGAGACGGAAGGCTACGAAGGCTTCTACCATCTGTCTTCCATTCAAGGTGACGTCGAGCAAACGCAGCTGCGTTATTTGATCCGGGATCACGATCGTAATCGGTTTCAGGAGAGAAAGTCTGAACTGGCTCGTATCGTAGAAGAGTTACAGAAAACATACGGAGAGAAGCGAATTGAGCTCGAAATCAAAGACGAATACTTCAACATGCGGGAAAAGATTGAGCCTGTCATGGAAGTAGTGGACATCGCCACGCAAGCACTAGAAAACCTCGGGATCGTGCCAAATATTCAACCGATTCGTGGTGGTACGGATGGCTCGCAGCTATCCTACATGGGGTTGCCAACTCCGAATATTTTCACAGGCGGGGAAAACTACCACGGACGGTTCGAGTATGTTTCCGTAGACAACATGATGCACGCTGTGAACACCATCATCGAAATCGTTAAGCTGTATGAGCAAAGAGCTTGATGGCGAGGTAGTCTTACGATGTAGTCAGGAGGAAGCGCCCATGATGAAGAATCAAAAAATTGTAATAGTTGGTGCAGGCTTTGTTGGTGCAGCTATGGCCTATTCCTTATCAAAGCAGAATCAGAATGTCACTCTAATAGAGACGAATTCGTCTGCTGCATGTGAAGCCACTCAGAAATCTTTCGCTTGGATTCATCCATCGGGCCGGGTATTAGAAAATTTTCGACATTTGTATGATGCATCCATAGCCGAATATCATGAATTAGAAAAAGAGATACCTGATCTAGAAATAAAATGGGATGGATCATTGACTTGGGAAGTCCCTACAGACAATGAGGGGTCTCGTAAACAACTAGTAAAACGGCAGCAAATCATAGAATTAGAACCAAATCTAAAGGAATACCCCGAGGAAGCTTATTATGCGAACGAAGAAGGCGCACTAGATCCAATTTTGACTACTAAACTTTTCGTAAAAAAAGCAGAAGAAAATGGGGCGAACACCCTGTTTGATACAAAAGTGATGCAAATCGTCACAGAGGCTTCCAAGGTTGTTGGGGTAAACACCTCCAAAGGTTTTATAGAATCAGACGTTCTTGTATTAGCAACTGGCGCAGCTATACCCGAACTCTGTAAGCCATTAGGCTTTGATGTTCCTGTCGCTCCTTCGCCTTCTATACTGATCCGAATGAAATCGAAAGAAAAGTTGATCCACACCGTAGTTTCAAATGCTAAGTTTGAAGCGAGACAACTAACCGATGATACGTTACTAGCAGCGGAAGATTATATTGATGAGTCTGAACAAAATGGACCGGAGGAAATAGGAAAGCGGGCGTTTGACATTCTTCGGCACAATTTAATAGGAGGGGAAGAGTTGGAGCTGGAAAGCATCAAGGTAGGGGTAAGACCCATGCCTGAAGACGGTTACCCCATTGTTGGATTTCATGACGAAATAAAGGGTCTTTATCTGACCGTTATGCATTCAGCTGTTACATTAGCTCCCATCATTAGCCGTTTAGCTGCGAATGAGATCATAAACAACGTACAAATGAAAGAATTAGAGAGCTGCCGACTAATCAGATTTTCTTGTGAAGTAGAGTGATAATCAAATTCATGCTTTCCAGTACCATCATGTGAAAGGGCGGATGTCGTGTAGAGACGATTCGCCCTTTGTCATGTTTCATTTCAATCTCTTCACCATGTAGCTCCATTTTTTCTCTTTGAATAAAAGATGTGATAAAAAGCTACTTACTCTTCGTTGCGTATGGAACGCCAATCGCTGGTAAAGTTGCTCAGCCCGGGGGTTTTTTCCCGCGACGTACAAGCTTAACTTGTCTAGGCTTGGCTGCGCTTGTACGAAATCCTGCGCCCACTGCAATAGCAGGTTGCCAATTCCTTTGCCTTGATGATCCGGATGGACAACAACATCTGAAATGTAACATTCACCTGCCTGTGGTTTATGGTCTAAGAGAGATAACCCGATAAACATTTTCAGGAGATTCCATTTGCCAAAACCATCGAGGTTCTTCCATGCAGGAAAAATTTGCATGCGATCAGATTCGGTTTTCCACTTGATGGATATCGTCCCGATAACTTCTCCCTCTTGTAGCGCGACCATTCGTTGACTCGCAGGGTCTGCAGGAACATGATCAAATAACTTTTCGAAAAAGAGGACGAGCTCGCCATCATTGAGCTTCGTAAGGGTTTGGAATTTCCCGCGAAACCCGTGAACAAGAAGCTGACCAATCTGTTGATTGTACATAGAATGCATAGGTTCTATCGTAATTGGTGGTACTGTCATGATCAGTCTCCCTTTTCGGAATGGGTAGTCGGTTCGATCAAAGCTTGTAGTTCATAGTGCAGTTGACCTTGACTAAATAGGGATAAGTAAGATCTTTCAATGAGGATCAAGGGTCCTTGTATAACATGAGACTGTGCTGCGGCATAGGAGTAAAACTGTTCAATCACTTGGTCAAGGTCATCCTCTTCATGGACCAGCCTTTGGGTAGACAGATAGTTGCCACTGGGCAATGAAAAATCGCCAGGCGCTTCTGTTTCCGTGTATAACGTAATGGTACTGGAACCATGCTCGATAAAATGAATGTCCGATTCGAACAAGTTCGGGACAGACTCGGCCTGTTCGGCCAACAGTTTGGCGTTTAGCGTCATTTGTGAACTCATTTCCAGCCACCGTGCTAAATAAGTGGTTTCGCGCCACTTTATTTGGTAGGGATTCGTGTGAGATTGAAAATTCATTTGTTCATGCAAAACCTTTGTTATGAATTGCTGAAGCTCTTGCAGGCGAAGCAACTCTTTATTTATTTCTCTCAAAGAATGATTGAGTAGTTGCCCGTATTGATCAGCAGAATAGGAAGTCATGCATTCTTTAATCGACTGGACAGGCACTCCCAATTTGCGCAGCAACAGAATATGGGCGAGCTGGTAAACTTGATCCATGCTGTACATCCTGTACTGATTGTTATCGAAGTAAGCAGGTAGAAGAACCCCTTTCTCTTCAAAATAACGAATCTGATGAACAGACACATTCATAAGCTTCGCTAGTTCGCTAATGGTAATTTCACTTTTCATAAATGTTACTCCTATAGACGTGGTGGAATATCTCTACCATACACCGTAGGTCAGACCTAAGGTCAAGAGGTACGTTCAAAGATAGTCTCTTTTGTAAATACGCTCGATACCACGCGATATTGACATATCCATGTCTTTGCAGATATTGTAGATATAATAAATCCACAATGGATTTTAATGACGGGAGGCTGGTAAGTATGGCGAATATTTGGAATGAGCGCTTTCATTCGGAAGAATATTTTTATGGGGAAGAACCTAACGTTTTTATTGAACAACAGGCTTATCGGTTAGAACAAGGACAAAAAGTGATTGCGTTCGCAGAGGGTGAAGGCCGGAATGCCGTTTTTTTAGCAAAAAGAAATCTTCAAGTGACAGCCATTGACTATGCGGAGAGCGGATTGCAAAAAACGAAAAAACTGGCGCAGAAGCATTCCGTTGACGTAATTACCCAAAAAATGGACCTTTTGGAAGAGGGGGTGCCGAGCGAAGAATATGATGCCGCGATTATGGTATATGGACATTTTCATAAAAATGCGCAGACCATGATTCTGAATAAAATGAAAAAGGCAATAAAGCCGAGAGGGATTATGATGCTTGAGGTATTCTCGGAGGAACAATTGAAGTATGGTACAGGCGGCCCCCAGGATCTTGACATGCTTTATGATCCAAGGGAAATTCTTGCTTGGTGCAAAGGTCATGAGGTGGTCCATTTCTTCTACGGCGAACAAGAACGTGTGGCAGGAAAGGCGCACACCGGATTAGCCCATGTCATTCAACTTGTACTAAGAAAATGATGGGTATCTGCGCAAAAGAGACGCCCTTTCGAAGGCTTAATACCACGATTTTTTGCATCTGCCTTACTCATTCCATTACTTGACCTTAGGTCTGACCTAAAGTGTATGGTTGAGAAATTCACTTAGAAATTTTTTAAGAGGAGAAGGGTAGATGAAAAAGAAAATAATGATTTCCATCATGATGATCGTCCTGCTATTTGGCGGTGCGGGATTATACATTTTGGAACAAAACAACTTTGATATGGTTGAGCAAGTCGTTGAAATCCAGACATCTGAAGGCAAATTGACAGGTACGTTCGTACTGCCTAAAAACTACACGAACAAATTGGGCTTAGTCTTGTTTATACATGGTGATGGACCTATTGATGCCACTCATGATGATGGCTATAAGCCGCTATGGGAGCGGTTAGCTTCACTTGGTTACGCCTCCTTGTCCCTTAATAAGAGAGGAATAAACGGTTCCGAGGGCAATTGGTTACACCAGAGTATAGATGACCGCGTAGAAGAAGCGCGTCAGGCTATTGCTTGGGCAAAAGAGCAGCCGATGATTAATGAGAAACAGATTGGGGTTTGGGGAGCAAGCCAGGCGGGATGGGTTATTCCAAAGCTCGCCAAGAAGGAACCGCTCGCATTTAGCCTACTTCTATCACCCGCCATTCATTGGGTAAGTCAAGGGCAATATCAGACACACAAAAATATGGTGATAGACGGGTACTCAGAAGCGGAAATTCAAGACAAAGAGGCGTATGACCAGCAAGTACTCACGTTACTGGAAAAACAGGCATCCTATGAGGAGTATGTGAAAATTGCTCGCGAAAATAGTTTGATGTCAAAAGACAGATGGACTTTTGTGAGCAAAAATTTCTTGTCAGATGCCACGAATGACCTCCCGAATTTCAATTCGCCTGTGCTCCTGATTCTGGGGGAAGAAGATATACATGTCGATGCAAAGGAAACGGAGAGGGTATATCGTGATATCGTAAAACCTGAGCTGCTAACCGTAGCGGTCTTTCCTGATGCTGATCACTCTATGTTAAGCAAGCAAACGGCAAATTCAAATATGCAGGCAGTCATCATTAGTCTTTTCGCTCCGCGACAAATTACGATACCGGGTTATATGGATGCAATCGAGCGATTTCTAAAGAAACTTCCTAAGCATACATAATGGCAGAAGAACTGTTTGATGAATCTGAAAGGGAAGTGAACATAATGACAAATCCAGTAAGAAGTGCGCCTGTATTTTCACAGACAATCACTGACTTTTGGCGGGAACAATTTTTGAACGGTGAGATCCTCTATAGCGATCAATCTTTTACTGTTGCCATAAACCATGCACTTGACGAGGATAGCCGGGTCATGGTGCTGGAAACTTCCGATGGACGAGTGATGGCGGTCTTAACACCTGAGCTCGCTGAAAAAATAGGTCTCTTCCAACAACAATCCTTGACTGAGTTGATCTTTCGCCAGAAATTGAATGAAGCAGGCGTTACGCTACATGGAGCAGACTATCTTTTTTATTTTTCAAAAGCCGATAAGAACGTATTGTTGCAAGATAACCTCGAAGGTGACCTGCGCCGGTTAACCGAGCGAGACGAGTTGGTTTTCTCCGAGTTTACATCCTCCGCATCGGAACAAGACTTGGATGACGCTTATGTGGAATTGGATCACTGGGCAGTGTTTGGTTCTTTTGAGCAAAATCGCCTGGTCAGCGTTGCCAGTATGTATCCATGGGAAGAGGATGCGCAAATCGCAGATCTTGGCGTACTTACGCTGACGTCCTTTAGAGGAAAAGGTCACGCCCGTAAAGTGGTGCGCTCCATCTCCAAATACGCCTATAGTCAGGGATACGAGCCGCAGTACCGATGCCAACTCGATAACCATACGTCTACGGCTTTGGCGAAAGCAGCAGGATTCACACTGTTTGGAAAATGGGAAGTGATTTCTCCAGACTCTGCTAACTAAAAAATACCCTCTCAACTATTCCATCGTCAGCGACAAGAATAAAGTGACTCTGCCGAAGAGCGGAACAGTGGTATTTACCGGTGTGCCAGGCTCCGAATTTCAAATAACTATCAAGTAAATTAGTTACGCACAAAAAGCCCACACATTCCGTTTCGGGGAGAAAAGTGGGCTTTTTGTGATAGTTCGAATAGAAGGCGAACAATGGAGCTTGACAAGATCATAATCTACACGGTCTTTGCATACGTTAGAATCAACCATACGGAAATGAAAGAGTTGATATATTTTAATCCTCAAGAGGAAAAAACAAAAAAATGTTGATTTCCCTTATTAACTGATATATAACTTAATTAGAAGTATTATTATTTAATACTTAATTTAAATGACAGGAGAGGGACAAATGGACTCTATGGCAACCGCTAACACTGGAAAATGTCCGTTTTCGCATGGCAGTACTACGAATCACAACCCTAGTGCTACGTCGAACAAACACTGGTGGCCCAACCAGTTGAACTTGAACATCCTGCATCAGCATGACAGAAAATCTAACCCTATGGGAGAAGAATTCGATTATGCAGAAGAGTTCGAGAAGTTGGACTACCAGGCTCTCAAGCAGGATCTTTATGATCTCATGACAAACAGCCAAGATTGGTGGCCTGCCGACTACGGACATTACGGGCCATTATTTATCCGTATGGCTTGGCACTCCGCTGGTACATATCGTACAGGAGACGGCCGTGGTGGTGCTGGAACCGGCACACAGCGTTTTGCTCCACTTAACAGTTGGCCAGACAATGCCAACCTTGATAAAGCTCGACGCCTTCTATGGCCGATCAAGCAAAAATATGGCAACAAGATCTCTTGGGCAGACTTGTACATTCTCGCTGGTAATGCTGCTATTGAATCCATGGGCGGGAAGACGATCGGTTTTGGAGGCGGACGCGCGGACGTTTGGCATCCAGAAGAAGATATTTACTGGGGTGCTGAAAAGGAATGGCTAGGCGATAATCGTTACACCGGCGATCGTGATCTCGAGAATCCGCTTGCTGCTGTTCAAATGGGTCTGATTTATGTGAACCCCGAAGGTCCGAACGGGAATCCAGATCCGCTTGCCAGTGCTCGTGACATTCGCGAAACCTTCAAACGCATGGGAATGAACGATGAAGAAACCGTTGCACTCGTAGCAGGTGGTCATACATTTGGGAAGGCTCACGGCGCAGGAGATGCTGCTCTAGTAGGCCCAGAGCCGGAAGCTGCTCCTTTGGAAGCCATGGGCTTAGGATGGCAGAGCACACACGGTTCCGGTAAAGGTCGCGACGCCATCACCAGCGGTATTGAAGGGGCTTGGACTGCAAACCCGACACAATGGGATAATGGTTTCTTTGAACTCTTGTTCGGATATGAATGGGAGCTGACCAAAAGCCCAGCAGGTGCACATCAATGGGTTGCTGTTAATCCTGCTGATGAGCATCTTGCACCGGATGCAGAAGATGCGTCTGTGCGTGTTCCAACGATGATGACCACTGCGGATATGGCCTTGCGTATGGATCCAGCATACGAAAAGATTTCTCGTCGTTACTATGAGAATCCAGAAGAGTTTGCAGATGCATTTGCAACTGCATGGTTCAAACTCACACACCGCGACATGGGGCCTCGCTCAAGATATTTAGGCCCAGAAGTTCCAGAAGAAGATTTTATCTGGCAAGATCCTGTACCCGCTGCAGAATATGAATTAACAGATGCAGATGTAGCAGAACTGAAAACACGCATCTTAGACTCGGGCCTTACCGTCAGCGAGCTGGTAACAACGTCTTGGGCTTCCGCTAGTACCTTCCGAGGCTCGGATATGCGTGGTGGCTCGAATGGTGCTCGCATCCGTCTTGCTCCACAGAAGGAGTGGGAAGTGAATGAGCCGAAAAAACTTGAAAAGGTGCTTACGATCCTGGGAGTCATTCAAGAGGACTTTGGTAAAAAAGTCAGCATGGCCGATTTGATTGTGCTCGGCGGTAGTGCTGCAGTAGAAAAAGCTGCACAAGATGCTGGCTTTGATGTAACGGTTCCTTTTGCTCCTGGACGTGGCGATGCAACACAAGAGCAAACCGATGCAGAAAGCTTTGCTGTGCTTGAGCCAATCGCTGATGGTTTCCGGAATTATCAGAAGAAGCAATATCGCGTCAGTCCTGCGGATCTCCTGATAGACAAGGCACAGCTACTAAACCTTACTGCTCCAGAAATGACTGCACTCGTCGGCGGTATGCGTGTTATTGGCACCAACCACGGTGGCACACAACACGGTGTATTCACGGATCGTGTAGGTACACTCACGAACGACTTCTTTGTTAACTTGCTAGACATGGGCATACAGTGGAAACCTGTAGACGGAGGCGTATTTGAAGGACGTGATTCCAAAACGGGGGAAGTCGTGCGTACAGCAACTGCTGTTGACCTCGTGTTCGGTTCAAACTCTGTTCTGCGTGCCATTGCAGAAGTTTATGCGCAAGACGATAACAAAGAAAAGTTTGTGCGTGACTTCATTGCTGCATGGGTGAAGGTAATGAATGCAGATCGTTTCGATCTTAAATAAGCATAATTTGAAAAATAAAGCAAAGAACAGTATTTGTTGTTGGATACTGTTCTTTGCTTTATATTTTCTATAGTAATAGTAGAAATTGAATCGGTAACGAATTTACAACTTGGAGACAACTGAAAGATACTTTTAACATATGAACGCTATATTCTATGAACTGTAACAAGGGTTACGTACCCGAACCAAAAACAAAAAATTTCAGGAGGCATTACCATGAACAAAAAAAATATTCTCGTTTTGTCAATGGCACTAACAATTGTAGGCGGTGCTACAGCAGCAGTATTTGCAAGCGATAACGCCATTCATTCTACGAAAAACAAAGTCGTAACGTTGGCAAGCAAAGAAGTAAATGGCACAACTCAAACCACTACAAATGATGTAGTCAAAGTAGCAAATGGAAAGATTAGCGATGAAGAAGCGGTAAAAATGGCAACGAAAGCTCTAAAAGACTATATGGGGCTTGACGCAAAATCGTTTGGTGAGGCCCATGTAAATCGAACGAACAACCAAGAAGACTTTAAGTTCTTTATGGATATCGTTTCAAAAGAAGATGCAGCTGTATTAAAAGAAAACGCGAAAAAAGATACGGCTGATATTATCGTGGTACAGTTTGTTCGTGCTGAAGACTTAAACCAGCCAATGGCCGCTTCTAATCGCATTGTCATAAATGAAAAAACAGGTGAAATTGTTGCTTTAACTGCTTTCACTGATGGAAATCGAAGCTCAGAGACAACAATCGATGATGCGAAAGTTAAATCTGCGGTTATCAACTTTTTTGATAAACAACAGAAAAATGTGAAGGAAAATACGATGAAGGTTAGTAAGAGCGCTAGTTCCGGAACCATACGTGTTCTTTGCAACCTGGAAGATGGAAGAGATGCAGAGATGACCATTAGTCTGAAGAATTATTCCGTATCTAGTTATGAGATTAATTATGACAGACTGCTCCCTCTACCTTCCGAAGAAAAAGACCACAGTGAGAATTTCAGAGCGTTGTAAGTAAATGAAGATATTGTAGGACGGATAAGATGGAGTAAGTGCCCGAAATGGTACTTACTCCATCTAACCGTTACAAAAGGAACGAGGTAAAAACGGAATGATAAAAATTTTAGTGGTTGAAGATGATATCGCAGTAGCAAATTTAATTAAATTGAATTTAAATACAGCAAATTATGAGAGTACAGTCGTTTTTGATGGAGAGGAAGCCCTAAATGTGATTGAAAGAGATCGTTTTGATCTCATACTTTTGGATGTGATGCTTCCGAAAGTTGATGGATTTACTTTATTCGAAAAAATTAAACCTTTAGGGATACCTGTCATTTTTTTAACTGCGAAAAGTTCGGTCACAGATAAGGTGTATGGATTAAAAGCGGGAGTAGATGACTATATGACGAAACCGTTTGAAGGAATTGAATTGCTGGCCAGGATTGAAAATGTATTACGGCATTACAATAAAAAAAGCAACATCATAAATTTTAAAGACACAGAAGTATACTTGGAAGAAATGAAGGTGAAAAAGAACGGTGAAATGATTGAGCTTACCTTGAAGGAGTTCGAATTATTGGTGTTTTTAGTGCAAAATAAAAACATCGTATTAACGAGGGAAAAAATCATAGAAAAAATTTGGGGATATGACTACGTTGGTGAGACTCGGACGATTGACAACCATATACAAAAGCTAAGAAAAAAGCTGGGATGGAAAGATGAAATTAAAACAGTATTTAAATTGGGATATAGGCTGGAGGAATAAATGAAATTTTGGCAGAGGATATTTTTATGTACATTAATCATTTTCGAAATCTTTTTTGTACCGGCATCCATTTACCTGATTAATAGCAGCTTTGAACTCAATCTCAATATGGAGATCCGTTCCGGGATAAGTGAACAGGATCGATTTGCTAACTCTTTAGAATCAAATCTCTATCTACTTAAAGTTCAAAAATCTTCAACTCCAGATGCAGAAGGGGTTGGCAAACCAAACATAGATTCCATGATTCGTACGTACTTGGACAACCTCGGAGAACAGGATGTGTATTTAGATGTAATAGATGAAAAAAACGAAGTCATTTTTAGTCATTTTAAAAATAACAAGATAACTCTTACGAATCGAGAAGAATTAAACATCCCATCTGATAAAGTAAATTACATCATACGGGATCTAGGGGAAAAGACGTACTTATTTATAGCGAAGAATATTTATTTGGAAAATAATCACTATAAGCTTTCATACGTGAAAGATATTTCGAGTGTTTATGAAAATAGAGAAGACTTATTAAGCCTTTTAATCAAGTTAAATGCGCTTGTCTCAGCCATTTTGGTCATTGTTACCATCATCATGAGCATGTTTATCGTAAAACCGATTAATAAACTAATCCAGTCAACAAGAATAATTGCCGGCGGGAATTTCAGCGAAAGAGTCATGGTCAAATCGAAAGATGAAATCGGTTTGTTAGCGGAAAATTTCAATTTGATGGCCGTTGATGTAGAAGATAAAGTAAACCAGCTTAAAAGATCTTCAGAAGACAAGCAAAGGTTTATCGATAACCTGGTACATGAACTTCGGACTCCTTTAACTTCGATCATCGGCTATGCGGATTATTTACGAACGAATAAATACGATGAAGAGACGTATATCAACTCATTAAGCTTTATCTATGAAGAAGGAAAGCGGCTAGAGAAACTGACATTTAAGCTGATGGAGCTCATTGTTTTGCGAAAAGAAGATTTTGAGTTAAAAACGGGAAAACTTGACGAACTTTTTGTGGAAATCAAACATTCCTTTATTCCAAAGCTGAACATAAAGAATATCGATCTGGAAATATCGACGGAGCATCTGAGTGTTTTCATGGATAAGGATTTGATGAAAATTTTGCTTGCAAACCTGATAGACAATGCGATTAAAGCATCGAAGAACAACGATAAAATACTGCTACGCTCATACAAAGATACGGAGTCAAAAATTATTCTTGAAGTGAAAGATACAGGGATTGGTATTCCTGATGACGACATAAACAAAGTCTTTGAGCCCTTCTTTATGTCCGATAAATCGAGATCGAGAGCGAATGGAGGAGGCCTCGGGCTCGGGCTTTCATTATGTAAGGAGATAGCTAACATTCATGACGCTGAAATAAGAATAGAAAGTAAGCTCGGTGAAGGTACAATTATCCAATTGGTTTTTCGTTGTTAACAACCGGAAGAGGATCGGTTCAATTTTAAAAAAGCATAGTCTGAAAACGTAGAGAGGACTGTCCCAAAAGTCATGCACAATGACTGCGAGACAGCCTTTTTCTTTCAAACAAGCATGTCATTAACTCCATTCTTACTAAATTGTAAGAAAGAAGGTCAAAATCGTTAGACAAGAGTCATTCAATTACAGGAAAGTCTCGTCTATAATCCATACATAAATCGTTTATAAGGGAGCAATTAAGATGAAAAAAGTAATAGGGTTCTTGTTGGCTATTGTCATTTTTGGAGGGATTGGATACGGTGTAAACCGATTTGTAGAAGGTCCATCACAACCGGTCGATGGCGTTCTCGTAATCGGCACAGAAAAAGATGCGAATAAGGTCAAAGAGTTGTATAAAGATAACACCAAACAAGCGATGGACTACAAAATCAAATTAGTTACAACGATAAAAAAGACGAAACGGACAGAGCAAGAGCAGAAAGAAACGGGTCAAGAATTTGAAACTAGAGAGATCAAATATTCGGTTGTTACTCGATCCACTGCTGAGCAATTCGTCAAGAAGGGGATTCTCAGAGCCAGACAAGAGCCAAACAGCACATCTATTATTTCAGACCCTGTTACCAGCATAAAACAATTATCGAATGGTCAAAATCTGCTTTACTCTTATAGTGATTATGAAATGAAGAATGGCCAAATTGATTTGAACGGCAAGATGGTACCTGTTGAGCATGTGAACCATCAGATGTGGATCGGGTATATACCACAAGCGGATCTTGTTATCGTTGACGACCAGACTTACAACCAATTAACCGAAGCAGAGTCAACGCTCTCCTTGATCCAGTTTGAAAATCGAAGCTTCGATTATAAGAAGAAAGATCAGGTGAACCAAGTCTTACAAGAAATCGGGAACGTATACGCAAACAGTGAAGACAAAGTAAACTTCGTAGACGTACAAGATTGAGTTTGGTTGATGAGAGGGTGACTGTATGGAAGTTGTACGAATGGAAAACGTAGTAAAAAGTTATGGGGAAGGAAATAGCAAGGTAGATGCGTTAAAAGGAATTCACCTTTCGATTCAGCAAGGAGAGTTTGTTTCCATTGTAGGTGTTTCCGGCTCTGGTAAAAGTACACTGCTGCATATTTTAGGCGGGTTGGATCGTCCAACTTCAGGACAAGTACTCATTGGGGATCATAATATTTACGATTATACAGATGATGAGCTTTCCATATTCAGAAGAAGAAAGGTCGGGTTTATTTTTCAATTTTTTAATTTGATCCCGGTATTGAATGTCCAGGAAAATATCGCGTTGCCCATGTTATTGGATGAGGAACCGATAGATATGAAGTATCTGGATGAACTTATTGAAATCCTGGGTCTCCATGAACGGAAAGACCACTTGCCTTCCGAATTATCGGGCGGTCAACAGCAACGGGTCTCCATCGGCAGAGCCTTAATGAATCGGCCGCATTTGATTTTGGCGGATGAGCCCACTGGGAATCTGGATACACGAAATACGAAGGAAGTCATAGATTTATTACGATTGACTGCCAGAAAATATAATCAAACCATTGTCTTGATTACTCACGATCTCGCGATTGCTTCGGCTTCTGACCGGATCATCGCGATAGAAGACGGTACGATCATTTCAGACCAACGGCTTGCTGCGAATTAGCCAAAAGATTGGAGGAGAATGATTTTGATCAGCAGCTATAAACAATTAAGCAGCAAGTATTTAAAGGGGAATATGAAACAAACGATTTTGACCTTGATCGGAATCATACTCTCTGTCGCGTTAATTTCGACAGTCGGCCTTTTTATGAAAGGATCACAACTATCCCAAATCGAGAATATCAAGAAGGTAAACGGGTTTTCTTTTCATCTCGGTATTTCCAATTACGATGAAGCACTATTAAACAAAATCAAATATAATCCCCAAATTGCTTCGTATGGCTTGATGGCTCAGGGCGGAATCGTTCCAGTTGGAAATGGAGATGTTTCTGTTCAAAAGAATTTCGCTGATCATAGCGCATTGGCGTTTTTAACCTACAGTCTCGCTGATGGCAGATTACCAGCCAATGAGCATGAAGCAGCTGTCGATACATGGACGCTTCCTTTTATGAAAAAGGGTCTCCAGATCGGTGACTCATTTGAATTGGATGGTCAAACCTATCAACTGGTTGGTTTACTGGATAATCGGGCGTTCACTCAGAAAGATAAAGTGGGGCGTTTCCTAACCTATAAACATGATTTTGCTATCGGAGAGGGTAGGATCTTAGCCGAAATAAACGAGAAAGCCGACTTTAGAGAGGTTATAGATGAGATAAAATCACTTACGAAAGACGAGAATCTGGTTATCAATGAGGAAATGATTAGGGTTTTGAAACCGGGATCGAATCAATCGATTTTGGCCGTGCTCGTTATCGTCATCAGTATTGTTGTGATCGCGACAGTTGTGGTGATATACAACGCTTTTCAAATCAGCGTCGTAGAGCGAATGAAGCAGTTCGGCTTGCTCCGAAGCATAGGTGCTACGCGAAAGCAAATTAGACAAATCGTGATGAGAGAAGCGGCTGTGCTGGCTGTCATCGCCATACCAGTTGGACTTGTATGTAGCATAGTGGCGGTCGCTGCTCTCCAATCCATTTTCTCGATCATTTTAGAAGATGGTGCAGGTGTTTCGTTCTTTCATATCGATTGGTGGATTTTATTCATCAGTTCGATCATTACGCTGACGGCCGTACTAGCGTCCAGTTATTACCCGGCTTTTTTTGCGGGCAGAATATCTCCACTGTTGGCAATCAGCAGCAGATTATCCATAAAAAAAGAGGCGATTAAAAAACATAAGAATAACGTGTTGAAAAAACCGTTATCTTTTCCCATGAGCCTGGCTTTGAAAAATGTCAAAAGAAATAAAAATCGTTATACCATTACGATTCTATCCATCATTATATCCAGTGTCTTGTTTATTACCTTTTCGTCTATGATGGATATCGCATTTGCATCCAAATATGTGAAAAATTTATCTACGAAAACAGATCTATCCATCTATCTGAAACAAGATCATGAGGATACTTCAGCAGAAAGACAGCAAATTTTGGAGCTTTTGAAGTCAGTTGAAAATGTATCCGGAGTGAAGGAACAAGACCTCCATTTTGAAATCGATTTGAAGGATAAGACGCAATCTCTTGCAACTGTTGCTCACATCGAGGACTCTGTTGGAAAAAAACACGCCATTTCCATTGTGAATCACATTGATGAGAATAAAGTGAAGCAGGATTCGGAGCTCGTCATAAAAGTGCTGGTATACAGTTTTATCACCGTCATTTCTTTGATTGGCAGTGTCAATATCCTCAACACGATTACGATCAGCATCATCATCAGACGAAAAGAACTGGCCGCGTTAAAATCTATAGGCATGTCACAAAGGGATTTGAAAAAAATGATCATCTATGAAGCGCTGATATATGGTTTTTTTGGAAGTTTACAAGGGATCTTTTTCGGTTGTATACTTTCTTATATTATCTATTTGGCGGCTTCCGGTGTCTTGAAGGTCGAATGGACGATCCCCTACGAAGCTTGTCTCATTACGTTTGTTTCAGCTTTGCTCATCAGCTTTTTATCTGTTCTATTACCACTGAGAAAAATTCAAAAAGATAATCTTATCGATGTTATCAGGGAACAATGATAAAATGGGCCTGGCTATTTTATAGTCGGGCTTTTCGGTTTGGTCAATAGCTGAACACTGGAATGAAAATGAGGAGATGACAACCTTGCATAAAATATTGCTTGTGGAAGATGATGAGGCGCTTGGTCTAGCCATCGAATTCTCATTGAGAAATGAAGGCTATGAAGTGGTCAGAGCCTCTAGTGTAAAAGAAGCGAAACACCAGTTTGATCAACAACCTTTTGATTTGGCGATCCTGGATGTCGGTCTTCCAGATGGAAACGGCTATGATTTATGTCTGCATTTCAAAAAACTAAATGATTCATCGGTTATTATCTTCTTAACGGCCTTGGATGAAGAAGCAAATGTAGTAATGGGCCTGGATATTGGCGGGGACGATTATATAACGAAACCATTCCGAGTCAAGGAATTCATGTCCAGAGTGAAAGTGCAATTGCGCAAACGTGGGAGAGTAGAAACTTCTTCTATCACCTTAGTATCTGAAAATATAAAAATGGATACGAACCTCGTCAAGGCTTATAAAAATCAGGAAAGCATTCCATTAACCAATCTTGAATACAAGCTTCTGCTAACTTTCATGATGAACGCCCATAAAGCACTAAAAAGAGATGATCTCCTGATGAAAGTATCGGAAGGAGAAGATGCTTTTTTTGATGAAAACACGCTATCTGTATACATTAAGCGTCTAAGAGCTAAAGTGGAAGATGACCCCAAAAATCCGGAGTTTATCGTTACCCAAAGAGGATTAGGTTATCGGTGGAATAAGGATGTGAGTAGAGAGTAAGATGATGAAGAATACCGAATTGAAAAGGTATATGACGATACTGGCCGTTCTGTTATCACTATTTACCATTTACCAGTTTATTGCCCATCAACTGTTATATGATGCTTTGAAACACGACTCCATTGCAACCTGGGGTGAAATTACGGCTAGATTGGTTGAACAAAATCCCGAGAATGAAGCGGAAATTATGAAAGTCTTAACAAGTCACGCATCTAATTCAAGTGTGTACCAGGAAAAAGGAAGAGAGCTCTTTAGACAGTATGGATTATATGAAGATTTGGAATCAGAGCTTTTTCCCCTTTTAAATAAACATATTTCCAGCCATAATCAATGGATGTATTGGGGATTGATTTGTTTCGGTTTAATGTTGCTTGGAGCAAGCTATATGCAATACAAGATGGTCTTCCATAAAATTAGACAACTTACTTCTTCAGCAAAAAAAATAATCGATGGGGACTACTCGGTAGTCATCAATGAAAATAAGGAAGGGGATCTCGCTAAACTAGCGGCTTCCTTCCGTTCCATGAAAAATATTATTCGAAAAAGCATGCAGGATCTTCTGGAAGAGAAAGAGTTTTTAGCACAAATGCTGCAAGATATCTCCCATCAATTAAAAACGCCTCTTTCAACGATATCCATCTACAATGAGATGTTGTTGAATGCAGAACTGTCTCGTCAGCAGCAAGTTCAACTCCTGCAAAATAATGAAGTTCAAATCTCCAGAATGAATGTCTTAATACAAAATTTATTAAAAGTAGCGAAAATTGACGCCAACGCTATTTCATTTGATAGAGAGCCAGCCAATTTGGTGGAGACGATCGATGAAGTTCTAGATCGCTTGACAAGCATGATCAGTGATAAGCATATAGCGATTGACTGGGATGCGCCGAAGGAAATCGTCGTTGCCCACGATAAACTATGGATGCAGGAAGCATTGTTGAACCTGCTGAAGAATGCGATCGAGCATTCCAAACCCAGCAGTACAATCATGATTCAAGTAAAAGATACGCCGATCTATACAGAGTTGGTGATACAAGACTTTGGAGAAGGAATCGCACCTGAAGAATTATCGCATATTTTTGATCGATTCTACAAAGCAACAGGTTCGAAAAAGCAGGATTCGACTGGAATTGGATTGGCGCTAGTCAAAGCCATTATCGAAGCACATCATGCCTTGATGAAAGTGGAGAGTGAAAAAGACAGCTTTACAAGATTTACGATTACTTTCATGAAATTTTAATTATGTATGCACAAAGCCGAATGGAAGGACTACCGTATGATACCTATGAGCACTTGTAACAAGCGCTCCGCGTGTCGATGGAGAGACAGGGGCGCCTATATCGTGGCCGTTTTTGTTGTTATGGCTTTGGGCTTAGGGTCCAGAGCGTTCGCTGATGTGTTGCCTGTCTTTGTAGCGGAGCATTTTGGCGATGCATTATGGGCTTGCATGATCTACTTCGGCTTTCGCACTTGTTATGCTCACAAAAAGATTTCTTTCTCGCTGTGGTGCAGCCTCGCGTTTTGCTTTGCGATCGAGGCCAGCCAATTGTATCAGGCCGATTGGATCAATTACTTCAGGGGAACAACTCTTGGGGCGTTGGTATTAGGAAAGGGCTTTTTGACGGCGGACCTTGTGCGGTACACTGCGGGAGCTTCTGTCGCTTTTCTGCTCGACCTAGCTTGGCCTTGGCGTAAGAGCTTGTGATTTTTGGCGGATTATTATACTTCAGGGCCATTTTTATATCTGAGCGAAGAGAGCTTTCATTTGCTCTTACAGTCCAATGATGTAGTAGCGGCTAAACATTATTGGAAAGATTTCCAGGAAAGTACGGAACAGAACGGGAATGTTCATTCAAAAATAACAGCGGTCAATCTAAGACTTTATGTTCAGGTCTTAGGTGGCCGCTATTTCATTTAGTGGAGTCAGTTCAAAACCAATTTATGGGAAATTAGGCGAACGAGATAGGCGGAAAATCCATAACGTAAAGTGTGTGAAAGCCAATGGAGGAGGAAATTTATGTACGGGTGGTATCCACAAGAGGGCTATTATCCAATTTCAGCGGGAGAAGGTAGACACTACAACAATTACGAATTGCTGAGACATATTGCCAGATTAGAACGACATCTGGCGGAGGTACAAGATGCCATGTCAGCATGTACAAAAAAGAATGGTGGATTAAAAAAGGATTTAGAAGTGGTCAGACAGCAGAGCTCAGTGCAAACTCAAAATGATCAAACTTATCAACAGCCAGCAGTAGATAAAGTAAATGTCAAATGTATAGAAGCGACAGAGTCATCCGTAACCTTTGAAATATCAGGAAGAAGATTAACATTTGACAGCGATTATTATGGTAATTATGTAGGCGAGTATACTCCTGGTAAAGAGTACGTAGCCATGGGGGATTATGGAGCGGGGCAAATCTATCTAACCATTAAGGATGATAATGAAATTTGGCATACATTTAGATATTCACGTATCCAATCGTAATTGATAAGATGTGCTCATAGATTGCTTTTTGATTCTTGTCGAGTGATATAACCAAGGATACTGACTGCGTTTGCCAGAAAATGCTTATGTCACTCGACATTGTACACACTTTGAGATTTGCAAGGTAAGCAAATAGTTAGCCCCAACCAAAGAAGTGGCAGACTGATGACATTATGAATGCTTAGTTGGGATGAATTGTATGTAATGGTTGGAAAAAAATAGTGTTTATGGTAGGATTGATATACAGATAAACGATCCAGTAGTGCCTTACAAGTTGGCACAAGGCATTTCTCAATTCAATATTTAGATAAATTTCTAAATTTCTAAATATCTAAAAATGATGTATGAAAGTAGGATCGATTGATTATGTCAATGAATTATGCATTTAAGGCACTCTCTGATCCCACAAGAAGAAAAATTCTTGACCTGTTGAGGGAGAAAGATATGACGGCTGGAGAAATAGCTGACCATTTTCAAATGACAAAGCCCAGCATCTCCCACCACCTCAGTTTGTTGAAACAGGCACAAATGGTTTACGACGAACGAAAAGGGCAAAACATCTACTACTCACTGAATACGACTGTTTTTCAAGACTTATTAAAATGGTTTATCCAATTTCATTAGAAAGTGAGGGAATCACATGAATAAATCCAATTTGTCTATCTTGTTTTTTTTCATCAGTGTTGTGTTAGGCGTAATTTGTTATCCCTCCATGCCAGATCAGATGGTCATTCATTGGGGACCAAATGGCGAACCGAATGGTTTTGCGCCTAAGCTTGTGGGTGTAACCTTTATTCCGGTTGTGATGCTGTTTCTTTTCGTGGCTGTTCGCAGTCAAAAACAGTATTACAAAAAGTTCCAAAGCAGTCACGATACAATCTTGCATACATTAATGATCGTACTTCTCGTCATCCATAGCGTGATCATCGCATATGGATATGGGTATATGTTAAATATTGGAATATTTGTAACCCTTATTTTAGGAATTCTCTTTGTAACGATAGGGAATTTCATGCCTCGGTTTCGACATAACTATCTGATTGGGATACGCACGCCATGGTCACTCGCTAGTGAAGAGGTCTGGAAAAATACCCACCTATTGAGTTCTCGTGTGTTCTTCATCGGAGGAATCCTTATCATGCTCACTTCATTCTTACCAACAACCATCCATTACATCCTCATGCTGATCATTGTGTTGGTGACCATTCTGATTTCGATTGGAAGCAGTCGGTACTATTACAAAAAAACAGGAAGGGGAAAGTAAAATGAAAAACTTGAAAATAGCATTTCTATTATCGTTGGTGAGCGCTATCGGTTTTATCGCAGCTATTCCTTATTTGCTGGCAATTGGCGGGGATGCATTAGCCATGGTACCTATCCCGCTGCCGGTGGCAATGACAATTTTTGTCTTGCAGGGAACCATCATGGCGTTTCTGTTTTCATGGATTGGATTGACTTTCGCAACTAAGGTTGGGATGGATGCCCCTGTCCTTCGGAAGTGGTTATATAAAACGGGCGGAGAGTCCTTTAACAAAAAGGGAATCATTCAAGCAGTCATCTTTGGATTTGCAGCAACAGGTCTTCTCCTCTTACTGGAATTCGCGGTTTTCCAACCATTACTGCCAATCTTGGCAGAAAAAGCCCAAAACGTAGAAGTATCGGTTTGGGCAGGGATTCTGACATCCATTCAAGGCGGCGTATACGAAGAAGTCATGGTTCGCTTGTTCATGATGACCATGATCGTGTGGATTTGTAGCAAGCTATTCGGACGTAACTCTTCTCCTAAGCCCTGGATGTACTGGACAGGGATCATTGGGGCGGCCCTTATATTTGGGCTTGGTCATCTCCCTGCGGCAAATGTTTATTTTGGTGAGATTACCCCGCTGTTGTTCATTCGCACACTTGCCCTTAACGGGGTGGCAGGAATCTTATTCGGTTACCTCTACTGGAAGCGCGGTTTGGAGTATGCAATGATTGCGCACGCGATAGGGGATATCATCCTTCATGGTTTCATCAAATAAGACCGCTTCCCACTCGATTTTGTGAGGGTAGAAAACATACAATTTCTTTACATTTGGAGACATTATTCAAGAAAGTAGATCAAAAACCCCGTCGGAAGATGGTTTTTGGTCTTCTTTCTGTTTGGTAAAAGAGCGAAACAGAAAACAAATTTTAATTTTTATGGAAATTTATTGAATACGGAAAAAATGAGGGGTAATATAGAGAATGGAATTTATTAGGAATGAGGGGGGCATGCCTTGCGCTTTCTAACGAATTTTTCTCTCAGAAACTCCACAGCTATTATTATTATGAGCCTGCTTATCGTAGTCAGTGGAATCATTGCCGCCATGTCTCTCAAGGTAGAGAACATGCCGGATATCACTTTCCCAGTGCTTCTAGTCAATACTACTTATCCAGATGCATCTCCAGAAGATGTTCTCGATGATGTAACGAAGCCATTGGAACGTGAAGTTGGGCATGTAACAGGCGTTAAGGCAGTGGAGTCATACTCAAGCAACAATAGTTCCACGCTACAAGTCTACTTGGAGACTGGTTCAGATGTACAAGCAGTCAGGGACGAGCTGGAAAGAAAAATCTCCAGTATTGCGCTTCCCAGCAAAGTAAACAGACCGCAAGTAATGATTCAGGGCTTCAGCAATCAACCCGTCTATTATCTGTTTGTGACAGGACAGGATAAGGAGAGTGGAGTCGATCATTTTGACAACGACGTAAAAGAAACAGTGCTCAAAGAGTTAGAAGGTATTGAAAGTGTTGATAAAGTATCAACAATAGGCGGGCAATTCAAAGAAATGAAAATCCTGCCAAAGGTAGATGCGCTAAACTACTACGGAATCTCTCCATTGCAGCTGAAACAGCTTTTACTTGACAATCACGTAGCCCTGCCTATCGGTTCGATCACCGAGGATGGGGAAGAGCGCATCATTCGCGTGGTAAGCCGTTACCTCAATGTGGATGATATTCGAAACACGAAGATTTTCCTCCCAAGTGACCCCACAAATGGGCTTACCTACGTCAGGCTTGGCGATATCGCTGAAGTCAATTTTGATGAAGTCGTTAATTCGATCAGCCGCTATAACGGCAAGAATGGAATTAACATCAATATTTACAAAACACGTGACGCCAATGCGGTAGAAACCGGTGATGCCATTAATGCAAAATTATCCCGTTTGAAAGAAGAGTACCCGGACTTAACCTTTACCACGATTTATGACACTTCTGTCGATATCAAGAATTCGATTAACGGCATGCTCAAAGAAGGCTTGCTTGGAGCTATTATGGCTTCTGTAGTCATTTTGTTCTTTTTGCGTCATGTAAAAGCAACCCTCATCGTCCTAGTCTCTATCCCAACATCCATCCTAGTAAGTCTGATCTTCATGTCCTGGATGGGGATTACTCTCAATATGATCACACTATTTGGGATGGCAGTGGCTGTAGGACGAGTTGTGGATGACAGTATCGTCGTCATCGAGAATATTTTCCGCCATTTGCAATTGAACAAAGAACGCAAGGAAAACTTGATTCAAATTGCCACCCACGAAATGCTACATGCCATTACCTCATCGACTTTTACGACAACCGCCGTATTTTTACCCATTGTGTTTGTTGGAGGGATGATCGGAGAAGTATTCCGCCCATTTGCTCTAACGGTTGTATGCTCGCTGTTTGCCTCACTATTAGTAGCCGTGACGATTGTTCCACTGTTAGCCAAGCTGATGATCTTAAAAGACCACAATATCAAGGAACATGAACAAGGGAAAGGGTCTGACACGTACAGGAAGTTACTTCAATGGTCACTCAACCGCAAGCCCGCTGTCGGATTTCTGTCACTCGTTCTATTTGTCGCAAGTCTAGCGCTTCTCCCATACATGAAATACGGATTGTTTCCTGATCCGGAAGCGAAGTACATATTCGCACAAGTAACGATGCCAAAAGGTACACAACTAGATGGACTCGATCAAACGGTTGCCCAGATCGAAAGTAAATTGATGGAGCAGCCTGAAGTAGAGTACATAGAAATCAATCTTGGCTCTGAAAATGAAGCGGAAATACGCCAATCGAACCAAGCCCTCTTGCTTATCAAAATAGGGCAAGATGTGAATCTCGACCAAACCATCAAGAAATTTGAGGGAATCGTCAAACCGATGATTCCACTAGGATCTGAGATGGCCTTGACGAAACCTGGTAGCAGCGATACCAACAAGTTCAAGGTGATCCTGTATGGACCAGATCTGGTTCGCTTGAAAGAGGCAAGCGAAATTGTCAAATCAAACTTGAAGGTAAGTCCCCTGTTGACCAACGTGAAGGACAATCTGAACGATTTCAAAAATGAAGTTGTCATCAAAGTCGATAGAGACAAAGCCTCGGAACTGGGAGTTTCCCCTGTACAGGTGGCTCAAGAGGTCAACCTCCTGGTCTCGGATACCCGAATTGGCAAGATCAAAGTCGACGACAAAGACTATAGTCTCTTCTTTGGTCTCGGTGAAAACCATGCGAAATCGTTAGAGGAACTGAACAATATTTACATTCAAACGCCAAGCAAGCAACAGGTACGTTTGGTGGACTTTGCTGAGATTGATCAAGAAAAAGTTCAATCCCAAATCATGCGCAAGGACGAAAAACAATTCGTACAAATTACAGCAGATATCACGAGTGACAACAAAGGAGGAGCGAGTAATTTCCTGTTTGCGATGTTGCAAGCGGAAAAATTGCCCGCCGGAGTTACACTGTCATCTGAAGGCGTCTCAAGCGACATGGAAAAAAGCTTTAAAGATATGCTTTTAGCCATTGGTGCCGCGATTTTTATCGTCTACATCGTCATGCTCATCACGTTTGGCAATGCTACAGCTCCGCTCGCGATTCTATTGTCCTTGCCACTTGCTGTGATCGGCGGATTATTTGGCCTGTTCGTTTCGGATACCGTTCTCGATATAACGGCACTTATCGGCTTTTTGATGCTGGTCGGAATCGTTGTTACGAATGCAATCGTGTATGTGGACAATATTCAGCAGCGAAGACTGGAAGGGACTTCTATGCGTGAGGCAGTTGTCGAAGCTGGCGTTACCCGCGTACGCCCGATTATTATGACGGCTGTTGCGACAGTCAGCGCACTCTTGCCACTTTACCTCGGCTTTTCTGAAGGAGCCTTGATGACCAAAAGCTTGGCGATTGTGGTCATTGGCGGACTCGTTACTTCGACGATCCTGACCTTATTCGTGGTTCCTATCGGGTATGAATTACTGTATCGGATCAAAAAAGAGTTTTTTGCCCCTGATACCAAAGAAGCGGAGATCGAGCCAAGTGAGGATATGTTTATTTCCGTGCTGAGAAGTTTACGCGATATGAAAAAGTCTGGGTAAGGCAGAGGGAGGAGTTTACGAACAATGAAGAAGACGAAGCTAATCAGCTCAGGCGTGGCATGTCTTTTAGGCTTGACCATCATCTCGGGATGCAGTTCACAATCCGTAGACAATACCAATTCGAAAGAAGGAAGAACATCAAACGAAAGCCAGTCCAGTCCTGAGGTTGAAAGCATTAAAGTGGAGAATTCCGTTGATGTTCAAGTAGAGGAAGTCATAGAAGGAGAACTTAAAGACTCCGGCAGATTGCTGGCGGAGGTATTCGCTAACACGGATGTGAGTATTTACGGCAAAACTACCGGAACCGTCTCACAAATCCTGGTGAAAAAAGGGGACACCGTAAAAAAAGGACAAGTCATCGGAAAGCTGGATCAAACCGAAGCGCAATTGAAACTGCGCCAAGCGGAGGCGGCATTAGCAGTCGCCAAGGCGAATCTAGAGCATTCCAACAAAATGGGGACGTCTGGCGAATTGGCAAACAGCCAACTGAAGCAGGCGGAGCAAACCTTTGCGAGTGTCAAGCGAACGATGGAACAAGGCTTGACGCTGGCGCAGGCAAATTACAACCGCTCGAAAAAGCTGTTTGAAGAGAAAGCTTTGTCCAAAGGTGAGCTTGAGAATGCAGAAAACGCGTATCTGCAAGCAAAAAACCAGTATCAAAGCCAGCTGGATCAGGCGCAAACTGCTTTAATTAATGCCAGGTCGCAAGTGAATACAGCCGATAAAAATGGACGAGTCACGCAAGCAAGTGTGCAACAGGGACAGGTTGAAGTGGACATCTCCAGGAATGCGTTGGAAAACACGCTGATCAAATCAACAATTGACGGCATTGTCACCGATATCCAAGTCCAAGAAGGCGATACGATCAATCCGCAAAAGCCTGTTGCAACAGTCATTAACCTTGACCCGATGATTGTGAAGGTGAATGTGTCCGAAAAATCGTTGGCTAGCTTCAAAAAAGGAACACAACTAAATTTGCAGGTTCCCTCTCAAAATATCAAGGTCAACGGCAGCATTACCTACGTGGGACTAAAGGCTGCTGACCAATCTAAGCTTTTTCCCGTGGAAATAGAAGTACCAAATCCAAAAGGTACGCTACTTCCCGGAATGAAGGCAGAAGTCTCTTCCAGCCACGGACAAGCAGGGATTCTCATACCGACAGATGCCATCCTTGAGCGAAATGGGAAATCAGTAGCCTACGTTGTGAATGGCGAGAGAGTAGCCGAGAAGGAAATCGCGATTGCTTCGAAAGGAACGGAGAAGACGCTTATCGGTTCCGGAGTGAAACCAGGAGACAAGGTAGTGATCAAGGGACAATCCCAATTAAAAGATCAGGCAAAAATTCGCATTGTTCCCTAAGGAATAACGAGGAGGATACCTATGCAAAAGATGAACGTTTCCCAGAACCGATGGCTACTCTCTGCAAAAATGACAGCAGAGGCAGAAGTGCTATTATTTTGCTTTCACTATGCTGGTGGTCACGCAGGTATTTATCGGGATTGGCAAAAAAAGCTGCCCGTTCAAATTGGCGTTTGTCCTGTGCAGCTTCCCGGCAGAAGTAATCGCTTCTTAGAGCCTTGCTACACGGATTTGTCTGTAATGATTCGTGATTTGGCAGAAGCGCTTCTTCCGTATCTAAATCGACCGTTTGCGTTTTTTGGACATAGCATGGGAACGCTGGTTAGCTTTGAACTGGCCAGATATTTACGCAAACATTACAACCTCAAGCCGCAACACTTGTTTGCATCCGGATACCATGCCCCGCATCTGCCAGATCCGGGTGAAGCCATTCATCATCTCCCAGATCAAGAGTTTCTGGAGGGAGTTCGAACAATGAATGGCACGCCAAAGGAAATTTTTGAGGACAAGGAGATTCTGAATATGCTTCTCCCTACGCTTCGGGCCGATTTCTCGATATGCGAGACGTATCGCTATCAAGACGGGGAACCGCTGGAGTCCGGAGTGACGGCCATTGGCGGTTGGCAGGACCCGGATTTTTCCGTAACACATCTCGAAGCCTGGAGAGAACATACCAACGCTTCTTTTCAAACGCATATACTGGAAGGCGACCATTTTTTCATCCATTCTCAACAGGACCAAGTCATTTCTATTGTCGGGTCAACTCTTCAAAATTATATTGCCGGGTATAGGGGGATTGGATGATGACAGGAAAAGCAACACGAGAGGGGACACAGCGCCTAGCACAGGCCAATCCCCATCTTTTCTATAAGCAATTTGGCAGCTTCGATGTGTGGATCAGTCAGGTTGGATTCGGAACGTACCGGATTGATGAACAGGATGAGCAGTACCAGCAGGCACTCCGCAAAGCGCTGCTCGAAGGAATTAACTTGATTGACACAAGTAGTATGTATACAAATGGTAGCGCGGAGAAAGTCATCGGTCATGTGCTGAAGCAGCTGATAAGTGAAGAAAAAATAAAGCGGGAAGAGCTTGTAATCGTGTCTAAGGCCGGTATCGTCCAAGGCGAAGATTCCGAGGAGACGACGAAGAGGACAGCGGAAGGAAAACCGTATCAAGACTTCACGACGGTGCACGAAGGAATGTCGATATGTATCCACCCAGAGTACCTTCAAGACCAGCTGACACGTAGCCTGCAGCGCTTGCAGGTGGACACGATTGATTGCTACATGCTGCACAATCCAGAGTGGTATTTGCTATGGGCCAAAATGAAAAAGATCAAACAACAGGAAGCGTATGATGAATTATTAGAGCGAATGGAGAAGGCTTTTCGACATCTGGAGAAAGAAGTCGAATCAGGTCGGATTCAATGCTATGGTGTCAGTGCCAATTCGTTTGGCAGCAATGTCAAGGAATTTGATTTTGTTGCGCTAGATACCCTCTGGGACATTGCAGAAAAGATTACACCAAATCACCATTTTCGCGTCATCCAGTTTCCAATGAACATGTACGAATCTGGTGCCATACTGGAAAAAAGTCATGCGCAAGGCAAGAGTGCCTTGTTATTTGCCAAGGAAAAGGGACTTGGTGTCATGACCAACCGGACGTTAGATGTGACAGCGAAGGATAAAATCTTCCGCCTGACGAACATCCAACTAGATCTGAGCTCGGTCATTGATGAAAAAGAAGCTACTCGTCGAATCAAGGATTGTCTGAATCGTGTAGATGATGTAGAGGATCAGATCGTCTATCGTGTCTTGCCATTACTGAAAATGGAGAAAGAAGATGTAAAAGAGCTGAAGAAAAAAATATCATCTGGTGCTACACTCCGCAAATACTGGAAAAAGCTATACTCTGCTACAAATGTGCAAAATGTGAGAAACTTCTTGTTTGAGCCGGTCATTGAAGATATTCGTAATACGATTAAAAAACATGATGGCTTGGACGACCAGACACAGCAATGGCTGGATACCTACAAGGCAGCTCTCATGGAGACAGCAGAAGCCTTGAAGAGCTACTACGCCCCCAAAGACTACCAGCGTTCACTGGATATCTCGAGAGAGCTGACGAGGGTGAAGCCGCATTTGATGACAACAGATAACCTCAGCCAAGCAGCGATTAGAACGATGCGCGCCACTCCAGAGGTACACAGCGTCCTCGTGGGGATGAGACGTGAGCATTATGTAGAGGATGTACTCATAGAATTGAAGAGACCTCTAGATACGATCATGCAAGAAGAAGACTGGCACACGATGACCCAAACCCTTAAAGCAATTATTAGCTAAAAACAATACCCAAATAGTAAAACCACCTTATGGAATCGTGTAACAACAACGATTTCATAAGGTGGTTATTTTTCATACTTTCGATTATTTCCACTTGCTGATGATATGCTCGCGATCAAACACTTTAATACTTGTCTGGAACAAGATCAGGGCAACCACCGCACAAAGCGTAACCATTCCCAGATAGATTACCGGATTGCTCATCATGGAAAGGAAGATGACCTGACTGACAGCAAGTCCGATGATTGGCAGCACCAGTATGGCACCAAATTGTTGGGCTGCTGCGACGTTGTCAACCTTGGAGGAAACAATGACGCTCATGGATACACTGATAATCGAAATAAATGGAACCAGCAGGAGCATCGCGAGAATAAATACGATGGAAAAATACTCGCTGGCATTGTCAAAGGTTGCAAAGATGAACCCTAGAAAGATTAGCTGGACCACCCAGGTCAAAGCGATGGAAGGCAAGGAGTAAGCTAGGACCTTACCCAGCAAAAACTCCTTGGTGGAAATTGGGGTGACCAGTACGCTTTCCAATGTTCCTGTCATTTTTTCCATGATGATGCTCGTCGTGGCGAATGTTAAGGGGATCATCGCCGGTACGATCAGGAACAAGAGG
Organism: Brevibacillus brevis NBRC 100599; assembly: GCF_000010165.1. Lineage (NCBI taxonomy): Bacteria > Bacillati > Bacillota > Bacilli > Caryophanales > Paenibacillaceae > Brevibacillus > Brevibacillus brevis. Next base: position 3,020,782 of record NC_012491.1, read on the forward strand.
AAATAGAAGCGGGCAATGGCAATATGACCATCTTCACCTGCCATGTTAAGGAGGGGATTGGTCAATTTCATCAGGTTAAGGATGAACTCCATCTTACCGTTTTGGGCAAATACTGTGGTGATCAGAGCGACAACCAATATAACGAATGGTGCAGCAAGATTGGTAATCAATACGGAGCGTGCAGCGAAAAGCTCCTTCCATTCCCGGATAATAACAAATCCCGGCATCCTAGATCGCCTCCTTTTCTTGGTTCAACAAGCTGAGATAGGAGTCCTCCAGTGACACGGAGATGGGAGCTATGTAATTGACCGTAATATCCGCTGCGACCAGCTTTTTGATTAGCTGTGGGTTCGAGTCCTTCGGATTGGCTACCCTCAGGTGGAACTGGTCTTCGGTGCGCTTATACGTCTCCACTTCCTCGGCGGCTTTAATAATCTGTTCCGACTTATGCGTATCCGCTCCTACGTCAAGAAGCACATTGTAGGTGGTCCACTCTTCGCGGAACTTCTGTGGGGTCGTTAAACGAATTACTTGACCCTTAATGATGGCGAACTCATGACATAACTCATCAATTTCTGCCAGGATATGTGAGCAAAAGATGATCGTCTTTCCAGACGCAGCCCACTCGCGAATCAGGTCTTTCAGCTTCCGAGTGCTGACAGGGTCGAGATTGGCTGTGACCTCGTCTAAGAAAAGCACCTCTGGATCGTGTAAAATCGCGCAAACAATCGAAAGTTTTTGTTTCATTCCTTTTGACAATCTGCCAGCAGGATCGTTTCTTCTGTCCCACAAATCGAACTGGCGCAGCAAATACTCGATGCGTGAAGCCCGCTTCGCTTTGGGCATTTGGTAGCAGGAGGCGAAGAATTCCAGGTTGTCCAACAGAGAAAGCTTGTCATACACCCCGGGAGATTCTGTTACGCAACCAATTTTTTTGCGAATCTCTTCTTTATTTTTGCTGATTTGGTGACCGAGAATGGTGACTTCTCCTGACGTAGGCTCAATAAGGCAGGACAGGATTCGAAGGGAGGTTGTTTTTCCAGCTCCATTAGGTCCAAGTAGACCAAAAATCGTACCTTTGGGAATCGAGAGGGAAATGCCATCGAGAACTTTTTTGTCTCCAAATGATTTTTTGAGATCCTTAATGACGATTGCAGGCTCCATAAAAAAATCCCCTTTCCTAAGATTTCTCTGTGACTCCAATTGCGTGTGCAGTACTCATATCGTAACCTTTTTATCCAATTCGGAATATTAAAAGACTGTAAAAGTGATGCATTAAATACAAAAATCGTCAGAAACAACTGGAAATGGAGACACAGAGGCAATTTCATTTCAGAGTGAAATGTCATGTTGACCGAAGAGTAGCGTTGAAAACGGGAGTTGTCAGAAAATGTCAGTTTTTACCAGTGGTAAACTTACCTCCTTTCATCGCTCAAAACTAGCAGAGTAGCGCCTTTTTGCGTTCTTTCCTCTAATTGTTGGGCACAAAAAAATAAAAAAATTTACATACAACTACTTGCAGAAAACCATATTTTTGAGTTATATGTAAAATCATGTAACAAAAAGTAAAAAAGTGGCACAACTTCCATCTAGGATGATTTTCAATCGAAGTCAACTTTTTGTCAACGAAATTATGAGAAATGCTGGTGATGTTTTTTTGAGAATACTATTCCTAACAACATTCATGAGCAAAGAAAACAGGATTGTCCAGTACTTGGAATCAAGAAACCACGAAGTCATCGTGTGCACGAAAAAATGGGAGCAACAAACCGAATATTTGGAAGAAGTCGATTACGTTGTCAGTTACGCGTACGGCTATATTCTGGGTAAGGAAATCGTTTCCCATTTCAAAGGGCGCATTCTCAATCTACATACATCCCTCTTGCCCTGGAACAAGGGGAGAGACCCTGTTTTCTGGAGTATTTGGGATGAGACACCAAAAGGGGTTACGCTCCACCTCATAGACGAGAACATCGATACAGGCAATATTCTTGTTCAGGAAGAGATTTCTTTTGATGAAGAAGATACACTGATCGATTGTTACAACAAAGCGAATCAAGTGATTGAAGACCTGTTCATCCGAGAGTGGGAGAACATCGTCAGTGGGCGGATCACACCAATTCCGCAACCATCTGGTGGAACGATTCACTACAAAAAAGACCGAGATTTCTACAAAAACCTGAATATGACCACCGTAAAAGAACTGCTGGCCTTAAAGCGTTTTTGTTGGGAACGAACACAAGTGGAGAAGCAGAGCGATAAAACCTATCATCAGTTGTTTGAACGACAAGTCGAAGTGTCACCGGACAGTCTAGCAGTTGTCTATCAAGACAAGTCCCTGACATACAAACAGCTTAATGAGCGAGCCAATCAGCTAGCCCATAACCTTTGTGCCAAAGGAATTAAGCCCGACGATCTTGTGGCGCTCATGATGGACAGATCACTGGATATGCTGGTGAGTATTCTCGCCGTTCTAAAGGCTGGAGCAGCATATCTCCCAATCGATCTAGATTATCCGGATGAACGAATTGCTTATATGTTAAACGACAGTGGTGCACCCGTTTTATTGACACAGACTCCGCTTATAGAGAAGGCGAAAAGCATCTGCGAAGTAGAAGTGATCGATGTGTGTGACCCTGGTAGCTTCAGCGACAGAAGAGAGAATCTACAACATGTCAATCGATCAACAGATCTCGTCTATGTCATGTATACATCGGGATCGACAGGCTTGGCGAAAGGCGTCATGATCGAGCATCGCAACTTGGTAAACTTTTGTGAATGGCATCGCCAGTACTTCGAAGTGAGCTCTGAAGACAAAGCCCTTGTCTATTCCAGTTTTGCATTTGACGGATCTGCCTTAGATATTTTTCCCTATCTGCTCACGGGCGCTTTGTTACACATCGTGCCAGCTGCACTGAAGTATGATCTGATTGCCTTGAATGATTATTGTAATCAAGAAGGTATTACGATCAGCTTTTTTCCGACAGGAGCAGCAGAACAGTTCATGCAGATGGATAATCGTTCTTTTCGAGTGATGCTCACAGGCGGGGATGTACTAAAAAGGGTTGAACGGCGCGGTGCTTACAAGCTTTACAACTTGTATGGGCCGACAGAGTGCACGATTGTTGCTACTACTTTTGAGGTGGACAAGCAATACCAAAGTATTCCGATTGGCAAGCCTATCGCTCATACTTACATCCTCATTTTGGACGAAAAGCTGGCATTGCAGCCGATTGGGGTGGCGGGCGAGGTATTTATCCTCGGTGAAGCGTTGGGACGAGGATACGTGAACCGACCAGATTTGACTGCTGAAAAATACATCACTCATCCTCAGACAGGTGAGCGCATGTACCGTACGGGAGATAGAGCACGCTGGTTGCCTGACGGGAACATCGAGTTTTTGGGCCGCCTCGACAATTTGGTAAAAATTCGCGGATATCGAATCGAGCCAGGAGAAATTGAGCCTTTCCTCATGAATCATCCAAAGGTCGAAATGGCAACCGTTATCGCCAAAGAACGGGAGGATGGCCGCAAATTCTTAGTTAGCTATTATGTTGCTCCTGATGAAATCCCTTTTCACGAGCTGAGGGAATGGCTCGGAAATGATCTTCCTGAGTACATGATCCCGACGCACTTTGTTCACATGGAGACTCTACCACTCACCACGAATGGAAAGGTAGATAAGCGGGCGCTGCCAGATGTACAGGGAGATGAGGAGCTGCTGAGGGAATATTATGTCGGGCCAACTGATAAGCTTGAACAACAATTGGCTCACGTGTGGAGCAGCGTGCTAGGAATTTTGCAGGTGGGAATCGACGACCATTTTCTTGAATGCGGTGGGGACTCGATCAAGGCCATGCAACTCATTTCCCAGTTCAAGAATATCGGATTCGATTTGAGATATGACCAGCTTTTTAAGCATCCAACGATTCGCCAATTGAAACGTTTGTTCACAGAGCAAGAGCAGACGAACCTACAACCATTGCAGGAGCTGGGCGTACAACAGGAATACGAGACGTCCGCGGTGGAGAAACGCATGTACTTCATTCAGCAGCAGGATGTAGAGTCGATTGCATACAACGTGACATTCACGGTTGACTTTCCCCATTCCGTAGATGTGGAGCATATCCAGATGGCCTTGCAGGAGCTGGTGATGCGTCACGAAGGATTACGAAGCACGTATCACATGCATGATGACGAAATCGTAAAACGAATTGTCACGTTCGCCGAACTATCCTTTGTCCGTCAAACGGGTGCAGAAGAGGTACTACACAGCCTACTAGCAGAGCACATCAAGCCATTTGATTTGGCAAAAGCGCCATTGCTCCGGGCTGGAATCATTGAAACTCCTGACAAACAGGTTCTCTGGCTCGACTCCCATCACATCCTCATGGATGGCTTATCCAAGTCGATTTTGTTACGGGAATTACAGACTTTACTCGAACGACAGCAGCTTCTCCCTTTACAGAGTACCTATAAGTCGTTTGCGCACTGGCAAAATGACTGGTATTCAAGCGAGGAATACAAACAGCAAGCTGCTTACTGGAAAACCCTCCTTGAGGGCGAGCTTCCTGTTGTCCAGCTTCCTACACGAAAACGTCCGCCGCAACTGACATTTGATGGGACTACGATCACGTATCGCGCAACCAAAGAACTCACGAGAAAGCTCAAGTCCACAGCAACCAAACACGATGGAACCCTCTATATGCTGATGCTCACCATCGTATCTGTCTGGCTATCCAAAATGAATAACGACAGCAAGCAAGTTATACTAGGTACCGTAACAGATGGAAGACAGCATCCGGATACCCGAGAGATACTTGGGATGTTCGTGAATACCTTGCCACTTCTACTCTCGATTGAGCATGAAGAAAGCTTTTTATATAACCTGCAACAGGTTAAGCAAGAGCTTTTATCTGCTTTGCAAAACCAGTACGTTCCCTTTGATAAAATTCTCGAAGGCTCTGGCGCAAAACGCGACGGGAATCGCCATCCCCTGTTTGATGTGATGTTCATGATGCAAAGCGCATCGGAGACAGGGTTGGAAAATCACACGCGTCATATCAATAACAGGATTAGCAAGTTCGACCTGACACTCGAAGCAGTGGAGCGGGAGAATGAGCTGCATATTGTTTTTGAATACAACACACGGTTGTTTGATGAAAGCATGATCAACCGCATGATTGCGCAGTTTGAACATCTCCTTTTGCAAGCTGTTCACGGCTTGGAGGAGCAAGTTAAAACGTTTGAACTAATGCCCCAAGAGCAACGCCTCAATTTGTTACTAGGGGTAAACGATACATCCAAAACATACTCCAGCAAATTGATCATGCAGTTGTTAGAAGAATGGGCGACTGCTACACCGGACAAGATCGCATTGGTACTCGGCGAACAGTGCATGACGTATCGAGAGCTGAACGAACGAGCAAACCAACTGGCACATACCCTCCGAGCAAAAGGGGTGCAACCAGACGATCTGGTGATGCTTATAGCGGAACGATCCTTTGAGATGATAGTGGTCATTCTCGCCGTGTTAAAAGCAGGTGGAGCCTATCTGCCAATCGATCCGAACAGTCCGACGGAGCGAATTTCCTACATTTTCACAGACAGCGGCGCCAAGCTAGTGGTAGCACAGACCCGTTTCGTTGAAAAAGCAAGCTTTACAGCGAATGTTATGGATTTGAATAGCGAGAGTAGCTTTTCCCCAGATACAAGCAATCTACCATTGGTTAACATGCCGGATGACCTCGTGTATGTCATGTACACATCGGGCTCAACCGGGAAGCCAAAAGGCGTGATGATTGAACACGGGGGACTGCTTAATGTACTCCATGCCATGCAGGATGAATATCCGCTTACGTGTGAAGATGCAATCCTGCTGAAGACGACCTACATTTTTGATATCTCTGTTGCCGAAATTTTCGGGTGGATTCCTGGAAATGGAAGGTTAGTCATTCTCGAGCCAGAGGCGGAAAAGAACCCCAAAGAAATATGGCAGGCCGTAGTCAAAGACGGGGTTACCCACATCAATTTCGTGCCATCCATGTTGATTCCGTTCGTCGAATATCTGGAGGGGACAAACGAATCAAACCGATTGCGGTACATCCTTGCTTGCGGGGAAGCGATGCCGGATGATCTCGTGCCAAAGGTGTATGAAGTACTGCCGGAGGTGAAATTGGAAAACATCTACGGGCCAACAGAAGCGACCATCTATACGTCCCGTTATTCGCTCGCAAAACACTCACTGGAGAATCCTGTCCCCATCGGAAAGCCACTGCCCAACTATCGAATGTACATCGTCAATCAGTACGGACAGTTGCAGCCTATAGGCGTTCCGGGCGAACTATGCATTGCTGGAATAAGCTTGGCGAGAGGATATTTGAATAACGAAGAGCTGACCGCTGAAAAGTTTGTTGCCCATCCATTAGAGGCTGGAAAGCGTATCTATCGCACTGGCGACCTGGCACGCTATCGTGAGGATGGCAACATCGAGTATCTCGGACGGATGGACCATCAGGTAAAAATTCGTGGATACCGCATCGAGTTGGATGAAATTCGTAGCAAACTGATCCACGAAGAGTCTATTGATGATGCGGTGGTTATGGCCCGAGTGGACCAGAACAATCAGGCATACTTATGCGCCTATCTGCTTTCCGCGAAGGAATGGACAGTCAGTCAATTGCGCGACTTGCTTCGCCGCGATTTGCCAGAATATATGATACCTGCCCACTTCGTTCTTATGAAGGAGTTTCCCCTTACTTCCAACGGCAAGCTAGATCGCAAGGCCCTGCCCGAACCGGATGGAAGTGTGAGAAGCGAAGTGGAATTTGTAGCACCGCGCTCTGAAATGGAAAAGATTCTTGCTGGAATTTGGGGAGAAGTACTTGGCATCGAGAGAGTAGGGATTCAAGACAGCTTTTTCGAGCTTGGTGGGGATTCAATCAAGGGTTTGCAGATCGCGTCTCGTCTGCAACGGATGAATCTCATGATGGCAGTCAATCATCTGTTTAAATATCCAACGATCGAACAAATGGCACCGTTTATCATTTCCGAGAGTATCAATATCGATCAGGGACTGGTTACAGGGCCTGTCTTACTTACACCGATCCAGCACTACTTCTTTGAACGGATTACATCAAGCAGACAGCACTGGAATCAAGCAATGATGGTTTTCAGCCGAGAGGGCTTTCATAGCGAGCTACTGATGGAGTCTCTCCATGCGCTAGTCCTTCATCATGATGCCCTGCGCATGAGCTTTACCGAATCGGATGAGGGATTTGTCCAATTCAATCGGGGCGACGATGGTAATCTGTTCGTATTCCAAGTGTTTGATTTTACAGAAGAGCTGAATGCTCGAAACAAAGTGGAAGAAGAAGCAAACCGTCTGCAAGCCAGAATGAATTTACAAGAGGGACCTCTGGTTCAAGTAGCGCTTTTCAAGACCAGAGCAGGTGACCATCTGCTTTTTGCGATTCACCATTTGGTTGTTGACGGTGTGTCCTGGCGAATCCTTCTGGAAGACTTCCGAATAGCCTATCAGCAAGTAGCCTCAGGTAATCCAATTGCTATACCGGAAAAAACACATTCTTATCAAAAATGGGCAAAAGAGCTGAAAACCTTTGCCAATAGCAAGAAGCTTGTCAATGAACTAGCTTATTGGAAAAAAGTCGAATCCATTCCGTCCCCTCCCTTACCGAAGGATCAGGAGACCATTTATCAGACCGAATTGGAGACGATAACAGCATCCGTTCGTTTCTCCAAAACGGAGACGGAAAAATTACTGCGCCATACAAATCACGCCTACCAAACGGAAACGCAAGAGATCTTGTTGACTGCCTTGGGAATGGCGATGCAGGAATGGACAGGGGCAAACGATGTTAGGGTCTTTTTGGAAGGACATGGACGTGAAGAGATTGTCAAGGGCTTGAATGTCTCCCGTACGGTAGGTTGGTTCACTTCCCTTTTCCCTGTCGTGCTGCCTGTAGCCAAATCGGGCCAATTAGGGGAGCAGATCAAGCTGGTCAAAGAAACGATGCGTGCCATTCCTAATAAAGGAATCGGGTATGCCATCCTAAAGCATCTCACAGAGACCGAGCACAAGCGAGACATCCATTTCACACGCCAACCCGAGGTTGTGTTCAATTATCTGGGACAGTACGAAGCCGATCTGGACAATGAGCTTTTCACATTATCGGATCTACCAGAGGGTAGAGTACTAGGACCTCATGCCGAGCGCATGCACCCGCTCGATATCTATGCCAAGATTATCGGTGGAGAGCTGGCTATCTATTTGAATTACAATCGCCATGAGTATCACAAAACGACGATAGACAAGCTCATGGGACTCTATCAATTTCATTTGAACGCTATTATTTTTCATTGTATAGAAAAGAAAGATTCTGAGTTAACACCGAGTGATTTCGTGGACAAGAAGCTCTCTCTGGAAGAACTCGATGACATTATGGACTTGATAGGCGATTTGTAAGTAAATGTACCTCAGGAGGAGAGTAGACGTGTCAAGTAAAAAGATCGCCAATATATATCCGTTATCTCCCATGCAAGAGGGAATGTTATTTCATTCCCTCCTGGACGAAGGAACAGAGTCCTATTTTGAACAATTGCGCTTTACCATTAGAGGATTCATCGATCCAGCTATTCTCGAACAAAGCTTAAACGCGCTGATCGCGCGACACGATATTCTCCGAACTGTCTTTATCCTTGAGAAGGTCCAGAAGCCACGACAAATTGTACTCAAGGAAAGAAAGACAAACGTTCAGGTGATAGATATCACACACCTCTCTGAAGACGAGCAAGCCATCTTTTTGGAGGATTATACTAAAAAGGAACGTCAGAAAAACTTTGATTTGGCAAAAGATGTGCTCATTCGCCTCACTCTTATCCGAACCTCTTCTGACGCATATACCCTGATCTGGAGTCACCATCACATTTTGCTAGACGGCTGGTGCATTCCGATTGTGTTACATGACTTTTTCCAAATCTATCAACAAGTAAAAGACGAACAACCAGTAAATCTCGGCCAAGTTTATCCCTACAGTAAGTACATAAGCTGGTTAGGGGAACAGGATGCAGAAGAAGCAAAAGACAACTGGTCACGGTATTTAAGTGACTATGAGCCGAGCACATTTATTCAAAAGCAGGGTACCGGGATCAAATACAATCAAGCAGAGCTGGTCTTCACGATTGGTCAGTCGTTGACGACCGAGTTGAATCATATCGCAAGACAATTGCAAGTAACGGTAAACAACCTCTTTCGTACAATTTGGGGTCTCATGTTGCAGCGCCAAAGCAATATCGATGATGTTGTATTCGGATCGGTTGTCTCTGGCCGTCCAATCGATATCCCGAACGTCGAGCAGATGGTTGGACTTTTCATCAATACCGTACCGATCCGTGTTCAAATGAGAGACAATCAAACGTTTTCTGATCTGGTGAAACAAGTACAAGAAGAGTCAAGCTCGCTGGAAAAATATCATTATCTTTCTCTCGCGGACATTCAAAAAAATCAACAACTGATCGATCATATTATTCTGTTCCAAAACTATCCGATGGGCGCAGAGCTTTTGACCCGTCTGAATCAATATAACCAAGAATTCACTCTCACAAAGCTGCATGCCTTTGAACAAACCAACTACGACCTAAACATAATGGTCACCGCAGACGATACCCTCACAGTTACGTATTTATACAATGCATCCGTATTTACGGAGGATCAACTCCAACACCTCAATCAACAACTCATTACTATCATGACGCAAGTGACAAATACACCAGATATCCTTCTAAAAAATCTAGAAATAATCAATTCCGAAGAGAAGCACCTTCAGCTCCATACTTTTAATGATACATATCGCCATTATCCTGTTGATTATCTGATTCACCAGATTTTTGAAGAGCGCGCAGAGAAACAACCACACCACATTGCACTGGTCATGGGAGAGCAAAAGCTTACGTACCGTGAGCTAAACGAAAAAGCAAATCAACTTGCTACATTTTTACGTGCAAAAGGGGTCGGGCCGGAAAGCATTGTGAGCTTGCTCACAGAACGTTCGGCGGAGATGATCATTGCTATTCTTGCGATTTTTAAAGCAGGCGGCGCATATTTACCAATTGACCCGGCTCATCCGAAGGACCGCATTGAATACATTTTACAGGACAGCGGCAGTGTGCTACTTCTTACAAAAAAACGTTTTTTAGAGACAATTGATTTCGCTGATCGGATCTTTGATCTGGAGGCGGGTGAGCTTTATCAGGGAGCACCGGGTAATCTTGCAAATGTAGCCAAAGCGAGTAATCTTGCATACGTCATCTATACATCGGGTTCAACAGGCAAACCGAAAGGCGTCATGATCGAGCATGCGAGTCTATTGAACCAAATCTTCGCACTGCAAGAGCAATATCCGCTTCAAGAAAAAGATGCGTATTTGTTAAAAACGACTTATACCTTCGACGTATCCGTCGCAGAAATCTTCGGTTGGATTCTCGGTAACGGCAGACTGGTGATTCTCGAACCTGGCGCAGAGAAAGAACCTTACAAAATTTGGGAATCCATCGTTAATTATGACGTAACTCACGTCAATTTTGTTCCATCTATGCTCATTCTTTTTGTCGAGTATCTCGAGGGGCGAAAAGAGGCAAACCGACTGCGATACATCATGGCTGCCGGGGAAGCCATGCCGAATGATCTTGCGTCAAGAGTATATCAAGTATTGCCAGAAGTGAAAGTGGAGAACATCTATGGTCCGACAGAAGCTACCATTTATGCTTCCTGCTACTCACTCACTGCAGACTTGATAGAAAATCCTGTGCCTATTGGAAAGCCTTTGGCCAACTACCAAATGCATATCGTCAATCAACATGGGCAGTTACAGCCAATCGGGGTTCCTGGTGAATTATGCATTGCCGGAGCTGGCTTGGCGAGGGGATATTTAAATAATGAAGAAATGACGAACGAAAAGTTTGTTCCTCATCCGTTTGAAGCGGGCAAACGCATGTACCGGACAGGCGACCTGGCTCGTTATCGCAAGGATGGAAATATTGAATACCTCGGACGAATTGACCATCAAGTAAAAATTCGTGGCTTCCGGATCGAGTTAAACGAAATTCGTAGCCGGTTGATCGAAGAAGAATCGATTCGCGATGCAGTGGTAGTGGCACAAACAGATCATAACCATCAAGCGTATCTATGCGCCTATATTATCGCCGATCAGATGTGGACGGTTGCCTCATTACGTACACTGCTTCGCCAAACGCTGCCGGATTACATGGTTCCGTCTCATTTCATTCAAATGGAAGAGTTCCCTCTGACCTCGAGCGGGAAAATTGATCGCAAAGCCTTGCCGCTTCCAGATGGCGAAGTGCAAACAGGCAACGCGTACAGTGCGCCGCGCAATCCGATTGAGGAATTGCTCGCCCGGATTTGGGAGGAGGTCCTTGGTGTATCACGAGTCGGGATTCACGATAATTTTTTCGAATTGGGCGGGCATTCGCTTTTAGCGACACAATTGCTGTCCCGTACATCCAAGGTATTTCAGACCCAGCTCCAGATGCGTGAGATTTTTACCTATCAGACAGTAGCAGAATTGGCTGAACGAATTCAAATCACTCGCCAAGGTGCTGAGCCGATAAAGCAAAGTCCGATCAAACCGCTTTCCTTAGACAGTACTCAAGAGTTACCACTGTCTTTCGCCCAACAACGTCTATGGTTCCTTGATCAACTGATCCCGAATAGCGCCATGTACAACATTCCGGTCGGATTCCGTCTGCGTGGAGCAGTCGATACGAATGTAATGGAACGTGCTTTAAATGAAATGATCAACCGACATGAATCACTTCGAACAACGGTGAAAGACATAGAAGGACGAGCGGTCCAAGTGATTCATACACAGGTACATTTTCCACTTCCTGTCACTGACCTACGCGACTTGCCAGCAGAGGAAAAAGACACGATCTGGATGAGTATGGTGGAAGAAGATGGCGCTACGCCATTCCAGCTGGATCATTGGCCGTTGATGAGGGCAGTGTTGATCCGACTAGAGGAACAAGAGTCCGTTCTCTGGATAAATATGCATCACATCATCTCAGACGGTTGGTCCATGGATGTATTGGTGAACGAGCTAAGTACCATCTATGAAGCATTCGTCAAAGAAGCAGAAGCACCGCTTGCCGATTTACCCATTCAATATCGGGATTACGCAGTCTGGCAACGAGAGAATTGGCAAGGCAATGTATGGGAGCAGCAGCTCAGTTATTGGAAGAAGAAGCTGGGACAGAGTGAACCACTTTTGCCCCTTCCGACCGATCGTCCACGGACAGTCGTACAAAGCTATAGCGGTGACAATTATTCATTCTACGTGCCGAGTGAAGTAGGGCAAAAGCTACGCGAGCTAGGAAGACAAGAAGGCGCGACGCTGTTCATGACGCTCTTAGCGGCATTCAAGCACTTCATGTACCGTTATACGAATACCACAGATATTCTGATCGGAACACCTGTTGCGGGACGTAATCGTCAGGAAATAGAAAACTTGATCGGATTCTTTGTCAACATGCTGGTTCTTCGAACGGACCTGTCGAACGATCCTACATTCGTTGAACTGTTGCGACGTGTTCGTGAGACGGCATTTGATGCTTTTGCCAATCAGGATATTCCTTTTGAAAAATTGGTCGATGAATTACAAATTGAGCGCAGCCTCAGCTACTCGCCGCTTTTCCAAGTACTTTTCTCCGTACAGGGAATGTCAACGGGTGTACGTAAAGGCGAGACGATCTCCATTACACCTAATGAAGTCAGTCTCAACAAGACGACCAAATTTGATTTGACACTCACCATGATTGAAGACGAGGATGACGGACTCAAGGGTGTGTTTGAATACAGTACAGATCTATTTGATCGTACGACGATTGAGCGCATGGCAGAGCATTTCCGCAATCTTTTGCAAGCTGTTGCGACCAATCCAGCGCAGAAAATAACAGAAGTTGAACTGTTAGGGGATGGGGAGCGAGATCAGCTGCTCGTCGGTTGGAATGATACTGAGGTTGATTATTCCCGCGATCTTTGTGTGCATGAACTAGTTACCGAGATCGCACAAAAGTTGCCTGATCAGCTTGCAGTTTCAGGTGAGCAAGGTGCAATCACTTATGCAGAGCTGGATGCGAAGGCCAATCAGCTCGCTCATTTCTTGTTAAAACAAGGGATTGGCTCGGAAGATTTGGTAGGAATTTGCGTGGAGCGTTCCATCGAGATGTTGATCGGTCAACTCGCCATTCTCAAAGCAGGTGCCGCTTATGTGCCGATGGATCCTGCTTACCCGCAAGAACGACTCGCTTTTATGATCAAGAACGCTCAGATGTCTTTGGTCTTAACCCAAGAGCGTTTGGTAAGTGCGTTACCAGTAGGCGCTGCAACGTTCCTTTGCTTGGATCGAGATTGGGATGGAATGGCTACGATGAGTTCGGATGCACCGGCGGTTACGACGAAAGCTGAACAGCTCGCCTATGTTATCTATACGTCAGGTTCAACAGGAACGCCAAAGGGAGTCGAGATCGAGCACCGATCACTCTTGAATCTAATCCATTGGCATCAGCGAGCGTACAACGTAAACGCTGCTGACCGTGCATCGCAAATAGCTGGTACAGCTTTTGATGCTTCGGTATGGGAAATTTGGCCGTATTTGACGGCGGGTGCTACGATTTGCCTGCCGCAGGAAGAGATTCGTCTCGTACCGGAAAAACTGCGTGATTGGATAGTCGAATCTGGTATCACGATAAGCTTTTTACCAACACCTTTGGCAGAGAGTTTGCTTACGGTGAATTGGCCAGCCGGATCAGCATTGCGCTACATGTTGACGGGTGGAGATACTTTGCACCAGTACCCGTCTGCTGATCTACCGTTTACGCTGGTAAACCAGTATGGCCCAACAGAAAATACCGTCGTGGCTACTGCTGGCATCGTGCCTGTGCAGGGAGAACGAGAAGCGGCACCTTCCATTGGACGTCCCATTGACAACGTATCTGTCTATGTACTCGACGCAAGCAGAAAGCCTGTGCCTGTAGGAGTTGTCGGGGAGCTTTACATCGCGGGGAAAAGCTTGGCTCGCGGCTATCTGAATCGACCTGACCTGACGGAAGCCAGTTTTGTACCGAATCCGTTCTCTACAGATGAAGGGGCGCGGATGTACCGCACTGGCGACTTGGTTCGATATTTGGCAGATGGAAGTTTGGAATTTATTGGACGAGCTGATGATCAAGTAAGCATTCGCGGATTCAGGGTTGAGCTAGGGGAAATAGAGTCGGCTTTGTATGCACATGCAGCTGTTTCGGAAGCAGTAGTGATCGTCAGGGAGGATTTGACGCCTGGTGTCAAACGACTGGTGGCTTATGCCGTGCTTCATGAGGGAGAAGAGGTACAGACGAATGAATTGCGTCAGTCTTTGAAAGATAGACTTCCAGACTACATGGTGCCTTCTGTCATCATACGGATGGATGCTCTGCCTCTCACTCCTAACGGAAAGGTAGACCGCCGTGCTTTGCCGTTACCCGATACCGTGCGAGCCCAATGGGAAGATGGCTATGTTGCCCCACAAACGGAAATAGAATACAAGCTCGCCGAAATCTGGCAAGGAGTTCTAGGTGTAGAGTCTATCGGAATTCACGATAACTTTTTCGAACTGGGCGGCGACTCGATATTGACGATTCAGATTGTCGCGCGTGCCAATCAGGCGGGTATCCGATTTACACCAAAGCACTTGTTTGACTCTCAAACATTGGCAGAATTGGCTGCAAGTGTAGTAGTTCTTGAGGATGCACCACAAGTGCATAGGGAGCAGGGGATTGTTACAGGCGAATTGCCTCTGACACCCATTCAGACGTGGTTCTTTGAGCAGGAAATTTGCCATGTCAACCACTGGAATCAATCTGTCATGCTTGCTGTGCGTGAAGAAATGGATGCGAGTTTGTTAGCAAAAGCTTTTGCGGCGATTCTTGCACACCATGATGCCTTGCGTCTGCGTTTTCGGAACGTCAACGGGAAATGGGAGCAATATCATGATGTCGTTTCGGATGAGGATGTATTTCAGGTAGTAGATTTGACGACGGCTGTACGTGAAACAGAAATAGAGGAACAAATGCAAGCCATTGCAGACGAGCTACAAGAAAGTCTGGATATCGAAAAAGGACCATTGCTTCGTGCTGCATACTTCCAATGCGAGGACAAACAGCGTCTGTTCATTGCGATTCATCATCTCGCTGTCGATGGGGTTTCCTGGCGAATTATTCTGGAAGACTTGCAAACGGCCTATCAACAATTGATCGAGTTGCAACAGATCAATTTGCCTCAGAAGACGACTTCTTTTAAAAGATGGTCAGAACAGTTGACACAGTACGCAGAGCAAAGCGTAGTCGATGAATACTGGGCGACTCTGGATACAAGTCATGTAGTAAACCTGCCTGTTGACCATCCGAATGGAAAGAACACAGAAGGTCTGGCCGTTCAAGTAAAGGTAAAGCTGGGCGTGGACGAGACACGTGCCTTATTGCAGGAGGTACCAGCTGCTTACCGTACTCAGATTAACGATGTGTTACTCAGTGCTTTGATCCGAGCCTATAACAACTGGACGGGGCAACAGACACTTTATGTTTCCGTTGAGGGACACGGGCGTGAAGAGATCATCGATGGCGTGGACATTTCCCGAACAGTAGGCTGGTTCACTAGCATGTACCCGGTCTTGCTGGAAATGGAGCCACAGACGCCTTGGGGTTCCCTGATAAAATCAGTCAAAGAACAATTGCGCTCGATTCCTGACAAAGGGATTGGCTACGGCATTCATCGTTATTTAAGCAAAGATGAACAAACGATAAATACCCTGCAAGCTTATCGGCAACCAGAGATTAGCTTCAATTATTTAGGACAATTTGATCAGGATCAAACGGCGGATTCTTCCTTGTTCCAGATCATTCCGAACTGGTCAGCATCCAATTTGAGCAGGGATGAAGCCCGAATCCATACCCTTGATTTCCAGAGCATGGTGGCGGGAGATCAGTTAGAAATGACCTGGACGTACAGTGGCGATATGTACGAACAACAAACGATTGAAGAGCTCGCTCGTGACTATGTGCAATCATTGCAAGCGATTGTTGCCCATTGTCGCTCTGAAGAGGCAGGTGGCTATACACCTTCCGATTTCGCGTTAGCGGAGTTGGATCAAACAAGCCTCGACAAGTTCATCGGAAACAATCGTCTGATCGAGAACATTTACACACTCACTCCGTTGCAAGAGGGGATGCTGTTCCACTCTCTTTATGAGCAAGCAGGCGGGGACTACGTCGTTCAACTGGTCGTGAATTTGGATCACTTGAATGTGGCGAAGTTTTCAGAAGCATGGCAAAAAGTTGTCGAGCGTCATGCCATCCTCCGAACCACCTTCTTATGGATCGGATTAGATAAACCGCATCAGGTTGTTCATACAAAAGTAACAGCACATGTCGAACAACTGGACTGGAGTCACTTACCGAAAGAAAAGCAAGAAGCGAACTTACAAACGTATCTCGAACAAGATCGCAAGCGAGGCTTTGATCTCACTCACCCGCCATTGATGCGTTGGTCGTTAATTCGTCTGGATTCAAAAACCAGTCAGCTCGTTTGGAGCTTTCACCATATATTGTTGGATGGTTGGAGTACTCCGATCGTCCTGAACGATTGGTTGACCTATTATCAGGCATCTGTTGATGGTACCAAAGCAGAACTGCCTGTCGCTCCTCCGTTTTCCACTTATATTGCCTGGTTAAAGCAGCAGAGTCTTGAGGCATCAGAGCAGTATTGGCGAAAACATCTGCGTGGCTTCCGTACACCAACTCCTCTTAGCATGGGGAAACCGGGTGGAAGGGCTGTACAACAAAAAGAATACGCAGATCAAATGATACTTTTATCGAAGGAAACAACTGCGAGTCTGCAAGCTTTTGCCCGTAGGCATCAACTTACGATGAATACGCTGGTCCAAGGAGCGTGGGCGTTGATTTTAAGTCGTTACGCAGGTGAGTCTGAAGTAGTATTTGGGACCACCAACCTGGGCCGTCCTACAGATTTGCGTGGAGTGGACTCCATGGTGGGTCTGTTTATCAACACACTCCCTGTTCGCGTTCTTTTCTCGGAACAAGTGACGGTGATCGACTGGCTGCAGAAGATCCAACAGGAACAGAGTGCGATACGTCAGTACGAGTTCACACCGCTCGTAGACATTCAAAGCTGGAGTGAAGTGCCGCTTGGACAGGCGTTGTTTGACAGCATACTCGTTTTCGAAAACTACATGTCTGGTGCAGAAACAAATGCGAATACAGACATGTCACTAAACGCAATCAAAGCAGTTGAGCAGACGAACTATCCATTGACATTGGTGGCGGCGCCTGGCGAAGAGCTATTGCTCAAGCTGATTTATGAAACAAATCGATTCGATCAGATCACCATGGATAAAGTATTGGCTCAATTGATCAAAGTATTTGAGTCCATAATGGCTCAGCCTACGGACCATCTCTCTGCCATTTCATTCATCACAGACGAGGAACGCCACAAACTGTTAGTGGAATGGAACGCAACGGAAACGGAATATGCTCGTGACGCGGTAATGCACCAGCTATTTGAAGCACAAGTAGTCGCAACACCGGATGCAGAGGCTTTAATCGTCGGAGAAGACAGACTGACGTACGCGGAGCTGAACCGCCGTGCAAACCAGCTGGCTCACTATCTGCGGGCGCAAGGGATCGGTCCAGAGGTCTTGGTGGCTGTTCTCATGGAACGTACGACCGAGATGATCGTTGCGATGATGGGCATTCTCAAAGCTGGTGGCGCGTATGTGCCGATTGATCCCGCGTATCCACAAGAGAGAATCGGCTATACGCTGGAAGATTCGCAAGCGGCGATCCTGTTGACCCAAGGAAGCCTGCTATCGATGCTGCCTGAACATACAGCACAAGTGATTTGTCTGGATCGTGACTGGGAGGCTATCGCAGAGCAAAGTGAAGAGAATCTGCTTAATCTGGTAGAGCCAACGAACCTTTCGTATGTCATTTACACCTCGGGCTCGACAGGTCTGCCTAAAGGGGTGGCGATTCAGCACAGTAGTGTCATTGCCTTCATCGCGTGGGCGAAAACGGTCTTTTCCGCAGAAGAAATGAGTGGGGTGCTCGCCTCCACATCCATCTGCTTCGATCTGTCTGTCTATGAAATATTCGTTACCTTAGCCTACGGCGGGAAAGTCATCTTGGCTGACAACGCCTTGCATATACCGACCCTACCAGCAGTCAACGAAGTGACATTGATCAATACCGTTCCATCTGCTGCCAAAGAACTCGTGCGGATGAACGCGATCCCGTCGACGGTACGCGTGGTCAACTTAGCAGGAGAGCCACTGCCAAACACATTGGCACAAAGTCTATATGCAATGGGACATGTGGAAAAAGTCTTTAATCTTTATGGTCCGTCTGAAGATACGACTTACTCCACGTATGTACAGGTCACCAAAGGCGCCACGTCAGAACCGACAATTGGTCGTCCTTTGTCCAACACACAAGCGTATATTCTCGATGCCAACCTGCAGCCTGTCCCGTTGGGCTTACCTGGGGAACTGTATCTTGGTGGTGACGGATTGGCTCGCGGGTATCTGAATCGCCCAGAGCTGACCGCAGAACGATTCTTGTCCAACCCATTTCACGCTGACTCACATGCGCGGATGTACGGCACCGGTGACTTGGTCCGTTATCTCCCAGATGGACAAATCGAGTACTTGGGACGGATTGACCATCAGGTGAAGATTCGCGGTTATCGGATCGAGTTGGGAGAGCTGGAGGCTGTCCTTCGCACCCATCCGGCTGTCAAGGAAGCCGTTGTGATGGCAAGAGAAGACAAGCAGGGTGACAAACGTTTGGCGGCGTACGTGACGACAAGAGAGGAAAGTAGCGAAGAGGCCACTGACTTAGCCGTCTGGGCAAAAGCAAAATTGCCGGAGTTTATGGTTCCATCCGTCTTTGTCTGGCTGGACGCGATGCCGCTCACACCGAACGGCAAGATCGACCGTAAGCAACTGCCAGAGCCGGAGTGGGGCCAAATCGCTTCTACCCAAGAGTATGTAGCGCCACGCAACCAAACGGAGGAGCTGGTCGCCACTATCTGGTCGCAAGTGCTTGGTATCGAAAAAGTCGGCGTTTATGACAACTTCTTCGAGTTGGGCGGGCATTCTCTCTTAGCGACGCGGGTCATTTCTCGTCTTCGTGAGATGTTTGCAGGAGAAGTACCGATCCGTACGCTTTTCGAAAACCCAACTGTTGCAGAACTGTCCGAAATACTTGGAAGCTTTTGGAGAGAAACATCAGGAGCTTCGATCGAACCTGTTTCACGGGAAGGCCATCTGCCATTGTCCTTTGCGCAGCAACGTCTGTGGTTCCTGGATCGCCTGATGCCGGAAAGCGCCTTGTACAACATCCCGTCCGCGATGCGATTGCATGGGGATCTGAATATAGAGGCGTGGAACAAGAGCTTGCAGCTACTGATCCAGCGTCACGAAAGTTTGCGGACAACCTTTGACCACGTAGGTGGTCAAGCTGTACAAATCATTCACCCTTACCAAGAACAGCCGCTACGTGTAATCGACTTGCGGGAGCTACCAGCAGACGAGTGCGAAGCAGAAACACAGCGTTTGGCAGGAATCGAGGCAGCTACGCCATTTAACCTGAGCGAAGGTCCGTTGTTCCGTACCACCTTGATCCGCATATGCGAGCAAGAGGCCGTTTTCTTATTTAACATGCACCATATCATTTTCGATGGCTGGTCAATCGGTATTTTCATCAAAGAAATGAGAGCACTGTACGAAGCATTTGTTTACGGAAAAGAACCTGGATTAGCCGATCTGACATTGCAGTACGCGGATTACGCTGTATGGCAACGGAAGTGGATGGAAGAAGATGTGCTTACGCGACAGCTAGCGTACTGGAAAGAAAAGCTAGTCGATGCCGAACCACTATTGGTTTTGCCGACAGATCGTCCGCGTCCATCCGTTCAAAGCCATGCTGGCGCGATGTATACCTTTACGCTTTCAGCGGAACTGTTAGAAAAATTGAGTATGCTCAGCCGTGAAGAAGGATCGACGCTGTTCATGACCTTGCTGGCTGCCTTCCAAACTATGCTCTACCGCTACAGTGGACAGGAAGACATCCTCGTCGGGAGCCCGGTTGCAGGACGAAATCGGGAGGAGATCGAGTCACTCATCGGTTTCTTCATTAACACATTGGTGCTACGTACGGATATGTCAGGGGAACCGACATTCCGTGACTTGCTGGCAAGAGTGAAGGAGACGGCGCTAGAAGCCTATGCTCATCAGGACCTACCGTTTGAAAAATTGGTCGATGAACTGGCGCTAGAGCGTAGTCTCAGCTACTCGCCGCTGTTCCAGGTGATGTTTGTCCTCCAGAACTTCCAGCTAGATTTAGACGAAAAGGCTGGCATTCGCGTATCGGAATTCGATATGGACAAACACCTCGTCACTGCGAAGTTCGACCTGACGTTGACGATGGCTGAAAGACCAAACGGGTTGATTGCGACATTTGAGTACAATACAGCGCTGTTTGATGAAACGACGATCGTGCGTATGTCCCAGCACTTCCATCACTTACTCGAAGCTATCGTTCAGATGCCGGAGCAGACCATTACCCAATTGCCGCTTTTGCCTCAGGCAGAACGGGAACAGCTGCTGGTGGAATGGAACGATACCACGACGGCTTACCCACGGGAGCAACGTGTGGATCAATTGTTCCAGCAGACCGCGATGCGTTACCCGAATCAAATTGCAGTAGTAGCGGGAGACCAGAGTCTCACCTACTCCCAGTTAGAGACGCGAGCCAACCAAGTGGCCAACTACCTGCAAAAACAAGGCATTCGCCCAGGTTCACTTGTCGGTATTTGCGTGAAGCGTTCTCTCGAAATGCTGATCGGGGTGCTCGGGATTCTAAAAGCTGGTGGGGCTTATGTACCGCTCGATTCGGATTATCCGAAGGAACGTCTGGCATACATGATGGACGACGCCCGCGTGACTGTTTTGCTCACGCAGGAGCAGCTTCTACCGTCACTCCCATCCGGAGAGCATAGCGTGGTATGTCTGGATCGCGATTGGACGATGATTGCCGATGAAAGTGAACAGGCACCTGATATTGACACCACAGCGGAAAGTCTCGCTTACGTGATCTACACCTCAGGCTCTACCGGGTTGCCAAAAGGAACGCTTGTCATCCATCGAGGTATTGTCCGTCTCGTCAAAGAGACCGACTACGTGACGATCACAGAGCAGGACGTTTTCCTGCAAGCATCGACAGTATCATTCGATGCGGCGACCTTTGAAATTTGGGGTAGCTTGCTGAATGGGGCAAAGCTGGTGCTGATGCCGCCTGATCTGCCTTCCTTGGAAGAACTGGGACAAGCCATTCAGGTGCACAAGGTTACAACGCTTTGGCTGACGGCGGGACTGTTCACACTGATGGTGGATCATCACAAAGAGTACTTGGCGGGGGTTCGCCAACTGCTCGTGGGTGGAGATGTCGTTTCGGTTCCTCACGTAAGAAAAGCGTTGGAACTCGAAGGACTCACGATCATCAACGGGTACGGTCCAACAGAAAACACGACATTCACTTGCTGCTATCCAGTCACGGAGTTGCCAGAGACGATCGGTTCATTCCCGATTGGCCGTCCGATCAAGAATACGACTGTGTACGTACTGGACAGCAACATGCAGCCCGTTCCGATTGGTGTAACAGGTGAGTTGTACATTGGCGGAGATGGTCTGGCGCAAGGATATTTGAATCGTCCTGACTTAACCGAAGAGCGCTTTGTACCAAACCCGTTTTCAACCGATTCGCAGGCAAGGCTCTATCGGACGGGTGACCTGGTTCGTTACCTGCCAGATGGTGTTATCGAATTCATCGGACGAATCGACAATCAGGTAAAAATCCGCGGATTCCGCATCGAGCTGAGTGAAGTAGAGGCAGTTTTAGCCAAACATCCTGCTCTTGCCGCATCCGTCGTCATTGTCCGCGAAGATGAACCGGGCAAAAAACAGCTCGTCGCTTATGCGGTCAAGCAAGCTGAGCAAGAGGTTGACACAGCCGAGCTGCGCCAGCATTTCAAAGCACATGTTCCGGATTATATGGTACCAACTGCTTTCGTCATGCTGGATGAATTGCCGCTTACGCCAAACGGGAAAGTAGACCGTCGGGCCCTGCCAAAACCTGACTATGCGCACTCAAGTGATGAGCACTACGTGGCACCACATACCTTGATCGAGCGCAAACTGTCTGAGATTTGGCAAGACGTTCTCAGAATCGAAGAAATCAGTATCAACGCTAACTTTTTCGAACTCGGAGGAGACTCGATCCTGAGTATCCAAATCGTCTCTCGGGCTAACCAAGCAGGGATTCGTCTTACACCTAAACAGATCTTTGAAAACCAAACAATCGCTGAACTGGCAGCTCTTGTTTCCACAACTGGAAACGGGGAAGGTGCTATTCAACTGGCGGAACAAGGCCTCGTGACTGGCAATGTGTTGCTTACGCCAATCCAGAAGTGGTTCTTTGCCGCTAATCAACCGTCCATCCATCACTGGAATCAATCCTTCTTGTTGACAGTCGAGGAGCCGGTTGATACGAGCGCATTGGAGCGTGCCATTGCCGAGTTGCTTGCACACCACGATGCTTTACGCATGCGTTATACGAACAACGACGGCATATGGTCACAACACATCGAGGGCTTGGGCGAACCTGTACCTTTCCATTTGGTTGATTTGTCTGGCATCGCAGCAGAGGAACAATTCGCGCGATTGGAAGAAATTGCAGGCGAGAAGCAGGCAAGTCTCAACATCACAGAAGGCCCGATGTTCCGAGCCGCGTACTTCCATCTTGGAAAAGAACGCGCGGGACGACTCCTGCTCGTTATTCATCACTTGGTAGTCGATGGGGTATCCTGGCGCATTTTGCTGGAAGACTTGCAGTTGGCCTATGAACAAGCGGTGAATGGTCAGGCGGTGCATTTCCCGTCAAAAACGACGTCGTTTAAGGCATGGGCTGAACAGTTACACGCTTATGCCAAGTCTGATTCGCTTGATAAGGAAAAAGCCTTTTGGGCAAATCAAGCGTATGAAGTAGATCCACTTCCTGTCGACCGTACGTATGAGCCAGCTCAAAACATCGAGGCATACACGAAACAGATTACATTGACGCTGACCGCCGAAGAGACGCGCAACTTGCTTCACGAAACGCTCCCTTCCTACCGTCTGCAAATCAATGACGTATTGCTTGCTTCCTTAGCAAAAGCGTTGAATCGATGGACAGGAAAAGAGAAGATCGTCGTTACGCTGGAAGGACATGGACGCGAGGAGATTATCGAGGGGGCAGATTTATCCCATACGGTTGGCTGGTTCACAAGTATGTACCCGATACAGATTTCTATCGAGCAAGAAAAACCTTGGGGGCATACGCTGAAGGCAGTCAAGGAACAGCTCCGCCAGATTCCAAATAAGGGTGTCGGCTATGGGATTTTGCGCTATTTAAGTGATGATCTCGAGCTACAACACCAACTGAAAGCCCAACTGAAACCGCAAATCAGCTTTAACTACCTCGGGCAATTTGATCAAACCGTAGCGGTATCCTCTACATTTGGCATAGCGTCTGAATGCAGTGGAGCCAATCTTGCCCCTGATTCGATTCGAGAGAACTTGCTCGATATTATTAGTGCGGTTACAGGAGATCAGCTACACGTCACCTGGTTATACAACGAAAACATCCATGACGAACAGACGATTGCGGCGGTTGCTGATCATTACATGGAAGCACTGCGGGAGATTATGACTTACACCCAATCGGCAGAAGAAATCGGCTACACACCGTCAGACTTCCCGCTGGCTAATCTGAATCAGCAGTCAATCGACAAATACATCGCTTCGGATCGTCAGCTCGAAAATGTATACCTGCTGACCCCACTGCAAGAGGGGATGCTGTTCCACTCCCTGTATGAACAAGAGGGTGGCGATTATGTTGTACAGTTCCTCATGACAGTGCGAGAGATTAGCTTGGAAGCTTTCGAGCAAGCGTGGCAGAGAATCGTCGACCGTCATTCGATTCTTCGTACCTCCTTTATCTGGGAGGGCTTGGAACAACCGCATCAAATCGTCCGAAAACAAGTAAAAGTAAGCGTGGAAAAAATCGACCTACGCCATGTGGATGCCGATAAGCAGGAAGCTGAAATCCAAGCGTACATGGAAAAAGACCGGGTGCGAAACTTCCAGCTTAATCAGGCGCCATTAATGCGGTGGACATTGTTTCACACAAACGATAATACGTATCGCTTCTTATGGGGCTTCCATCATATCTTGCTAGATGGCTGGAGTATGCCACTTGTCTTGCAAGATTGGCAGGCGAGTTATCAAGCGATTGATAAAGGCGAAGAAGAAAAACTAGAAGCAGTCCAACCATTCAGTCGTTATATCGCATGGCTCCATAAGCAAGATAAACAAGTTGCGGAGCGCTATTGGCGCGAGCAGTTAAAAGGCTTCTACGAATCAACGCCACTTGCTATGGGAAAAGCAGGCAGTCATGCCATACAGCCTAAAGCCTACAGAGATCGCACCGTTTACTTATCCAAGGAAGTAACGGAACATCTGCAAGCTTTTGCCCGCAAGCAGCAGTTGACGCTAAATACGCTGGTGCAAGGGGCATGGGCACTCATCCTGAGCGGTTACAGCGGATCAGACGATGTTGTCTTTGGAACAACAGTTTCTGGTCGTCCAGCGGAGCTGCCAGGAGTGGAAAACATGGTAGGACTCTTTATTAATACGCTACCTGTCCGCGTCATGTTTGACCCAAGCCAAACGATTCAGGAATGGTTACAACACTTGCAAAAGACACAATTAGACATCCGCCAGTATGAATACACACCACTTGTAGACGTCCAAGGCTGGAGTGAGGTTTCACATGGACAATCGTTGTTCGATAGTATTCTCGTTTTTGAGAACTACCTGAATAGCACAAGTGAGGGATCAGATTCCGGCGTGTCGCTGAGTGAAGTCCAAGCAGTGGAGCAAACCAATTACCCATTGACATTGGTGGTAGCTCCTGGCGATGAACTTGCTCTCAAATTGATCTATGAGCAAGGACGTTTTGATTCGGAAGCGATTGTGAAAGTATTGGAACAGATGTCTCAGGTTCTACAAGCCCTAACTGCACAAGCGGAACAGCCGTTGACTACACTTTCATTTATTACAGACGAGGAACGCCACAAGCTGTTAGTGGAATGGAACGCAACGGAAACGGAATATGCTCGTGACGCGGTGATGCACCAGCTATTTGAAGCACAAGTAGTTGCAACACCGGATGCAGAGGCTTTAATCGTCGGAGAAGACAGACTGACGTACGCAGAGCTGAACTGCCGAGCAAACCAGTTGGCTCACTATCTGCGTTCTCAAGGAATCGGCCCAGAGGTCTTGGTGGCTGTTCTCATGGAACGTACGACCGAGATGATCGTTGCGATGATGGGCATTCTCAAAGCTGGTGGCGCGTATGTGCCGATTGATCCCGCGTATCCACAAGAGAGAATCGGCTATACGTTGGAGGATTCGCAAGCGGCAATCCTATTAACCCAAGGAAGCCTGCTATCCATGCTGCCTGAACATACAGCACAAGTGATCTGCCTGGATCGTGACTGGGAGGTTATCGCAGAGCAAAGCGAAGAGAACCTGCTTAATCTGGTAGAGCCAACGAACCTTTCCTATGTCATATACACCTCGGGCTCGACAGGTCTGCCTAAAGGGGTGGCGATTCAGCACAGTAGTGTCATTGCCTTCATCGCGTGGGCGAAAACGGTCTTTTCCGCAGAAGAAATGAGTGGGGTGCTCGCCTCCACATCCATCTGCTTCGATCTGTCTGTCTATGAAATATTCGTTACCTTAGCCTACGGCGGGAAAGTCATCTTGGCTGACAACGCCTTGCATATACCGACCCTGCCAGCAGTCAACGAAGTGACATTGATCAATACCGTTCCATCTGCTGCCAAAGAACTCGTGCGGATGAACGCGATCCCGTCGACGGTACGCGTGGTCAACTTAGCAGGAGAGCCACTGCCAAACACATTGGCGCAAAGTCTATATGCAATGGGACATGTGGAAAAAGTCTTTAATCTTTATGGTCCGTCTGAAGATACGACTTACTCCACGTATGTACAGGTCACCAAAGGCGCCACGTCAGAACCGACAATTGGTCGTCCTTTGTCCAACACACAAGCGTATATTCTCGATGCCAACCTGCAGCCTGTCCCGTTGGGCTTACCTGGGGAACTGTATCTTGGTGGTGACGGATTGGCTCGCGGGTATCTGAATCGCCCAGAGCTTACCGCAGAACGATTCTTGTCCAATCCATTCCACGCTGACTCACATGCGCGGATGTACGGCACCGGTGACTTGGTCCGTTATCTCCCAGATGGACAAATCGAGTACTTGGGACGGATTGACCATCAGGTGAAGATTCGCGGTTATCGGATCGAGTTGGGAGAGCTGGAGGCTGTCCTTCGCACCCATCCGGCTGTCAAGGAAGCCGTTGTGATGGCAAGAGAAGACAAGCAGGGTGACAAACGTTTGGCGGCTTATGTAACGACAAGAGAGGAAAGTAGCGAAGGGGCCACTGACTTAGCCGTCTGGGCAAAAGCAAAATTGCCAGAGTTTATGGTTCCATCCGTCTTTGTCTGGCTGGACGCGATGCCGCTCACACCAAACGGCAAGATCGACCGGAAGCAACTGCCAGAGCCGGAGTGGGGCCAAATCACTTCTACCCAAGAGTATGTAGCGCCACGCAACCAAACGGAGGAGATGGTCGCCACCATCTGGTCGCAAGTGCTCGGTATCGAAAAAGTCGGCGTTCATGACAACTTCTTCGAGTTAGGCGGGCATTCTCTCTTAGCGACACGGGTCATTTCCCGTCTTCGTGAGATGTTTACAGGAGAAGTACCGATCCGTACGCTTTTTGAAAACCCAACCGTTGCAGAACTGTCCGAAGCACTCGGAAGCTTTTTGCAAGAAACAACCGGAACTGCGATCGAACCTGTTTCACGGGAAGGTCATCTGCCATTGTCCTTTGCGCAGCAGCGCCTGTGGTTCCTGGATCGTCTGATGCCAGACAGCGCTTTGTACAACATCCCGTCAGCCATGCGATTGCATGGAGACCTGAATATAGAGGCTTGGAACAAGAGCTTGCAGCTACTGATCCAACGCCACGAAAGCTTGCGGACAACCTTTGACCACGTAGATGGTCAAGCTGTACAAATCATTCACCCTTACCAAGAACAGCCGCTACGCGTAATCGACTTGCGCGAGCTACCAGCGATCAAGTGCGAAGCAGAAACACAGCGCTTGGCAGGAATCGAGGCAGCTACGCCATTTAACCTGAGCGAAGGTCCGTTGTTCCGTACCACCTTGATTCGCGTAAGCGAGCAAGAAACGGTCTTCCTTTTGAACATGCATCACATCATCTCTGACGGTTGGTCGATGGGCGTATTCATTCGCGAATGGTTCACTTCCTACGAAGCGATTAGTCAAAACGACTTACCCGCATTGGTTGATTTGCCTGTACAGTATGCGGACTACGCGGTTTGGCAACGGGATTGGCTCCAAGGTTCAGTATTAGACGAACAGCTTTCTTACTGGAGTGAAAAATTAAGTGGTGCTGAACCGCTTCTGACCCTACCGACCGACCGTTCACGTCCAGCTGTACAAACGTACGAGGGAGCGATTTACTCAACGACGCTCGCAGGTGAACTTCTCGACAAATTACAAACACTTAGCCGTAAAGAAGAATCGACGCTGTTCATGACCTTGCTGGCTGCGTTCCAAACTCTGCTCTACCGCTACAGTGGACAGGAAGACATCCTCGTCGGAAGCCCTGTCGCAGGCCGCAATAGACCAGAGACGGAACAATTGATTGGATTCTTCATTAATACAATGGTGCTCCGTACGGATATGTCAGGGGAACCGACATTCCGTGACTTGCTGGCAAGAGTGAAGGAGACGGCGCTAGAAGCCTATGCCCATCAGGACCTACCGTTTGAAAAATTGGTCGATGAACTGGCGCTAGAGCGTAGTCTCAGCTACTCGCCGCTGTTCCAGGTGATGTTTGTCCTCCAGAACTTCCAACTAGATTTAGACGAACAGGCTGGCATACGCGTATCGGAATTCGATATGGACAAACACCTCGTCACCGCCAAATATGACCTGACGTTGACGATGGCAGAAAAACAAGACGGATTGATCGCAACATTTGAGTACAATACAGCGCTGTTTGATGAAACGACGATTGTGCGTATGTCACAGCACTTCCATCACTTACTCGAGGCCATCGTCCAGATGCCGGAGCAGACCATTACCCAATTGCCGCTTTTGCCTCAGGCAGAACGAGAGCAGCTGCTGGTGGAATGGAACAACACCACGACGGCTTACCCACGAGATCAACGCGTGGATCAATTGTTCCAGCAGACCGCGATGCGTTTCCCGAATCAAATTGCAGTGGTAGCGGGAGACCAAAGTCTCACCTACTCCCAGTTAGAGAAGCGAGCCAACCAAGTGGCCAACTACCTGCAAAAACAAGGCGTTCGCCCAGGTTCACTCGTTGGTATTTGCGTGAAGCGTTCGCTCGAAATGCTGATCGGGGTGCTCGGGATTCTCAAAGCTGGTGGGGCTTACGTACCGCTCGATTCGGATTATCCGAAAGAACGTCTGGCATACATGATGGACGACGCGCACGTTACGGTTTTGCTCACACAGGAGCAGCTTCTACCGTCACTCCCATCCGGAGAGCATACCGTGATATGTCTGGATTGCGACTGGGTGATGATTGCCGAAGAAAGTGAACAGGCACCTGACATTGACACCACAGCGGAAAGTCTCGCTTATGTGATCTACACCTCAGGCTCTACCGGGTTGCCAAAAGGAACGCTTGTAATCCATCGAGGCATTGTCCGTCTCGTCAAAGAAACCGACTACGTGACGATTACAGAGCAGGACGTTTTCCTACAAGCGTCCACGGTATCATTCGATGCGGCGACCTTTGAGATTTGGGGTAGCTTGCTGAATGGGGCAAAGCTAGTGCTGATGCCGCCTGATCTGCCTTCCCTGGAAGAGCTGGGACAAGCCATTCAGACGCACAAGGTTACGACGCTTTGGCTGACGGCGGGACTGTTTACACTAATGGTGGATCATCACAAAGAATCGCTGACAGGGGTTCGCCAACTGCTCGTGGGTGGAGATGTCGTTTCGGTTCCTCACGTAAGAAAAGCGTTGGAGCTCGAAGGACTCACGATTATCAACGGGTACGGTCCAACGGAGAACACGACATTCACCTGCTGCTATCCAGTCACAGAGTTACCAGAGACGATCAGTTCATTCCCGATTGGCCGTCCGATCAAAAATACGACTGTGTACGTACTGGACAGCAAAATGCAGCCCGTCCCGATTGGTGTAACAGGTGAACTGTACATCGGCGGAGATGGTCTGGCGTATGGATATTTGAATCGCCCTGATTTGACGGAAGAACGCTTTGTACCTAACCTGTTCTCAACCGATCCGCAGGCACGACTCTATCGGACGGGTGACCTGGTTCGTTACCTGCCAGATGGTCTTATCGAATTCATCGGCCGAATCGACAATCAGGTAAAAGTCCGTGGATTCCGCATCGAACTGAGTGAGGTAGAGTCCGTTTTAGCCAAACACCCTGCTCTTGCCGCATCCGTCGTCATTGTCCGCGGAGATGAACCAGGCAAGAAACAGCTCGTCGCTTATGCGGTCAAGCAAGCTGAGCAAGAAGTTGACACAGCCGAGCTGCGCCAACATTTCAAAGCACATGTTCCGGATTATATGGTGCCGTCTGCTTTTGTCATGCTGGATGAATTGCCGCTTACGCCAAACGGGAAAGTAGACAGAAAAGCACTTCCAGTCCCTGTCTATGCTCGCAGCCACGATGTTGATTCGTTTACAGAGGCTACCAACCTCATCGAACAAAAACTGGTGGAAATATGGTGCGGCGTTCTGCGAATGGATCGCATCGGCATTCACGATAACTTTTTTGAGCTCGGGGGCGACTCGATCCTCAGTATTCAAATCGTCGCACGTGCAAACAAAGCTGGCATTCATCTGACTCCGAAGAATCTTTTTGACCATCAAACGATTGCAGAGTTGGCAAAGGTTGCAGGCCAAAGCACGAAAGTAGAAGCAGAGCAAGGCATGGTAACAGGTGAAGCTCCACTATTGCCGATCCAAAAATGGTTCTTCGAGCAAGAGCAACCAACACCACATCACTGGAACCAATCGATGCTCCTGCAAGTGAACGAACAATTGGACGAAGAGCATCTGGAGCAAGCCATTACCCACCTGCTCGCTCACCACGACGCACTCCGCCTGCGTTATACCTACACAGATGGCCAGTGGAAGCAGACACACGCAGAAGTCGAATCGGAAGTTTTGCTCAGCGTGGAGGATCTTAGCATGGTCTCGCCAGCTCAGCACAGTAGAAGAATCGAAAAACTTTCACACCAAGCACAAGCGAGCCTTGATTTAGAAAATGGACCGCTCATGAAGATCGTGTACTTCGATCTCGGTTATGATCGACCAGGCCGTTTGCTGATTGTCATTCACCATTTGGCGGTAGACGGGGTATCATGGCGTGTTCTGATCGAAGACCTGCAAACCGCATACAGACAGGCTGCGGAGGGAACAGAGATTCAATTGCCCGCAAAAACAACCTCCTACAAAGCATGGGCAGAAAAAATGAATGAGTACGCATCTTCTGAACATATTGTCGCTGAAAAGGAGTACTGGGTAGCTGCAGCAGACGAGATGATGTCAACTACAACGTCAATCCATGACAGTGGGTCGAACACAGAAGGGAACTGCCGGACGATTACGATTGCAATGGAGGAGCAAGAGACAGAAACCCTGCTACAAAAAGTACCGTCCCGTTACCGCGCGCAAATCAATGATGTTCTATTGACCGCGTTAGCATTGGCACACGCCAAATGGACGGGAGAACAAGCCCTACTAGTCAACCTAGAAGGTCACGGTCGTGAAGAATTGTTCTCGGAGGTCGATCTCTCCCGAACGGTCGGCTGGTTTACGTCCATGTATCCACTTTTGATTCGACTGGATCAGAACATGTCTCAGGAAGATGCGCTGGTAAGAGTCAAGGAGAAGCTTCAACAAATTCCGAACAAAGGCCTTGGATACGGCATCCTGCGCTATCTGACGAAAGATGATAATGAGGCGTCCGAAAAGCTAGCGGCTATTCCGCAACCACCGATTAGCTTCAACTATCTGGGACAATTCAATCAGGCGGGAGAAGGAAATTCCCTGTTTGGATTTGCGGAAGGAGAAAGAGGCTCCAACATCAGTCCGGACAACAGAAGGGCTCATCTGATTGATGTGGTAGGGGCAGTCGTAGGAGGCAAGCTGAACCTAAGCTTCCTCTACAGCGAGTCATTGCATAGCGAAGCGAGCATCGAAACTTTCGCTCGTCATTTCACGGAAATTCTGCGTTCACTGATACAAGCGGAGAAACAAAGCTATAGAGCCGAAGACTTCGAGGATGCAGACTTGAGTCAGATGGCGTTAAACAAGGTACTCTCCAAGCTGAAGAAAAGAAAGGGGAATTAATCCAATGGGGGATTTTACTGATCTATACACCTTATCCCCGCTGCAAGAAGGGATGTTGTTCCATTCGCTGTACTCTGAGGGTTCAGCCTATATGGTACAGAACATTGCCATTCTTACAGGCGAGCTTGATATCGTCAACTTTGAAAAAGCCTGGAACAAAGTGGTTCAAAGACATTCCATTTTGCGTACTGGATTCCTTTGGGAGGAAGTAGAGAAGCCACTTCAGGTGGTCTTCGAAAGTGTTCCTTTTTCCATACACCAGGAAGACTGGTCACATCGCACTGATGAAGAGCAAAAAACCATGCTGACATCGTTTTTGCAAACAGAAAAAGAGGCGGGCTTCGACTTGAGCGAAGCCCCCCTCATGCGAGTGACGGTCATCAAAAAGGCCAAAGATGTGCACCAGTTCATCTGGACCTTTCATCATTTGCTCTTGGATGGATGGAGCAGCCCCATTCTTTTTCAGGAAGTCCTCGATTTCTATGAGGCGTACTGCCAAGGCAAGGACTTGAGACTTCCACAGCCAAAGCCATTCAAAGATTATATCTCCTGGCTTCGCCGTCAGGACAACAAGGAGTCTGAAAAGTTCTGGCGCGAGTTCCTAGCGTCCGTCGAGGGTCCCACACCTCTTCCCTTTGAATCTTATCCCTTGAGAGATTCAGAAGAGGAAAAAGGGATTCATGAATCGACTCGAACCTTGACTGCTGAAGTCTCGAAAGCTCTCTTAAAATTAGCTCGAACGTATAAGGTAACGATCAACACCATCGTGCAGGGAGCGTGGGCCATTCTCCTCAGCCGTTTGAGCGAGGAAGAAAGCGTGGTATACGGCGTAACCGGTTCCGGGCGCCCGAGCGACCTGCCGGGTGTAGAGCAGATGGTTGGAATGTTTATCAACACGTTGCCGATGAAAACGAAAGTCGAGCCTGAGCAGACGTTGGATCAGTGGTTCAAAGCGTTACAGGATCAGCAATCAAAAGTCCGACAATATGAATACTCGCCATTGGTGGATATCCAAGGCTGGACCGATGTACCCCGTGGGCTACCACTGTTTGAAAGTATCTTCGTTTTTGAGAACTATCCGCTGGGAGAAGGAGAAGAGAAGGAATTCGGTTTTTCCATCTCCAATGTACAGCACTTCCAAGAGGTGGATAACCCGCTCACGATTGTCGGGGTTCCGGGCGAGCAGTTTAGCATCAAAATGATATACAGGACTGACCGCTTTGAGCAGGCGGCAATCGAACGGACACTTGACCAAATGGCATCCATTTTAATGGCCATCGTCGAGAATCCGAAACAACGCCTGTCCGCTATCTCTTTTCTCAGTCAAGAAGAAAGACAACATCTACTAGTCGGGCTAAACGATACGACGAGCGATTACCCTCGGGAAAAAACCGTTCCACAACTGTTTGCCGAAACAGCGGCCCAATACCCGGATCGTATTGCCGTCGTTGCGGGAGAAGAGCAGTTGACTTACGCAGAGCTGGAGGTAAAAGCCAATCAGCTTGCCCACTACTTGCAAAAGCAAGGAGTAGTAACAGGTACTTTTGTCGGGCTTTGCGTAGAGCGCTCGTTAGATATGCTCGTGGGTATGCTCGGGATTCTCAAAGCAGGTGGAGCGTATGTGCCACTTGACCCTGCGTATCCAGAAGAACGTTTGGCGTTCATGCTGGCAGATGCCCAGATTTCCGTTCTATTGACACAAGAGCATTTGGCTAACAAGTGGCAAGGACAAGAGCTTACCATTCTCACTCTCGACCATGCTGCGGAACAATGGGCGGAAGAAAGCACGTTTGCTCCACAAGTAGATATGACAGCCGACAGCCTCGCCTACGTCATTTACACTTCGGGTTCAACAGGTACACCAAAAGGAGTGCTGGTCGTCCATCGCGGGATTGTTCGCCTGATCAAAAACACGAACTACGTGACCATTACGGAAGAGGACGTATTCCTGCAAGCCTCTACCGTATCGTTTGATGCTGCTACCTTTGAAATTTGGGGCGCGTTATTAAACGGAGCGAAGCTGGTGTTGATGCCGCCACATCAGCCTTCACTCGATGAACTGGGAGAGACGATTCAGAATCACAAGGTGACGACACTTTGGCTGACAGCTGGTCTGTTTACGGTCATGGTTGACCACAAGGTGGAGCACTTGCGTGGCGTGCGACAGCTACTTGTCGGTGGGGATGTTGTCTCTGCATCCCATGTACGCAAGGTACTTTCACTTGGCGGGATCACGGTGATAAACGGCTATGGTCCGACGGAAAACACGACGTTTACTTGCTGCAATCCCGTCACGGAGCTTCCAGAAGGCGTCAACTCCTTCCCGATCGGCCGACCGATCAGCAATACCACGGTGTACGTATTGGACAAACATCAACAACCTGTCCCTCTGGGTGCAGCAGGAGAATTATATATAGGCGGAGATGGTCTAGCTCTAGGCTATTTGAACAATCCGGAGCTAACCGCAGAGCGTTTTGTGGAGAATCCGTTTGATCCACAAGGAGGTTCTCTCCTGTACCGTACTGGTGACTTGGTTCGTTATCTACCTGATGGCACGATTGCGTTTATCGGACGTATCGACAACCAAGTAAAAATCCGCGGCTTCCGGATCGAATTAGGTGAGGTGGAAGCAGCACTCAGCTTGCATCCGTCTGTGAACGAAGTTGTGGTCATGGTCCGTGAGATGAAGTCAGGCGAGAAGCATGTTACGGCGTATTTTACCGTTTCAGAAGATAACACGCTCGAAACTTCTGATTTACGTGCATGGACAAAAACGAAGTTGCCAGAATTCATGAGGCCATCATTTTATATTTTCTTGGATACGATGCCTTTGACGGCAAATGGTAAAATCGACCGCAAACAATTGCCGGAACCAGAATGGACAAATCCTGCTTCCGACAAAGGTTACATGGAGCCGCGCAATCAGGTAGAAGAGCTGATTGCCAACATTTGGTCGCAGGTGCTCGGAGTCGAAAAAGTAGGGATTCACGATAACTTTTTCGAGCTGGGTGGACATTCACTTTTGGCGACACGAGTCATTTCACGCCTGAGAGAGGCGTTTGGAATAGAGCAAACGGTGCGCTCCATTTTTGAACATCCAACCATTGCAGCATGGAGTGAACAAGGAGCAGCCCTTCATTTGGGAGAGAAAGAAGCGATTGGTGGATCGATTCAGCCTGTTTCAAGACAGAACAATCTGCCGTTGTCTTTTGCCCAACAGCGATTATGGTTCTTTGATCAATTCATGCCAGGTAGCCCGATGTACAACATCCCATCTGCCCTTCGTTTGCAAGGCGAACTCGACGTAGTGGCATGGGAGAAGAGTTTACAGGCGATCATTTTGCGTCACGAAAGCTTGCGTACCACGTTCCACGAAATAGACGGACAATCCATACAAGTGATTCATTCGCAGATCGACTGGAAAATGGACATTCTGGACTTACGCGACCTACCAGATGAAAAGAAAGAACAAAAGATAGAGCAGTTGGCCGAAGCAGAAGCGGCCCGAGCATTTACTCTCGGACAAGGACCGCTGATACGCGCGACGATGATCCACGCAGATGATCACGCCTATGTCTTCTTGATCAACATGCACCATATCATCTCTGATGGTTGGTCGATGGGCATCTTCTATCGCGAATTGCTTGCCAATTATGAAGCCTTCCGTAAACAAGAAACACTAGAGCTAGCTGAACTACCGATTCAATATGCGGATTTTGCCTCATGGCAGCGTGAATGGCTGGAAGGCGAACTCTTAGAGCAGCAGGTTACTTATTGGAAAGAAAAACTGAGTGGAGCAGAACCGCTTCTAGCACTGCCGACTGACCGTTCGCGCCCTGCTTTGCAATCCTATAAAGGAGCCATTTACACCAGGACCTTTTCCGCGGACTTGCTTACCAAATTGAAAGTACTTAGCCAGGAGTCCAATTCTACCTTGTTTATGACATTGCTGGCTGCCTTCCAAATCCTTCTATACCGCTATAGTGGTCAAGAAGACATCGTTGTGGGAAGTCCGGTAGCAGGACGCAATCGGCAAGAAACCGAGAATTTGATTGGCTTCTTCGTTAACACGTTGGCACTCCGAACCAACGTAACAGGAGATGTAACCTTTACGGAATTACTGGCACGTGTTCGGGAAACAGCGTTGGAGGCCTATGCACATCAGGATTTACCTTTTGAAAAATTGGTTGATGAGCTACAGCTAGAGCGTAGCCTCAGCTACTCGCAGTTGTTCCAGGTCATGTTTGTCCTGCAAAACTTCCCGCTGGAGGAGGCAGTAACGTCCGGCATTCAGCTCACACCATTGGATTCTGAGCGACATTTGACGACATCCAAGTTTGACCTCACATTGACGATGCGAGAGCAGGCAGACGGACTCGTGGCTTCCTTTGAGTACAGCACAGATTTGTTCGACAGATCGACGATCGAGCGAATGACTGGACATTTGCAAAATCTGCTTGAGGCTATCATCGTCCAACCAGAACAGTCGATTGAAAAACTTGATCTTCTAAGGGAAAGCGAACGAAATAAACAGGTGGTAGAGCTTAACAACACAGCGAGCGAATACCCTCGGGATAAAACCGTTCCACAACTGTTTACCGAAACAGCGGCCCAATACCCAGATCGTATCGCCGTCGTGGCGGGAGAAGAGCAGTTGACCTTCGCAGAGCTGGAGGCAAAAGCCAATCAGCTCGCCCACTACTTGCAAAAGCAAGGAGTAGAAACAGGTACTTTTGTCGGGATTTGCGTAGAGCGTTCGTTAGATATGCTCGTGGGTATGCTCGGGATTCTCAAAGCAGGTGGAGCGTATGTGCCACTCGACCCTGCGTATCCAGAAGAACGTTTGGCGTTCATGCTCGCAGATGCCCAGATTTCCATTTTATTGACACAGGAGCATTTGGCTGACAAGTGGCAGGGTCAAGAGCTTACCATTCTCAATCTCGACCATGCTGCGGAACCATGGGCGGAAGAAAGCACGCTTGCTCCCCAAGTAGATATGACAGCCGACAGCCTCGCTTACGTCATTTACACATCGGGTTCGACAGGTACACCAAAAGGAGTGCTAGTCGTTCATCGCGGGATTGTTCGCCTGATCAAAAACACGAACTACGTGACCATCACGGAAGAGGACGTGTTCCTGCAAGCCTCTACCGTATCGTTTGATGCTGCTACCTTTGAAATTTGGGGGGCGTTGTTAAACGGAGCGAAGCTGGTGTTGATGCCGCCACATCAGCCTTCACTCGATGAACTGGGAGAGACGATTCAGAATCACAAAGTGACGACACTTTGGCTGACAGCTGGTCTGTTTACGGTCATGGTTGACCACAAGGTGGAGTGCTTGCGCGGCGTGCGTCAGCTACTTGTTGGTGGGGATGTTGTCTCTGCATCCCATGTACGCAAGGTACTTTCACTTGGCGCGATTACAGTGATTAACGGCTATGGCCCGACGGAAAACACGACATTTACTTGCTGCAATCCCGTCACGGAGCTTCCAGAAGGCGTCAACTCCTTCCCGATCGGCCGACCGATCAGCAATACCACGGTGTACGTATTGGACAAACATCAACAACCTGTCCCTCTGGGTGCAGCCGGTGAATTATATATAGGCGGAGATGGTCTCGCTCTAGGCTATTTGAACAATCCGGAGCTAACCGCAGAGCGTTTTGTGGAGAATCCGTTTGATCCACAAAGAGATTCTCGCCTGTACCGTACTGGTGACTTGGTTCGTTATCTACCTGATGGCACGATTGAGTTTATCGGACGTATCGACAACCAAGTAAAAATTCGCGGCTTCCGCATTGAGTTGGGCGAAATCGAGACCGTATTGCAGAGCCACCCGGCTGTAAAAGAGTCCGTACTCATGGTCAGAGAGGAAACTCCTGGGGACAAGCGCTTAGCCGCCTACCTCGTTTTTGCAGAAGAAAAAGAGGTTACTCACATCGAGATGCGATCTTATCTCAAGGATAAGTTGCCTGAGTACATGATCCCATCCGCGTTTGTGAATATGGACAGCTTCCCGCTGACACCAAACGGTAAAGTGGATCGGCGGGCACTCCCGATCCCTGATTATTCCCGAAATGAGGAGGATAGCGGTTATGTAGCACCTGCAACGGATCTGGAAGTGAAATTGGCGGAAATCTGGAAAAGTGTGCTGGGTGTTACGAACATCGGCATCTACGATAACTTTTTCGAATTGGGTGGCGACTCCATTCTCAGTATCCAGATCGTCGCGAGAGCCAATCATTCCGGAATTCGCTTCACACCTAAGCAACTTTTTGAAAATCAAACCATTGCAGAATTGCTACGTGTTGTTACTGATTTTAGCCAAGAAACGGATACAACATGGAAAAATGAACAGGGTACTGTTACTGGAAATGTACCGCTCACTCCCATCCAAAAATGGTTCTTTGACTCCAATCAACCGTCGCTGCACCACTGGAATCAGTCGGTACTTCTGACTGTTCAGCAACCAGTAGACCTTGTTGTCCTGGAGCAAACAATTGAGAGCCTGCTGGCCCATCATGATGCGTTGCGTATGCGCTTTTCACACCATGACGGCATGTGGACACAAATGATGGAAGGTCTAGAAGAGAATGCTCCATTCCGTAGCGTGGATCTTTCTCATCTCCCTAAACAGGAACAGGAGTCTAGACTGGAGGAAATTTCACAAGAAGTACAAGCGAGCCTAAATATCACGGAAGGTCCCATCGTACAGGCTGTGTACTTCAATATGGGCGAAGAGCAAGCTGGCCGACTGCTGCTCGTCATTCACCACTTAGTTGTTGACGGTGTATCGTGGCGTATTTTGCTGGAGGATTTGCAGCATACCTATGATCAAATAGCGAGTGGTCATGACGTACAAATGCCAGCAAAGACGACTTCGTTCAAGATGTGGGCTGAACAATTAGTCGCGTATGCCAATTCAGAAGCCATCCAGCAAGAAAACGAGTACTGGCTCAAACAAGATCAAGAGGCAAGTCCGATCCCGATTGATCACCTTTATGAACCGAGTCAGAACACGGAAGCGACAACCAAACAAGTAACGTTCTCTTTAGATGCAGGAGAAACCCGTGCCCTGTTGCAGGAGACACTTTCTCCTTACCGCTTGAAAATAAACGATGTCTTACTTGCTGCCTTAACAAAAGCAATGCACCGCTGGACAGGGAAACAGACGTTATCTTTCCATCTCGAGGGGCATGGACGCGAAGATATTTTGGAAGGAGCAGATTTATCCCGCACCGTTGGCTGGTTTACGAGTATGTATCCTGTACATCTTACACTTGACCAGACAAAAACGTGGAGTGAACTGCTAAAAGCGGTCAAAGAACAGCTTCGAGCCATTCCGCAAAATGGAGTTGGCTATGGTATCCTGCACTACTTACGTCAGGATGACGAACTGAAAGAGCAGTTGAAGTCTCGAATGAAACCAGAGATCAGCTTCAACTACCTCGGCCAGTTTGATCAAGCTGTCTCGTCTAATGCTAAATTTGGCATGGCTGCTGAATCAAGAGGCTCGAATCTTGCACCTGATTCCATTCGCGGGCATTTAATCGATGTAAACAGCGTCATTTCCGGAGAACAACTGCATGTCACTTGGTTTTACAACGAAAACATCCACGAGAAAACTACGGTGGAAGCAGTTGCTCGTGATTATATGGACGCCTTGCGTGAGATTATGGCACATTGCCGCTCCGAAGAAGCAGGGGGTTATACTCCTTCTGACTTCCCGTTATCTCGTCTGGATCAGCGTACAATCGACACGTATGTGGGTAAAGATCGTTCCATCGAGAACATATACCCACTGACGCCGTTGCAGGAAGGCATGCTTTTCCATTCCCTGTACGAGCAAGAGGGCGGAGACTATGTGGTTCAATTCTCCATGACGATCCATCATTTGCACGTCGATGCACTCCAACAAGCATGGCAAAAAGTCACTGATCGTCATTCCATTCTGCGTACCTCGTTTATCTGGGATGGAGTAGTTAATCCGCATCAAATTGTCCGCAAGCACGTACGGGTGACAGTTGATGAAAGAGATCTGCGACATTTACCGACGGATAAACAGAAAGCAGCGCTAGACGAATTTTTGGAAGAGGATCGGAAGCGGAACTTCTCCATTACAGAACCACCTCTCATGCGTTTGACTTTGTTTAGGATTAGCAACGAAGCGTATCGCTTTATCTGGAGCTTCCACCACGTATTGCTGGACGGTTGGAGCTTGCCGCTCGTCTTAAAAGACTGGTTTGCCGCTTATCTAGCGCTGGCAGATGGAAAAGACATTCAGCTTGGGGCTGTACAGCCATTTTCCCAGTATGTAGCGTGGATTCAGCGCCAAGACCTGCAAGCTGCGGAACATTTCTGGCGCAACCATTTGAAGGGGATATACGGGCCGACACAAATCAATCTCGGACAAGCTCATCAATCCATGGGTGAACCAAAAACCTACGACGAGCGCATTATCCGATTCTCGGCCGAGTTTACCGAACAGCTGCAATCCTTTGCCCGTCAGCATCAGGTAACGCTGAATACCTTTATACAAAGTGCGTGGGGCATGATCCTTGGAGCTTACAGTGGGGAAGCAGATGTCGTATTCGGGGCAACTGGTTCAGGACGTCCAGCCGATTTGCATGGCGTAGAAAATATGGTGGGTCTGTTCATTAATACGCTCCCGGTTCGAATCACAATCGATCCAAGCAAAACCGTTCGGGTATGGCTGCGCGAATTGCAAGAAATGCAATTGGAGATTCGCCAATATGAGTACACGCCGCTGGTTGACATCCAGAGCTGGAGCGAATTCGAGCGCAACACCTCTCTGTTCGAAAGTATTTTTATCTTTGAGAACTACCCGATCGATGAGTCTGTGAAAGAAGCGGACAGCAGTATTCAGATTTCTGATGTAGACTCTGCGGAGCAAACAAACTATCCACTTACCGTAGTATGTGGGCCTGGCAAAGAATTTGTCCTCAAAATCGTTTTTGATCAAAACCGATTCGATCATGTACGGATCGAACGTGTCCTAGAGCAAATGACGCTTCTGCTCCAATCGATGATAGCAAATCCTGATCAACCTCTGGCTAATGTGTGCATGATCAGCGAAAGCGAACAAGAGCAGGTTTTGGTCGAGTGGAACGATACGAAGGTCGATTATCCAACCGGGCTTTGCATTCATAAAGCATTTGAACAACAAGTACAAAAGACGCCAGCTGCGATCGGACTCATGTACAAAGAGATGGAAATGACGTATGCCGAGCTGAACCAGCGAGCGAACCAATTGGCGCATCATCTCCTTGCCCAAGGCGTGAAACCAGATACACTCGTCGGGATTTGCATCGAGCGCTCCCCTGAGATGATCGTCGGGATTCTCGGTGTGATGAAAGCAGGTGCCGCCTATGTTCCAATTGATCCGGCACATCCGCTAGAGCGTATTGCCTACATGATCGAGGATTCGCAGGCAAATATCGTGTTGACTCAGCAATCTCTGGCAAACCAATTGCTTACAACGAAGGCCCAGGTAATTTGCCTGGATAGTAATGCGCTAGAGAATGAACCTGTTCATGATGTGATGTGCGGGGTTACCGAACAAAATCTTGCCTATGTCATTTACACATCTGGTTCCACAGGCTTGCCCAAAGGCGTGATGGTCGAACACCAAAGTGCAATGAATATGGCTCATTACCTGATTGAGTTGTTCCAAGTCCAGCCGTCTAGCCGCGTCTTGCAGTTATGTTCGTTCAGTTTCGACGTATCTGTCGCGGAGATCGTCATGGCTTTGATTTCGGGTGCGACCCTAGTCATTGAGGATCGGGAAATGCTCATGCCAGGCCCTGAACTCATCTCTGTCTTGCAAGAAAAACAAATCACGACTGTGATGACAGTGCCCGCTGTACTTGCGGCATTACCTGAAGCCGACCTACCTGATCTGAAGACACTCGTGATCGGTGGCGAAGCACCAAGCTATGAGCTCATCACTCGCTATGCAAATCATCGTCAATTTTTCAATTGCTACGGTCCAACGGAGGCAACCGTCTGCACCACGCTGATGCTTATGGATACGAATCTGGCGAACACGCCAATTGGCCGTCCTATCGCCAACGCGACCATCTACGTATTAGATGCCAATCTGAAGCCGGTCCCTATTGGCGTACCAGGTGAGCTGTACATTGGTGGAAAAGGCTTGGCACGCGGTTACTGGAATCGTCCAGAGCTTACAGAGGAACGCTTTATTACTCATCCGTTTGGAGTGGAAGGCGAACGTCTTTATCGCACAGGCGATCAGGTGCGCTATCTGCAAGACGGTAACCTTGAATTCCTTGGTCGTATCGATAATCAGGTGAAAATTCGCGGCTTCCGCATCGAATTAGGCGAAATCGAAAACGCATTGAGAAAGCACGATGCGATTCGGGAAGCTGTCATTACCGTACGAGACAATCGTTTGGCCGCTTATCTGATTGCAATGGGTGAAGAGAAGCCAGCCACAGAGGAGCTCGCTCTTTATCTGAAAGAAACATTGCCAGATTACATGATTCCAGCAGGCATGGTCTGGATGGAGGCGATTCCGCTTACGGTCAACGGAAAGGTAGACCACCGGGCACTGCCCACACCGGATTGGGGACTTTTGACCACACAACAGGAGTATGTCGCACCTCGTACACCAACAGAAGAAATAGTGGCGAACATTTGGACACAGGTGCTTTCTGTTGAGCAAGTCGGAATTCACGACGATTTCTTTGCACGAGGGGGACATTCCCTCTTAGCTACCCAAGCGATTTCCCGTATGCGTCAAGCTTTTGGCGTAAACATGCCGCTTCGTACGCTGTTTGATTATCCGACAACGGCAGC
Source organism: Brevibacillus brevis NBRC 100599 (assembly GCF_000010165.1). Taxonomy (NCBI): domain Bacteria; kingdom Bacillati; phylum Bacillota; class Bacilli; order Caryophanales; family Paenibacillaceae; genus Brevibacillus; species Brevibacillus brevis. The sequence goes on from NC_012491.1 coordinate 3,063,348, forward strand.
GATTAGCGAAAAAATAACGGCATTGTTACAAGGGGAAGCCGGTCTCACTGACATCCCGCTCGTGCCCATGTCGCGTGACGAACACTTGCCGCTATCATTTGCACAACAACGTTTGTGGTTCTTGGACAAGCTGTTGCCAGACAGTTCCGTCTACAATATCCCAACTGCTGTTCGTCTGATGGGTGAGCTGGACGTCGAGGCGTGGGAACGCAGTCTCAAGCAGATCATCCATCGTCATGAGAGCTTGCGTACAACTTTCTCCGATAGCAATGGGGAAGCCGTTCAAGTCATTCACCCGCAGATTGAGTGGAACATGGAACGAATCGACTTACGGGACTGGAACGAAGAGGAGCGAGAAGGGGAAGTATTGCGTCTTGCCATAGAAGATGCTGAACATTCGTTTCATCTCAATCAAGGGCCGTTATTGCGCGCAAAACTGATTTGCATGGATGAACAAGCGTATGTATTTTTGCTCAATTTACACCACATCATTGCGGATGGCTGGTCCATGAGTGTATTCATGGGTGAGTTAGTCTCCATCTACGAAGCGTTATCTGCTGGAGAAACCCCACAGCTTGCCGAAATGCCGCTGCAATATGCAGACTATGCCACATGGCAACGCAATTGGTTGCAAGGTGAGGTATTAGAGCAACAATTGGACTACTGGAAAAAACAATTAGGCGATGCAGAACCACTTCTGAGATTGCCGACAGATCGTCCACGCCCTGCCGTTCAGAGCCATAAAGGGGCGATGCATACGATTAAGCTCTCAGAAAAACTGCTTGCCGATCTAAAAGCGCTCAGCCGTGAAGAGGGATCAACCTTATTCATGACCTTGCTAGCTGCCTTTCAGACCCTGCTCTATCGCTACAGTGGTCAAAAAGACATCCTCGTCGGAAGTCCGGTCGCAGGACGAAATAGACAGGAACTGGAGTCACTTATTGGTTTCTTCATTAACACCTTGGTAATGCGTACAGACATGTCTGGGGAACCAACCTTCCGAGACTTGCTAGCAAAAGTACGAGAGACCGCACTGGAGGCTTATGCGCATCAAGACCTGCCATTTGAAAAACTGGTAGATGAACTGGAGCTGGAACGAAGCCTAAGCTACTCACCGTTGTTCCAAGTGATGTTTGTCCTGCAAAACATCCCGATGGAAGTGCAAGAATTGTCCCAGATTCGCATCGAGCCTTTCCACAGAGGTCAGGAGGGTGTAAGCGCCAAGTTTGACATCACCTTGACCACCGTAGAGGCACCAGATGGACTAATCGCAACATTCGAGTACAATACCGATCTTTTTGATCCAGCAACGATCGAGCGCATGGGGAACCATTTCGCGAGCCTGCTAGAGGCGATTTCGGCAAATCCGATGCAACCAGTCACAGACATCCCTCTCCTGAGCGATAGGGAAAGGGAGCAGCTTCTCCATCAATGGAATGATACAAATGTACCTTTTGAACGTGAAACATGCGTTCATGAAATTGTTGCACGGATTGCACAAGAGTTGCCAAATCAATTAGCCGTTGTTTCCGAAGAAGGGCAGATCACCTATGCAGAATTGGATGCCAAAGCGAATCAGGTAGCGAACTACCTGCAAAAACAGGGAGTATCCTCCGAAACACTTGTCGGTATCTGCGTAGAACGTTCGATCGATATGCTCATCGGTCAACTGGGAATCCTCAAAGCTGGCGGTGCATATGTCCCAATGGACACAGCGTATCCACAAGAGCGTCTTGCTTTCATGATGAAAGATGCCAATATGCCAGTTGTAGTAACCCAAGAACGACTGTTAGGGCGATTGCCAGAAGGAACTGCATCATTCATCTGCTTGGATCGTGATTGGCATATCATTTCGGAAGAGAGCAGCGAGGCACCGATCGTGGCAATGACAACAGAGAATCTGGCGTATGTCATCTATACGTCTGGCTCTACTGGAACGCCAAAAGGGGTAGAGATCGAACATGCCGCCTTGTTAAATCTGATTTGCTGGCACCAGCGGTTATACAGCGTAGATTCAAATGATCGAGCTTCACAAATCGCAGGGACAGCCTTTGATGCATCTGTTTGGGAAATCTGGCCATACCTGACAAAGGGAGCAACACTTTATCTCCCATCAGAAGATATTCGTCTGGTGCCAGAGGAACTAAGAGATTGGCTTGTTGCATCGGGTATTACGATTAGCTTTTTGCCAACGCCTTTGGCGGAAAGGCTGCTTACCTTGGAATGGCCTATCGACACGAAGCTGCGGTATATGCTCACAGGGGGCGACAAGCTACACGATTACCCACTAGCAACCATGCCGTTTACTCTTGTAAACCAATACGGTCCAACCGAAAACGCGGTTGTTGCCACAGCAGGCGTCGTTCCACCAGAAGCTGCTCATGTTTTCGCACCATCAATCGGACGTCCAATAGACAATGTGCAGGTATACGTCCTTGATGAAAAGCGAAATCCTGTGCCGATTGGTGTAGCTGGAGAGCTCTATATCGCGGGAGACAGCTTGGCACGGGGCTATCTGAAGCGCCCTGATCTAACCAAAGAGCGGTTCGTAGCCAATCCATACTCACAAAAACCGGGAGCACGCATGTACCGAACAGGAGACCTGGTTCGTTACCTGCCAGATGGAAGCATAGATTTCATTGGTCGCGCAGATGATCAGGTGAGCATTCGAGGATTCCGGGTCGAACTTGGCGAAATTGAAACCGCTCTGTACACACATCCGGCGGTAAAAGAAACCATCGTCCTCGTACGTGAGGATATGCCGGGCGTAAAACGACTCGCTGCCTACGTCGTACTCAGAGAGAGACAAGAGATTCAAGCAAGTGAATTCCGTAGCTATCTAAAGGAAAAGCTTCCTGAGTACATGGTACCAGCTGCATTTGTCGTCATGGATAACCTGCCGCTGACGCCAAACGGTAAGGTAGACCGACAGGCATTGCCTGTACCTGATTTCTTACACAATGACACAGAAGGCAGTTTTGCTGCTCCGACAACTGCTATTGAGGCTACGCTTGCAGATATATGGAAAAAAGTCCTAGTCATTGACAATGTTGGTATCTATGACAACTTTTTCGAGCTTGGTGGAGACTCCATTTTGAGTATCCAAATTGTTTCTCGAGCCAATCAGGCTGGAATTCGTTTGACACCGAAACAGCTCTTGAGAAATCAAACCATCGCGGAACTGGCAAGTGTCGTGACAACGACTGACGGCATACAAACAGGAAAAGTCCAAGCAGAACAAGGAATCTTGACGGGAGAGGTGCCGATCACGCCAATTCAATCGTGGTTCTTCACGACTGAACAACCGTCGATCCATCATTGGAACCAATCCTTGCTTTTGACGGTGCAACAACCCGTTGACCCAACCGTTCTAGAGCGTGTCATCGAGAGCCTGCTCACGCATCATGACGCATTACGTATGCGTTATACCCATACGGAGCAAGGTTGGATCCAACATATAGAGGGACTTCCTGAGACCATTCCATTCCGTAGCGTGGACCTGTCCGCTGTTCTTGAAGAAGAACAAGCCGATCGTCTGGAGCAAATCGCAAACGAGGTGCAATCAAGTCTACATGTAAGTGAGGGACCCGTTTTCCAAGCCGTATACTTCCATCTAGGAGCGGACCTACCTGGCCGTCTGCTGATTGTTGCCCACCATCTCGTGATTGACGGTGTGTCCTGGCGCATTTTGCTAGAGGATCTGCAAGCTGCTTACGAGCAATTGGTAAACGATGAGCCGGTACAATTCCCAGCGAAAACGACTTCATTCAAGTCATGGGCAGAGCAATTGCAATCCTATGCGAATTCCGAAGTGATCGAGCCGGAAAAAGCGTTCTGGCTGGGCCAAAGTGATGAAGTGAGTCCACTTCCCATTGACCGTGCTTTCGAGCCAAGCCAAAACACAGATGCAACCTCCAAGCAAGTCAGTCTTGCACTTACTAGTGAAGAAACTCGCGCGTTGTTGCAGGATTCGCTTTCGCCTTACCGTCTACAAATCAATGATGTATTGCTTACCGCTTTATCCAAAGCAATGAATCGTTGGACAGGTGAAAAGAGAGTAGCCGTTCATCTGGAAGGGCACGGACGTGAGGAAATTATTGAAGGAGCAGACTTATCCCGTACCGTCGGCTGGTTTACGAGTATGTACCCGGTACAGCTTTCAATTGATCCGTCGAAGCCGTGGGGTGACGCTTTGAAAGCGGTCAAGGAACAGCTTCGTCGCATTCCGATGAAAGGTGTCGGCTACGGCATCCTTCAATACCTCAGTCAGGATGAGGAGTTGAAAAAACGTCTAAGTGAAAAGCCGAAGCCAGAAATCAGCTTCAACTACCTCGGACAGTTTGATCAGATGGTTCAAGCCGAATCGAGATTTGGCATGGCGCAAGAATCAAGAGGCTCCAATCTGGGGAAAGACACAATACGCCAGCACCTGATTGATGTAAACAGTGTCATAACCGGAGAACAACTCCATGTTACGTGGATCTATAGCGAAAACATTCACGAGGAAAGCACGATTCAAGAGCTTGCTTGCAACTATCTGGAAGCTTTGCGCGAAATCATTGCACACTGCCAGTCTGAAGAAGCAGGCGGCTATACGCCATCTGACTTCCCACTAGCGCGAATGGATCAACGGGCCATCGACAAGCATCTGGGACAGGATCGCCTAATCGAGAACGTCTATCCACTCAGTCCATTGCAAGGTGGCATGCTGTTCCACTCCCTGTACGAGCAGGAGGGGGGAGACTATATTGTTCACTTCGCGATGACGATGGAGGGCTTGCACGTTGAAGCGTTTGAACAGGCGTGGCAAAAAGTAGTGGATCGCCATCCAATTCTACGTACCTACTTTGTTTGGGAAGGTTTAGAGGCTCATCAAATTGTACGCAAACAAGTAAAAGCAGCTGTAGAAAAAATCGATCTTCGTCATTTGACAACGGAGCAGCAAAAAACGGAACTGGCTAACTATCTAGAAGCTGACCGTAGACGAAATTTCGAGATTGCGTCACCACCACTCATGCGTTGGACGCTGTTCCACTTGCGTGAGGGAATCTATCGCTTCACTTGGAGCTTCCACCATGTATTGCTTGATGGTTGGAGCGTCCCGATTGTACTAAAAGACTGGTTTAGTGCTTATGTGTCCATAGCAGAAGATAAAGAGGTTTCGTACAGCTTCGTCCAACCGTTCTCTGCGTACATCGATTGGGTACAGCGTCAAGACTTGCGTGCTGCCGAACATTTTTGGCGTGAACAGCTTAAAGGCTTCCACGAGTCGACACCATTAGCAATGAGTAACCAATCAGGCGGCAGGGATCATATGCCGAAAGTGTACGAAGAGAAAGAAATCCGCTTATCGGCGGAAATGACTTCACGATTGCAAGCCTTTGTCCGTACACATCAGTTGACCTTGAATACGCTTGTCCAAGGAGCATGGGCTCTCATCCTGAGCCGATACAGCGCAACGGATGATGTCGTCTTCGGTGCAACCGTTTCCGGTCGTCCAGCTGATCTGCCTACGGTAGAGGGCATGGTAGGTCTCTTCATCAACACCCTGCCGATTCGGGTTTGGATCGATGCGAACAAATCGGTGCGGGAATGGCTTCGTGAGATTCAAGAACATCAAGTGGAGCTTCGCCAGTTTGAGTACACACCGTTGGTTGACATCCAAGGCTGGAGTGAAATGGCGCGTAATACTGCCCTGTTCGAGAGCATCTTCATTTTCGAGAACTACCCGATTGGTGAATCGGTAAAAGCAGAACATAATCAGCTGCAATTATCTGACGTAGAGACGATGGAACAAACGAATTATCCAATCACCGTTGTCTGCGGTCCGGGTAAAGAGTTCATCCTCAAGATCAAATACGACCAAAGCCGATTCGCATGTGAAAATATTGAACGTGTTCTGCACCAGATGTCTTACTTGCTCGAATCCATGATGGCAAAACCTGAACAGTGCCTCGCAGAGGTGTCGATGATCAGTGATAGCGAGCTTCAGCAGGTAGTAGTCGAATGGAATGATACGCGCGTGGATTATCCGGCGCAGCTTTGCATCCATCAGGCATTTGAGAGACAAGTAGAAAAGACACCTGATGCGATTGCACTCGTCTACAAGAAGAGGGAGTTGACCTATGCCGAGCTGAACAACCGTGCAAACCAGTTGGCACACAGGCTGATTGCATCGGGTGTACAACCGGATAAGCTAGTTGGTATTTGCGTCGAACGTTCTTTCGAGATGATCATCGCATTCCTCGGCGTAATGAAAGCTGGTGCTGCTTATGTACCTATTGATCCGGCGCATCCGCAAGATCGCATTGCCTACATGATCGAAGATTCGCAAGCGAACATTTTGTTGACGCAAGAATCGCTGAAAGACATGCTACCAGTTCCTTCTATACAGGTCATTTGCCTTGATAGCGATGAACTGGCAAATGAGCCTACCACAAACGTGGATAGCAACGTGAATGAGCATCATCTCGCCTACGTCATCTATACGTCCGGATCAACCGGATTGCCGAAAGGGGTAATGGTCGAGCACCATTCCGTTATCAATTTGACCCATGCCCTGATTCATTCGTTCCAAATCGAACCGACGAGCCGGGTTTTGCAATTCACATCCTTTAGCTTTGATGTTTCAGTCTCCGAGATCGCTATGACCCTGCTGGCTGGTGCCACGCTCGTCATGGAGGATCGTGAATTACTTTTACCTGGTCCGGAATTGATCCAAGTCCTACAGGAACAGTGCATCACGACCGTGACAATGGCTTCCTCTGTCGTATCGGCCTTGCCACAAGCGGATTTGCCAGACCTGAAGACGCTGATTGTCGGTGGGGAAGCGTTAAGTCGTGAGCTTGTTGCCCGTCATGCCACGGATCGCCAGTTCTTTAACTGCTACGGACCAACGGAAACAACTGTCACTGCTACTCTCACACGTTGTGAGAATAACGGCCAAAATCCAACAATCGGCCGACCTATCGCCAATGTGAAAGTGTATGTACTGGATGCATATCTGCAACCTGTGGCAATAGGTGTACCAGGAGAGCTATACATCGGCGGAAAAGGAATAGCCAGAGGGTACTGGAATCGTCCTGAGCTTACGGAAGAACGCTTTATCAATCATCCGTTTGGCAAGGAAGAAGAACGCCTCTACCGGACTGGCGACCTTGTACGCTATACGGAAGACGGGCAGCTCGAATTCCTCGGACGAATCGACGACCAAGTCAAAATTCGCGGTTATCGAATCGAGCTGGGGGAAATCGAGAATAGACTCAGACAGCATCCAGCCGTTCAGAATGTCGTCGTTATTGCGCGTGAGGATCGAGAAGGAGACAAGCGTTTGGCGGCTTACCTCGTTGGAGCAAACGAACAACAACCGGGTGATGCTGAGCTTATCCACTACCTGAAAGAGACCCTACCAGAATACATGGTTCCTACAGGTTATGTATGGATGGCAGAGATTCCACTCACGGTCAACGGGAAAGTAAATCGCCGCGCTCTTCCCGTACCGGATTGGGGACAGGGGGAGACAGAGAAGGAATATGTGGCACCACGTACACCAACCGAAGAAATCGTTGCCCATATTTGGTCGCAGGTTCTTTCCGTTGAGGGAATGGGAATCCACGATGACTTCTTTCAACTGGGTGGACATTCGTTATTGGCTACCCAAACCGTTTCCCGCTTAAAAGAAGCATTTGGTGTGGAAGTACCGCTCCGTGCCTTGTTCGAAAACCCTAGCGTGGCACAAATGAGCGAAAAGTTAACGGGGCTACTGGAAGCCAAATCGAATGTTGCCAGCATTCCACTCGAACCTGTTTCTCGCGACCAGCATCTACCGCTCTCCTTTGCACAGCAACGCTTGTGGTTCTTGGATCGCTTAATGCCGGACAGCGCCTTGTACAACATCCCGTCTGCCATGCGGATGCAAGGAGACCTCAACATTCATGCATGGGAACGCAGTCTGCAGATGATTATCGAGCGACACGAGAGCTTGCGAACAACCTTCACTGACATCAACGGGGAAGCGATACAAGTCATTCATCCAGAAGTCGCGTGGAGCCTGGGCAAGATTGATTTGCGTGAGCTACCAGAAGAAGAGCGTGACACCCAGGTACATCGCCTGGAGAGAGAAGAGGCAGCCAAGCCATTTGACCTACGTACAGGACCGTTACTGCGGGCCACGATCATCCAGATTGGCGAAGAGAATTTCGTCTTCCTGCTAAATATGCACCATATCGTATCTGACGGCTGGTCGATGAACATTTTCATACGAGAGCTGGTTACGATCTATGAAGCGCTTTGCAAGAAAGAGACGCCACAACTCACGGACATGCCACTACAGTATGCAGATTTTGCAGCTTGGCAGCGTGAATAGCCCGTTATGAATACTAAAAATTCCACTCAATCTCCAACCTGTCTTTATGGATTGCAAGACGGCGAATTAGTTTTTGAACGATGGCCTGCCGATCAGGGAAAGCAGCCGATTCAAGAACAATTGCGTAATCTTGCAGTTGCTTGCGATTAACGCTCCGTGCAGCTCGTTCCGTCTGTGCGGCCTGTTGTTCTGCGATATCACGCTTTTCGTTGTTCAGTTTAGTGACTTGTTTGTCTAATACACTTTTTTCTATGCTTCCGTCAGCATATAGGTCAACTAGCCGCTCAAGTTTTTGGTCAATCTTCTTCAATTGCGTCCCATAATCAATTGCAACAAATTCACGTTCGGATGTTTCCTTTTCATCTGCGATCGTATAAAGGGCATCTTGTATAAATTTCTCTATTGCTTCTGAGCGCCAATTTTTGTTATGGCATTTCTCTGGGTATTCTGAGGGAAAGCGTCTTGCGCGACATGTGTAATAGCGATAGTGCTTGCCCTTGGCGCGGCAATGGTAAGACACGTAAGACTCGCCACACTCTCCACAAACGGCAAGTCCGGTTAGTAGTGCTTCTTTTGCTTTAAAAGCGTTGCGTCCTTTGTGCCGTGATAGGAGTATTTGTACACGGTCAAATTGTTCTTCTGTTATGATCGATTCGTGTTGACCTTTATAGTGTTTGTCCGCAAATTGGACATACCCGCAATAGAGCTTATTAGATAGAATGTCTCGATATCTGCGGAACCGCCAGACTGGATAATTAAGCTCTTTAAGGCGTTTTTGAACTTTGGTAATGGAAAGATACTGCTCGTAAAGATTAAAGGCTTCCTGGATGTGCTGAGCCTCTTCTGGCACGAGTACAAGACGCCCATCCTGTCTTTTATACCCAGCAGGGTCGTAGTCCCCTCCCATTCCTCGTAGTCCTTCTTCTGCACGTTTAATATGTCCCAGTCTCATTCGCTCCGCAATTGTTTCGCGCTCCAGTTGAGCAAACACAGCTAAAATGCCGATCATAGCTTTACCAAAAGGTGTTGAGGTGTCGAGTGCCTCGGTTAGTGATACGAAATCGACTTTGTTTTTCAAGAAGTGATCCTCAATTAGTGTCAACGTGTCACGTTGGGATCGGGATAGCCTGTCCAGTTTATATACGGCAACCACATCCACCTTATCTAGCTCCATTAGTAGGCGCTGTAAACCCGGTCTATCGGTATTTGAGCCAGTAAATCCAGCGTCTACGTAGACATCGTACACCGTCCAGCCTTTTGCTTTACAGAAAGCCTCCAACCGTTCACGTTGTGCCTCGATAGAGTAATTGTCTACCTGCTCCTGGGTGCTGACCCGTAGATATATGGCAACTTTCATGCCGTTCCCTCCATTAAGTACAAGATTTTTTTACTTTCGACACAATTCGACAACATTATACATAAAGCTTGTACTAAAATAACAACAACTAGAACGTTTGTTCGCTAAAACAGCCAGGGAGGAGTACAAGCACATGCAAAGATTTTTGTTAGATGAACAAACCGTGGATTTAGAAAAATTGCTAGAATACCTAGACCTTATGGGTGTGGATACGGGGGAGTTAGGGAGCTATCTTGAAGGCGTTAGGACTTCCAGCGTTTTAAAGTCATCTCCATAAGCTTGATCAAGTCTTCGGACTCCTCTTTAGATAAAACAGTCCCTTTGTATGAGAGCTTGAAGCTGTTCAATTTCTCAATTGGTATCTCGGCTAACTCCGATTCTTCATGTGAGTCGGGGCTTTTGCTTTTATGCTCATACAAATTTTCGTCTGTTTTACAAAGAAGGTAATCAGTAGTTACCTTGAAAATATCAGATAGTTTCCCAGCTATCTCCGCATTAAGCCCTCGTTTATTTCGCTCAATGTCATACAGGTATTGCGTTGATATACCTAGCTTTGCAGCGACTTCTGGCCCAGACATTTTTAACGACTTTCTTATCTCTCTAATCCTATTATGAGTACTCATATTTCCTCCCAAATAAAGCTATTTGCTGTAACAAGGTTATCATTCAGCTTGATAAAATACAACACGCAAATAGCTGTAAAATTAAGCAAAATAAAGCTTTTTGCGTAATTTAGTGAGATTATCGGCAATAATCACGCGTTTTGCTTGATTTTACGCATTGTTAAATAAAGCTAATAGCTTGATAATGTGATCAAGGAGGTGAACGCAACTTGAATTTTACAAAAGTTGTTTTAAACGCATTAGAAAAAACCAACATGAAAAAAACGGAGCTGGCACGGGCTACGGGATATAGCAATCAATACATTTACGATCTGCTTTCAGGTAAGCGTCGGTGGAATGAAGAAAGCATTAACAAAGTTTGTGGTGCACTTGGGTTCGAAATAGTAATCGAGAGGGAAGAGGACAAAGCCGATGGTGCCACAGTTTAAGCTTACAAAGCTAATAATTGATGGGTTTGAGGTAGACGCACCAGTTGGGTTGTCCGAATTGCTAAACAAGTCTGGTGCCTGGGGGCCGAGGGGAAATGTTGATCGATTAAATCAAAAGACGGAACGACGAAACGGTCGATTGGTAACTACTTTTTTTCTAAAGAAGTGAAGAGAACATTAATTAAAGTCGTTTACATGATTGGAGCTAAACTGGTTGTTCATCTTGAAAGATAAGATCGGAAGGACATCCTGTACCAAAGGGTGATGAGAGAGGGAACTCGTTACGGATGGATTACCAAATGTCTTGAGTTCATTCATAAATGCTGTGGCAGCACCTCCAAGTGTGAGATCGTCAGCGATTCTGTTGACTGACTTGAATTCCTCTATGGCGAGTGAACCAAGTGTAGGCGTATCTCCGAATGGGGTGGAAAGGGTGCCAACAACAATCGAATCCTCAGCAAGTTCCTTAATCGATTTGTTAACGTGTGGGCTTTTTATCCCTCACTTCTGCAAGTTTCCTTGCAGTTCAGCATATCTCATCACCCTCTGGTTCAGGGTGTCGGGCGCTCGTGGATGGTTTATTGGTAGTCGTCCTCACCATCTATGCGTTGCACCTTCCGAAGTACTTTTATCGACTTCCTTCGGCTTGGCTCATGGTTGCCATATCCTTGATAAGACTTAGGTTTTCCATGAATTCACCCGATGCAAAGCTACAAATTTCTTCATAGCAGGGCAATTTCCGTAACGAGTTTCTGTGAATTTCGACAGCGTAGGAGGAAAGTCCTGCCAGTCAATATGGAATTTCGAGGGGAGGTTAGCAAAGGCATGTACCGGATAACTCTACGCGAAGCCCGCTTGAACTGCCGAATGGAGCTGAAAGAAGTATCAGAGAAAACCGGAATTCCCGTTCGTACTCTTAAACGTTGGGAAATTGATAGCGGGAGAGCAGAGTATGAATTGGTTGATAAACTCTTAATCTTGTATGGGTTCATTTCTTGGAATCATATCCATTTCGGTTCAGAATCCGAACTGCTTGCACAAAGGCAAGCGGCAATAGCAAACACTTAAGAACCCGCATGAATTCGAAAGGAGGCTAAATAACGGATGAGACATGAGAATGTCAAGGAAACGCTGGATGGGGTGGATGAGGAGCAGCTTTCGATGATCGTATCTGCTCTTGAGGAAACAGCTAGACGCTATGACCAGCAGGGGATGATTATGGTAGCTCTCAAAATGCGAATTACTGCTGAAAAAGTAACGGAAATAAAAAAAGCTCGGGAGTCCGAACAAGCAGCCAAAATCCTCGGCCGTTTGGCAAAAAAAGAAAAGCCCACCTGCTATGAGCAGATGGGGTAAAACAGTCATTTCCAAAATTGTCTTGGCGGACCAAGGAAATGACAACCGTATCAACGGAGGACAAGCCTCGCTATTAATTATTATAGCGAATGTTGCAAATATGTATACATAAAAGTTTGTCCTCCCACAAAAAGGGAGGGTATAGGGTGGAAACGATATTTCAAGAGGCAGCTACGACGATCCTCGAATTGTCAAAAGGGGTTGGAGTGGATATTGTCCAGTTTATTAAGCCAGACAAAGGTTTTTCAATCATAGAGTGGTGGGAAGAAGTTGTGTCGTGCATGACGCTGGCTGAATTAGAGGAATACATTGTTTCTGCTCCTCAAGGGTCAAGCAATAGTGATCTAGTGCCTATGCTCAAAAATATAGCTATCAAACAGCGTGATCTTCTTCGCCAAGAACAAGGAAAAGGAGTGGAGCTTTATGCATAATCCGAGCAATGTGTCGGTTGACGCCATTAAGCTACTCGGCTTGATGGATGAAGTGTGCGAAAAGCTGGGTTTGAGGTTGCGGGACTACACCACTCCAGAAGATTTGTTCGAAGCTGTGTTCAGTAGAACATCCATTAAGATTCTCAGAAAGCTGGATGAAAAGATGGGTGACGAATACTTGCAGGACGATTTGCTTGGTATCATGCATCGAGCAGTACGCGCACGTATCAGGAAGGTATCTCCTGAAACTGTAGAAAGCGGGCGATCTGCATGAGTAAGACAACAGCGCTTAGCCTATGTGAACGATATGCAGACATCTGCCGTAGAGCTGCAGACGGTGATCCATCTGCACGCGCAATCAAAATAATTACCGAGGCTGTTATAGAAGACAAAATTCACATCGATCAATTACGGATGATTAGCGATGTAAACAAGAAAGTCGGTCCAATAGCAGCATATGAACTGTTCTTAAAGTTTTATCAACAACCGCAACAAGAGGGGGCCACCGCGATTTGAGCATTTTCAGGGTAAGGAAGAACGACAATTTCGTTGTAATGGACAAAACAGCCTTGCATGATGATCGTTTGAGCTGGAAGGCAAAAGGCATTATCGCCTATATGTTGTCGCTGCCCGATGACTGGACATTCTTCGTAGAGGAGTTGGCTACTCACGCATCTGATGGTGAGGACAGTCTAAGAACGGGGCTAAAGGAATTAAAGCGGTTGGGTTATCTACATCGCTTCCCTGTAAAAGAAAACGGCAAGATCGTCAGATGGGAGACACATGTTTTTGAAACGCCACAAGAGGAGTTGCCAGAAGAGGTTAAACCACAACAGGAAAAACCAGAAGTGGAAAAACCAGATGTGGAGTTTCCAGATGTGGAAAATCCGACACTACTAAGTATTAATAATACTAAGTATTTATCTTTACTAAATAATAATGATAATGTCCCTTTTGCTGAAATCATTGAATACCTAAACCAAAAAGCAGGGACAAGCTATCGAGCGACCAGTAAAAAAACAAAGCAGCTTATTACTGCTCGATGGAACGAAGGATTCCGCCTAGATGACTTTATTCGAGTTATTGATAACAAGACGACTGAATGGCTGAACAATCCTGAATGGTCTAAATACCTCAGACCTGAGACGTTGTTTTCGCCTAAGTTTGAAGGATATCTGAATCAAAAGGCTTTTGGCAAAGGAGGCGGAGCAATTGGAACCAATTCGGCAGTCCTTACACCAAGTCGTGAAGAATTGTATCGAAAAGCAGGGATCAAGTGAGCGGAACTGCCCCCATTGCGGAAAGGTTTTAAAACCAATAGAGCTATTTTCCGAGGTAATCGGAAAGTTTCAGGTAACTCCAGTATGCAAGTGTGAAGCGGAGCGGGAAATGGCCGACATCAAACGTTTTGAGAGAGCCAAGCGCAACGGAGAAATACACGAATATAGCGATGATGACCAAATGGTTATAGGGGCTACTTTAACGGAATATGAGACGGAAACTGGAACCATCCGTGGCTTTCAGGTGATCCAGGACTTTACTCGCGGCATCGAGGAGTGGGGAGCCAAAGGAATATACCTATTTGGAGAAAACGGACTCGGAAAGAGCCATCTGCTGTCGGCGGCGACGAAAGAATTGCGAAATCATGGTATCAGTGTCGTGTATACGACAGCCAAACTCTTGATTGCTCATACTCGCAAACCGATCGGCAAATGGGATTACCTAAACGCCTACAGAGCTGCAGATGTTTTGATCATCGACGAGCTGGGCGCAGAGATTCCGGCGGATTGGGAAATGGGGGAATTGTTCACAGTGTTAAACGGTAGACAGAACAGAAGCCCCATATTGTACGGTTCAAACTTTACGGTCAAGGAGCTGGAGTCAAGGTTTAACGAACGCCAAAAAGGATGGGGTACCCGCTTGATGGAGCGCATTATTGAGTCCAGCGTTTTGGAAGAGTTGACCGGAGACAGTCGCCGCTTTGACTTGCACATTGAAAACACGGAGCAACTAAACAGGAGATTGATGAAGCATGATTGATATTCAGGAGATGCCCCACAGCGAAGAAGCGGAGAAAGCGGTACTCGGGGCGATCTTCTGTAAGCCCCCAGTTATTACAAAAGTCATCGATGAGCTAACAGCTATGGATTTCTACCGGACACGACATCAAATCCTCTATCAAGGCATGGCTGACTTGTATGAGAAAGGCGATCCGATTGACCTGGTAACGATAACAAGTCATTTACAAGAAAAGAAGGCGCTCGATAACGTGGGGGGCGTCCCGTACATTACAGAATTGGTTAGCTATACACCGACGGCAGAGAACATCGACTACTATGCAGGGATCGTTTTACACAAGGCCCGGCGCAGAAAGCTTATTGAAATCAACTACCAAGTGTACAAGGACAGTCTCAACAATGAAAATGTCGATGAAGTGCTTGCTCAGTCCGAGAAACTGGCTGCTGAGATTCGGGAACGTGGTAAAAAGCGGTCTGTACGACCAATCAGGGAAGTTGCGCTCGAGGCATACGAAGAAATTGACAGAACGTTTCAGCAGCGCGGGAGGACGATTGGGGTGACGTCTGGATATCCTGATTTGGACAAAATGACAAGCGGATTTCATAAGCAAGATTTGATCATTCTGGCGGCTCGACCATCCATCGGAAAAACAGCTCTGGCGCTAAATATCGCACAGAACGCCTCGAAGAGTATAAGCGAACCAATCATGATCTTCTCATTGGAAATGAGTGCTGGGAAACTTGTGACACGAATGGTGTGTGCGGAAGGCAATATTGACGCCTCAAAGCTACGAAGCGGTTGGCTGGAAGGGGATGACTGGATTCGTTTGACACACGCCTTGGGCATCGTTTCCAAGACCAACATCTATATAGACGATACGCCTGAGATCGCACTTGGAGAGCTTCGGTCAAAATGCCGGAGTATGAAGCAGCAAGAAGGGCTTGGCTTGGTCATCATTGACTACCTAACGAAAATTAGGATGGACAAGCCAGGGCGAAGCAGAGAGCAGGAAGTGTCTGAGATAGCCCGGACACTCAAAAGCATGGCTCGTGAGTTGGAAGTCCCTGTGATCGCGCTCTCTCAGCTCAGTCGCGGTGTAGAACAGCGACAGGATAAGCGGCCGATGATGAGTGACTTACGTGAGTCAGGTCAAATTGAGCAAGAAGCAGATTTGGTCGCCTTTCTCTATCGTGATGATTACTACGATAAAGCAACGGAAAACAAGAACATCTTGGAGGTCATCATTGCGAAACAACGGAACGGACCTATTGGAACGGTGGAGCTGGCATTCCTCAAGGAGTTCAATAAGTTCGTGAGTCTCGATCATCGTTTTGGTAAGCAACAAACAATTGACGATGAACCAGAGGAGCGGGATACGCAATGGCGGCAATGAGAAAGATTGTTTTGAAATGAGTTACCTATTTCATTGGATGCCTGGTTGTAAAATTCTCGGGTTTTAGGCGAATTGGTTGTAATGACCTTTGTCAATATCCACTTAAATTATTCCAAAAATTATTCCGAGGAGGGAAATCCGTTGGACAAGCTCGTTTTCATCGGGAATGGAAAAGCAGTAACAGATAGCCTGTTAGTTGCTGAAAAGTTCGGGAAAGGACACGACAACGTATTACGAGATATACGAAACCTCGATTGCAGCAGTGAATTCCGACTCCTCAATTTTGAGGAGTCAATCTATACGAATGAAAGAGGGCGAGTTTATCCGAAGGTAGATATGACTCGAGACGGGTTTACCTTCTTGGTTATGGGTTATACCGGAAAGGATGCCGGACGATTTAAAGAGGACTATATAAAAGCCTTTAATTTGTTGGAGCAAACAATTTCCCAACAAACACAACCGCAATTGACAACGATGGAAATGGTTGCTTATCTGGCGAATCAGGCGGTCCAGAAAGAAAAGGAGGATGCCCGGCGCGATCAGGAACTAAAGGCGCTAAAGAGCGGCTTTGAAACAATTACAGACAATCTGACGGCTGTGCCGGACGCTGCCAAGGTAGTCGATTTAATTAACGAATACTCTCGCTGGACTAGAATGGGGCACAACGAAATATACAACCGTATCTATGACACGATGAAGGATCAACATGGCATTAACGTCTTAGAGCGGGTGCAGCGGGAGCGAGACAAGATTAATGCCGAACGAATCAAAAGTAACGGCCGGTCATATGCCGAATCAACACTCAAAAAAATGGTCAATGGGATCGATGTCATGGTGCGAATGGGAGTGCTAGACAAGTTTCACTCTATTCTCGTCGGAATGTTAGCTAAAGCAAAAAGTGAACGAATTTTTAACTAAACCACTAAAGGAGCGGATTTATATGACAACCATTCAGATGATTAATTCAAACGCTGGAGAAGCAATGCACCTTTTCGAAGTGATGAAGAAGTATGGAGCAACATGCAGCCTTGAATTTAACAAGGGTATCGGAAATGATCCGTTTATTGGTATCTCCGGGGTAAACGTCGATGTTGAATACCTAGAGGGTGACGTGGCAGTTGAGGGAGATACTCTGATTGTAAAGTTGGGGGAAACAGATTTTGCTTTCGGTTTGAGAGATCATTCATTTAGCAAATTTATTTCTAGCTCCCAAATCACTGTGGCTGTTATGGCAAATGACACCGATTATACTGCTTGGTTCAATAGTAGCGTTATTACTCCAGAAGGAATCGAAGAAGCAAGTAACTACGATGCCACCATTGGCGATAACGATATGAGTGATCCTATTTTCACCTTAGAAGAACAAGAGCTGATCTGCTTTTTAAGAAACCTTGATTTTGACACCGTGTTAGATGCTATATCGGGAATCCATCGCACGGCGGATCAAAGCAAGAATAAAGCGGCAATGCATTCACGAGTTGGAAGGACTCAAACAGCTAACGCATTCGATAAACAGGTTGCCAACCTGGAGCAACTGGCCTACTTACTTGGGAAAGCAAACAAAGACTACAATGCACACGTTTTGCAAGTGGATTAATCTTCTTCACCCACAAACAAGGAGGGAAAAGCGATGCAATGTGCATTTTGTGATGAAGAGATCGTGGGGGACAAGCCAGAGTGGATATTGGTAAACAAGAAACCTTCTGTCGATCATTTTTGTACCTTGGGATGCTTGTCAGGCCATGTGGATGAAATGGCAATCGAGGCGGAAGAGAAAACCGGATTGATTAATTAAATTGATAACGTGTATCCAGTGGCGAGGATCGAATGCACCTGGATACACAAGAGAAATTGTGATTTTGTCCATGTAAACTTGTACCTTTCTCTCTTATAGGAGTTTGAATAAAGTATACAAACTTTCGAAAAAGGGGGAGTGAGCGATGAGAAAAAATATAAACAGCATTCGGGGCGGAGTTTCCGTTATAACTTGCACTAACCGACCACGTTTTTTTAATAACATCATCGCTAATTATAAGACCCAGTTGTATCAGAAAAAAGAGCTGATAATTGTGATAAATAAAGATAGCATGAGCTTGGCAAAATACCGCCAAAAAGTACGGGGCTATAAAAACATTTCTGTCTACAAAGTTCCAGAAAGGGTCTCTTTGGGCAGATGCTTGAATTATGCGATCAGCAAAACGAAATACCCATTCATCGCAAAGTTTGATGATGACGATTACTACTCACCACATTATTTAAAGCAGCAAATGAATGATCTTCATCGTACAGGAGCTGATATGGTTGGGAAAAGAGCATTTATGACTTATCTCCAATCAAGAAAGCTATTAATTTTACGTTACCCTAAACAGCACAATAAGTTCGTGAGGGCGCTTGCAGGGGGAACTATATTATTTAGAAAACGTGTATGTAACCGCGTACGTTTTGCTAACATTTCGCTTGGGGAAGATGCGAAATTTATAAGGGCCTGTCTGGCAAGAGGCTATAAAATTTACGCTTCTCATCCTCGTAATTACATTGCAGTTCGTAGAACGAACAAAAAGAGTCACACTTGGAAAGCCGGAGACAGTTATTTAATGTCGGGAAGTCGGGTTCTGGCGAGGTCGATTCGTTTGCGTATACTCGCTTCTCGAAAATTGATCTAACGTGAAGCGGATGAACAAGAATTGGAATTTAACATAATATTTCACAAGAAAAGGGTAGGCGGTGTAGGTGAACGATAAACTGATCGAACGTGTTTGCGAAAAATGTCCCGCTACTCAATGGGGCAAGAAATCGATCTGTAGTGTCCATAACCTCCACGTTGGTAAAATCGAAACCTGCCCGGAGTGGGACAATTACATCATAGAGAATCAAGGGTTAATGGATCGGAGCGGGCAGCTCGCCTTTATTAATCTTGAGCCAGCTCTTGAAGTAGTCACGAAAGTCGAGGAAGAAATCAAGGGATTTAATTGGATGGTCAAAGAGGTAGAACGTCTGAGGAAGGAAATCGACAGGGCGATATCTTCGAATCCGATGATACAAGAGAAATTAGTCGCTACCTATGGTGATGCAGCAGGTATGCCGAGCGGGAAAGGATTGCGCCTCTCTAGCCTGACCATTTCGGAAGAACGATACGAAAAGCAAATCCAGCGAATGAAAAACCTTGAAGACAAAGTGCGGAAGATAAACGAGTTTGCATTAAACCTCCAGGATGATAAATACAGAACAGTCATGGAATGCATGATGGACGGAATGCGTATGAACAGCATTGCCAGACACGTAGGTGTATCCCGACAACGATTAAACGAGATCAAGCGGGACATTGTGAAACGAATGGCAAGGGAGCTATACAGTGACGAATTGTTAGGCTCCTGACAGGTTGACATATCTGACACATCTGACGCTTTTGACGTTTTTTGCAAATAAATCGGAAACCGCTCTATACTAAGTGTACGCACGATGAATAAGCCGCTCAGGGGAATATACCTGGGCGGTTTTGTTTTGGTCTGACAAATTAGAAAGGGGGAAGAGCATTGAGCCAGTCGGTATACAAGTCACGGCGTTGGAAGCGGAAGCGGGAAGCTATCTTACGAAGAGATAAATACATGTGTCAGGAGAGTAAGCGGTACGGTAAGACTGAACCTGCTACTACTGTGCATCATATTTACCCGTTGGAGTTTTACCCTGAACTAGCGTTCGTGGACTGGAACCTTATTTCTCTCAGTGACAAGCAGCACAATGCTATGCATGACAGGGTGACTCACGAGCTAACAGCATTAGGACAAGCTTGGCAGGAAAGAGTTCGTTCAAAGTTTGAAAAAAAAAATCCCCCCACTTTTTAAAATTTTAAATTTTTTTTCGGTGGACCGACTCGGCCAGCCATTTCCAATAGCGCGAGTTCTGGGAAAATTTTTTTCGGGAGGTGATGGCGGTGACTAAAGTGACGAAAGCGGCGGTGAAACGCACGACCATTCGTGATATGAAAAGCTTGGGAACGTACAAAAAAGAGTACGATCGGATCATCGAAATTTATGCAGAACTGGTGGAGCAATACGCTATTTTGAATGAGCGCTTTGCTTCGGAGGGGTACCAATACGAAGTTTCAACAGCAGATGGTAGTACGAAAAAAGCGCCTATCGTCGCTACACTCGAATCCCTCCGAAAAGATATTTTGGCGTACACGGATCGCTTGTGCTTGAATCCGAAAACCATCGACGGAATCAAGATTGAGAAGAAAAAGACGTCCGCGCTGGCTGCAGCGCTAAGTGGACTTGAGTGAGGCAAAGAACCTTGACGTTGTGATGGAGTACGCCAAGAGCATCGTCGAGGGTAGGAAGATCGCTGGCAGAGAGTTAGTTCAAGCGTGCCGACGATTCCTTAGAGACTTAAAAAAACCGGAGTATGATTTTCGCACGAAAGACGCGGAGTTCGTTATCGGCATTATCGAGCGAACCTTTGTTCATGATAAGGGCGAAGCACTGGACGGTACGCCATTACGTGGGAAGCCGTTTCTCCTTGAACCGTGGCAAAAATTTATCATTTACAACCTGCTTGGATTTTTCAAAGCAGGCACTGAGGAACGCCGATACAAAGAGGCGTTTATTTTTATTCCTCGGAAAAACGGTAAGACTCGGCTCGTTGCCGCGCTTGCTTGGGCGCTTGCGTTGCTTAGTCGAAGATCAGGGGCGACTATCTACATCACGGCCCACGCTTTGAAGCAGTCGAAACAGGCATTCGAGTTCATCCTATTCAACATCAAGAGGATGGGGGAAGAAGAAAGCTTCCGCATCCTGAACAATAACCAGGAACACAGCATCACTGGCGAAATGGGCGACGGCTCAATCTACATTGAAGCCTTGGCAGCAAACCCGGATCGTCAGGATTCGCTGAACTGTAACATTGCCATTGCGGACGAGTTGCACGCCTACACAAAGCCAAAGCAATACAACATCATCAAAGAAGCTATGAAGGCATTTACAAACAAGTTGATGATCGGGATTACGACTGCTGGCGATGATATGAGCAGCTTTTGCTACCAGCGGCTCCAGTATTGCAAAAAAATCCTTGATGGCACAGCCCCTGATGAGGCTTATTTTGTGTTCATCGCCAAAGCTGACCAGGATGAGCGCGGGAATGTAGATTACACGGAACCAGTACAGCATGAAAAAGCGAATCCGAACTACGGTGTGACGATCCGGCCGGAAGATATCCTCAATGACGCACTGCAAGCACAGAACGATCCGCAGCAACGTAAGGATTTTCTGGCGAAATCGCTCAATATTTACACTTCCGCGATGCTTGCCTACTTCGATATCCACGAGTTCCGTGCTAGTGACCGCGAACACAAGTGGACTCTTAAAGAGTTGACCAGTCTGCCGATCATTTGGTATGGCGGAGCGGACATGGCGAAGATGCATGACCTTACCGCAGCAGCGTTGTATGGAGAATACCAAGATATCGCTGTTGTCATCACGCACGCGTGGTTCCCTATTGTCGCGGCGGCGGCGAAGGCGGACGAGGACGGCATCCCACTGTTTGGTTGGCAAGATGATGGATGGTTGACGATGACGAACACGCCCGTTACAAACCATGCAGAAGTGGTCAATTGGTTCGTGGAAATGCGACGGAGCGGGTTCAAAATCAAGCAAATCGGATTTGACCGAAAGTTTTCCGCTGAGTTCTTTCGAGACGCAAAAAATGCAGGTTTTAGGCTGATAGATGAACCGCAATTTTTTTGGCGCAAGTCGCAAGGATTCCGCCGAATTGAACAAAAAGCCAAGTCTGGCAAACTGTATTACCTGCATAGTGAAGCGTACGAATACTGTGTGCAAAACGTAAGGGGCGTAGAGAAGACAGACGACATGATCCAGTATGAAAAAGTCGATGAGAAGAAGCGTATCGACCTTTTTGATGCGTCTGTTTTTGCGTGCGTGCGGTTCATTGAGGATACGGACAAAGGCAAGTCCACCAACGAATGGCTAAAAGGAGGTGAGTAGGTATCATGGGCAAAAGACGGAACCGAACTGGTCCACAATCAAGGTCGGAATCTCAGTCTCCAGTGGGAATTTTCATGGCTGGTGGGGATACATCGATCCTTGTACCGGACGGCTATGTGCGGCTATCAGATAATCCCGAGGTACGAATGGCCATTGGTCGCATTGCGGACCTGATCAGCAGCATGACTGTTCATTTGATGCAGAATGTCGAAGATGGGGATATCCGTGTACGAAATGCCCTGGCGCGTAAAATCGATATCGACCCTTACAGCCCCATGACGCGTAAGGATTGGATGTATTTCATAGTACATACGATGCTGCTGGAGGGAGACGGGAATTGCATCGTGTTCCCAACAACGCGTGACGGGTTAATTGATGAGTTGATTCCGTTGCCATCAAGTATAGTTGGGTTCCCGTCATCGACTCAGAACAGCCTTGGACTAGTGACGGGCTATCAGGTAACGATTCAGGGGCGTATATATGAACACGATGAGGTCCTGCACTTCAAGATCAACCCCGACCCCGAAAGACCTTGGATTGGCCGTGGCTATCGTCTAATCTTGCGGGATGT
This sequence comes from Brevibacillus brevis NBRC 100599, assembly GCF_000010165.1. Lineage (NCBI taxonomy): Bacteria > Bacillati > Bacillota > Bacilli > Caryophanales > Paenibacillaceae > Brevibacillus > Brevibacillus brevis. The sequence continues at coordinate 3,085,887 of NC_012491.1, forward strand.
TATTGGCAATCTAAAACAAGCAGCAGCAACAAAGAAAGCTTTCATGGGGGATAAGTGGCGACCTTCCATCATCGTCAGTGTTGATGCGGATACTTCGCAGTTCACCAGTCAGGAAGAGCGCGACAAAATTATTGAGCGTTACATCGGTGATGGGAAGAGTGGCAAGCCATGGATCATTCCGGAATCGATCATCAAGATTGAACAGGTCCGACCACTCAGCTTGCAAGATATTGCCATTCATGAATCAGTCCAAATCGATAAAAGGACGGTAGCCGCGATGCTGGGCGTACCGCCTTTTTTTGTTGGTGTTGGTGACTTCAAAAAGGATGAGTACAACGCCTTTATCCAGACTCGAATCCTGCCATTAGCGAAAGGAATTGAGCAAGAACTTACGCGCAAATTGCTTTTCGCTTCAGATTTATACTTCAAGTTTAATCCGAGGTCGCTTTACGCCTACGACACGAAGGAACTTGCAGAGGTGGGTAGCAATCTCTACGTCCGTGGCTTGATGTTAGGCAACGAGGTCCGGGATTGGTTGGGCCAATCGCCTCTCGAGGGCCTGAACGAGCGGGTCATCCTGGAAAACTACATTCCTGCTGGCATGATTGGCGATCAGAAGAAATTGAATCAAGGGGGTGATGATGGATGAGTAGGGAATTGAAGCAAACTCGTAGCTTGCTTACAGAACTCAAGACGCGGGCAGAACCGGATAGTCAAGAAATGATCATCGAAGGCTATTTTGCCGTATTCAATCGCCAAACGGAGTTATGGCCGGGAGCATTCGAGGAAATCGAGCCAGGGGCTTTCGATAAAACACTCGGAAATGACATTCGAGCACTTATTAACCATGACACGATGTTTGTCCTAGGACGAAATAAGTCAGGGACACTGGAACTCAGGGTAGACAGCCATGGGCTATGGGGCCGAGTCAAGATCAACCCGAACGACAGTGATGCCGTGAACCTATACGAGCGTGTGAAGCGTGGCGACGTGGACCAGTGTAGCTTTGGCTTCAACATTGTACGAGAGGAAGCGGACTGGCGGGATGACGGAACGGTGAAGTGGACAATCAAAGAGATCGATCTTCATGAAGTTTCCGTTTGTACATTTCCGGCTTATGAGGATACTGGCGTGCAGGCACGAAAGGCAGAGGTCACACAACATCGAGAACGGCAGATGCAGCAGCGCAAACACCAATTGAAAGAGAGGTTGAAAAGGACATGGCTCTTAGACAACTGATGCTGGGTAAAAAGATCGAACAGCGGAAGGCGGCACTGACCGAATTGCTTTCACAGGAAGAAGCCTTTAATACGCGGTCCGCTGAGCTGGAGGTTGCAATTGATGAGGCGAACACAGACGAGGAGATCGCAGCAGTGGAAGAAGAGGTAGGCAAACTGGATGCCGAGAAGGCAGACCTAGCTGAAAAGAAATCAAAGCTGGAGGGCGAGATTGCTGAACTAGAAGGCGAGCTGGACCAGTTGAACAGCAAGGCACCGAGTAACGAATCTCGCAGCAAGCAGAATGACAATGAAAGAGGTGGAAAGGAAATGGGCAAAAGAGCAATCAATCAGGAATATTTCACACGAGAAGTAGAGGACTTTTACGGTGAGCTCCGTTCGCGTTTGCAATCCCGAGCCAACGGCAACGTTCTTCCTCCAGGTGAAGCAGGAGCCGAGCTGGTTATTCCGGATATTGTCGTTAACCGGATTCGCGATCGCATCGGTGATTTTACAACGCTTTATCCTTTGGTGGATAAAATCACAGCGGGTGGACGAGTCAAACTCATTCTTGATGTGGACACTGCCGAGGCTACATGGCTTGAACAACGGGGAGCATTGCCAGAAAATGATGATTCAGCTTTGACTGCCGTTCAGTTCGATGGTTTTAAGGTTGGGCGAGTTGTTTACATCGACAATTCACTGCTGGAAGACAGTATTATCAACCTTGACGATTATTTGACGAAGCGGATCGCACGTTCGATTGCAAAAGCCTTGGACAAGGCTATCTTGACTGGAACTGGTAATGCAGGTAAACAGCCAGAGGGAATTTTGCCAGCAATTCCGGCAGCAAACAAGAAGTCAGCTTCAGCTAAGTATCAGGAACTGGTTCCTCTACTTGGTTTAATTGACACGGGCGAGGATGCATCTGGAGAGATCGTTGCAGTCGTTCATCGCCAAACATACTACGCAAAATTGGCTGTCCTCTCCTTGCATGTAAATTCAGAAGGGAAAGACGTTGTGATGCTGCCTAACTTGTCTCAACCGAATTTCCTTGGTTTGCGAGTTGTGTTTAATAACTATTTGCCAAAGGATAAAATTCTATTTGGTGTGTTTGACAAGTACACCCTTATCGAACGTGAGGGTACACGTGTCGATATGTCAGCCCACTACAAATTCCGCGAGGACCAAACGGCGATTCGGGGCGTTGGTCGATATGACGGGAAACCTGTTAAACCGGAATCGTTCGTCCTTGTGGATATTGCCGCACCAACAAACCCGTAACAGCTTTCAGCAGCCCCGTGACGCAGCCTGACTTAGATGCTATGACCAAAAGCGAATTGCTACAGTTTGCTTCGGAACATGGCATTGAAGGCGTGTCGTCTACTATGCTGAAAGCTGAAATAATCACGGCCATCAAGGGGGCGTTGGGATGGACGTAGAAACAGCCGTAGGGCTTGTGAAAGAGCGTCTAGGCATTCGAACTGCTGTCCGCGATTCTTACCTCACAGCGATTGTCAAAGGTGTCATAACAGAGCTAGAAGATGAAAAAGGGGTGGTGCTGGTTGGAACCAACCCCAATCATCTTCTTTTTGTTTGTGACTATGCCACATGGCGATATCAGAGCCGGGATAGCAAAGAGGCCATGCCAAGACATCTCCAGTTCAGGCTCCACAACTTGATGATTCATGCTGGAGGGAGCAAATGACGTGGGATGAACTTGTAGAGCTGATTACCGTCTTGCAATCGAATGGTGCGACAGCCAGTGTTTCCGAAACAACCCGTAGCGTGTATGCCAATCAAAAGTCTGTGTCACGAACTGAGTTCTATCAGGCCATTGCTAATAACCTCAAGCCAACAGTGGTATTTGAGATCCATTCCTTTGAATACGAAAACGAGCAAAAGCTTAGACACAACGGAAAAGACTATCTGATCTTGAGGACATACAGCAAAGGAGATGAATTGATCGAACTGGTTTGCCAAGCCTATGACGATGTACAGACGAACTTGGCACGACTTCGAGACAAGATTGAAATTTGGAAAAACACATTCGTTGAGAATAGCATGTACGAGCTAATTCCAAAGCCAGAGCTTCTGTATTCCCTGCCTGCACAGGTCGAATTTAAAGGCGGTGCGGAGCGAAATGTCAGCAACACCATTGAGACATCGAACAATGCAACAGTCACGATTCAATATCGCCCAGGTATCACAGCGGATATGTTTGTGAAGATCGAGGGACAACGTTATGACATCCGTTTTATTGAGGACCCGTTCAACCGACATGAAACGCTTGTTTTACAGCTTGAAAGGGTGATTCCATGAGTAGGTTAACGCGAGCTCAGATAAACGGGGCGATCACGAATAAGATCAAGGCCGCATTCCCGAAGGTAAAAATCCACAGTACTGATGTAAAAGAGGGATTTTCCAGACCGTCATTTTTCACAATGCTGGAAACAGGGGTAAATGACTCGACTATGTTTTCCACCTATCGAGAGATGACATGTCGCATTCTCTTTTTCCCATCTGATCGTTACGTTTACAAGGAAGAAGCATATGACGTCCAAGACAAGTTGGATGTGTTGTTTGGGCTCAATTTCGCAGTTGAAGATAGGACGATTACGATAAGCAATGCAAGGTCAAATATCATTGATGGCGTATTGCATTTCGATTTTGATTTCTCTTTTCACGACGATGCTTCAGAAGATCCAATGGATGATGATAATACAGCGAAAATGCAGGAGTTGAGCATAAGTCATGAGTAGCTTTGACGTTGATTGGACAGGTCTGGATGACTTTCTCAGCAATATACGTGACCTGGAGCGTCACTTTCCCAACGAAGCCAAGCGCATGATGCGAAATGCTGGTGGGGTTGCGCGGAAGATGGTACTCAAAAGGGCCAAGCAATCTGTAGTTGAAGATACTGGCGAATACTTTGCGTCCATAAAACGGGGAAAAGCGTGGGTGGACCGGACTACAGGCGAGTATAAGATCAGAGCGTACAGTAAGAGCAGACACGCCCACCTGATCGAGCATGGCCACAGGATGGTAGGTCCTGAACCAAATAAACAAGAGGTTAGTTTCGTGCTCGGCTTTCATGTTTTTGACAAGGCGAGGCAAGAAATCAATCGAGTTTATCCATCTATATTGCAACAAGAATATCAGAAAATACTACAACGATTATAGGAGGTAGACGCCGTGGGGTTGCCAGAAATATCGATCATTTTTTCGTCACTGGCCGTTTCCGCTATTCAGCGAAGCCAGCGCGGTATCGTGTCACTCATACTGAAAGATGGGACAGGATCGTTTGATACGATAGAGTACAAGAATATTTCCGATGTAAAGCCCAGCGATTGGACTGCAAAAAACTTACAATACATCAAGGATGCCTTTTTAGGCGCACCGTCGAAAGTAATCGTGGAACGGATTGCTGCTGCCGCGACCGACTACAACGATGCACTTAACCGTCTGGCAAGCAAACGGTGGAACTATCTAGCTATTCCTGATATTGCAGCAGCGGATTCAACTACCATAGCCACACAGATAAAAACGTGGCGCGAAGTTAACAAAAAAACGTTTAAAGCAGTGCTGCCAAACGTTGCTGCCGATCACGAAGGCATCATTAATTTCACGACCGAGGGTATCAAAGTTGGTTCAAATACGTACACGGCTTCTCAATACACAGCCCGCATCGCTGGGATTCTAGCCGGGTTGCCACTGACTCGGAGTTCTACCTTTTTCGTATTGCCGGAAGTAGAGGCAATCACCGAAAGTGAAACTCCTGACGATGATATTGACAAAGGAAAGCTTATTCTGATCAATGATGGCGACAAAATAAAAATCGCCCGTGGAGTAAATTCCTTGACTACCCTTTCAACCGATAAAAAAGCGGATTTCAAAAAAATCAAGATCATTGAAGGTCACGATCTGGTCAAAGAGGACATTACACGCACCTTCAACGATGAATACGTCGGCAAAGTCAATAACAGTTACGATAACCAAGTGCTGTTTATCATCGCGACTAACTCATATCTTCGCGGGCTGAGAGGGACTATACTCGACCCTGCCGCAGACAATGCTGTTGGTGTCGATGTTGATTCACAGCGGCAAGCATGGGAAAGCATCGGGAAAGACACAAGCACCTGGGACGATCAAAAGGTCAAGGAGAGAACCTTTGAGTCAAAGGTGTTTCTGATGGGCGACAATGTGAAATTTGTGGATGCTGTAGAAGACCTGAAAATGAAAATCTCTGTTTAAGGAAGGAGGGTGACAGCATATGAAGAGGCCAGATGCAAGTCGTGTCATTAACGGAACATATGGACGTATATGGGTGGACGGCGAATTGTGGATGGAAGTAGACGAGTTTGAGGCAAAAATAACCATCGCATACGAAGAGCTCAATTTTGCGAATGAGCCTGGCACCTTTCAGAAAGGTCTTGGCTGGTCCGGGGAAGGCACTATGAAGATTAAGAAAATCTATTCTCGTGTACAACGGAAAATGGCGGCAAATGTGAGAAAAGGCATCTACCCGAGGTCTAGCATAGTAGGTAAAGTCGCTGATCCAGAAGCACACGGGGCTGAACGTGTTGCGCTATATGACACAACCTTTTCAGAGTTCATGCTGCTGAAATTTGCACAAAAAACAGTTGGCTCCGAAGACATCCCGTTTAGATTTAGCGATTATGAAATGTTAGATATGATTCCAGGTTAATACCTGATAAAAATGGAGGATAAAATGGGAAAAACACTTACTGTAAAAGATTTACTTTCGCGCAAAGACCAGATTAAAAACCGCCAGTTAAAAACACTCAAACTTTTTGTCGATTCGCTCGATGGGGAAATTATTATTCAAGAACCACCTAGAGAGATTGCCGTTGAAACGCTTGCGATGGCTCAAGATGACACGATGAAAGCCGATCAGTTTGCAGCGTACCATTGTGTTATCACACCCAATCTAAAAGACCCCGATTTACAGAAGGAGTACGGTTGTGTTGAGCCGACAGATATTGTTGAAATGCTTTTCCGCGCAGGTGAGATTGCAGCTATTAGCGGACATGCTCTAAAACTGTCTGGATTCGCAGGAAGCGTGCGAATGGTGGACGATGAAATAAAAAACTAATTAGTAGTGGTGACGAAGATTTCTATTTTCTCCACCACTACTTGCAAAAAGGATTCACGGCCGAATATCTGCTTAACGTCGATTTTGTAACCAAAAGGTTGATGTTACAGTCTATGGTCGTGGCACTGAAAGAACAGAGTATGTAGATAGGCGCACGCTTGTGCGCCTATTTGCGTTGAAAGCGGGTGGTGAAGTGTCAACAGGTAGTGTTAGCTTAATTTTGCGCCTCAGAGATGGAGTAACATCGATTCTGAACCGGATAGGATCGGGTACCGTCAGATACAGGCGAACACTTCAAGACTTGGAACGACAGGGTAAGCAGACGTGGGATTCGATTAAATCAGGCGCAAAAAATGCGGCTACCGTAGTTGGAATGGCAACAGCGGCTATGGGTACAGCGGCTATCGGATTAGGGATCAAGGCAAATGCAGGAGCAGAAACCGCGGAGAAATCTTTTGATATCCTCCTCGGATCAGCAGCAGCAGCAAAAAATATGGTTCTTGATTTGAAGAAGCTCGCAGCAATATCACCGTTTAACTTTGCCGGGCTCCAGGACGCCGCCAAAATCATGCTAGGCATGGGGTTTGCAGGCGAGGGATTAATCCCCATTATGTATACGCTGGGTGATGCAGTAGCCGCAACAGGAGGTACGGTTGACGAATTCAAGGGGATCGCCTTAGCTATTGGTCAAATCCAATCAAAAGGCAAGGTAAGTGCGGAAGAGATAAACCAATTGGCCGAACGCGGTGTACCAGCCTGGCGCATATTAGCACAAGAGATGGGCAAATCGACTGCTGAGGTCATGAAGATGAGCGAGAGAGGAGAATTGTTTGCGGAAAAGGCAATTCCCCTCTTGTTCAAGGGCTTACAAGGACGATTCAAGGGCTCCATGCAGGAAATGTCAAGCACCTTCACCTATACACTGGAGAACATCAAGGAAACAGGTACACAGATGCTAGCAGACCTGACCAAGCCTTTGTTCCTTTCAATTAGGGAAGATTTGTATGGCATCCAAGCACTCATGGAAAAAGGCACTGAGGCCAAATGGGCGGACGAGTTCTCTGGAAGGTTATTGAAGGTCTACGAGGGTACGAAAAAGATAGCCAAGAACGTGGTGGATTTCTCGTCCTATGTGATTGATAACTGGTCAAAGATCGAACCAATTGTATTCGGTGTTGCATCCGCCTATGGTGCGCTCCATATCGCGATGGGCGTCCTGACCATAAAACAACTAGCTTTAAATGCAGCCATGTACGCCAACCCTATAGGGCTCATCATATTGGGTGTGGGTGTACTGGTCGGGTATTCAATTTGGCTGTGGAACAAGTGGGATGAACTTGGAGAAAAAGGGAAATGGCTGGCGGCTGTACTTGGCGGTCCTTTTGGGGTCTTAATAGGCATATCCAAAGAAGTAGTGAATAACTGGGACGTTATCAAGGAAACTTTGTCATCAACTTGGGATTACATTGTGATTAGAACTGAGGAAGGCACAAACGTTGTGATAGGCACGGCGAACTACTTGATTAACGGATTTAACTTCGCATTCGAGGCGATCAAGTATGGAGCTGCTGTCATGTGGAATGGTCTAGTGACACTGACAGAAAATGGCGTAAGGGATATGCTTATCCCCTTGAATGCAATGCGAGAAATGGCAGGCATGGAAGCCATAGCTGTCAACTTCGGTGCGGTAAAATCATCTGCCGCAGCTCCAACTATGGGCGATACAGAGTATTTCTCGCCAGTTAAGTTCGCAGTAGAGAGGACAAAGCGAGACAAAAACTTTACAGGTATGCAAGACGACATAGCCAGCGCTCGGAAGGAACAACTGGACAAGCGCAAAGCGAGTAGCGAAAAAATGGAACGCGCATTGATGGCCAACACGAATGCGCTTGCTAATAACACCAAGGCAACAGACAAGAATACAAAGGCGACGTTACGCGATAATTTAAGTCCGATAGATTTAGCAGACAGCTTGCTGGGACGAATTGAGCGTCATATGTGGAGCACATAGGGGGTGTTGACTTGATCAATGTGTTCTTGTCGATTAACACCAATGCAGAGGTCTTGCAACTGCCCGTACCTCCATCTGAGTACAACGTACCGTCTCCTTGGGGTACGGAGCAGGTGGACGGGCTGCAACAGTCATTACTATTGATCGGGCTGGAAGGGCTTCAATCCGTCGATATCAAAAGCTTTTTCCCGATCCGAGACTATCCATTCTTGCAAAACCGTAGCATGTGGGGGATGGAGTATGTAAATACAATTAAGCGGTGGCGCAAGATGCGGATTCCGATACGGCTGGTCATCGTTGACTCGCAGGGGGTTCAATCGTTGAACATGGCGGTTGCTATTACGAATTTTGAGCATGGTGTAGGTCGTAGCGGCGATATTGACTATACCTTGCAGATGATAGAATTCCCATTTGTGAGCACGGCAAGGAGCTGACGTGATGTTTCAAGTTCTACTAATCAAAAACGACGGTCAGAAAAGCCACGACCTCACGCCCTTGGTGGGCAGTATCTCATGGGACTCGAATCTGTCTCTTATGTCCGCGATGAGTTTTGATGTGAACTGGTCGGATGCGAAATACTTCCCCGTCAATCCATGCGATCTTGGAGACGTTGTGTTGCTTCTCAAAGATGGTGAAGAAATAAACCGTGGTGTGGTCGTGAAAGAAGGGAGACAGGGACGTAGCGCGATTACATACACCGTATATGATTATGCCTGGTATCTTGGTAAGTCAAAGAGCGTGTATCAATTTAACAAAATCCCAGCATCACAAGCCATTACGAAGATTCTCAGTGATTTCGGTATGCTAATCGGCAATGTTCCGGACATGGCCACTCCAATCGACGACATTTTCTTGGAGAAAAGCCCAGCCGAAATTATTGAGACGATTTACAAGCTGCATGAACGACGGAGCGGTAAACGCTACAACGTCGAGATGCGGCAAGGAAAAATCTATTTCGAGGAAATGAAAGATTTGCTCATCAAAGGCACCTTCAAGCTGGCTGAGAACATCGCACCTGTGGACGTCATGGCAAACCCATTAGGTGCGGATCGCACGAGATCCATTGAGGAAATGCGAAACCGCGTGAAAATCCTTATCGAGCGAAACGAGAAAGAAAAGTCAAAGCCCAAGTATGAGATCGTGGCGATGTCCCAGGACGAGGAACTGATACGAAAATACGGTTTGCTAGAAGACGTGTATAAGATCGATGCAGAGGACGCGGCAAAGGCTCGGGAAGTCTCTCGAATTCTGTTGAAGCGCCTGGCACGAATCCATGAGACAAACAGTATCCAGCTATTGGGTGACGTTGCTTTTAAAGCAGGCCGTCTGCTCGATGTAACGGAGCCAGTCACTGGTATGCAAAATCGATTTATGATTACCAGCGCCAAGCATGAAGTAAGGAATCAAATTCATACGATGCAACTGGATTTGGCTTTACCCGAGGACGTTAAATAGGAGGCGATTACGTGAGCAGCATTGATCGACTCGCTGAAATGTTTGTAAAGATGCACAACGAGAACCGTAACCCGCCGAGTACAGCTCCACGGGTCGGGACGGTTGTTTCTGTAACGCCTCTCAAAATTCAATATGGTGACAGCATTATCTTAGAGAGGCGGCACCTGATTATTGGCGAAAGTCTTATGCCCGGCTACAAGCGTACCATCGAATTAACGGACCTGCTGATGTCCGGACAGGATGAGAAGTGCCCAGCAACGATTTCATTTTATCGAAATGGTGGAAGTATACAGGAGCGCATCACAAAGCTGGCTGTCCCTATCACGGACAATCTCGATAGTCCAGAAAATAAGATCAAGGCAACCATCACGTATACCGATGGGCTGAAAGTAGGCGATCAAGTTATTTTGCAGCCAGACGAATCACTGAAACTGTGGTTTGTCAAAGATCGTGTATGGAAGGAGCCGGATGAATGAGTTTACCTCAGATCACTCAACTAAAATTGCCAGAAACTCATATCACCCAGCAGACAAAGCCCAAGAACGTACACAAAACGTTCTTATGGGATTTCGATGCGGGTGATTTTGTTTTAAAAGACGGGAAACTGATCGAGGTAACGGGTCTGGAATACTTGAAGGTCTGGATAGAGAAAACACTTCGAACCGTTAAAAACAGTTTGATCTACCAGGGAACAGGCTACGGCAGCGAGCATCATGTACTGATTGGACAGAACTTCCATCCCGACTTTTCCAAGGCTGAGTATGAGCGAATGATACGAGAGGCGTTGTTACAAAATGATGCCATTACGCGGGTGGATGGCTTTTCGTTTTCGCACGAAGGCTCTCGGTTAGTAATCGGTTTTGAAGTATCAAGCATTTACGGCACGCTAGAAAAGGCGGTGTTGATTTAGTGGCATTCAAAGAAGAACATCTCGCTATGTTATTGGCAGCAGTACCGGACAAATATGACAAACTCCCCGGGAGCTTTATCTTTGATGCACTTGCCCCTGTAGCCGAAAAGATGGCCAAACAAGATGACAGGATTGAGGAAGTCGAAGACAAACTTAGTATCGATAATTTGTCAGGAGCCGAATTGACACAACGGGTTAGGGAAAGGACGGGACAGGAACGTAGGGCGGGCACTCGCTCCAAAGGAAGTGTTACTGTCACAGGGACAGGTACGATCCGGATAGGAGACTTGTTCGAGACACCAAGCGGCACACAGTTTCGATCTACGGAATCAAAGGATATTACAAGTAGCGGGATGGTCATGATTGAAGCATTGATAGAAGGGCCTTCTGGAAATGTACCTGCCAACACCATCACGTTGTTTCCGGTCACATTGTCAGGGTTTACTGCTGTCACAAATCCGAGTTCCACATCAGACGGTTTTGCAGAAGAATCAGACACAGACCTACGGAAAAGGTACTACGAGCACATTCGTACACCTGCATCGAGCGGGAACAAGGCTCATTTTCGCAATTGGGCAAAGGAAGTGGCGGGTGTCGGTGATGCACGAGTCATACCGTTGTGGGCAGGAAATAACACAGTGAAAGTGGTCATTATTGATAGTGACCGAAAACCTGCAAGCAATAATATCGTCGCTGCGGTGCAGAAGTACATCGACCCAGGTGCGAATGGAAAAGGAGAAGGAGCTGCTCCAATAGGAGCGTTTGCTACGGTGGCCAGCGCAACGGGTGTGACAATCGAAATACGAGTCACCGCTGTTTTAAATCCTGGATTCTCACAACAACAGGCTATAGACGGAATCACTTCAAAAATGACCCATTATCTAAGGGATGCTGCTTTTGTCGAGACGTTGGTTAGTTATGCAAAAGTAGGAGCTCTCATATTGGACACAGATGCCGTGGCGGACTATACGGGCCTCACCATCAACGGCGGAACGTCCAATATTCTTATCGGTAACACGGAAGTAGCGGTCTTAGGGACGGTGAGTGTAAATGTCTAAGGCAAATGAGATGCTGAAGCGCCTACAACCTCATCAACGTAACTCCTCCACATTTCGGGTGATTTTCGAAGCAGACGCTAAACAATTAGACAAGCAGGAAGCCAAGATTATCGATCTACAACAACAGTTGTCGGTAGATACAGCAACCTGGGCACTGGACTATTACGAAAAGGAGCTCGGACTAGCCGCCAATAAACATAAACAAATTTCCGAACGCCGGGCTGCCATCAAGTCGAAAATGCGGAGCCAGGGCAAAGTATCCTTGGCACTCTTGCAAGCGATTCTTGATGCATATACAGATGGTCAAGGAACAGTCACCTATGATGGATCACTTCGGTTTATTATTCGAAAACTGGATGGCCTCAAACTGTCTGATATCCGAGCGGCCATCGAAGAAACAAAGCCAGCTTATATCGGTGCAGAATTCTTGCTCTCTCCAGAAGCTCCGACCATCATTATAAAGTTGCGGAATGCTTCTTTCCAAGTGGACTACTTTGTGTGCAATACTTTTTATCCAAATGAAATTGTGGTGAATGCCCCGACCTTGCCTGTCTTTGTTGTACCAGGAATGCCGATGTTTACAGCCACGGAATAAGGAGGGAATCAGATGCCTATTGGAACAAAACATATATTACGTGACGGCGGTCTACTTCCGGTCCCGCAATATTTCAATGTGACGAAGGATGAATTTCAGGAAATTCAGGGTAATAAAGGCGCTATGTTCGTGCAACTTCGCGGCTTATCTGCAAAAGAGCCTTTTAGCGGTGCCACAGATACTACCCAAATTTTCACTGAGCCCATGTATGGGTTTGTTATCAAAAACGATGGAACGAGCGATTTGACCTTCACCATTAACACGCACACCTTTACAGTCAAAGAAGGAGAAGTGTTCGAAGAATCTTTCGAACCGTTTACACAAGTGATCATCAAAACAACTTCTCCATTTCGTGCATACGGAAAAGGGTGATTAGATGGCGTTAAAAGTGGAACCAGCCTTTTTGGAATTCATACGCAATGCGGTGAGTGCAAAAGTAGTCAATGCCATCATCACCGTAGATGGAAAATCGGATATTCGCCCGATTACACAAACGAAGCACCTTACCAGCGCACAGAAAACGGTTGTGCAGTTATACGTCTACCTAGACGCCTTGGATGCAGCAGGGACCATCACAGAAGCAAAGTTAGTCGATGCAAGTGGAACGGCAATGATTACTTCCGACGCCAATATTACCTCTCATGAAACGGGCGTCTTACTATTGTTCGAAATACCGTTTGAAGTAGGAGTGGTGTAGGATGCCATACGAACGTCAATTTTGGGCTGATCGACTTGTTAATCCAGAAACAGGTGAAACGATTCAGGAGGGCACCCGTTACACAGCGAGGCGCATGAATCACATAGAGGAAGGCATTAAGGGTATCGACGACATCGTAATCAAAATGGAAAACCGAATTCTCCATTTGCACGCCAAGATCACAACAGGTGACAGGACCGCCGGAAATAATGGGATTTTCGTCGACACATTTGACGGCATCCAGGATGCGGTCATTTCCTTGGATAAGACGAGAACAACCATCCAGTCGATCTCCGGAACGAACGTTACCGTTGCATCGGTGGCAGGATTTGCAGTTGGGCAAGAGGTGACGTTAGCATCTGTCAACAATCAGGAGGAGCGTATCATCACCGCAATTAATGCGTTGACCCAAGTCATTACATTAAACGCGGCTCCCACAGCAACTTATTCTTCCAATGCCATCCTTGCAAGGTCAACGGTGGAGATTGATACGGTGGCAAAACGCATGAGGCGAGGGTCGATTGATACCTATAGCGTGAGAATAGCCGTAACGTAAGAAAGGAGGCGGTTAGATGGCTAGTAAATCAACCGTTGTGAGCATACCTGAGTCTACATCGCAAAGCCGGTCACAAAAGATAACTATTCCGAATCTACGGCGTGTTGTGTCAGTCGCGGTCAATACGGGCAAAGTTACACACTCTGTCAATGGCAGCGAAGTGACGGTCAATGTCAGCGATGGTTCATATACCCGATATACCACATCCAGCGTGCCGAACACAAAAACCGTATCGGAGACTCGTACAAGCAGTACAGATAGTTTTCAGTCTTCGATCAGTTACAACGATGGAACTTATAGCGGCACCTTGTCTAAATCAGGCGGATCAACTCCCTATGTAGTCAGCGGTAGCCCTCCTGGTCAAAAAACAGTATCAGCTTCTCGCGATTCTTGGTACGACTATGGCGGGTCTTGTAGCGGAGCGCAAAGCGGCGCATTGTCGGCGTTACCATCCTCCATACCTTATTCAGACGGGGAAGGATACACTGGCACTTTGCAACGCACCGGGTCATCAGCGGGAAGATGTCAACTTTTAAATGACGAGGGTGGCGGTGAAAAAACATATGGCGCCTCTGCAACAGGCACCTATTCGGGTACGGTATCTAAGCCTGATACGCGAAAATACAACTACTCCCAAAGCTATTCCGGCACAGTGTATGGACCATCTTCGGTATCATATACCTACTACTACGCTTATACCGTAACCGTTACGTATGAGGACAACTTCGGCCAGACGCTCACACTCACTGCTCCAGCAAGCGGGGTCAAGTTGTCTGTGGGTAATACTTATGCGGTCACGGGCACCACATTGGACACTGATCCTGGTGATATCGTATCCGTCTATGTACGTGTCAACAAAGGCACTCCCTATCGTATCCTGCAAGCATCTGCGGACGGCGTAAATCCACTCGCTTTTAGTAAAACGTTCACCTTTGCGGGCGGGGCCATTAAGGATGGTACGACAGCCGTTTCTGGGCTACTGGATGAGGGAACAACTCACCTGTTAGAAGTATGGTCAGAAGACAACAAGGGCGGTACTTCCATCATTGCAGAACGCACCTTTACCGTAGCTTTGAATCGCCCTCCGACACTTACACATTCATTTGTCTCTAACAATGATAATTTGTCGGATGATTCCCCCATTACAATCAAAGGGACGGTTTCCGATCCAGATGGACAAGCAGTAGCAATGAAGTATCGCATGAACGGCGGTGCAGATGTCCCCATATCGATCAGCGGTGGCGCGTGGTCGATCACCATTACACCAAAGCAGATGGTTGCCGGAGCGAACAGTCTCGTCATAACAGCAGCAGACTCGTTAGGAGCAACAACAGTCCTCACGTTTTCCTTGACCCGTTCGGTGACAAAAACACGCCTCAAAACAGCCCATGCACGCTACAAGCTATCTCCTCAATCCACGACAGCCAAAGAAGTCCTAGCTTGGTTCCAACATGAAACGGGAGATTTGAATGTGGACGGAGCTCTTTCTATCGTGGCGGCTGGCGCTGCCGAATCCTATAAGGCCATGACAAAAACGACTGCCCCTGTTATCACGGGGATCGTGGAAACAGAGTTCATCGGAACGTATGCCACTGGTAACGCTCAACTCCATTTGAAATTGACGTTGTCCAGTAATGACGCAAACTCAACAGCGGCAGCATCGAGTTTATCGGGGGCGATCAAAGCATGAGATACCGGAAGCGTAATCCTGATGGATCGCTAGGTGATTGGGTATACACACCAGCAGGGGAAGCAGAGAAAAAGCAGGATGAGGCTCTACAGAAAGAAATTGAAGCTTTGCGAAAAGAGAATGCAAAATTGAAAAAAGCACAAAAGGGTGGCGGTGAAAATGGCATGGTCTAGTCCTGCAACAGACAAGAAAAACAAAGACTTGATATTAGCTCAAGTCCGGGACTTCAAGAAAGGCAGACTTGTGGAGCCATTTAGTGATACAAATTCCTGGCTAAAAGCATACGGCGGCGGATCAGTGTCATTTAACAATGGCAAGCTGCAAATCACTTCGACAGGCACATCGATTGCCGCACGCCGAAACGTCCTCTTAAACTTGTCAGGTGCAAAGACCTTGAAGATTAGATTCTATGTAGACAATTTGACTGACATCTACGAGTTCCAGCTCTATTTGGCTCATGATACTGGCTATGCCGAATTTTTGGGCTACACCGTGCGAGGATGGCGGATGGCGCAGGGGTGGAATGAGCATATCATCGACGTCAGCAAGCTGGAGCCCGTTGGAGCCGCAAGCCTTACCCGGGATATCGTCTCTATGCAAATCCGGATTAAGTCCAACGATAACACTACGGCTTCGATCATTTTTGATTCGATCATTCGAGATGAATCGCAGCGCGGTAAGGTAATTTTCATGTTTGACGATGGTTGGTCTTCACAGTACACCGAAGCGTTCAAGTACATGGGAAAATATAATCTACCAGGTGTCATTGCCGTCATTCCGTCGCACGTAGGGTGGTCTGGCTATTGCACGCTACAACAGCTAAAAGAAATGTACGCTTATGGCTGGGACATGGCCAACCATACGATGAACCACACGACGCTCAAAGACCTGAAAGATACTGCGGAAATCGAGAAAGAGGTAACGGACGCTGAAAAATGGCTGAATGCAAACGGATTTCCTCGAGCATCGAATATTTTGGCGTATCCATATGGCGCGTATGACGCAAGGGTGCTGCAAGTGATGCAATCTCGCAGAGCGGGTCGCACTGTCCAAGAGGATACAGCGACCACACCGCCACCGGATAAACGGACGATCAAGATTCGGAATGTTGAGCATACGATTACACCCGCCACACTAAAAGGTCACATTGATGATGCGGCAAAGGTTGGGGGCGTATGTTTGTTCATGTTCCACAAGATCGTTAGTGGTGAAGCCTCGTCCAGTATCGAGTACAACGTAAGCAACTTCCAAGAGGTTGTTGATTACGCATATTCCCGGCGAAATGACATCGATACAGTGACAATGAGCGAATGGCTGGACAGTTGTGGGTTGTAAAACGAATAGAGTTTTTAGGGGAGCTGCTAACGCGGCTCCTTTTACTTTTGCCCCAAGGGGGTGAGGAGGAAAATCTCATGTCAAACAATGAGATGCAGGTACTATCTGATATCAGAGAGCGGATTGTCCGAGTAGAGACAAAACTGGACTCTATGACTGATGTTCGTGTTACAGCGGAAGAGGCGAAAGAGAAAGCGAATGAAGCACTACAATACGGGAAATCAGCACATCATCGATTGAATGAAGTTGCTGATAATCAAAAATGGCTCTGGCGTACGGTAATTGGTGCGCTGATTGCTGGAGCAATAGCGTTGCTGTGGAAGGGGATGAACTAAATGAAAGAAACGGACCTGTTGGCATTGGTCAGCCAATACCTACTGGATGAAATTTTGATTGTTGTAGTCGCACTGTTGTTGATTGGAACGATGCTCAAGAAAACGCCACGGGTAGCTGACTGGTTAATTCCTTGGCTTTTGACTGTAAGCGGTGTTGGACTAGCTTGGGGAGTGATGGGAGCAATAAGTGTGCAAGCGACGATTCAGGGCATTCTCGCTGCTGGGATCGCAACACTGGGGCACCAGTTGTGGAAGCAGACATTTGTAAAAAGGGAAGGTGATCAATAATGACCCAGCAAGAGTTTATCGCAAAAATCGCGCCTGCAGCTGTTGCCGATATGAAAAAGACACGGGTACCAGCCTCGCTGACCATTGCCCAGGCGATCTTGGAAAGCAATTGGGGAAAAAGTGGATTAACCATCAATGCCAACAACCTGTTTGGTATCAAAGGAACCGGCACCGCGGGCAGCGTTAACATGCCGACTACGGAGTATGTAGGATCGACCCCAATTAAAACAAGCGCGGAATTCCGGAAATACAATAACTTGGCCGAATCGATTGCCGATCACTCAGCCCTTATCCTGAACGGTACAAGGGACAAACCTACTCGATACCATGGCGTCCTTGGGGCTGATTACAAGATAGCCTGCCAGAAGATCAAAGAAGGCGGGTATGCGACTGATCCGACCTATCCACAGAAACTGATCAACTTGATCGAAACGTATAACCTTCACCAGTATGATGTCGATAAGTCTGGCAACTCTGTGGATAAGAAACAACCAGAATTAAAGCTGGAGCTGGAGCAATGGGAACGAGAAGCTGGCTTGAAGGCGATTGACAGCCTTGCTGCCAAGGGACTGTTAAATGATCCTGCTGTTTGGAAGCAGCGTTTAGCTGACGATCCAGCAGGTATGTTGACTGAATTGCCCTGGCTTATGTTTACACTTTTAGATCGTATGATGAATAGATAATCAATGGATAATTGATAGTAATAGGGTGGGGAATGAACTTAAGTAGACTAGGTAAAATTGTTTAATGGACAATTTTGGAAGAAAAGGATAGACTGGGACTAGAGACTCATACACAAGTTCCCAGTCTATTATTCCAGATTAAGTAATATAATCTGAATACACTTGGGTCCTTATCAGAAAAATGATGAAGGCGGGTTATTGATGTCATCCTTTGAAAATATACCTGATACTCTCATACGTTCTTATGCCCAATTACATAGTGTTAAGACAAGAGGAAGAGAAATTGAAGACATTTTAAAGGATTGTGTCGAAAAAGGACAAGGTGACCAACTGCTTCATTTAGAAAAGCAGTTTCAATTTGCTGGCTCACCTACTGGTCTTACTCTATGCAAACCTGATTCTAATTTTCCGGATAAATCAAAATCAGCAGAGGATTTTATTAAAGTATTAATTAATGAAAAGCATGTTTCTAAAGAAAATATAGGCCACGAATGGCAACCTGAACTGCGACAAGGAATACAAATATGTAGCGTTGTCCAAGAAGGCTCTGATGTGTTTATTAAGTTTGTCGAGGGTAAAAGAACTACACATAAATATAACTACGGGAAACGCCCAGCACTCTATGCTCACTTTACTTCGATAGTAATCCATTTCGGGGAACAGGTAATTGAAGTAAGGTGTGCACACACCTATAGAAAAACCTACGTTGAAATTGCTATGAAATTATTAGGCTTTGCCGAGCCATACAAGTGGCATTCGTGGACAACTGTAACGAAAGAAGAAGCAAAACTAATTTCTGCAATATTATCTGCTGATCTAGTTTCAACTGAAATAAACCTCCCCAGTACAGTTGGTTCTATCCGATTCACGGCGGATCGTAGCCAAAAAGGGGTTAACCTTAGAAATGATGAAACGTATAGAAAAATAGTAGCGGCAATCAAAGAACTAGATATACCTACTGACGACACAAATGACGAATCTTGCGAATTTGTTTATACTGATCCAACTACCAGCATAAAAATGCCAGTTTCTTTCGAAATAAACATTAGGCAGGGTGGCTTTAAATTTTTAAAGTCAGTAACTGAAGGAATTATTACCACCGTTATAGAAGCATTTATTCATGTTTGTTTCACGATGAAGCAAACCACAATAAACGAAGCTGCAACAGGTGAAGCAACAGTAGTTAATAACGAGTAAATTTAGGAGGTGGATATCATATGGCTGCGATACCATACAGAGAAATTACCGCATTGCTTGAAAGATGGGCCTCCAATGATATTCCGATCGTTAATTTTACAGTTAATAACGTACTTGCTGAACTTGGTCTTAGTGGAGTGCTTCATTACGATGTATTAAAGTATCTTAGCAGAATGAATGGATTTGAGTTAATTTCTAAAAAAATGCTTTTATGCCCCAATGGTCATAAAGGTCGAACGTTTCCTTTAGACACACCGATAGATGAAGAACAACTGTTTGAATGCTGGTGTAGCGAGCAATATTACTTTGATCCCGATTTTGCGATTATTGTTTTCAGTTTCACCGAAGACTTCATATCGCAATCTCGCGAAAAAAAAAAGTCCATGTGTGAATTTGCCTACTGTTGTGAATCATATCATCGAAGATAAAGAACCTTCTCTTAGGATCTTGAAACAATTAGGGTTTATTAATATCGAAAAGGCGGTTGTTTATGTGAACGATAACAGTGTAAAAATTGGCGACCGAAATAGTATTAATCAATCACAAGTAAATACTGGTTCTCAAGCTTCCCTTTCTGGAGTATGGGGCCATGAAGATCAAGATAAAATCCAGCAGTTTATTGAAGCCATTCGAAGTAACTCTTCACTAAAGCCAGAAGACGCTGCTGATGCAATCGATACTATTACTGATTTGAAGGAAAAGAAAGAAGGGGATACCTTGCGTCCTTCTTATTTAAAGAGAATGTGGGATTCTCTTCCGGAAGGCGTTAAACTTTTGAATGGTGCAATGGATATATTCAAGCGCTTTGGTGGAGAAGCTTAGTCCTCCTATATAAGGGGGACTTTTTGTATCGTTGCCCGCTACCCTCACGTCACAGGCTACGACTGACCAACGATCCATCAACAAAAAGAGTCCTCCTTCGGAATTACATCCACGGGAGGGATTTTCTATTTTATGGAACAATTGTATGATTGAGAAAAGCGAGGTGATAGAATGTTCAACCACATTCTAAAGGATATTGGTGAACGCGGCACCGCACTGAGTTTTGATCTTGGAGAAAGACCCCAATTTCTATTTACTGGTCCTGAGTGGAAGATGGAAGACGGAATGAAGCTTGATGCGGTCCAGGTTGGGTTATGAAAACTTCAGGTCCTGATTGGGAAGGTGTAAAATTTGATGGTGGTCCCGGTTGGCAGCTAAAAGTATCCGACCCTGATTGGAACCTGAGCCTGGACGGCGGTGTTGGTTGGCAAATGTACGGACCACCAGAATGGGGATGTAGTTCACTCGTAGTTGGACCACCTGACGGCTGGAGAATAACTGTGCTGCCCCACTAAAAAGTCGGGCTTTATTTGTAATCTCTAACTTTTTCTCTTCTGTAAAAAAAGACTTTTTCATATGAGAATATTCAAAGTTAAAGTATATAACTAAAAAAGTAAATGAAATATCCTTTTGTTAATGGAGTGGTAAGTATGAACGAAATACCTTTCTTATCAATTTTTGCTAGAGATTATCCCTTAATTATGATCATTGTCTTTGGGGTATTCCTGATTTCGACAGTTGTAAAGCTAATCAAAGCATTCATTAGATATGTAAAAAAGTCTGACTTCGATAAAATATTCGATACAAAGGATCAACAAAGTTGGGAAACCGGCTATAAACAGCTAATGTTTACACTGATACTGATTATTTTCTCGCATTTACTAGGTGGAGGAATAGCCATTTCAATAGCAGAAAATGACAACGATTCATATTTTTTAATTTTGCTTGGCGTGCTCATTATTATAACCTTATTAATTAGTTTCAGTATCATCATGGTCCATTTGGCTATAAGAAAGTTCGTGGCATTGTACTCAAAACTAATTCGTAAAGAAGAATATGAACTTGATTACAGCAAAAACAAACGATATTATAAATTTCTGCTTCTGACACACTTCGTTAGTGCTTACTTTTCCATATATTGCAGTTCAGCATTTACAACGTATCGTCTAATGATCAAAGAAACAGATTGGCTGTCTCTACTTGGCTCAATTTTGGCAAGCACACTTTTTGCTTTAGTCTATTTTCATTTTTCAATTCATTTGTATCGTGATGAATTTAAAATAGAGAATCCCGCCGGAAAGAATTCATATAAAATGATTATCCCACATATAGAAACAGTGCAAAATCAGCCACTTTTTGTTTTGTATTCCTTAGATTCAAATCGGATTGTTTTGGGCAATAAGCCAACTGAGATTGAAAGTAATCATCTTTACATTTACGACAGGGATAAACATAGATATCTTCTTTTCATGCGGCAAGAGAGCAAATGAAAAAAGCGCTATTAAGCGCTTTTTTTAAGGTTTTAGGAATCTAATAATCCCAAAAACTAAAGTACCTAAAGCAAGTGCCGTACCTATATACCAGAAGATTAATAGTAATTTTGCTTTTCCCACTGTATTCTCAACAAAATCTTCAGTTGTAACTTTATCTGATTTCACAGTATCACGTATACTCTGTAGTTGTGTCTGTCCGTGGCCGGGCAATAACGGATACCCCAACTATGAGCAAAATCGCGTACATTGACGGACGAGGCGAGGATTTATGGGACGCAATTGTCGCAAGAAACATGGAGGGCATAGTCGCAAAGCGTAAGGATGGGCGATACCATGCGGATAAACGTACAGACGATTTCACCAAGATCATCAACTATACGTATGTAGACGTCCAGATCGCAGGATACAGGAAAGGTGACTTTGGCTGGTTAGCATACTATAACGGTCGACCTGCAGGTGTCATTGAGCACGGCGTGCCACGTACGCATAAGAAGGCGTTTTATGGAGTGGCGAAACAGTTAATAACTGGTGAAGATCGTGAGTATGTTTATCTGCAGCCTCAAATTAAAGCACGCGTCAAAATGAGAAACTGGACAAAAAGCGGGATGCTGCGCTCACCAGTATTCGTCGATTTTATTCTAGCTGGCTAGAAAATAACCCGTCCCTGTTTTGAGGAGACGTTTTTTTTATTAGTACCTATTGTCAATACAGTTCAATAAAATAGGGGATAGCGAGTGCTATCCCCTGTGTAAATTAACGATATTTACTTTTCCTGCTCGTAATCCCATTTTCCTTTGTCGTCATTGTACTTTAGTTTGAAGATCAGCACCTCTCCATCTTCTCTGTTAAACGAGAAGGAGCCTTCTTTTAACTCTTCATCCAGAAGGATAACCGGAATGGAATCCCCCTTCTTCGTGTGCTGTTGCATGATCTCGTCCTGTACTTCAATGAAAGCATCTTTCACTTTTACCGAACGTTCCTCTTCTATTTTATCCATCAAAGGCGCTCTTCTGGTGAATTCGTTATAAATCCACTCTTGTCCCTTTTCGTCAGTCAAAGTTTTCATAGCTACTAAATCGTCGGACTTTGCTTCGATCCCCAATGCGCTAAGTGTTTTCATTTGATTTCCTTGTTCGAACTGCTCCACGTCTTCACTTGCGTATAGGCTGCTACCTGCGAAAATAGCGCCAGCTAAAACAACACCCGAAATTACTAGGTTGCGTTTTTTCATAACCTCAAATACCTCCTAAATGCTTTAGTTTTGGTATACCTTCTCGGACGTTCTCGTAACCTTGTCACCTGCCTTGTTGTAGGCGTAATGGGACGATGTGATTTTGGCATCCATCAAATATTTAGCAGATGCATCGTAATCGATAGATGCGTACCTTGTACCATTTTCGTAGTCCGCTTTCTCCATCTTTCCATTCACGTAGAAATAGGAATAGACGCGTACCTTCGCGAGTTCGCTTCCTTCTCCTTCCGTGTAAGCCCACATATAAGCAGATTTTCCGGTTATATCATGGATATTGGATGCATACATGTCTATTCCGAAGTCGTCACCGCTACCTAATGGAGCGGCATTGCTCTCCGCAGCTATTGCTATTGACGTAGATAGAGCGAGGACACCTAATACAGTTGAAAGAACAGCAGTTCTAAGAATCCGTTTCATACTAACCTCCAGATTATATCGCCAGATTATTGTAATTCTACCAAAATAAGTTAAAATGCAAAATAGGCAAAATATACCTATTTTATATGTTGATCGTATAGAGATTTGTAGTTTCTTCTGTAACACCTTAGTTTCTATT
Organism: Brevibacillus brevis NBRC 100599; assembly: GCF_000010165.1. Lineage (NCBI taxonomy): Bacteria > Bacillati > Bacillota > Bacilli > Caryophanales > Paenibacillaceae > Brevibacillus > Brevibacillus brevis. Next base: position 3,109,153 of record NC_012491.1, read on the forward strand.
TTTTAGCATCATTTTTGATTGAATTAGCAGAATGTACTGATCTAATTTCTGGCTTAATTCTACGACTTCATCGTCCAACAAATCATTCTTCTCTAAATATAGTTGCTCCAGTTGTTCACGCAATTGTTCCACAATGTTTTTCAAGTGCTCTATATCGTGATAAGTTCCTCCTTCCCGATCTAAGGATTGCGTGATACATTTATTTATAGGAGCTCTAGCTGCTCCTCCTGTGGGCGTTCCGTTTACCTGGCAATGGGATGGAACGCCCTTTTCGTGTGCAATAGCTCCTATGGTATTCACCTCCTGTTTTTACATTTTTGTACATTAATTTATGTACATTTATTACTATAAACTAACATTCAGCAAAACGACCTTTGAAAAATTTTGAATGATAAAAAAAACACCCGAAAGGGTGTTTTACTACTACTTAACCTCCTGCACCGTGGGTATACGTAGTTACAATGTGATGACTACTAAGCACCTCCTGATGTTCTGGTACAACGATTCCGTGAGAAAGTCCGAACAAAACAGTAAGTAGAAGTATCATACTCCGCATTATTTATTTCTCCCTTCCAAAATGTTTTGGAATTCATCTATCTGCTGGTCAGAAGCACTATGTCTATATTTCCAGAACATAGCGACACAGCTTTGGAACTTTTCCTGCTCCATCATCTTACTCGCTAACGCAAGGCAGCGTAGTGTTTCTGTAATACCTTCTGCAACTCGCCCCTTATCGAGCTGATATATCGCCAAATGATACCGAAAATGAAGATGGCGGGTAAGACTAAAAGGGTCTTTATAATCTTGAAAGCAAGCAATTTCCTTAGAAAAACGCTCCACAATGTCATCTACAGATAGTCCGAATCGATTGGCTGTCTCCATAATGGTAAACATACCCGCTAAAATTTCAGGTGGGTTATTAGCAAGATGATTAACATACTCAGAAAGTAACTCTGTACGCCCCATTAATAAATTCAGAGTGTAATTATTCGCTTTCGCCCATCCACGAAACTTTTCAATTTCCATTTCAGCTAGATCATCACGGAATTCAAACCAGCCCAGCTCAGCATACGCTTGTACATAAGAAATGGCTTCTTCATACCGCTCTTGTAATTGTAAAGCGAGTCCCTTTAGTAAGAAGCCCTGTCCATAATACACGACAAGATGGCACTCTGTTTCAAGTATTCCCCTCACTCCATCAATTTCCCATCTTTGTATTTCTTCATTATAGATCACGGTTGCTAACTCTTTTAGTTCATCTGCATATCGCTCTACCTCCTTCCAGTTATGGAGCGTAAAGCACACATTTGCTAATTGTAGTAACGCATCTAATTGATAATTTTCAGGCAACCTGTTTCGATAAGGGTGAAAACAGATGACAGCCTTCCACTTTTTCTCTGAATCAGCTCCCCCTTGCACTGCACGGAAAAGCCTATACTGAGACATTACAAAACGATCACAATGGCTGTCTTTTTCCGATTCAATAACAAGTTGATAAAACGGGATTGACTCCTGTCGCTTCCCATTTGTAAAAAGCTTCTCAGCCACGGAAAACAGGATGGACAGGTTTTTCTGATTATCCAAAAGTATAGGGACAATTAACTCGATACAATCCTGCCTGCCTATTTCTGCACATCGAACCAGATAGGGAACAACTCGTGAACGAGACACTTTTCCCTCGACGATACATTCCGTTACATACAGATCATAAAGCCATCCAGGGGCTTGATTAAAAGCTACAGCAAGTGCATCCAGATGACCAATCGTCATAGCCCGAGAAGGAGTTCGATTAAAAATATCGCTCAGTACTCCCTGATTAATACCTGTTATCTCGCCAAGTTTAGTCAGTGTGTAACCACGCTCTTTTAGGTGATGCTCAACTTCTGAACGTAACGATCGTTGAACTGTCTTGCCTTGCCCCATATTAAACCTACTCCTCCTTAGCAAAAAAAAAAAGAAACATCAAACTCCCTATATTTTACAAAAAGAGTTACCGAATGTAAATATTTGGTAACTAGGACTATCGTCCTGCATGATTTGTTCATTTCGAGTACACCCTGTATCAACAATGGTTGGAAGTCCAAAAAACGATGTACCAGATTTTCACCAAGGAAGAACGGCAAAATAGCAAAATACATTGAAAAATTTGTGAAGGCGGAGTAAGGATTACAGAAAGGCAATGAGTTCCTTCATTAAATATGCAATAAATGCCTCGATTGATATGACCGAGGCATATTTATGATAATTTTAGTATTCATGATTGGTTGTTTGAATGGCTACAAGGTGAGGCGTTAGAGCAACAGCTCGCATACTGGAAAGCAAAACTGAGTGGTAGTGAGCCGCTATTGGCCCTACCGACAGATCGTCCGCGTCCACCGGTTCAGACCTATAATGGAGCCTTATACACAACGAACTTCCCAACGGAGCTTGTGGAAAAATTACACGCGCTCAGCAAACAAGAAGGCGCCACGCTCTTTATGACCTTGCTCGCTGCCTTCCAAATCCTGCTTCATCGTTACAGCGGTCAAGACGACATTATCGTCGGAAGTCCGGTTGCTGGACGCAATAGACAAGAAACGGAGTCATTAATTGGCTTCTTCATCAACACGCTGGCGATGAGAACCGATATGTCTGGCGCTCCAACCTTCCGTGAATTACTTGCAAGAGTGCGCGAGTCTGCACTGGAAGCGTATACCCATCAAGACCTGCCCTTTGAAAAGTTAATAGATGAGCTGGAGTTGGAACGTAGCCTAAGCTATTCGCCACTCTACCAAGTCATGTTCGCTCTGCAAAACTTCGAAATGCAGACGCATGAACTGGAGGGCATTCAGATTGCACCGTTTGAAAGCCAAAACCAAGAAGTGATGTCCAAATACGACATCAGCTTGACTATGGCAGAAACGCCAAACGGCATGATCGCTACGTTTGATTACAATACAGATTTGTTCGACCAAACAACAATGGAGCGAATGGTGAATCATTTCCATCATGTACTAGAGGGAATCGTCGCCCAACCTGATCGATCGATCATGGCGCTACCATTGCTGCGTCCGGATGAACGTGAACAGCTGATACTTGGGTGGAACAACACAGCTGCAACTTACACGTATGAAAAGACAGTACATGAGCTAGTCGCCGAAATGACAAGGAAAATGCCGAATCAGCTGGCAGTCGTTTCCAAGGAAGGCTCGCTCACCTATGCAGAGCTGAATTCGAAAGCGAATCAACTGGCGAACTACTTACAACAACAGGGGATTACGTCAGAGACTCTCGTTGGTATTTGTGTCGAACGTTCCGTCGAGATGCTGATCGGTCAATTAGGGATTCTCAAAGCAGGCGGTGCGTTTGTTCCGATGGATCCATCTTATCCAAAGGAACGCCTTGCCTTCATGATGGATGACACGAACATGCCGATCGTCTTGACCCAAGAACGCTTGCTGGAAGCATTGCCAACAGGTGATGCAACGTTTATTTGTCTCGATATCGATTGGGATTTGATTGCCAGTGAGAGCATGGAATCACCCGAAATCACGACGACAACGAACAATCTCGCTTATGTCATTTACACCTCTGGTTCTACCGGAACACCAAAAGGAGTGGAAATCGAGCAACGCGCTCTATTAAATCTCATCTATTGGCACCAGAACGCTTACAACGTCACGCCAGAAGATAGAGCATCACAAATCGCTGGAACAGCCTTCGATGCCGCTGTCTGGGAAATCTGGCCTTATCTGACGGCTGGAGCCACACTGTATTTGCCACAAGAAGAGATTCGTCTGGTACCGGAAAAACTGCGCGATTGGCTCGTCGACTCAAGAATCACAATCAGCTTCCTGCCAACGCCATTAGCAGAGAGCTTGCTATCTATTGAATGGCCGTCCGATGCAGATTTGCGCTACATGCTAACAGGCGGTGACAAACTGCATCACTATCCATCGGCACAACTGCCATTTACATTGGTAAATCAGTATGGGCCAACGGAAAATGCCGTCGTAGCTACAGCAGGCATCGTTCCTGTACAAGCTGGTCAGATCGCAGCCCCAACAATCGGACGTCCAATCGACAATGTGCAAGTATACGTTCTTGATGCAAATCTGCAACCTGTACCGATCGGTGTTGCAGGCGAACTGTACATTGCTGGGAACAGCTTGGCTCGCGGGTATCTAAAACGTCCTGATCTGACCCAAGAACGCTTTGTCGAAAATCCGTTCGCGCACATTCGAGGGGCAAAAATGTACCGCACAGGAGATCTTGTCCGGTACCTGCCGGACGGCAACATCGAGTTTATCGGTCGTGCCGACGATCAGGTGAGTATCCGTGGTTTCCGTGTCGAGTTGGGCGAGATTGAAACCGCCCTGTACACGCACCCTTCTGTCAAAGAAACGATCGTCCTTGCCCGTGAAGACATGCCAGGTGTGAAACGACTGGCCGCGTATGTCGTGCTAGAAGAAGGGGTAGAGGACCAAGCGGGCAACTACGACAGCTACCTGAAAGAAATATTGCCGGAGTACATGGTGCCGTCCGCATTCGTAATCATGGATGCTCTGCCACTCACTCCAAATGGCAAAGTAGACCGTCGTGCATTACCTATACCGGAGTACAGAGTGAGTAATGGAGAATTCGTTGCTCCGGAGACGTTTGTTGAGCGAGTATTGGCTGAAATATGGAAAAAGGTTCTGGGAGTAGAGCAAGTCGGAATTCACGATAACTTCTTCGAACTCGGTGGTGATTCGATTCTGAGCATTCAGATCGTAGCCCGCGCAGCCCAATCTGGAATTCGCTTGTCACCGAAGCTTTTGTTCGAAAATCAGTCGATTGCCGAGTTGACACAAGCGCTCGGGGAGTCGGTTAACATTTTCGCCGAACAAGGCATTGTCACTGGGGAAGTGCCACTCCTGCCGATTCAACGCTGGTTCTTCGAGCAAAAATTGGCAAATCGCAACCACTGGAACCAATCTGTACTTCTAACTGTCAAACCGATCGATCCAGAAATTTTGAGACAAGCTTTCTATCACTTGCTCGGACATCATGATGCCCTCCGCCTCCGTTTCTACCATCAGGATGGAAAATGGAAGCAAATCAACGAGGAATGGACAGATATCATTCCATTTACCGTAGAGGAATTGGGCCATTTGCCGCAGGAAGAGCAAGTCAAGCGAATCGGGGAAATCTCTGAGGAAGCTCAGGCAAGCCTGCATCTCTCGGAAGGGCCGTTGCTACGTGCCGTCTACTTCGATTTGGGCAGTGAACAGGAAGGCCGCTTGCTTATCGTCATTCACCACTTGGCAGTCGATGGTGTGTCTTGGCGCATCATCACGGAAGACTTGAATAAGGCCAGCACCCAACTGCTACAAGGCAAACAGGTGCAACTACCGCCAAAAACCAGCTCCTACAAGTACTGGGCTGAAAAATTGACGGAGTACGCACAATCAGACAGTCTGCGAGAGGAAGCCGATTATTGGTTAAGTAGCCTCGATACAGAAGTAAACGCTCTGCCAAAAGATTATGAGAACGGAAAGAACCGAGAGCTTACTGCCAAGATGGTTTCTGTTGCCCTTACGCAGGAAGAAACCAAGGTGCTACTACAGGAATTGCCTTCGATCTACCAAACGCAGATCAATGACGTCTTGCTCACTGCATTGGCAGAAGCGATCTTCGTTTGGACCGGAAATCAAACCTCCCTCGTCCATTTGGAAGGGCACGGACGTGAAGAGCTCTTCGATGATGTCGATCTTTCCCGTACCTTGGGGTGGTTCACGAGCATGTATACCATTCTCTTGGATACAAGGGAAACTACCTCGCTCAAAGAAGCGCTACAAACGACCAAAGAACAGCTGCGTAGCATTCCGAACAAGGGGATCGGCTATGGCGTTCTCCGTTACCTGAACGAGGAAATGACGGAAACATTCAAGTCTTTGCCAAAAGCGGAGATTAGCTTCAACTATCTCGGTCAGCTTGATCAGTCAGTTGATGATACAGAATCCCTGTTTGGCTTTGCAAACGAAGCGAGAGGCGACAACTTCAACCGCAACTCAGAACGTCAGCACCTACTGGATTTCGGTAGCTCTGTCGTCGGGGGACAATTGATTGTAACGATCGCCTTCAGTGAAGAGATTTATCGCAAAGAAACTGTCAAAGATTTAGCGGAATACTATGTAAATGCGCTACGACAATTGATCGAACTAGGTCAGACGGAAACGACCGCAACATCAACAACAAGTGATCTGTCCGAATTCGGTTGGGATGATGAAGAGATTGCCGACCTACTTGATCTCATCCAAGACAAGTAATGAATCAAAAACTGCATAGAGGCGTCAACCACGGCGCCTCTATGGCAAATTTTTTATGGGAGTGGGCAGGAGAAGATGAATAACATTGAAACGTATTATCCCGTTACTCCTTTGCAGCAAGGTCTCATTTTCCACAGCTTGTTGGAACCAGAGTCCGGAGCCTATATCGTACAGATGGGGTTGAAGCTGCAAGGTCCCTTGAACATTCCGTTATTCGAACAGGCATGGCAATGCCTCGTGGACAGACACGCTATTTTTCGCACCAGATTTATTGGCGGTAAAGTAAAAGAATACGTCCAGGTTGTCTTAAAAGAGCTGAAGGTTTCCCTGGTGGAACATGACATTATTCATCTTTCCTCCTCCGAACAAGAATCGTTTCTTCATACCTTTACCAAAGATGATCGCAAACGTGGTTTTAATATCGAAGAAGCGCCGTTGATGAGATTAAATCTATTCCATTTAAGTAGTAATACCTTTCATTTTTCGTGGACATTGCACCACGTGCTGATAGACGGATGGAGTATGCCGCTAGTCTTCGGGGAAGTGTTTGCGGCGTACAACCTGCTATGCAAAGGGCAGCCTGTACAACTTCCTCCGGTTAAATCTTACCGTGACTACATCGTCTGGCTGAAAAAGCAGGACTTGAAGCAAGCGGAGGCGTTTTGGCGCACGTATCTACAAGGCTTTACGGAAACTACGCCACTTTCATTCGGTCGAGCGTATAAAAATCCGTACCTTGATCAGAAAAATTATCGGGAGCTAGATCTGACTGTTTCCGAGGAAATTTCCAAATCATTACAGACATTGGCTCGTCAACATCGCCTGACGGTCAACACGATTGTGCAAGGCGCATGGGCACTCCTGTTGAATCGCTACAGTGGGCAGGACGACATTATTTTCGGTGCCACTGTATCCGGACGTCCTGCTGATTTGCCCGGGGTCGAGACGATGATTGGTCTGTTTATTAATACACTCCCTGTCCGCGTACAGGTAAAAGCGGAGGAGAGCGTAATCAATTGGCTCAAATCGCTGCAACAACAGCAAGCCGACTTCCGCCAGTACGAATATACCCCACTCGTGGAAATCCAAGGCTGGAGCGACTTGCCGCGTGGACAATCTCTGTTTGAGAGCATTCTCGTCTTTGAAAACACTCCTGTCGGTAATGCTAGCGGCGGCGGTGGAGAGAGTGAGCTTGCGATCGTGGATGTACATTCCGAGGAGCAAACCAATTATCCATTTACCTTGGTTGCGGCGTCAGGCAAAACAATCGACATCAAAGTCAAATTTGATGAAAGTCAGTTTGAGCAATCGTCAATTGAGCGAGTTCTGGATCAGCTTCATTCACTTCTGATCTCTATCGCCAAAAACGCCAAGCAACGAATTGCTGACCTTTCGATGATCAGCGAAAACGAACGTGAACAGGTTCTCGTTCAGTGGAACCAGACGGCGGAGGAATATCCGAGCGGACTGTGCGTCCATCAGGCGTTTGAACAACAAGTGGAGAACTCACCAGATGCGATTGCCGTTACCTATAAAAATGTAGACCTCACCTACAAGGAACTAAATGAGCGAGCAAACCAACTGGCCCATCAGCTCGTGAGTAAAGGGGTAAAACCGGATACACTCGTCGGCATATGCGTGCATCGTTCCCCTGAGATGATCATCGGTATACTCGGCGTCTTAAAAGCGGGAGCTGCCTACGTACCGATTGACCCGGCTTATCCGCAAGAACGCATCGCCTATATGATCGAGGATTCGCAAACAAATGTGCTGCTGACCCAGCAGTCGCTCATGGACATCTTGCCAGCGACACAGGCGACTGTCATTTGTATAGACAGCAATCCTTTAACAAAAGAACCTATCGCCAACGTTGCTTGCAAGGTCACAGAACATAATCTTGCTTACGTTATCTATACGTCTGGTTCAACAGGACAGCCAAAAGGGGTAATGGTAGAGCACCATAGTGTGATAAACATGGCTCACTCCTTGATCCATTCGTTTGATATTCAGCCAACGAGTCGTGTGCTGCAATTTACCTCGTTTAGCTTCGACGTATCGGTGTCCGAGATTGTAATGGCCTTACTTGCTGGTGCGACGCTAGTTATCGAGGATCGAGAGTCCCTTTTGCCAGGCCCTGAACTGATCCAAGTATTGCAAGAACAACGCATTACCACCGTATCCATGGTTTCTTCGGTACTGGCAGCACTGCCTGAAGCTGACCTGCCTGATCTACGAACCTTGATTGTAGGCGGAGAAGCTCCGAGCCGGGAACTCGTGGCACGCTATGCAGTGAATCGCCAATTCTTCAACTGCTACGGTCCAACGGAAGCAACCGTCTGCTCCACAATGATGCGTTGCCATGCTGGCATGAGCAATCCGCCTATCGGACGGCCCATTGCCAACGCGACGATGTACGTTTTGGATGCAAATAGGCAGCCCGTACCTATCGGCGTACCAGGTGAACTGTATATCGGAGGAAAAGGCTTGGCTCGCGGCTACTGGAATCGTCCAGAACAAACAGAGGAGCGTTTTATCACTCATCCGTTCGGAAAAGAAGGGGAGCTACTCTATCGGACGGGCGACCTGGTTCGCTATCTGGAAGACGGCAACCTCGAATTCCTTGGACGTATGGATGATCAAGTCAAAATTCGCGGTTTCCGCATTGAATTGGGTGAAATCGAAAATTCGCTCAGACAGCATCCTGCCGTCCATGAAGCTGTGGTCATCGTCCGTGAAGAAAAAGCGGGAGGCAAACGCTTGGCCGCTTATCTGGTAGCAACGGGCGACATGCCAACTGCGGAGGAACTCGTTCTTTTCCTGAAAGAATCCTTGCCTGAATACATGATACCAGCAGGCTTTGTATGGCTAGAGACGATTCCGCTCACGGTTAATGGAAAAGTAGACCGACGAGCACTACCAGCACCAGATTGGGGACAACTTTCCACGCAGCGTAATTACGTTGCCCCCCGTACTCCTACAGAAGAGTTGGTAGCCAACATCTGGTCGCAGGTTCTCTCGGTAGAACGAATCGGCAGCTACGACGATTTCTTTGAGCTTGGAGGCCATTCTCTTTTAGCAACGCAAACCATCTCCCGCTTAAAAGAAGCGTTCAGCGTAGATTTACCGCTCCGTGCTTTATTTGAATATTCGACAGTCAACCGACTCAGCGAATTGATTGTATCCATGAACGAGGACAAATCTGGACTCGCAAGCATTCCGCTCGTACCCGTTTCACGTGATCGACATTTGCCGCTTTCGTTTGCACAGCAGCGCTTATGGTTCTTTGACCGCTTGATGCCAAACAGTTCGCTCTATAACATCCCAACTGCCGTTCGCTTGCAAGGAGAGCTAAACATAGAAGCGCTCGAGCAAAGTTTGCAAATGATTATCTGCCGTCACGAGAGCTTGCGTACAACGTTCTCCGACATCAACGGGGAAGCCGTTGCGGTCATTCATCCAGAGATGGATTGGAAACTGAGTAGAATGGATATACGAGAGCTGCCAGATGATAGACGAGACGAAGAAGGACAACGCTTGACCAAAGAAGACGCGAACAAGCCGTTTGACCTCGTCACAGGCCCGCTCATGCGTGCGACGATTATTCAAACAGGAGAGCAGGATTTCATCTTCCTTCTAAACGTGCACCATATCATCGCCGATGGTTGGTCAGCGGGTGTTTTACTGAGCGAATTATTTACCTTCTATCAGGCATTTAGCAAATCAGAAGTTCCGCAACTTACCGACCTGCCTATACAATACGCAGATTATGCGGCATGGCAGCGTGAATGGCTTACAGGAGATGTATTGGAAAAGCAACTGTCCTACTGGCGTGCAAAGCTGGGTGGAGCAGAACCGCTTCTCGCCTTGCCGACAGATCGTCCCCGTCCTGCTGTTCAGTCCTATGAAGGAAGCAGTATCACACTGATGTATGACAAAGAATTGATGACGAATCTGCTTTCTTTGAGCAAACGCGAAGGTACGACGTTGTTTATGACGTTGCTCGCCGCTTTCCAAGTATTTTTGTATCGATATACAGGACAGGACGATATCCTCGTCGGTACTCCTGTAGCAGGACGCAGTCACCAGGAGACAGAAGGGTTAATTGGATTTTTCATCAACACATTGGCGATGCGTACCGATTTGTCAGGAGATCCTAGCTTCAGAGAGATACTTAGCCGTGTGCGGGAAACAGCCCTGGGAGCCTATTCCCATCAAGATCTACCCTTTGAAAAGCTCGTAGACGAGCTGCAATTAGATCGCAGTCTCAGTTACTCGCCATTGTTCCAAGTGATGTTTGTTCTGCAAAATATTCCGGTTCAGGTAGAAGCACTTGACGGAATACGCATTTTGCCACCAAAAGGGGAGCAACAGGTAGAGACTACCAAGTTTGATCTCACCTTGACGATGGCAGAGACGACAGAGGGTTTGTCCGCAACATTCGAGTACAACACCTCTCTCTTTAATCAGCACACAGTAGAACGAATGATCGAACATTTTACCCAGCTGCTCAAAGCCGTTGCTGCCAACGCGAATCAAGCGATCACCACTCTACAGTTGATGGGAGAAACGGAGCAGCAGCAGGTCGTAACGGAATGGAACAACACTGTAATTGCCTACTCCAAGGATCATTGCGTACATGAACTGGTGGAACAGATCGCTCATGAAATGCCCAACCAACCGGCTGTTCTCACACACGACCAATCCATTACCTATGCGGAATTGAATGCCAAAGCGAATCAACTGGCGCATTTTCTGCAAAAACAGGGAATCGGTCAGGAAAATTTGGTTGGAATCTGCGTGGAGCGCTCCATCGAGATGCTGATTGGTCAACTGGCTATCATGAAAGCTGGTGGTGCTTACGTACCAATGGACCCAGCGTATCCTAAGGACCGTCTCGCCTTCATGATGCAGGATGCAGGTATGTCGATTGTACTAACACAAGCCAGACTCGCAGAAAAGCTCCCGGCGGGTACGAGTCAATTGATTTGCCTGGACGCAGACTGGGAGTCGATCGCCGAAGAAAGTACGACGACTCCAATGAGCTTGACTACGACGAACCAGCTTGCTTACGTCATCTACACATCTGGTTCGACGGGTACGCCAAAAGGGGTTGAGATTGAGCACGCCGCGCTTCTCAATTTAATTTCTTGGCATCAACGTGTATATCATGTCACGTCCGCAGATCGAGCCTCGCAGATCTCTGGTACGGCATTTGATGCATCTGTATGGGAAATTTGGCCTTATTTAACAAAAGGATCCACACTTTATTTACCAGACGAGGATATCCGCCTCATACCAGAAAAACTACGTGATTGGCTCATCCATTCTGAGATCACGATCAGCTTTTTGCCGACGCCTTTAACAGAGAGCTTGCTGGCTCTGAATTGGCCAAGCCATACCAAGCTTCGTTACATGCTGACTGGAGGAGACAAGCTCCATCACTATCCAAGTGCGAATCTGCCGTTTACCCTGGTGAACCAATACGGTCCAACCGAAAACGCAGTCGTTGCAACAGCAGGTATCGTTCCGGTAGGGGCAGGACAAAGCTTTGCACCATCCATCGGTCGTCCGATTGACAACGTGCAGGTCTATATTCTCGATGCGCGTATGCAGCCTGTACCTGTAGGAGTCACTGGTGAGCTATACATTGGTGGAAGTTCCTTAGCGCGCGGCTACCTGAACCGTCCCGAACTGACACAAGAGCGCTTTGTCGCTCATCCTTTTAGTGAGATAGAAGGGGCACGTCTCTACCGTACAGGGGATTTGGTGCGCTACCTTGAGGACAGCAACATTGAGTTCCTTGGTCGTGCAGATGATCAGACAAGCATTCGGGGATTCCGCGTCGAGCTAGGCGAAGTAGAAACAGCCATTCTCGCTCACCCTGCGGTAAAAGAAGCAGTGGTTACTGTCTGCACGGATCATCAAGGAACGAAGCGCCTTGCCTCTTACCTGGTTTTGGAAGAGGGCACGGAGATTGCCACAAGCGACATCCGCAAAGCGCTAAAGGAAGTACTGCCTGATTACATGGTTCCTGCGTTTTTCATCCCGTTAGCATATCTGCCGCTCACACCAAACGGAAAGGTAGATCGTAAAAATTTACCTGCACCTGATTTCAATCGTCCTGAGTTGGAAGGGAAATTCGTCTCACCAACAACGGAAAAGGAGCAACACCTTGCCGCGATATGGAAAGAAGTTCTCGGTATTGACCAAATTGGCATACACGATAATTTCTTTGAGCTTGGCGGTGATTCGATTCTCAGTATCCAGATTGTGTCACGTGCCAATCAATCAGGTCTAAGGCTCACTCCGAAGCAATTATTCGAGTACCAAACCATCGCCGAATTAGCAGAAGTCGTAGAGGAAAAAGAAGCGATCCTTGCTGAACAAGGTCCGATTATCGGCGAATTGCCGCTCTTGCCGATTCAGAAGTGGTTCTTCCAGCTTCCGTTGAAGAACAGACATCACTGGAATCAATCCGTGCTGCTCTCCATTCAGGCAGGCATTGATCAGGGGGCACTGAAACAGGCGGTAGGACACTTACTCGATCAACACGATGCTTTACGCATGCGCTATACACAGACAGAGCTCGGCTGGAAGCAAGAGATGGATGCGCCAAGAAACACGATTCCATTCCGGATCGAAAATCTGTCCCACCTTACACCAGATGAGCAATTCAAGGCCATCGAAAAGATTGCAGATGAGACGCAGGCAAGTCTGAATTTGTTTGAAGGGCATGTGGTTCAGTCCGTTTATTTCGATTTGGGTCAAAACAAACCCAATCGTCTTTTGATCGTCGCCCATCACTTAATCATCGACGGAGTATCGTGGCGCATCATACTCGAGGACTTGCAAAGCGCCTATCAACAAATTGCCGCAGGGCAAGAGGTGAAACTACCAGCGAAAACGACATCCTACAAAGAATGGGCGGAAGAACTGGAGCGTTACGCGAATTCAGATGCTTTGGAAAACGAAAAAAGATACTGGATGACCAAATCCTCTGTCCATTCAGCACAACTACCTGTGGACGTGACAGAGGCTGGTGAAAATACAGAAGCAACGACAAAGTCCGTCAGCGCTACATTGACCAACGAAGAAACCAAAGCATTACTGCAAAACGTCCCGCAGGCATACCGCACCCAGATCAATGACGTCCTGCTAACCGCTTTGGCGAAGTCACTTACTCGATGGACGGGGAATCGATCTGTCTTCGTCAACGTAGAAGGGCATGGTCGTGAAGAATTGTCAGAGAGAATCGATCTGTCCCGTACCATCGGCTGGTTCACCAGCATGTATCCGGTGCATCTTCAATGGGACGAAACGTTCTCTGTCGGAAAAGCACTTTTGACGACCAAAGAAGAACTGCGTGCGATTCCAAACAAAGGGCTTGGTTATGGCGTTCTTCGTTACCTTCATGCGGATCAGAATACTGTCGATGAATTATCCCGCATCCAATCACAAGTGCTGTTCAACTACATGGGCAAAATCGATCAGATTGTCGATGGCGAATCCTTATTTGGCGGGGCACCTGAGTCCAGCGGTTCCAACCTGAGCCAAGACGCTGAGCGACACCACCTGATCGACGTAAATGCTGTCGTTGCAGGGGAACAACTACATGTGACTTGGCGATACAGTGAGAACATTCATCTAGAGAGCACGATTACAGCAGTCGCGAAGGACTTCATGGATGCACTTCGTGAGATTATTACCCATTGTGCGACAGAGGAAGCTGGCGGTTACTCCCCATCCGATTTTCCTCTGGCTGAATTGGATCAGAAGAGCATCGACAAACATATCGGTTCTGACCGATATATCGAGGATATCTATACACTTTCTCCGCTCCAACAGGGGATGCTGTTCCACTCCCTGTATGCAAGCGACAGCGGGGATTACGTCGTCCAATTTGCGATTGATTTCAAAAACCTGAATGTGCCGGTGTTCGAGCAAGCATGGCAAAAAGTGACGGACCGCCATTCCATTCTAAGAACTCACTTCATCTGGGAAGGTTTGAATCAAGCACACCAAATTGTCCGCAAAGAGGTTAAGGTATCTCTTCGTCAGGAAGATTGGCGCCATCTGCACTCGGATGTACACGATGAGATGTTTACCGCTTTTCTGGAGGAAGACCGTAGACGAAGCTTCGATATTACACATGTACCTTTGTCACGATGGGTTGTCTTCCGAACAGGAGAAGAAAGGTATCGTTTCGTTTGGAGCTTCCATCACGTTCTCCTTGATGGCTGGAGTGTTCCTTTGGTACTGAATGAACTGTTTGCCTATTATGCCGCGATCAGCGAAGGCCAAGAAGTTAAGCTTGGGCATCCTCAGCCGTTTTCCCAGTACATTGCTTGGTTGAAACGTCAGGATATGCAGGAAGCCAAGCGCTTCTGGGTAGACCAACTAAAAGGCTTCCACGAGCCAACCAGCTTGGGAATGAGCAAAGCAGTTGTCACCGCGGGGCCGAAGCAATACGAAGAGAAGAGCGTCCTCCTGTCAGAAGAGACAAGCGAGCACTTGCAAAAATTCGTACGCGAGCACCAGTTAACACTCAATACCGTGGTACAAGCGGCGTGGGGCTGGATTTTGGGAAGCTACAGCGGGGAAGAGGAAGTCATTTTTGGTGCGACAGGTTCAGGTCGTCCGGCAGACCTCTCCCATGTTGAGACAATCGTAGGCTCCTTCATTAATACCTTACCTGTCCGGATATCCTTGCAGCCGAACGCGACGGTGCTAGAGTGGCTGAGAGACTTGCAGCATAGACAGTTAGAGATACGCCAATATGAATACACTCCGCTGTTCGACATCCAAGGATGGAGCGAACTGCCGCGTGGATCTGCGCTGTTTGAATCGATACTCGTATTCGAGAACTATCCGGCTGTACAAGCAACAGGGCAAGAAACAGAAGAGTCCAGTTCAGCTTCGTCCAGTGTTTCTTTGGAAATACACGACGTAGCAGCTGTCGAACAAACGAATTATCCACTTACCTTGGTCGCAGCACCAGGCAAGCAAGTGGCCATCAAGCTCAAGTATGAACAAAACCGTTTTGATGACACGATGATCGACCGGGTCTTGAACCAAATCACCCAGCTCATGGTCACGATGAGCCAGTCTCCAGAGATGCATCTGGGTGACGTGACATTGATAGACGATGTCGAGCGCGAGCAGGTACTCATCGATTGGAATCGCACGGAGAAGGAGTATCCACGCGAACTTTGCATCCATCAGGCATTTGAGCAACAAGTCGCGAAAACTCCTGAAAATGTGGCCCTTGAGTATAAACAACAAGCCATGACTTATGCGGAGCTAAACCAAAGAGCCAACCAGTTGGCGCACCTGCTTCTCGCTCAAGGCGTGCAGCCTGATACGACGGTTGCGATCTGCATGGAGCGCTCCATGGAAATGATCATTGGCATTCTTGGTGTATTAAAAGCGGGAGCGGCCTATGTCCCGGTCGACCCAGCTCATCCCGAAGAAAGAATGGCCTTCATGCTGGAAGATTCACAAGCGGCTGTTGTGCTGACACAAGCTAGACTTGCCGAGCCATTCACAAAAGCGAACGCGAAAGTCATCTGCTTGGATGAAGAAGAACTGTTCTACGAGCAGATGTCCGTAGAAAACGCACAAAGCGATGTCGTAGCAACCAATCTCGCCTATGTTATCTACACATCCGGAACCACAGGGTTGCCGAAAGGGGTAGCTGTTGAGCATCGCAGTGTGATGAATATGGTGCAGGCTTACATGAACTACTTCGAAATAAACGAATCCAGCCGTGTCCTGCAATTTACGTCATTTGGTTTCGACGTTTCCATTTCCGAGATTTTACAGGCCCTGCTCTCTGGGGGAACGTTAGTCATCGAAGATCGTGAGTCGCTAGTACCAGGCCCAGACCTCGTTCGCACCCTTCGTGAACGTCGCATCACCAAGGTATCAATGGCATCTTCGGTACTCGCGTCACTACCTGTTGAAGAGTACCCGGATCTGGTCTGCCTTGAGGTCGGAGGAGACGCATGCAGCCGCGAACTGGTTGCCCACTATGCAAAAGGACGAAAATTTTATAACTGCTACGGACCGACAGAAGCAACAGTTGGTACGGTCATTGCTCGATTAACGCATGCTGACCATGCCCCAACGATTGGTCGTCCATTCCCGAACACCAAGCTGTACGTGTTAGATCGAAATCTACAGCCAGTCCCTATCGGTGTTCCGGGAGAGCTGTACATTGGTGGCGAGAGTCTTTCGCGTGGATATTGGAATCGCCCAGAGCTTACAGCAGAGCGTTTTATTCCGAATCCATTCGGTCAACCGGGAGAACGCCTCTATCGAACAGGCGACCTTGTTCGTTACCTGCCAGATGGCAACGTGGACTACATCGGTCGTGTCGATGATCAGGTGAAAATCCGTGGGTTCCGTATCGAGTTAGGCGAAATTGCAGAGGCACTAAGACAACATGCAGGAATCAAAGAAGCAGTCGTTATCGCCCGAGAAGCTCGACCTGGTGACAAACGATTGGTAGCCTATCTGACCCATGCTTTCGAGCAAGAGACGTCCATAGACGATATCAAGCTCTGGCTCAAAGAGAAGCTTCCTGAGTACATGATCCCGTCGCATTTCATGTGGCTTCCGGAAATTCGCCTTACGGTCAACGGAAAAATTGACCGCAAAGCATTACCTATGCCAGATTGGGGCCAGCTAACAGCCGTATATGTCGCGCCACGTACCCC
Source organism: Brevibacillus brevis NBRC 100599 (assembly GCF_000010165.1). Classification (NCBI taxonomy): domain Bacteria; kingdom Bacillati; phylum Bacillota; class Bacilli; order Caryophanales; family Paenibacillaceae; genus Brevibacillus; species Brevibacillus brevis. The sequence continues at coordinate 3,126,161 of NC_012491.1, forward strand.
AGTAGAAGAAATGGTCGCTAACGTCTTTGCTGAAATCCTTTCTATAGAGAAAGTGGGCGTACACGACAACTTTTTCGAGTTAGGCGGACACTCCCTGCTCGCAACGCAGACCGTTTCTCGCCTGCGGGAAATCTTTGGGGTAGAGTTGCAAATCCGTACGTTGTTTGAATACCCAACCGTCGAAGGGCTTAGTGAACAGCTAGTTATGCTCACCAAGCAAACATCCATCAAGATGGCTCCACCGATTGTGAAAGTATCTCGCAAAGAACCGCTCCCATTGTCATTTACCCAGCAGCGTTTGTGGTTCCTGGAGCAGTTCACCCAAGGAAGCTCAGTCAACAATATTCCATCCTTCCTACGGATTCAGGGAGACCTCAGCATAATCGCTTGGGAAGAAAGCTTGAAAGCTATCATACAGCGTCACGAGAGCTTGCGTACTCGCTTTGAGGTTCGTGACGGACGTCCTGTTCAAGTGATTCACCCTGAGGACGATTGGGTCATGAACCAAACCGATCTGCGCGCTTTGAATCCGGCGAAACGAGAAGCAGAAGTCAAACGCCTTGCTGAAGAGGTCACACTCGAGCCATTTGACCTGACGAAAGGTCCGTTGCTCCGTGCCAATCTGGTTCAGCTCGACGAAAAAGACTTTGTGTTCCTGTTCGTGATGCACCACATTGCAGCAGACGGTTGGTCGATGGGAATCTTGCTGAGCGAATTAATGACCAATTACAAAGCATTTAGTCAAGGAGAGGCATCGCCATTTACGGAATTGCCGATCCAATATGCAGATTTTTCCGTCTGGCAGCGTGAATGGTTAAGTGGAGAGGTGCTTGATGGACAGCTCGAGTATTGGAGAGAAAAACTCAAGGGCAGCGAGCCATTACTGCAACTGCCAACAGATCGACCGCGCCCACCTGTACAGACATACGAAGGAGAAAAGCTCTCCGTTCAGTTTGGAGCAGACCTCTTGGAAGAATTGCGTAATCTGAGTGGAAAAGAAACGACGACACTCTTCATGACATTGGTTGCAGCCTTCCAAACGCTGTTGTACCGCTATACGAATCAAGAAGATATTCTCGTCGGAACACCGATTGCGGGACGTAACAAACAGGAAACGGAGCAATTGATCGGTTATTTCATCAATACACTTGTTTTACGCACGGATATGTCGGGTCAACCAAGCTTCCGCGAATTGCTTGCACGCGTTCGTGAAACAGCTCTGGGGGCATATGCAAACCAAGACGTTCCGTTTGAAAAATTGTTAGATGAGCTGCAGCTGGAGCGTAGCATGAGCTACTCGCCACTCTTCCAGGTGATGTTTATTCTGCAAAACATCCCGATGCAGGTCGATCCTGTTGATGATATTCAGATAAGCAGCTTTGATGTGGGTGCGGAGGCCGTCACCTCGAAGTTCGATTTGACGGTGACCATGGTGGAGACATCAGCCGGTCTCATCGCCACCTTGGAGTACAACAAGGCGCTGTTTGATCACAGTACGATCGTTCGAATGGTTGATCATTTCCACAAGCTTCTGGAAGAAATCATTGCCAACCCGGATCAATCAATCACCTTGCTACCGCTCATGCGTGAGGAAGAGGAACAGCGACTCATTACCGAATGGAATCGTACGGAAGCGCCATACCCGAAAGAAAAATGCGTTTATGAAATGATTGAAGACATGGTGGCGAAAGCCCCGGACAACATCGCGCTCATCGTAGGAGATCAAACGACTACCTACGGGGAATTGAACAGACAAGCGAACAAACTGGCTCATTATTTACGCAAGCAAGGAGTAGGACCCGAAGTACTCGTCGGTGTCTGCGCACAGCGGACAACCGAGATGATGATTGGACTTTTGGCCATTATGAAAGCTGGCGGGGCCTATGTGCCAATCGACCCAAGCTACCCGGCGGATCGCATTGCCTACATCATCGAACACTCACAAGTTCCGGTCTTATTAACACAAGAAAAACTGTTGCCAACTCTGCCTGAGCACAACGCCAAAGTGATCTGCCTGGACAATGATTGGGAAGCAGTTGCCGACGAAAGCGAGGAGAACCCGACCAAGCTTGGAAATTCCGACAATTTGATCTATGTCATCTACACGTCCGGTTCTACAGGCAATCCAAAAGGAGTAGCGCTCGAGCATCGCAGTGTCAGCTACTTCCTATCGTGGGCACACGACACATTCACACCAGAGGAGATGAGTGGCGTATTGTTCTCCACGTCAATCTGCTTTGACTTGTCTGTCTACGAAATGTTCGCAACACTGACCATGGGTGGCAAAGTTATCATGGCGGAAAATGCATTACAATTGCCATCCTTGCCAGCAGCCAATCAGGTGACACTGATCAATACCGTACCATCGGCAGCGACGGAGCTGGTGCGTATGAATGGGATTCCAGCGTCGGTGCGTGTCATGAACCTATGCGGTGAGCCACTTTCTAACAAGCTGGCACAGGAATTGTATGCCTTTGAAAACGTAGAAAAAGTCTTTAACCTCTACGGACCGACAGAGGACACCGTTTACTCTACACACTCCATCGTGAAAAAAGGAGCCGTCAGCGAACCACTGATCGGACGACCGCAGTTCAATACGCAAGTTTTTGTATTAGATAGTCATCGCAAACCAGTTCCGGTAGGAGTGCCGGGAGAATTGTACCTCGGTGGTTCAGGCTTAGCACGAGGCTATCTCCACCGCCCCGATCTGACCATGGAGCGCTTTGTGCAGAATCCGTTCCGTGGGCCAGGGGAGAGAATGTACCGGACGGGTGATCTCGTACGCTATTTGCCAGATGGGAATCTTCAGTTTATGGGACGTGTTGATTACCAGGTCAAAATCCGCGGCTATCGTATCGAGTTGGGCGAAATCGAATCTGTTCTGAGACACCACCCTGAAGTCAAGGAAGTCGTGCTAGTCGCTCGTGAAGACAGAGAAGGGGACAAACGTCTAGTGGCGTACATCGTGTTCGAAGAGAATCACACAAGTACGTCTCATGACCTGAACCACTTCCTGACTGACAAGCTTCCAGCCTATATGATCCCGCAACACTTTATGATCATGGAGAGCCTACCGAAGACGCCAAACGGTAAACTGGATCGCAAAGCGCTGCCGAAGCCGGAATACGACCGCTCGGAATCAGGCGTTGAATACCAAGCGCCGCAAACGCCAGTCGAGATTATGTTGCATACGCACTGGGCTTCCGTACTCGAAATGGACAAAATCGGAGTACACGACAACTTCTTCGAGGTTGGCGGTCACTCATTGCTCGCTACCCAGCTTATCTTCAAGGTTCGCGAAGAGCTACAGCTTGAGGTACCGCTGCGAATCCTGTTTGAGACCCCGACCATTGCGGGTATGGCCAAGACCATCGAGGAAATTCTCAAACACGGTCTTTCTGCTGTTTCCCATGACATCGACGCAAAGGATCTCAAGGATGAAGTCATACTCGATCCTGCGATTCAGGCTGAACATCCGTACGTGGGTGATCCAAGTCAGTTCCAAGCAGCATTATTGACAGGAGCCACTGGTTTCCTTGGTGCTTTCTTGTTGCGTGACCTGCTACAGATGACAGACGCTGACATTTACTGCCTCGTTCGAGCTTCTGATGAAGAGGAAGGAATGGCACGACTACGCCAAACATTAGAGCTATACGAGTTATGGAATGAGGAGCAGGCGCATCGGATCATCCCTGTCATCGGTGATTTGGCAAAGCCACGACTGAATCTGTCCGAAGATCAGTTCTCCGAGCTGGCTGAAAAAGTGGATGTGCTCTATCACAATGGTGCTCTTGTTAACTTTGTGTATCCGTACGCAGCCTTAAAGAAAGCAAACGTACTTGGGACGGAGGAAATCCTTCGCCTCGCTGTAGCCAAAAAGACCAAGCCTGTGCATTTCGTCTCAACAATTTTCACGTTTGCATCCGAAGAAACAGAAGAATCCATGGCCTTCCGCGAAGAGGACATGCCAGAGAACAGTCGCGTCCTCACTTCCGGTTATACACAGAGCAAGTGGGTAGCCGAGCATCTCGTCAATCTCGCTCGCGAACGCGGCATTCCAGCGGCGATATACCGTTGTGGACGGATGACTGGGGACAGCGAAACAGGAGCATGCCAGAAGGACGATCTGATGTGGAGAATTGCAGCCGGGATTATAGATTTGGGCAAAGCTCCTGACATGAGCGGCGATCTGGACATGATGCCAGTTGATTTTGCAAGTAAGGGAATCGTTCATCTCTCCATGACCGAGCAGAGCTTGAGCGAAAACTTCCACTTGCTCAACCCGAACTCAACCGATTACGAAGACCTGATTTCAGCGATTGAAGACAGAGGATTTGTATTGGAACGAGTCACCATGGATGAGTGGATTGAGGCGGTGCAAGAGGATACGAAAGAAAAAGGCAATGAGGCCAACTCAGCCGCTCCGCTCGGCAATCTGTTCACAGACGGCCACACAAGCAGAGGAAGTGTAGTCTATATAGGCAATAAAACGACACGTTTACTGCGTCAAAACGACATTGATTGCCCGGAAATTGACGAGGAAGTTTTCGGTAAAGTCCTTGATTACTTTATCAGAAGCGGCCAACTAAAATTACCGGAGCAAGCCTTGCAATAAAAAAATAATGCTCATCCGTCACCTCATTATCATGGTGGCGGGTGGGAAAATAACCAAAATAGTGATAAACTTTAAAATAACTACAAATATTGGAGGTTTTATCCATGCCATTTGACATTCAGCTACTTGCACCTATCATTGCTATTCAATTGATCCTAGCAGTTATCGCATTAATCGACTTGGCTCGACGTGAAGCATATCGCGTTGCAGGTGGAAAAAAATGGCCATGGGCTCTCGGCATTATCTTTATAAACACCTTGGGTCCGATCGTGTATTTCTTTGTAGGCAGAAAAGACTAGCTCAAGAGAACCGAGGAAAGGGTTGACATTCTTTGCGAGTTATCGAATGTGAAGGCCTCACAAAGGAATATAAAGAGCATAAAGCGTTAAAGAACGTAACCTTTTCCGTCGATGGCATCGGTTGTGTCGGTTTTCTTGGGGGGAATGGTGCCGGGAAAACGACGACCATTCGCATCCTAACCGGATTGGCTGCACCGACCAGAGGAAAAGTGAAAGTGGTAGGCTACGACGTCGTGACTGACCGCAATAAAGTCACAAGTGAAGTAGGGTATTGCCCACAAATCCCAGCCTTTTACAACTACATGACAGCGACAGAGTGGATGCATTGGGTGGGCAAACTTTATGGATTGGACAAGCGCACAATTGCGCAGCGGACGGATGAACTCTTGGAGTTATGCGGAATCAATGAGGCGAGGAACCGCCCAATAAGCGGTTACAGCGGAGGGATGAAGCAGCGTCTGGGTATTGCCCAGGCGCTCATCCACAACCCCAAGCTACTCGTTTTGGACGAGCCCGTTTCCGCGCTGGACCCCATGGGCAGATATGACGTCTTATTGCTAATAGAAAAGTTGAAACAACATATGACTGTCTTTATGTCGACTCACATTTTGGATGACATCGAAAGAATCGCCGACCACATCGTCATCATCAAGGACGGTACGGTGGTGCTGTCGTCCAGTTTGGATCAGCTGCGAGCAAACCATGTGGAGCCACTGATTGAATTCAAGCTTGATCAACAAGACATAGATTTAACCGATGTATTGAATGGGCTAACCTGGATCAGGGAATGGAACCTAGACGGCGGTATTTACAAAGTTCTCATCAATGACATGGAAAAAGCCAAGGCACTCCTGCCGCACATTCTTTTGGAAACTGGCGGGACACTGGCGTATTATCGCTTGTCCGCATCGACCCTCGAAGATATTTTCCTAAAGGTTGTGAATAACTGATGACTTCCCACCCAATGATCAGAAAAGAATTTAATGAATTGGTCAAAACCTACAAGATTCTCATCATTCCGATTGTGTTTATTGCCTTAATGATTACACAACCGATTACGATGAAAATGCTCCCTGATATTTTGGCCAATTCCACTGGACTGCCAGAAGGGGCCGTCATCAAAATTCCAACCCCGTCTGCGCCGGAAGTACTCTCGACGGCGATTAGCAAATTCAGCTCACTCGGCACGTTTGTGTTAATCCTTATCGTCATGGGGTCCATTGCCGGAGAAAAAGCCTCAGGGGTAGCATCTATGGTATTCGTCAAGCCCATCAGTCGAGCTAAATACTATCTCGCCAAAGCCATTACCTACTACACGTTAACAATGGCAAGCATGCTAATCGGGATGGGGATAACTGCCTACTATACAGAGATCCTTTTCGGAAAACTAGATTGGACCCATGTATGGATCGGTACCTTGATGTACATACCGAATCTATTCCTTGTCGTCACAACAACGCTGTGCGCCTCCAGCTTTTTTAGCAATGCTGTTGGTGCCGGTGGAGCCTCGCTGGTATTCAATATCCTGATCTTCACTGTTCCACAATTTCTGGGTAAATTTTTGGATATGGTGTCACCAGGTGGATTGTCAAATGCGGCGATGATGGTGATTCAAGAAAACTCAACGCTGGCCCAAGCTTTCATCACAGGGTTACCGGGACTCGCAGGTGTCTTTACACTCAACATCGTGTTTTTCTTTATGGGCTGGTACTTTTTAGAGCGATCAGAAATCTAAAGAGGAGGCGTAGAAATGGAACATTTTTGGCTGATCTGGTTGGTTAGTGTACTGTGCGCTCTATGCACGATACCTATTCAATCCAACGTGATTCGCCAACAAGTACAGCTACAAGCCGCCATCTATTCTACTAACAAAGTCCCGCCTGTTTCTGTCATGGTTGCGATTATGATCATTCAGAGTTGTGTATTTTTGGCTCTGGCGACTGCGATAGGTCTATGGCTCATGTCTTCCACTGGTCTTCGACTCTGGATTCTCGATCACTGGGTGTCCAGAGCGGAGCTGCCTTTTTCCATCTGGTCGTTTTGGACTGTATCGATTGGTTCAGGTATCGCGGTAGGCCTCTTGGTAAAATGGTTGGACCGTTCTTTCTTTCAACAACACATGACCACAATAATGGGTAAAGAACCGATTTCATCAAGATTCTTCGGCTTTCTCTCGTCTTTTTACGGAGGGATTTGCGAAGAAGTGCTCATGCGTCTAGGGGTTATGACTGTTGTCGTCTTTTTGGCACAGAAGATGGGATGGTTGGGAAGTTCCTATTGGCTAGGCATCTGTGTGGCCGCCATTGTTTTCGCGGTATCCCATCTTCCAACCAATTACATGACGTACGGAAAAGGTAACGTGGTCACTGTATGGACGTTGTTGCTAAACGGTATCTTGGGCATCTTGTTTGGCTTCCTATATTGGCAATACGGTTTAGAAGCTGCGATCATCAGTCATTTTAGCGCTGACATCGTACTACATGTGATCTTGAAAAATAAAACGATAGAAAGTAGGAGAAGCAAATGATCGTTGTAACAACAGAAAACATTCCAGGATATCGTGTCGTTGAAGTGAAAGGAACAACATTCGGCTTAATCGTTCGAGCACGCGGAATTGGAGGAGACATCATGGCTGGTCTTCGTTCAGTCGTTGGTGGAGAAATCAAGGAGTACACGGTGCTCCTGGAGGACGCGCGCAAGCAGGCACTTGACCGCATGATAAAAAACGCAACTGCCATGGGAGCTAACGCTGTGGTCATGTGTCGTTACGACTCTGGAAATATGGGAAATATGGGGGAAGTTGTCGCATACGGTACAGCAGTTGTCATTGAAAAGGTGTAAATGAATGATTTATATCATTTCCTACATCGTTTTTCAGGTCTTGCTTCTCATCATTTTGCTAATCATCTCGAAAATCAAGGACAAGCGGCTGCACCAAGACCACGGCGAAGTCGTCCCGCCTGGATTTGAGCCGACGAATGAAGTGACGATCGATCCGGTAACGCAGGAAAAACGTCGTGTATACTTCAATCCGAAGACCGGGGATCGCTATTACAAAATTGAAAAATAAGCGATGAGAAGAACTGTCAACTCGTTAGGTATGCTGGATCTATCATTTGGTGGAAAGTAAGTAGATAGTAGATTTATAGTAGAAACGAGCCAAATCTTGTTTGATGACAAGATTTGGCTTTTGTTGTGTCCCAGCATGAGAGATAACTCTAGGTCGTAAGTCCCCGAACGGGGTTGGCTGGACAACCTTTCCATTTGATTGCAATGTTTACAAATTATCAGTGTTGCTCGAGTACAAAGGAATTTTTAAATGTCCTTTTCACTCTATAAAAAGCAGAAGAGATCCTAAAAGGAGAGAAAAGATACAGCACCTTTTTTAACAAATTGGCAGATTAGTTGAAGATCTAGCATGGAGCACCTTATAACAAGACAACGGTTTTCTGGAGAGACATGTCATGAAACGCTCTTAGCATATACTGGCTTGAAAAGCTGACTAACATCAATAGTAACTCCCTAGACAAGATCCTTTGTAGTAAACAGAAGCCTGATGATAAACCAATGATTAAGATTTCTGTGGAGAGTATCCAAGAAGGTTGGCTAGTCTAACAACCAACCAGAAAATAAGACAACAGATAGAAGTGGGGCGGTAATCTCTTCTTCACGAAAGAGGCATAACTACAAGATATATTACTGGTATGGTATGCTAGGAAAAATCACCAATACAAAATATTAAAGGTGTTGTGAAAATGATTATAAAAGAAGTACTAAGTTACATTAACGATCTTCCCTTTGAACAATTGTTTAATGACCAAACTATTAAAACAATAAAACAGCAAAAGAAGGATTTATCCCAGAGTGATAAGCGTTTCCTGTTAAAAAAATTAAGTGAGTTTCGCAGTTTTGATGTTCATTTCACATTTTGTGTTATTTTAGCTTACTCGATTTGGTATCCAGATGAAGCCATTGTAGAGGCAAGGAAAAAAGGTGTCTTTAGATACAAAGCATGGGGGTTTAAAACTAACTGCGCTGAATTTCTCTTAAAAAAAATAAAAGAACTATACACGTTAATATCCTATTCCGACGACACCAAACAATTTATAAATAAAAAGCTTATGTTATCTTGGATGTTTGATTTTTACAAAAAAAGCGAAGAGGATTTGATCAAATATATTAAAGAGCACCATCGAAATCGAAGAAGAACTCGTATTGGCACTGCATTCGTTGAAGAATCATTGTTTAAAGAACTTCTTGCCTATGCAGATACAATGTTTTATTTAAATAGTCGCTCATATGAGTATATTAATAAACATAAAATAGAAGGATACAATCATGAAGAAATCTGCGATAGCATTTCATATATAATTTATTTATATGACGCAACTATTGGTATTAAAAGCAATTGCCATTATATTGTTTCGGCGCAATACGTTTTATCTGATGAAATTGAGAAAATAATCTTAATGGCTTGCAAAGTTAATCAACTGCAAGAGTGGGAAATAAGTATTGATTATTTTAACTACAACGTAAAATCAATTGAAAAAAATCTCTTAATTTTCGATGACACACAACTGTTTGAAAAAAGCATTAGATTAGGCTATGTTAGGCGAAACATGCAAGAGCAGCTTTTTTATCATGAAAATATAAAACGTTCAGAAGAGAAATATTTGTCATTATCTGAAGTAGGAGATTATATAAAAGAAAAACTAGGAGAACAATTGGTAAAGGAAGTAGGATCGGGGCCATTATCAAGATATCGTTTTGAATTTCCTGAACCTCTATTTGATCCATTTCAAAATCCGGATATGTTTCAAGGTAAATTTTTCAGAGAAGAAGTGCTATCGATTGCTCATAATGCTAGAGAGATGATCATGAATAATAAAGATGCTTCTGAAAAGAAAATTACTAAAAACTGTACTTTAAATGATGTAGTGCTGTTCCAAAGGTTCTTTTCTCTTATGAACCTTATTGCCAGTCAAATCCTTTTTAATCAAAAGGATAGTAACAAGGTAATTAGGTCGTTGATCCCACATATTCAATATGAAGATTTAATTAATATACTTACAGTTTTCATGGGAGATCGAGTCAGAGCAGAGGAACTTCTTCAACTCTTTACCTATAAAAAAGATTTAAAACTAGATTTACAGTATACTCCTTTCGTACAAGCTTCAGGTGGATTGTTTTTTTCAAATTCAATAGTTTCAAAATCAAATTTATTAAGAAATTGTATAGCATATTCTTACTTAGCAAAAAATCAACTTGTTAACCAAGATGATCGTGAGACATTAGTTCAGGAGTGTATCCGGATCTTTTCAGAAAGACATCAAGAATATCGTGTGTTCTCTAACAAAAAGTTCTCTTACTGTGGGCAGAACGGAGAAGTCGATATTTTAGTAATTTCTGACCAAGATGTTATTATTATTGAATGTAAATCTCCTTTAAGTCCAACAAGTAATTTTGAAATGCGAGCAAGTGTTGAACATATCAATAAGGCTGCAAAACAACTTGATCATTGCAACGCTGCATTTATGGATAAGGCATTCAGAAAGAAATATCTGAAAAGCTTAAACATATCGGATCTTCCACGTAGTATACATACTTGTATAGTTTTTGGAAATAGACTCTTTAATGGATATTCAGTTAACGGTCATCCAATACGATATGTGAGAGAACTTGATATGATATTAAATAACGGACATATATATTCTGGTGCAGGGACGTGGCGTGTGTGGCAAAGTGAAGAGTTTAAACATGAAGAGCTTATTTCCTTCTTATCTCCTGACCATCCCCTAATGATTTCTAATTTTAATTCGATGGAGAAGGTTGAGCAGTATATGTTTATTAAAGGGAGAAAAGTATGCTTTGAAACTTATGTATTTAACTTTGTAAAAGCCATGGAACAATATGATATGCATTTTTCCACTAAGAATAAAAATGACACTGTTCGAGAAAAAATTCATTCTAATTATGAAAAATACAAAAAATTTAATAATAGTAGAAAGAGGTAGCCTTAAGACAATTGAGAACAGCGATCCAACTTTAGACATGTAAAGCTGTAAATTATTGCGTTTTATGGTTCAGACTTGGATAGGAGTGTGCTGGTATGTCGTGGTATAAAAAACCTTATTCAATGGCTCTTAAAAAACGAACCTTAAAAGTAAAAAAACATGCCACCGAAAGGATAGGCATGCTTGAGAAAAGAGCATTTCGACAATTAAAGTATCTAGTTGTTTGCCATCCAATTTATACTTTTAGTGGATTAGAACTAAATGTGTTGTCAAGCGTTTCGATTTTTTTACAGATGATTTTATTCGGTTACGAGTATTTTAGTCTGTTATGGTGCTTTCAACTGGTTTAGATAGAGGAATCAAGCCAACGATTTTATTTTTCATGAGCACAAATACTTTTTTCCGTCGAGAAGACGGCAGCGCAATTACTAATTATGGACAATGAATTCCGTTATTACTAGATAGTTTGGAATAGTAGACCTGCGAGGAGGAAGATCATGATTAATGAAGATATACATACTGTTGGATTATTTGCAGATAAGGCTTTTGATAAAAGAGATTTGGACACGCTACACAAAATAGCTGAAGATTGTCTAAATTGGGTCGAGTCTGGAGAGTACAACCTTCTTGAAAAAGGAATTCTTGCTTATCATGGGGCTACTTCCTATAGCAATTATATTTATCTAAAATACAAAGGAACTTTGAGTTATTCTGAGAACATAAATAACGAACAAGATTTTGAGATGTGTTTATTGTTGTTTCGGTTGTCAATTGAAAACTTAACTTATTATCAAGCAAATGAGGATATAAAGGAAGAGTCAGAAGAATTTCGTTATGTTACTAACTATTTATTAATGGCGTATACCAACTATGCAAACTTGCTGAATACATGTGGCAGGATGATTAAGGCACTTTCATATTCGAAAATTGGTGTTGAACGAAATTTTTCAATGGCAATAGGAAACTATGCAGGATTCTTAATGGATTATGCTATACATGATTATGATAATGGTCATCAAGCAGTTTTTGCGAATAAATCTTACCATCTTCTAAAAGAAGTGCTGGAATTAGAAGAATTAGATGAGAATGCTACTGAGCACTATACGTACTTAAAAAATAAATTAGAGCAATGGTATCCAACTGAATTTCTAGAGAAACGTAATGAACTTAAAGAGTATTCATTTGGGGATTCTGAGGACGAAATCAATTATCGAAAATGGTGTGTTGAAAATTTTTTGTTCCTAAATACGTTAAATGATGCTTTTCCTCATTCCATTTCAGCAAATGATATCTTACATTTACCAGACATCATTAGTAAAATTGATGAAGGGTCTAATTATCATGGATTGTTCAACCAGATAAAGCAAGAATATGTATCGGCTAGATTCATGGTATATGATGCTTTATCCTTTGAAGGAGCACATTTCTCAGATAAAGATGTTCATCTTGTCAATACATTGGATTATCCTACCTACGGTATTTCAATAGAGAAAATGAAATATTCGTATAGAAGTTTATATTCTCTATTTGATCGCATTGCATTTTTCATAAATGAATATTTTGAAATAGGGATTAAAGAAAGAGATGTATCTTACCGTTCTATATGGCAAGGGTCAGTTAATAAAGGGAAAAACTCTTACGACTTAAAAGTGAACTTAAAATCCAAAATGACAGGTGAGGAGACATTTAATCTTCCATTAGTAGGTCTTTATTGGTTATGCAAAGATATTGGGAAAGAAAAGGTAAAACACCACTACATAGAACCAGCAATTGAACATATTTCCAAAATTCGGCATCATTTGGAGCATCGATACTTAAAGGTCCATGATAGCCTTTTGTATCCAATAATCAAAGACTCATTTCCCAAAAGAGAGGATCCGTTAGCCTTTTCCATAACAGTTGATGAGTTTAAAGATGCAGCTATGAAACTCATTACTTATGTGAGAGAAGGGATTATCTTATTAACTATGGCTGTGCATTTGGAAGAACAGAATAAGAGAAAAAAAGAAGACTCTTACGTGTCAATGCATATGGATCGATACGACGATAATTGGAAGCAACTTTTTTGAAAAAGTTTTTCAGCAAGAGGTAAATAGTGGGTAGATCAACGACGGTAACAACTTTTAAGGACGGGAATCGTTATAAAATTAGAGAATTCGTTGCAGAAGTATCCCCAGTGGTGCGGTACAATAAGTGATGCTAAATATTGTGTGTCGGGTATGACGGGGAAATGTTAGTGAGCCGTCTATAAAGGAATTTCAGAGCCTCTGAGACATTGAGTTTCAGGGGTTTTTAGTGCTCCTGACCATTCGCCATCTCCCAAAATGTGGTATGATAATGAAGAGACAATCCCATTGGATACAGAATTAAAACGGATGCATTTGTGATTGGTTTATTATACAAAATACTACACATGTTGTTAAAGTAGGAGATTTTATGAAAGTAAAAGCTTATACCAAAAGAGAGAATAGAAATCGTACAGACTTAGTATCGGCATGGGAGATATACCGCTTGAAGAAAAAGAACCCAGAGGAATATAAGGGTAGAACATATTACAGTACTCACTATGACCAAGAAGACATTAGAGAAATGATACATGTTAATGGTCGAGGCAAAAAACCAAATCCGTTTTTTCAATATAAGAATGCAACAGAAGATCATGATGGGGGTGAGGGAATTACACACCAGTACGTAAAAGAAATAATTGGAGAGTTAAAAGTTTTGAATTTCGTGATAAATAATAAACCAATAGTAATTCATGCGAGAGAGTCAAAATTAGAATATAGATTCAATACTAATAATGGAGCATTTCAAGTAGACATTTTTGTTGAAATTGAAAAATCTATTCCAATTGATTACTTAGACAAGTGGCTGGGTGTACTTGCGATCGAAATTTATGATACCCACAAGACAGGTGAAGAGAAAAGCTTCGCACTTGAGAAACATGGAATTCCAGTTATTGAAGTTAAGATCCCCCACTCTCTTGATTTATCGGGGATCTATGAAAACGAGAAACTTCTAGATATAAAGTTAGGTGGTATTAGAAGGATGTATGAAAGCAAAATATATGGGAAGTTGTTATCAGATCCTGAATCTGAATATTATAGGCTTAAAAAACAAAATCAAATGCTTTTTAATGAGATTTCAAATATTAAACAAAAAATGTCGATGTACAATGAAGAGAACAGTTTACTTCAAAGTAAATGCAGTAAACTAAGTGAAAGAATTATTAGAATTGAAGAAGACAAAAACAACTTACTTACCCAACTAAAATGTGCGCAACGAATTATAAAAGAGCTTGAACAAAAAAATCAAGAAAGTTGGTGGAAAAGACTTTTTGGCCCTGTCAAGAAATAGAATTAATGATAAAGCTATCGAGGAAACCTCATGCTCCCAATCTTAAAACTTATTATGAGAGATTATGTAGGCCGTATCGCAATGGTACGGCTTTTTTTGTTGATGTATCCTTCGCCACGGTGAACCGTATCACTCAATAGTGGTTAAGCAGAAAATTGAATTGAAGGTTGTGTTTTTGAATCATTTAGGAGAGTAAGGAGCAGTAATTTAGTTATCCAAGTCAATATTCAAACTTGTAAAAAAGAAGGACAATCAAGGAGGCGATTAACCTATGAAAGATGCGTTAATGTTGACATTAAAGAGTTTCCTTCAAAGAGCCGATTCTAAAGCGCACAGCAGCGACTGAATGTAAGCTTTAATGAGGACTACGTGCTTTTTATCCGGACGTTTTAGGGAGCGTAAGCAGGTCTTGTGGTACATGCATTTCTCTAATGGCTCTTGTGTAGGAAATGATACGTTTGTTAATTTGACCTCTGGGGTTTCGGCAGCAATTCTAGCAACTTCCCTTTGCAGAGGTTTTACAAACCGGTAACACGATACCAGGGAGATCAAGTTATTGGCAGATTCATTCAAGATGCTGATCGAGGAAAATTTTTATGAATGCTGAGTCCAATTCGGTAGACCATCTCCAATTCTGGTAATTGGCGTCCTCTACGACCGCCATATTGTGACGACCGCAAAGTCATGATACCATTCTAAAAAATATCTTTTGGAGAGATAGAGGGCGAGAGGTCATTAGCATGGCGAAAACGATACTGATTGTGGAAGACCAGCAGGTTTTGCGAGAGATTATGAAGGAATACTTGATGGACGAGGGATACGAAGTGCTGGAAGCGGGGGACGGGAGTCAGGCTCTGACGTTATTTCAAGAGCATGAAGTGCATTTGATCATTCTGGACGTTATGCTGCCAGAATTGGACGGGTGGTCAGTATGCAGACGCATTCGCAAAGTTTCCAACGTCCCCATTCTGATGTTAACAGCTCGTTCAGATGAGGATGACACGTTGCTTGGGTTCGAGCTCGGGGCGGACGATTATGTGGTGAAACCGTGCAGTCCTCCCATCCTGCTGGCACGCTCCAAACGGTTGCTGGAAAACCGACAAATGCACGAACCGGGGGATATGTTGTCCGGTGGGGGGATTACGATTCACTTGCCGTCCCGAACCGTTTCGATTGAGGGTAAGAATTATAGCCTGACGCACACGGAATATGAAATTTTGGCCTACTTGATGAAAAACAAAGGCATTATCCTCTCTAGAGAACAGCTCATTATAAAAATCTGGGGTTACGACTTTATCGGCGAGGATCGTACGCTCAGCAGCCATGTTCGGAATTTGCGTTCCAAGCTGGGAGATCATGCGAAGCATATCGTCACGGTTGTTCGTTCCGGTTATAAATTCGAGGAGCGACCATGAGAACAAGCATTGTACGCAAGCTATTTCTGCTCACGACGGGATTATGCCTGTCTGTGATCGCGAGCATTTTTATCGGACAAACCGTATTTTTCGAGCAGTATTATGTGCACCAAAAGGTAGAGAAGGTGAAGGAAGCTCTTCAATCCTATCGGCAAAACGAGTTGACTCATGACGGGGCTTCCCAGGATGAAGTCAGGAAGGAACAGGAGTTTTATCAAAAGACGAATGCCTGGTTCGTTCGACTGGATGATAGAGGCCAGTTGAAATATACGGACGATTTCCAGATGGAGGTCCGTCTGGAGGACTCAGACATCATCCCTGCTCTTTCTGGCAAGTCGCTTGTCGTTCCGTTGTACACGGTCATGGATGTGGAGGATATAAGCACCGATACCCCCTTCCTCGATCCTTATGTGAAAGTGGGACAACAGATTGCCATGGAAGGGATCATGTTCAATAATCATTGGTTTGCGCAACGGATCGGGAGGAGTGTCTCCAATCTCAGAGAGGAAGATCAACTGGAGAATCAGCAACTCGTCAAAAAAGAGTATGAGGTCGTCCCGAGATTCAAGAGTGGCACCGAATACCATGAGCGGTATCCCAGCGTTTTGTTTCGTGGAACCATCACACAGGTCCGAAAACCGCAAGGCGCGGATGTATCTCGCTATATGAACCGCTTATTTCTTGAACGGGTGAAAGCTTTTCAAGCGGATCTTCTCTACGGAGATGTTGTGGAGCAAACAAGCACCATAATGGACTACCAAGAGAACAATATCGATTACAAAATATTCGTTGAGCGCGTGACCGATCAAACAGGGAAACCCGCCTATCTGTTTGCCATGACATCGTTGCAGCCCGTAAACGAAGCAGCGGAGATCATGCGAAGTTATTACGGCTACATTATTGCGGGTACCTTGCTGCTCGTTCTGCTCGCCTCCTTCTATTACTCCCGCAGAATAGCAGGTCCTTTGCTCCGCATGGATGACATGACGCAAAAAATGGCCAAGCTAGACTTCTCTGAAAAAATTCCGATCAAGACAGAGGATGAGATCGGTAGCCTGTCACGGAATATTAATCGGCTTTCGGATATGCTGCATGCTCATATTGTCCGGCTGGAGCAGGATATTGAGAAAGAAAAGCGGCTGGAGCAAACGCGTAAAGAATTTATAGCGGGCGTGTCGCATGAGCTGAAAACTCCACTCAGCATCATGGAAAGCTGCCTGTACATTTTGAAGGATAAGGCGGACAGCCCGAAGCGTGACTACTATTTTGCTGCGATGGAAGATGAAGTGCAGAAGATGAACCTGCTGGTTACCGATATGCTGGAATTGGCAAAATATGAATCCGGTACGTATAGAATGCAGATGGATTCGTTCCGGATTGATGTGCTACTGGAGAAAATCTGCGTAAAGTTGGCACCGGAACTCGCCGGCAAGCAGTTACAATTGCATCACCGTTTATTCCCAGTTGAAGTCATCGCCAATCAGCATCGAATCGAGCAGGTGATCGTGAATTTCTTGACAAACGCTATACGCTACACGCCGGAACAAGAGGATATTGTCATCTCGACGGTTGAAGGGGAGGTTACCGTCAAGATTTGCATCGAAAACAAAGGCGTCCAGATTCCTGCCGAGCAGCTGGAGAAGATATGGGATCGCTTCTACCGAGTTGAGCATTCCCGCAACCGTACGACCGGGGGAACCGGTTTGGGCCTGGCGATCTCCAAGCAGATACTAGAACTACACGGGGCGGACTATGGGGCAATGAATACGGACGAAGGCGTCTTGTTCTATTTTGAATTGAAGAAAACGAAAGTGTAGAACTTCGGTTCTGCACTTTTTTTATTGCATTTCTACCCAATCTGCAACTGATCTGCATCTGATCTTGATATCCGACGATTACTCTTTACCTTGTTCAAGAAGAAAGGGGAAAGATGAAAGTGCAAAAGAAAATGATGGGTATTACACTGTTCGCCATGGTCGCCTTAACGGTTGCTGCATGTGGCACCAATGGACAACCACAACCACCCGCTTCCGAGATTACCAGACAAGCTGGTGACATCTCCACTCCGGAGCAAACCTCATATGCATCACTGTATCAAACAAGCGTTTTTCTCGGAGATTCGATTACGGAGGGATTGTCTTACCATGATGTGTTGAAAGAGGAGAACGTGCTGGCAGGTGCAGGGAAAACGGCTGAATTCGCGCTGGAAGATTTGGACGAATTAGTCAAGCGAAAGCCTGAGCATATTTTTATCCAACTGGGTTCGGACGACATTTTATGGCCGACCGACCACCCCAAGGAATATTCGTTATCGTACTACGCTCAATTGATCGAGCGCATCAAGGAAAGGCTCCCTGAGGCGTCCATCACGATATTATCCGTTACACCGGTTACGGCCAAGGCAGAAAAAGCGGAGCCCCGCTATCAAAATATCGGTGACTACAATAAGGGATTGAAAGAGCTGGCAAGCAAGGTAAAAGTCGGATACATCGATGTATCGTCAATTGTTGCCGATCATCCTGACATGTACGATGAGGACGGCATTCATTTCCAGGCCAAGTTTTATCCGATCCTGCTCGATTACGTAAAAGATGAGCTGGCGCGTATGGAGAGCGCAAAATAACGGCGCGGGAGGAAACGAACGTTGGTATTCAGCAGTCTGATTTTTCTGTTTCAATTTTTGCCCGCCGTGCTGCTCGTTTATTATTTGTCGCCCAATAAGCTGAGAAATGCTGTTCTGTTCGCAGCGAGCCTCATCTTTTATGCATGGGGCGAACCGGTATATATCATCCTCATGATTTTTACAACGGTATTTGATTATATCAACGGGCTTGTGATCGGCAAGTACAGACACCGTAAGCCGATCGCCAAAGTAGTGTTGTTCATTTCCATCTGCGGTAGTTTGGCGATTCTCGGTTTCTTCAAATACTCCGGGTTTGTCGTTTCGAATGTAAATGATCTATTCGGTCTGCATATTCAGGTGGCTGATCTGCCACTACCCGTCGGTATTTCCTTTTATACATTCCAAACGATGTCCTATGTAGTGGATGTATATCTTGGTAAAGTGCCGGCACAACGAAATTTCGTCGCTTTCGGCACTTACGTCACGATGTTTCCTCAACTGGTCGCAGGTCCCATCGTCAAATACGGAGATATTGCGGAGCAGCTGGTCTTTCGTAAAGTGACGCTGGAGAGGTTCGGCGAAGGAGCGGAATGGTTCATCCGGGGATTGGCCAAAAAAGTACTGCTCGCCAACAATATCGGACTCTTATGGACCAATGTGAAGTCGACGCCGATGGAGGAATTGACGGTCCTTTCCGCGTGGCTCGGCATTTTGGCGTTTACGTTTCAAATTTATTTTGATTTCAGCGGGTATTCGGATATGGCGCGCGGGCTCGGCAAAATGTTCGGTTTTGAATTCCCGGAAAACTTCAACCATCCGTATATTTCACGAAGCGTCACAGAATTTTGGCGCAGATGGCATATTTCCCTCGGTTCCTGGTTCCGGGAGTATGTCTATATTCCGCTCGGCGGCAACCGGTTTGGCTTGGGCAAGCAGTTCCGAAACCTCTTGATCGTATGGTTCTTAACGGGACTGTGGCATGGGGCGAGCTGGAACTTTATCGTATGGGGCTTGTATTTCGGCTGTTTCGTTGTGTTTGAGAAGCTGTTTTTACTGAAATGGCTGAAGCATTGGCCCAACTGGGCAGGACATCTCTACACGCTGCTGATTGTCGTCGTCGGGTGGGTCTTTTTTGAATTCGAACATTTGCCTTCCGCGTGGATTTTCATCAGTACGATGTTTGGTTTCGGAGTGCAAGAATGGGTGGATCGCCAGGCGCTCTACGAACTGACGACGTATGGGGGATTGCTCGTTCTGTTGGCCTTATGCACGACACCGCTACCTGGGAAAGTATGGGAGCAAATGAAAACACGATGGAATTCGGTAGGCATGATCGCTGCTCTAGCATTTTCTATCATTAGCTTGGTTTTGTCGTCCGCTTATTTGGTCTTTGAGGATTACAATCCATTCTTATATTTTCGGTTTTGAGAGGAGGGAGAGGCCTTGACCAGCTATGACAAATGGACACGAGCCGTGACGGGCTTGTTGTTCTTGCTGTTTATCCTCGTGGTGGCTGTTTTGAACATACTGACTCCTGATCAGGCGTTCTCGGAGTCGGAAAACAGGGTGCTAGAAAAGAAGCCGCCATTTTCACTACGATCACTGCTGGCGGGGAAGTTCACTTCTGATTACGAAGCTTATATCACCGATCAATTTGCTTTCCGGGACGTTTGGATCGGGCTAAAAACGGATGCGGATCGTGTTATGGGCAAAAAGGACAGCAACGGTGTTTATCTGGGCAAGGACGGGTACCTGATTCAACATTTCTCATCGCCGCTGGATGCCGAGGTGAAAGACAGAGTTCAGGCCATTCGGTCGATTCACCAGACAGCGCCAGACCTTCGTAAGTACATCATGCTGGTACCAACCGCCGCGTTGCTTCAGGATAAACTCCCTGCCTACGCGCCAATGGGCGACGAGCATGCTGCGCTCAATCGAGTTCGGCAATCGCTTCCATCTGATATTCGCTTCGTTGATGTCTATCCCGCGCTGTCTGCCGGGCGAGAAGATGCCATTTTTTATAAAACAGATCATCATTGGACAAGCAAGGGCGCTTATTATGCCTATCGGGTGTTGTGCAAGCAGATGGGGATTGTTCCAAAAGACGAAGCTGCGTTCAACATTCGGGAGGTGACAGATGCATTCTACGGATCACTCTATTCGAAAAGCGGCTTTCGTCATCTACAGCCCGATCGTATCGATCTCTATCTGCCGAAGGAGGAAAGCAAAAAGAAGGTGGAGTACGTGGACGAAGGACGTACTGCGGATTCTTTGTACCAGATGGATAATCTGTCCAAAAAGGATAAGTATACAGTATTCCTGAACGGCAACCATGCACTGGTACGAATCACAACGGACCATCCGGACGGGAAGAAGCTGCTAGTAGTGAAAGATTCGTACGCCAATAGTCTGATTCCCTTTTTGGCTGAACACTTCGCGGAGATTGATGTCGTAGACCTTCGATATTATGAGGAATCCGTAGCAAAGCTCATCCAAGATCGGCAGTTTCACGACATGCTATTCCTTTACAATGTCAAAACGTTTTTTGAAGACACCTCTATTCTGAACATCCTGGAGTGACTGGAATGAAGCGATTTTTGTTTGGACTACTTATGTTTGCAATCGGAATGGGAATGTTGACCGGATGCTCCAGTGACGGCGGGACTTCCGAAGAACTTTCGGCCGCCGAAGTGGGAGAAAGAATTCAACAAACAGTAAGCTTACAGAATATGAAGCAGGGGGATCTAACGAAACTGCAAAAGTTGTATCAGTTCGAGGCAGACAAAGTGGAGGATTTCATTCTGTACACGGCTTCATCCAATGTAAAAGCGGATGAACTGGCTGTTATCAAAGTCAAAGATGCGAGCGATACCGAACATGTAATAGAGAAAATACAACAACGGATCGAGGCCCAAACAATCAAATTGAAAGACTATCGCCCAGAGGAGTATTTTCTCATCGAAAAACATGTTTTGAAGACGAGTGGGCCGTTTATTTTATTCGCGGTGTCGAAAGACGTGGATCAAATAGAATCTGTGTTTGACGAAGTGATGAAGTAAATGTCTGGTGAAATAGTGTTTTAGACTGGAGTTGTTGATCTAACGCGGTAGTTTAAGACCTTGGAAATAAAGTCTTAGACTACCGCTGGTGTTTTGCTTGTTATTCAAATTAACGTTGTCGAAATCGTCTCGCATCCGTTGAATAATGCAAAATTTTGAAAACAATTGTTCAAAGCTGTTCGCAATTGCTTTGTTGGCTTTATGTCGTTCTCGTACCAGATGTTTTTAACAACGAGCGTCCCGGCTTTTCGTTCCACGATTACCTCGGCTCGTCCGATGAAGCTCTCTCCATACAATAGAGGCAGCACATAATAGCCGAATTTCCGTTTGATTGCAGGCGTGTAAATCTCCCAAGTATAATCGAAGCCAAACAATTTGTTGATCAGCTTTCTGTCCCATATCAAATTGTCCAGCGGAGCAATCAGCTCGCAGCGTAATTTCGGCGATGGATTTTGCAGGACGGCTTCAATAAGCGGCAAATCCTCCGTGCGACAGTATAGCGTATCCTTCATTTGTTCTACGGTAACAGCAACAATGCGATCTTCGTGTAACAGTTGGCGGAAAACCTCGTTGCGCTGCTCCGCTTTCAATCCCCATATATTCAGCCAGGCATCGGATGCGCGATTCCATAAAAGGCCAACAGCGCCGATTCGACGCAGTACCCGCCACTTGTGATGCTCAAGCTCGTCCTCCAGTGGCTCCGGTGCATTTAGCAGGTTGGGCGGTATGTACTTCTCGGCAATATCGTAGTATTTACGCGTTCCTTTTTTATGATGGATAATCAACTCGCCTGTCGAGTACATCTGTTCTAGCACCGATCGCGATGTATTGTTTCCGCTGCTCCAGTGGATGGCCGATTGCCAAGTGAAATCTCCATCCAATTTCAGTTCATCCGAACTTAGCGTACCGTGATTTTGAATATGAGTCCGTACTTGCGCTGTCAAGCCCTCCATTTCGGGATAGCGCTTGGCATGTTGTCGGGCGGCTTGCCTGT
This sequence comes from Brevibacillus brevis NBRC 100599, assembly GCF_000010165.1. NCBI lineage: Bacteria > Bacillati > Bacillota > Bacilli > Caryophanales > Paenibacillaceae > Brevibacillus > Brevibacillus brevis. The sequence continues at coordinate 3,148,537 of NC_012491.1, forward strand.
ATCGCTCAAAATACGGCCAGTCCTCGATAGGGATAATGGCCAAATTCTTGTCGGGATAATCGATCAGGAATCTATCTTGATACAGCAATTCGTCAAGCATATTCTTGGTAAATCCTTTAATTCGCGACTGCAGAACCAGTTCGGCGTTTTTTCCGCAAACATCGATGGGATCAAATTGAATACAGCCGACCTGCCGCACAAAATCCAATACGCCCTGCTTTCCGGTAAATTGATATTCGCCCAACAGCCCGTGCTTCATTAACAGAAATTGCCTTGCTTGGCGGTTCGTCAATTGGATCATGTACGCGTCGACTCCTTAACGAAACAGACGGGAGCAGCTTGCACATGCTGATGGATGGCGAAGTTGCTTATCACAATAAAGTTACGATTTGCTTCTTGCCATAATGGAGGTATTTCAACCACGCCTATTCCCCCTATCTGTAGGAATATACACATAATACGAACTAATGTTCCTGTGATATTTTACCATTGTCTGAAGCATAAAAACAAGAGCTATTGAAAAATAACTGCCCGTTAGTTAAATAACTTGCCGCCAGTACCCTTAACTATAAAAGGACTTATCCTGATTTTTACAGGGTGGGTCCTTCTCTGACTTATCATCGTTATATTCGAATCGAACTGTAACCTTTTGGAATTTCAAACGAATAACGTAAATGAAAACATTTCCAGGAGGTACGAAGATGAGAATGATGAATCGAGCTATCCTGTCATTAATCGCTGCTTCTGTAGTAGCGACAACACCAGCGTGGATGGCTGAACCGGGTTTCGCAGAAGGAAAAACAAAAGCTGTTGATCCAACAATATTAGACAATATTAACAAGACAATAGATAAATTATCCAAGGCACTTCCCTATATGAAAGAATTGCCTAATCAAACGATGGCTATCAATGAAAAAAGCGGTGTGGTCGTAGTCACACGAACAAATAAAGCCGACAGATCCGCGCCGCAGTTGACCATCTATTTGGATAGGAGAAGCGGAGAAGTAAACAGCTTCGATTTGGAAGTGGAAGTTCCCAACAAAGAAGACAAGTTTTCTTTGGAGGTCCAAAAGGAAAAAGCGCAGACATTTCTGAAGGAATTATTCGGGCAGCTGGCAACGGAGCTGCAATTCGATGAGAGTGAATCGAAGAGAGTAAATGAAGTGGTATTTAGAAGAGTGATCAATGGCGTCCCTTATCTAAACCAGAATGTATTTGTTGATGTGAATTCACAGGGGCAAATTGTCAGCTTAAACAAAGACGAAAATAGCTCTTCCCTTATCGACGTCTCTAAGTTCCCCGAACCAACGAAGGCTATTTCGTTAGAACAAGCGGAAAAAGCCCTGACAAGCATGATGAAGCTCGTATATCGTCTGGGGCCAGCAGGTAACGATCCTGTTTTAACCTATCAACCCATGTGGTCCGGTTATATGGATGCCCAGACTGGCATGTCGCAAGAAACGAGGAGTGCACAATTTCAACCTTTATCAGGTCAGTTGTCCCCCGCCATCCCACTAACCCCTGGCAATCAAAAATTAATGGCCAAAAACAAAGATGAGGCTGTTGCTCTTTTGAAGAGCATCGTCGGTTTCGATCCTGCCGGAGCAGCTTTTTCTGAACAGAGCTTCTCTGACCGCATGCGTGAAGGCATGAAGGAATTTAGATGGCAAAAAGGTGAACAGAGCGGTTTTGTGATCGTTCAGGAGAAAACAGGGCAAGTAACGTCAGTAGGTGTGGAAGAGAAGACGAAGATTGAACGCAAAGTTACTAAAAAAGTGACGCGTGAAGACGCTCAGAAGACTGCTGTTCAGCTTTTGCAAACTTATTTGAACACGGATACCAAAATGATTGTATCAGAAGTCAATAGCTACTATTGGCAAGGGGATCATTACACTTTTACGTTTTATCCAACCGTTCACGATATCCCGATCATTGATCAAACCTATGCAGTCACGATTAATGGTGAAACAGGCATGCCAGTGCAAATGAGTGGGGAATTTGGACTCAGGAAGCTGAACTTGCCCACCCCCAACAAAGCAGTAAGTGCTGAACAGGCGGCAAAAGAGTACCTCAAGTATCATCCGCTTAAACTGGTATACATGAAGCCTATCATTGGCGGACAAAAAGCTGAACTTCCCGTCCTTGCCTACATAGCAGAGCGAAATGAACAAGCAGGAGACAGCATCGATGCTTTTACAGGTCAAATCATCCAGCATAAAGAATGAGTAATCAAGTGCTTGCTTCTTAAGAAAACGAGAAGCAAGCACTTGTTTTCAAAAGGGGAGGGAGCCGGACGCATCGAAAACGGTAACCCTATTCGCTACCATTTTCATACGGACCCATTTATCTTACACGGATAAACACTAAAACATTATCTCTTGATAACACACGTTGGAACCCGTTATTCAAAAGACAACGTGCAGCTGGACCCACACGTCTACCAATCATTAAAAATCGGTTGCATGGTGCGGCACTTCCAATGATGCTAACGTCGCGAATAATTCGCCTCCGTACGCCATGCACTACGGTACGTCTGAAAAGGATCAGGATTCAAATGGAGGAAGCTTGGCAACTGATACGAGCCTGCAGGAAATGAAAATGTGCGAAACTATTCTTCTGCTCCATTCTTATGTTTTAATGAGAAAAGAAAAATGCAGTCGAGTAGCTATGGAAGAGGGAATAACATGAAGCGTCTAACGATCGGCTTGTTTGCCCATGTGGATGCGGGCAAGACTACTTTCGCCGAACAGTTGCTATACCATACGAACAGCATCCGGTCGCGGGGCCGGGTGGATCATCAAGATGCCTTTTTGGATAGCCACGATATCGAGAGGCAAAGAGGCATTACCGTGTTCGCCGATCAGGCGGTTATGCACCATCAGGGCGACGTTTATTATTTGATCGACACACCCGGACACGTCGATTTTTCTTCTGAGATGGAGCGGGCGATCGGGGTAATGGATTACGCTATCGTGATTGTCAGTGCGGTAGAAGGTGTTCAGGGTCATACCGAGACAGTTTGGCAGTTGTTGCGCAAACATCGGATACCGACATTTTTCTTTATCAATAAAACAGATCGGATCGGCGCGGATGCCAGCAGGACAGAAGAGGAGATACGCAGTCAGTTGACAGCGGATGTCTGTTCCATCAAGGACAGCTTCGCCAACGGTATCGTCGCTGAGGGGCTGCGAGAGATGATGACGGAGCGGAACGACTCATTGCTAGAAGCGTTCATAGAGGAAAGAGAGGATCAAGCTTTTTGGCTGGGGGCCTTGCAGGAGATGATACGGGAAGGACGTCTTTTTCCCTGCGCTTACGGCTCGGCACTACAAGATGATGGCGTTTTAGAATTCCTGAATCAACTGTCCTTGTTGACGACCGCGTCCTACGACGAGACAGCTCCATTCGGGGGGCGCATTTATAAAATTCGACACGCAGCAAACGGATTGAGACTAACACTCGTCAAAGCGCTGAGCGGCAACCTGAAGGTACGGGAGCTGCTCAGCTATGAGAGCGGTGGACTTCGATACGAAGAGAAGATTACACAAATCTTATTGTTTACGGGTAAAAAATCGCACTCGGTTGAACAAGTAACTGCTGGCGATTTGTTCGCGGTCGTCGGCTTGTCCGAGGCCGAAGCTGGTCAAGGGGTGGGGCTCTACTCAGACAATTTTGCTTATGAGACCAAGCCGACGCTACAGTCGAAAGTACAGTTTGACGGTTCGCTTCACGTGCAGCAAGTACTAGGTGCGTTTCGCATTCTGAATGCGGAGGACCCGTCTTTGAATGTGGTTTGGGAAGAGAGTTTGCAAGAGATTCACATTCGCGTCATGGGTCTGATCCAATTAGAAGTACTGGAGCAGGTTGTGAAGGAACGCTTCGGTTTCGATATCTCTTTCGGTCAACCGGAAATCTTGTATAAAGAAACGATACAGTCTGCTGTGACAGGATATGGACACTTCGAGCCGCTCAGGCATTACGCGGAAGTGCACCTCCTGCTTGAACCAGGAGAGCGAGGCAGCGGGATCCACTTCACTAGTGTATGTCATCCTGATGAACTGAGTTTTAACTATCAGAATCTGGTTCAGTCTCATCTCTACGAACGGGAGCATCATGGGCTTTTGACAGGCATGCCGGTCACCGACATGAAAATTACGCTCCTAAGGGGTCGTGCACATAACGAGCATACGCATGGGGGTGACTTTCGTGAGGCCACCTTCCGTGCGCTGCGTCAGGGGCTGGAGAAAGCGGAGAATATGCTGTTAGAACCTTATTATGACTTCAAAATAAAGGTGGGAATGAACGAGATGGGGAGGGTACTGTCGGATGTTCAGCGCGCCTCCGGTTCGTTCGAACCACCGCAGATGTCGGACACGCATGCGATCATTACAGGAAGGGTGCCCGTAGCTACATTCATGAATTACAGCACCGAATTGGCTTCTTTTACGCATGGACGCGGTAGCATCCGCTGTGTATTTGGCGGATACGATCGCTGCCATAACGCGGAGGAAGTAATCGAAAGGAAAAGCTATGAAAAGGAGGCAGATCCTGTTTATACATCCTCTTCGATCTTTTGCGCCAAGGGGGCAGGCTACTCAGTACCGTGGGACGAGGTAGAAGCAAAGATGCATCTGCTCTAAGCAGAACCGAGCAGGGCTGTACCAAGAGTTTCAAAGGTTATATGGAATGCAGAGGGGGCGAGCCTGAGTAGGCTTCGCCCTATTTACATTGGATGCGAGAATAAACCCGACGCAATCCCTCGATATTCACAACTCGGATGACACTACGTCCAGAAAGCTCAATTAAGCCTTGCTGGCGCCATTTCTGCAAAGTCTTGTTCACTGTCATGCGAGACGTATCAATATAGCGTGCAAAAGACATCTGATCAATAGGGATATGATTACTTCCGTGCACACCTACCAGCTTGAGCAGATAATTCGCCATCGCAAGCTCAATTGGACTGTCAGTGAACGCGATGATTTCAGCCAGGAGACGGAGCTTATCGATTTGTGAATGGGTGAAGATCACGGCCGACTGCGGGTGGTCTTGGCATATACGCGATAAGACCTCATCGGAGAAAAAATGAATGACGGAAGGAGAGGTCGTTATGGCTGATGTCAGGTATGAGCCGTTGTAAGCGCCGTGCTCCCCAAACAACCCACCAGTGGGAATGTAATCGATAGACCGCTCATGCCCGTTCTCAGATAAAAGAGTGATCTTTACGCTCCCTTTGTCTAGATAATAAAATCCAGTCCCCACATCGCCTTGATGGTAGATCGTTGTGTGTTTTCCCATTTCGATCTTCTTGCCATACATGAGGTACGGAGTCCACTGATAGCGAAGACAGGCCATTGTGACCACCTTTCACATTGATTTGCTTTTGCTTACACTGTGCGAGCGGTGTGTGTCGTGAATTGTGGAGGCTTTAGCATATCTGGGCGTTTAACGACAAAGGATCGGTTTTTGATTTCAATGATGCCCTGTTCCTTCCATGCCTTCAGGATTTTGTAGACAGTAATACGGGTGAGGCCAGCACATTCAGCCAGCTCTTGTTGAGTGAGGGGAACCTCGTGGTTTTTAAAGTCTTCGCAAATGTTGAGGAGGAGACGAGCGATTTGCTCTTCTGAAGTCAGCGCCTTCATGTTGATGGCGGCTAGGAGAATCCGCATTTTTTGATTGATTGTTTGCGTGAAAAGAGACAAGAGTTCGGGGCGTGCCTTCAGCATTTCGAGGAATTGCAAACAGGAGAAATGGTAGACGACTGCATTCTTGACAGCGATAGCCGTTGTGAAATGAGGTTGTTGATCCAGCGTTTGGAGTCCCATGATTTGACCAGGGACAACGATGTTCACCAGACGATCTTTCCCCTTGAAGGTAGAGGTCACAATCTTCACTAGTCCCTTATGAAGATAATAAAAGCCTTCTCCGATCATCTCTTGCTTATAGATAGCTGTTTTTCCTTTCACAAATTGGCGTGTGCCGTATTCTAAAAGGGTTTCCCATTTTAAATCCGTTTCAAAAGAGGATACCATTATCACCGCTCCTTTCCTCATCAATGATCTGGCCCTTCCCATCACCCAACATTAAGTCTTAATTTTCTGAACTTATCTCTCTTGATTATATGAAAATAAAAAGCTCCTTACCAATCTTTCAACGTGAAAATGACGTGCATTCGAAAGAAAAACATAAATGATGTTAATTCGTTTACACATCCTCAGTTGCCCATGAATCAGGTGATCGGTATTTTACATTTTTCTGCCGTGATGTTAAGTGGGTTACATTTTTCAGAAAAGACAGACATTATAATCCGGTTTAAGAACAAAAACGTCTCAACCAACAAAAATCTACAGGGAGGAATTTGGGTGGGAATCCGTACAGGTGACCAATACATCCGGGGCTTGGGATCACGGCAACCGGAGATTTGGCTGCAAGGCAGAATGGTGACAAACGTATGTGAGGAAGCTGTTTTTCGACAGCCGATTTATGAAATAGCCAAATTGTATGACATGCAGCATGACGAGAAGTACCAGGACAAGATTACGCATATTTGTCAGGAGACTGGTGAGCGAGTGAACAACGCCTTTCTCGTTGCAAAGACCCCTGAGGAATTGCAGGCGAAACGAGTCTTGTACGAAACCTATGCGGAAGCCACTTTTGGCTTGATGGGAAGAACGCCCGATTTTCTCAATGTCGTCTTGACGTCGCTTTACAGCAATGCGTCTTTCTTGGAAAGGTACAATCCGCAGTGGGCGGAAAACGCGAAAAATTATTACAAGTATGTGCGCGACCAAGACCTTTTTTTAACGCATGCCATTATCAATCCGCAAAATGACCGCAGCAAGTCCTCGCACGAGCAAAACGATGCCTACACTCATTTGGGAGCAGTAGAGGAGACGCCGGAAGGGCTGATTGTCAAAGGAGCAAAAATGCTCGCGACACTGGCGCCGATCACGGATGAAGTCATCATTTATTCATTCCCTGGGTTCCAGCCAGGAGATGAGCGTTACGCCTTGGCATTTGCCATTCCGATTGACACCCCGGGCTTGCGCATCATTTGTAGAGAGCCCATGCAGGATGGAATTCGTTCCGTTTATGACCATCCTTTGGCATCACGCTTCGAAGAAATGGATGCTCTTCTTGTCTTTCATGACGTACTCGTACCTTGGGATCGCTTATTCCTTTACAACAATGTAGAAGCGGCCAACCTGCTTTATCCAAAGACAGGCATTGGACAGCAGCCAGCGCACCAGACAGGGGTGCGAGGACTGTTGAAGCTCCAATTTGCCACAGAAGTTGCCATGCGGCTGGCAGACTCCATCGGGGTAGACGTCTATCCGAATGTCCAAAACCATCTCGGGGAGCTAGCGCAATCGCTGGAATCGGTTAGAGCGCTCCTAAGGACTGCTGAGCTGGACTACGAGACCTTGCCGTCTGGTGAGCTCATGCCGGGTTACGTACAGCTCGAAACCATTCGCGGACTGCTTCCGAAGCTGTACCCGCGAGCGATCGAAGTCATCCAGATTATTGGAGCAGGCGGATTTCTCATGTCCCCGACTGACTCTGATATGGAGCATCCCGATTTAACGGAGGATATGGAAAAGTTTTATGCGGGAAGAAAGGGTATCTCTGGTACAGATCGGGTTCGCCTGTTTAAGCTCGCTTGGGACCTGTGCGGGGAAGCCTTCGGACAGCGTTTGTTGCAATATGAACGGTACTATACGGGTGATCCGGTGCGGAAACTGGCGATTTTTTACAACAACTATAAGAAGTCTCATGCATGCACGATGGTGGATGATGCACTCAGCGTTTTTGCTACCAAAACGGCATCGCAGACGAAGCAGGTTCTTTAAACAAATAAAAACAGGGAGGGTATAGAGCATGCGTACATTGGCACCGATCCATTTGTGGAAGTTTATCGAGGATCACATCGATCAGCTCAAGCCACCAGTGAATAACAAAGTGATTTGGAAAGATGCAGAACTAATGGTCATGGTAGTGGGAGGACCGAATAAGCGGCGGGATTTTCACATTGATCCATCGGAAGAAGTCTTTTACCAGCTCAAGGGCGATTGCTTCGTCGAGATCATCAATCAGGATGGAAAGCGTGAGATCATCACAGTAAAAGAAGGTGAAATGTTCCTTCTTCCTGCGAATGTCCCGCATTCCCCACACCGAATAGCGGATACGATCGGCCTCGTGATAGAACGCAACAGAAACGAGGGAGAACTGGAGGATTTTGCTTGGTTCTGCGAAAACTGCGACCACGAAATGCATCGCGTACGGATTCAACTGACCAACATAGAGGTGCAGGTAAAAGAGGCGATCGAAGGCTTCAACAGCAATCTGGAGCTGCGGACATGCCAAAACTGCGGGCACATCACGTCTCCGGAAGCGAGTGAGTGGAAATGCGAGTAGACTTCCATACCCACATTATTCCAGAGTATCTTCCCAACCTGGCTGAGCGCTTTCATGGAGAGCGCTGGCCAGTTCTGCACCGGACTTGCACATGCGGGGCAACTATCATGGTCGGAGGAAAAGTCTTTCGCGAAGTGACGGATCAAGTGTGGGATCCCCAAAAACGGATTCATGACATGCAGCAGGAAGGCGTGGATAGGCAGGTGCTGTCACCCATTCCCGTCACGTTTTCCTATTGGGCCAAGGCAGCCGAAGCCGAAGTGATGGCGCGGATTCAAAACGATTTTATCGCAGAGACGGTCAACCAGCATCCGAAGCATTTCATCGGATTGGGTACTGTTCCCTTGCAAGATACCGAGGCAGCCATTCGGGAAATGGATCGCTGCATGCACGAGCTCGGCCTGAGAGGGATTGAAATCGGTACCAACGTAAATGGCAACAATCTGGACGACCCGGGACTGATTCCTTTTTTTGAAAGGTGTCAGACATGGGATGTGCCGCTCTTCGTACATCCATGGGAGACGCTGGGGAGAGAACGGATGCCGCGGCACAACCTGATGTACACCGTCGGGATGCCAAGCGAGACAGCGCTTGCCGCAGCAAGTCTTATCCTGGGAGGCGTGATCGAGAAGTTTCCGCGCCTGAAAATCTGCTTTGCCCATGGCGGTGGCTCTTTTCCTTATATTCTACCCAGGCTAGACCAAGGCTGGAAGGTATGGCCGCATCTGCGTCTGACCGAACAACCGCCTAGTGTGTACGCAAAACAATTCTACTTTGATTCCTTGACGTACGACCCACTGAACATCTCATACATGATGAAGCGCTTTGGCGAAGATAAAATCATGATGGGATCGGATTATCCCTTCCTTCTTCGTGAAACACCTCCCGGGGAAGTCATCGATCATACATGGGAGCTGACGGACGAACAGAAACGGGCGTTGCTCGGTGAAAACGCGCTTCGCTTCCTGAACATAAAGGAGATGAACGGACTGTGAAGCATCAGACGGAAACACCGGAGCAACGTTTACAGGCTATGGGCCTTGCTTTGCCTGAACCGAGACAGTCGGCCGGTAATTATGTCGGTTGTGTCCAAGCAGGCAATCTCCTCTTTCTGGCAGGCCAAGGGACAAACGAATATCGAGGGAAGCTGGGACAGGATGTCACGATAGAGGAAGGCTACCTAGCTGCCAGGCAGTGCATGCTCAATCTGCTGGCAGTTGCCAAGCAAGAGCTAGGGGAGCTGGGAAGAATCAAACGAGTGGTCAAAATTCTCGGATTCGTTAACAGTGATCCAGCGTTCATCGATCAGCCCACAGTCATGAATGGGGCATCCGATTTGTTGGTAGAGCTTTTCGGAGACAAAGGCAGGCATGGTCGGTCCGCTGTAGGGATGGCCCAGCTCCCGCTAAATAACGCCGTAGAAGTAGAGATGATCTTGGAAATCGAGAATTAGGAGGATTCCCATGAGTCAGACCGCCAAGGAAAACTATGTACGAAAAGACGCCAAGCTATTCATAGACGGCGATTACGTGGACGCTGTTTCCGGTGAAACCTTCGATACAATCAACCCAGCTACAAATCGCAAGCTGGCTTCTGTGGCCAATGCAAGTGAGCAGGATGTAAAAAGGGCGATCGACGTGGCGCAGCGTACGTTTGAGTCAGGCGTTTGGAGTGAGATGCCTGTAGATGAGCGCGCCAAGATTCTCTGCAAAATGGCTGACCTGGTGATGGAACGTGTGGACGAACTCGCTTTGGTGGAAACGCTCGATGTCGGCAAACCAATCAAAGAAAGTCGGGGCTTCGATATTCCGAGGGCGGCGGCAAATTTGCGATTTTTTGCCGAAATGGCCAAATACATGGTCCATGAGCATTATGAAATGCGCCATTTTATGTCCTACGCCAAATATACTCCGGCAGGTGTGACAAGTCTGATCATTCCATGGAATTTGCCCTTCATGCAGATGACCTGGAAAGCATCTGCGGCATTAGCGGCAGGAAATACCGTCGTTGTAAAGCCAGCCTCGTACACGCCTCTCTCGGCGGTGATGCTCGGAGAAATTGCCAATGAAGCAGGTCTGCCTCCTGGCGTGCTTAACATCCTCACTGGTCCGGGCGGGACTGTCGGGACGGCGATGACGACGCATCCCCATGTACGCCGGATCTCTTTTGTGGGAGAATCCAGCACCGGCAAGACCGTTATGAGGAATGCCGCTTCGCATCTGATTCCAGTATCGCTCGAATTAGGAGGCAAATCAGCCAATATCGTATTTGAGGATGCCGATCTTGATGAAGCGGTAAAAGGGTCGGTTGAGGCGATATTCCGCAACCAGGGTGAGATTTGTCTGGCAGGTTCGCGATTGTTGGTGCAAGAAAGCGTATATGATCAGTTTCTGGACAAATTTATGTCGGCGGTTCAAAGGATCAAGGTGGGAAATCCGCTGGAACCAGACACAGATATGGGAGCGTTGGTTTCCCGTAGTCACTTAGAGACGGTGGAGCACTACATCCAGATCGGACTGGAAGAAGGAGCCAAGCTCGGTTACGGCGGAAAACGGCTCAGCGCGCTGGGTGACGGCAATTTCCTAGAGCCAACCGTTCTTTATGATGTAGACAACAAAATGAGGGTGGCGCAGGAAGAGATTTTCGGTCCGGTCATCGTAATCATTCCATTTTGTACAGAAGAGGACGCTATTCGGATCGCCAATGATTCAGCTTACGGCTTGGCAGGTGTGGTTTGGACCAACGACCTGCGGCGCGCACATCGCGTAGCTGATCGTGTACAGTCAGGTCTTTTGTGGATCAATTGCTGGTATGTGCGTGATTTGCGAACTCCGTTTGGCGGTGCCAAAGACAGCGGGATTGGCCGTGAAGGTGGGCGTCACAGCTTCGAATTCTACTCCGAGGTAAAGACCGTCACCCTAAAATTATAGCGAGAAGGATAGCAAATCAGGGAGGGAGCCGTGTGGACATAGAAAAAATCACGCGATTCGCCGATCATTTAGCGGCGGCGAGTCGTGAAGGCGTGGGAGTCGCGCCACTCACTTTACTGGATCCACAAATCAGCGAGATTGAGGCATACCACGTACAATTGAAGACGATTGAGCGAAAAGTGAAAGAAGGCGCGAGGATTACAGGAAAAAAAATCGGCCTGACCTCTCGTGCCATGCAGACATTGCTTGGCGTGGAACAGCCGGACTATGGACATCTATTGGACGACATGATCGTGGAAAACAACGGAGAATTGCCTTTCGAGCATGTCCTTCAGCCAAAAGTAGAAGCAGAAATCGCCTTCCTGCTGAAGCGCGATCTGGAAGGACCACATGTAACCATCTATGACGTCTTGATGGCAACAGAATATGTAGTCCCCGCCTTGGAAATCGTGGATAGCCGTATAGCCAACTGGCAAATCAAACTCGAAGACACTATTGCGGATAATGCATCGTCGGGCTTCTACGTGCTGGGTGGACATCCCGTGAAACCGCAAGATTTGGATCTTCCTCTAGTAGGAATGGCGTTTTATAAAAATCAGGAGCTGGTCAATACCGGTGTGGGTGCCGCCGCATTGGGCAATCCCGCATCCTGTGTGGCATGGTTAGCGAACAAGCTGCACGAATTAGGGATTACACTTAAAGCAGGAGAAATCATTTTGTCCGGTGCGTTATCGGCTGCGGTTGAAGCTAAGCCGGGGGATGTATTTCATACACGGATTGCTGGACTTGGTTCCGTAGGAGTCAGGTTCGGCAAGTAAAAAATAGGAAAGGAGTGCCTGTATGAGGAAAGTAAAAGTAGCCATACTCGGTTCGGGTAACATCGGGACAGACCTGATGATCAAGCTGGGAAGGTCGCCAATTCTTGAACTGACGTCCATGATTGGAATCGATCCTGATTCGGATGGTCTGCGTAGAGCAAAGGCTGCTGGATACTACGTATTTGACGGCGGATTACAACCGTTTTTGGAAAGCGGTGCGGAACTTGCGGATATCGTCTTTGACGCTACGTCAGCCAAAGCACATATTCTGCATGCCAAGGCGCTCCGGGAGGCTGGAAAGTTCGCCATCGATCTGACGCCTGCTGCTGTGGGGCCCTACGTAGTACCATCTGTGAATCTCGGTGCGCATTTGAATGAAACGAACATCAATCTGATCACATGCGGCGGCCAGGCTACGATTCCGATCGTTCATGCGATAGGGAGTGTGAGTCCAGTCAGTTATGCAGAGATCGTGGCCACTATTTCCAGTAAAAGCGCGGGTCCTGGCACACGTTCCAACATCGATGAATTTACAGAGACGACCGCCCAAGGTATCGAAGCGATCGGCGGAGCGAAGAAAGGCAAGGCGATCATCATCCTGAATCCGGCGGAGCCACCGATCCTGATGAGGGATACGGTCTATGCCGTAGTGGACGAAGGTGCGGACCGACAGGCGATCGTGAAGGCTATTCACCAGACCGTTGCCTATATTCAATCATACGTTCCTGGTTACCGCCTGCGCTCAGAACCGATCTTTGATGAAAACAAAATCACCGTTTTTTTTGAAGTGGAGGGCGCGGGTAACTACCTCCCTACTTATTCAGGCAATCTGGATATCATGACGGCGACAGCGGTAAAGGTAGCAGAGGAGTATGCCAAGTATGTTGTCGGCATCGGCACGAGTATGTAGCTATAGCCATGAATGAAAGGAGGGACCGCAAATGACTCGTGATATTGTGATCACTGAGGTAGCGCTTCGAGATGGAAGCCATGCGATCAACCACCAGTTTACCGTGGAGCAAGTAGTCGAGGTGGCCAGTGCATTAGATGAAGCGAACGTACCGTACATTGAAGTCTCCCATGGAGACGGATTGGCGGGATCATCCCTGCAGTATGGGCTATCCAGGACCCCTGAACTGGAGCTGATCGAGGCTGCCGTTTCCGTTTGTAAACAAGCGAAAGTGGGCGTGCTCTTGCTGCCGGGAATCGGCACGATCAAAGATTTGAAGACGGCTGCAGCGCTGGGGGTAGGCATGGCAAGAATCGCCACACATGCGACCGAAGCGGACGTCTCCGCTCAGCATATTTATCAGGCGAAAGAGCTTGGCTTGACGACAGCTGGCTTTTTGATGATGGCGCATATGGCTGCTCCGGAAAAACTGGCGGAGCAAGCTAGACTCATGCAAAGCTATGGAGCCGATGTCGTGTACATCGTCGATTCAGCTGGCGCTCTGCTACCTGATCAAGCAGGGGAACGAGTCCGAGCATTGAAGCAATGTCTGCATGTTCCCGTTGGCTTCCACGCACACAACAATTTGTCTTTAGCCATGGCCAATACGCTCGTTGCCATTCAAGAGGGCGCTACCTGGATTGACGGCAGTGTTCGGTGCTTGGGTGCAGGTGCGGGCAATACACAAACCGAGGTTCTTCTTGCTGTATTGGATCGTATGGGTATTCAGACAGGCGTCGATCTGTACAAAATGATGGACCTGGCAGAGGATATCGTTTCGCCGATTCTTCAAGTACCACAGGAGATTACCAGAGACGCTCTGGTTCTCGGATACGCGGGTGTCTATTCCAGCTTCCGGCTTCATGCTGAGCGTGCAGCTAGGAAATTCGGTATCGACTCCCGAGATATTTTGATCGAGCTGGGACGACGAAAGGTCGTGGGCGGACAAGAAGACATGATCGTCGATGTCGCAGCGGAAATCGCCCAACGGTACAGCTCTACCAAAATCAGATAGGGGGTGATCAGCGTGCAATCGGAACTATTGTACAAAAGGTTGGCTCAGAAGCTGGTGGATGCGGAGTTAAATAGGGAGGTGGTCGTGAAACTGACGGCTGAATACCCTGAGCTGACCGTGGAAGATGGATATCGTATTCAAGATGAGTTGGTTTCCCTTAAGCTTGAGCAGGGACATCGAATCTTTGCCACTAAAATGGGTTTGACCAGTCAGGCAAAAATGAAGCAAATGAATGTGCACGAACCGATTCGTGGCTACATTTTTGACTATATGAATATCGAGGACGGCATTCTGCCGATCAATGAATTGATTCATCCCAAAGTGGAAGCGGAAATCGCCTTTGTTTTGCGTGAGGATTTGGAAGGACCTGGCATCACGGAGGGTCATGTCCTGGCAGCCACTGATTATGTGGTTCCCGCACTAGAGATTATTGACAGCAGGTATGCGCAGTTCCAGTTTTCCTTACCGGATGTCATTGCCGACAATACTTCATCTTCACGTGTGTTTATCGGATCGACCTGGAGAAAGCCTGATGATCTTGATCTCGATTTGGTTGGCGTTACTCTTTCGATCAATGGCGAGCTCAAAGACTTGGGCGCTGGTGCGGCGGTTCTCGGTCATCCAGCCCACGCGGTCGCGATGCTGGCGAATATGCTTGCTCGCGAAGGACGCAAGCTGTACAAAGGAGATTTGATATTGTCCGGGGGCATTACCGGTTCCCACCAACTACGGGAAGGGGATGTGGTAGTCGCCAAATGGGGTGGCCTCGGAAGCATTGAGTTTGTCGTGAAAACGAGATAGGCAGCAAGGCGAGGAGCCGAGAAGAATGCACGGGGTTATCCCGTATTCTCTCGGCTCCTTTTTATGTTGGGAAGCGAATCCCCTGATGAATCATCTTGACAGTCAGCGAAAGTAGGCGCTATTATCTAACTAACGATAGGTAGAAAATGGTGAAAAAATGAATAAAAGCGAAGCAACACGACAAAAAATTCTTGAAACGACTACATGGTTGATCGGGCAGTATGGAATTGAGAAAGCTTCCCTTTCCATGATTGCTCAGTCTGTAGGCATACAGAAGCCATCCATCTATTATTATTACGCTTCGAAAGAGGAACTAATAGACGCTGTATTCGCATGGATTTTAGATGGATATAGTTTTGAACAATACTTTCAGATTCATGAGTATACGAAAAAGAATTTTGTAGAGAAGATGGTTCGTGATGGCTTGCAATTGTTAGGTGAAGAGCCTACAGATGCACAAATGCTTGTTGTACAGGTATTAAATGAATTTCTTTTATATGGAAACCGAGAATCTTCCCATAATAAAGAGTACCGATTAAAAATTAAGGCCATTCAGGAAGGCTTTATTGACGGTTTTTTTCGATTACTACAAAAAGGTGAAGAATTTGGTCACACTGATTCAAAAGGATTACGTGAAAAAGCATGTGTATTAGCGTTAACACTCGATAACTTATCAAACTATCCGCTGATCGGCATTCAACTAGATGTATCAGCTGTATGGAGAGAAACCGTTACAAGTGTATTATCTAAAAAAGGAGACTGTAAATGAGCAAGAATCATACAATATTACATTTTTCAAAAACGGATAAGGTTATCTTGTGGCTTGGTTTCCCGCTTATCGGTTTAGTGTTCGGCTGGTTTCTTCCGAGTATTGCTAAATGGGGCAGCTCTTTGCCATGGATACCCTTCCAGGGACCCTTACAACTAATTGCCGCCTATAATGGAGCATGGGTTGGCATTGTTACGATGATCCTTGGCCTGATTGCAGGCATTGCCTTGACTCTACTCTCATTCCATGAAAGCTTAGAAACGTCTGTCTACGATGATAAAGTTACCTGTAAACTTCGAGATGATGAAATTCTTTTTAAAAAGAAGGATATCTCCCTTGTATTTATGGATAAAAAGCAATTGGTGTTTTTAGGTCATGATGAGAAGGAACTATTTCGTTCTAAGCAAGAGCTTACGAAAAACACAGTAGGTGCTGCATTTAGAAAGCATGATTATGCTTGGAGCGATACGGACCCATTTCAACATGATTTTAAAATATGGGTTGTGGATTCTCCTGACCTTTCTCCTGCTGCGAATGCTCTATTAAAAGCAAGAGAAATAGCCATTGAAAAAGGAAATGATAAAGAAGCTTTCCAATTGGCTCAAGAACTTTGGAAACTAAGAGTATCCGTAAAAGAAAAAGAAAAAAGGCAATATTATCGATAAAAACTAGCAGGTCTTTCAATATTCTCGTTTTATGAGGCTAAGCAGCTTGAACTGCTTAGCCTCCATTTTATTTTCGAGTTTCACAACCCCCCCTACACGGGCGTTTTTAGTTTGTGCGAGCGGGAAGTGTTGTGTGATAACATGGAAAATATTGCTGAGTTATTCTGTAGAGAGAAAATTACATTGGCGTATTTGGAAAGGGGAGAGGAAATGTCCACGATCGAACAGATTACCGAGCATATCTTGATTATGCATGCAAGTCATGACACGGATCGCCCCATCCTAGCAGCCATTACAGGGGAAAGAAAAACTCTCTTGATTGATGCGGGAAATTCACCGGCGCATGCCGCGTTATTTCGTCAGGAGTTGCAAAGGCTAGGCGTTCGCCTTCCAGATCTGCTCATACTGACTCATTGGCACTGGGATCATACATTCGGAATGTCAGAATGGGATCTACCTACCATCGCGCAGGCAAAAACCGCACATTCATTGAGCAAGCTGATGGGGCTGAATTGGTCGGATGAAGTCATGGAACAGCTCTGTACGGAGAAGATCATCAATGCCAGCACAATGGCTCACATCAAAAAAGAGTACGGAATGAACCGGGACTTGATCCGAATCGTCGATCCGGATATCCTATTCGATGAATCGATTACGATCGACCTTGGTGGCGTGACATGTCAGGTGAACCTTGTCGGAGGGGATCATTCGGAAGATTCGTGCTATGTGTACGTAAAAGAGGATCAAACTCTGTTCTTGGGAGATGCCTTGGGGCCCTCTGTTTATGGCGGACCGCGCAGTTATACAGCCTCCCGTTTTCTGCGCGTGTTGAAGCAAGCGTACCAGTCTGAAGCAATCCTTTTCGTGGAATCGCACGGCCGCCCATTGGATCGAGCTGCCTTTCAAAGGGAACTCCGTGATTGGGAGCAGCTAGCTCTGCTCACAGAGCAATACGGACAAAACAGAGAACAGATCGTAAGCGCGATGTGTACCTTCCTCCAGGTGTCAGAGCTTCCTCATGAATTTTCAGAAGCTCTCGAATGGTTCATGGTAGGAGCTGCCTACCAATGATTCGATTCATCGAGCTTACCGCGGCAACCATTCGGTGATATGTTCGTTCAACTAATGGATGGGGGCCAGATGGTCCCTTTTATTATTCAATGACCCAGAGCCATCTATTGCTTCGATCCTACTAATGGAATTTGGTATATCAGGAACAGTCAGATCTTGTTATAATGAATGTTCAAATTTTAATTTGATGATAAAAGGATCAGCGACATGAGGTGGTATCATGTTAAAACGGTTATTTGTTTCAGGATACAAGGCTCACGAGCTTGGAATATTTAATGAAAAAAATCCGGGATTAGCAATTATAAAGAAAGCACTGAAGCGGGAGCTCGTCAGATTCCTTGAGGAAGAGTTGGAATGGGTCATCATATCAGGTCAACTTGGGGTAGAAATGTGGGCAGCCGAAACTGTTCTGGAATTAAAGAAGGAGTATCCACATTTAAAACTGGCGGTAATTACTCCATTTTTGAATCAAGAGGAAAAGTGGAAAGAAGAGACACAGGATTACTACCGAAATATTGTGACGCAAGCCGATTATATCAATAGTGTCTATCAAACACCTTACCAAGGAGCTTGGCAGCTTGGAGAGAAAGACAAATTTTTGCTATCGAATTCAGATGGGATCTTGTTAGTTTACGATGAAGAAAACGAAGGCTCCCCGAAATTTTTAAGTAAGCTTGCCGCAAAAAAAGCAGATAATAGCGATTATCAGTTGTTTCGAATCAACGCATATGACTTACAGGCCATTGCAGAGGAACAGCAGCAAGAATTATACAATGACTCCTTCTAATTAAACAGCGACAAACCTAGGTTATTTTTTTCGCACCACGCACAGCTCTCTGCGCGTGGTGTTTCGCTGCATGACAGCGGTCGGTCGACCACATTAGTCCCAAACTTCCTCTCCCATTTAGGACATTAGAGTTTGTACTAGAATTCTTGTCGCACCACGACAGCTCCTTTTACATTTTTCGTCGATAGCCTCGCACCGGAGCATCTGTTTCTCTCAGGATGTACTGCTCAACGACGTTTTTGTGAGAATAAACTTGTCTAACTGGCTTATACTACAACCAGGAAAAAAAGAATACGATACTGCGGTAAGCCAAATGATGGTAAAACACAAAATTCTTGAAAATCCGGCTACTATCGCTAACCTGCGCATGGATCATTCTTATCTGCATGTACGCTATTGCTAACGGTATCGAAGGGGAGAAGTATAATGGGAAGTAAATGGATGTCTTTTGACATCGGATCATTTACGGGTACAATGACAGCCATTCTATTTTCAGGAATTCTAGCGCTTATGTTTTCCAGGTCGTTGCTGCAATGGATCATTGGCCGGTTCACGAAGCGGCTCATGAATGAACGGTATCCCGAAAACATTTGGGAAATGGTAACGGCTTTGACTCGCCTGCCACCAAGAATTTTGATTGAAAATAGCTTGCGAGCTTCAGAAGGGGCCGTCATTGAAAGACCGTTTGGGAGTCCGCGTAAATTTCTTACTTACGACGGACTTATCTTTTCACCGGCACAACTGGCTACGTTAGTCACCCCTGAAGATGTAGATATAGATATGCGGATTACCATCGGACCTCAGGCAAAAAAACCTTTGTCGCTGGAAATCCCCATTATGGCAGGGGGAATGGGGTATGGAATTGGTGTGTCAGAGAAAGCAAAGATAGCGATTGCAAAAGGAACAGCTGCAGTCGGCACATTAACAAATACGGGTGAAGGGGGGTTTTTACCCGAAGAGAGACAAAACGCCAAACATCTAATTATTCAATACCACAGCGGTAAGTGGTCAAAAGAGCCAGAAATTCTCAAACAGGCCGATGCAATCGAAATCCATATCGGGCAAGGAGCTATTGCTGGTGCGGGGAGTTTTATCCCTTCGGAGTACGTTCAGGGAAGAGCCAGAAAAATCTTGAAAGTGGAGAATGATGATTATGTCGTGATTCCTTCCAGGCATAAGGATATCAATAAACCGCAAGATCTTCGCAAAGTAGTTGATCATCTGCGCGCCCTTACTGGTGGAATCCCCATTGGAGTTAAAATATGTGCAAGCGCAAAGATTGAAGCCGATTTAGAAGTCGCCATTTTTGCAGGGGTTGATTTTGTGAGCATCGATGGCGGACAGGCAGGATCTAAGGGCGGACCTCCCATCTTGGAGGACGATTTTGGAATTCCCACCATTTATGCCGTTTCACGTGCCGTACATTACTTACAAAAACGCGGGATGAAGGAAAAAATCACCTTGTTAAGCGGAGGAGGATACTTCACGCCATCTGATTGCTTGAAAGCATTTGCGTTGGGCGTTGATGGTGTCTATATGGGGACGGCACTCCTTTGGGCGATGACGCATGATCAGGTAACAAAAGCAATTCCTTGGGAACCTCCTACTCAACTTGTTTTTTATCCGGGAAGTTTAACTGCTCAATTTGATGAGCAAGAAGCAGCAAAGTATTTAGAGAACTTTCTTACGTCTTTTGTGGAAGAAATGAAAGTCGCGATTCTTGCACTGGGAAAAACATCTGTTCATCAAGTTGGCGTAGATGATCTTGCAGCCCTTGATGAATTGACGAGCAAGGTAACAAAAGTCCCTCTTGCCTATGAACCGTATATCCTGTCCAAAGAGTTTATGGACTCGCTATTGGTTCCGAGCGAGGATGACACTGATCAATTGAGGCCTATGCTGTGAGTGCGAATGCATTCACAGCTTTTTTAGTGTAGATCCCCTGCCGTATGCGCTTATCATCGCGTCATAAGAAGATGAAACTACCAGTTAATCTTGTAACACAAGCTCGTTCTGTTCGTTACTTCCATTTTCTTATAAATATTTTGCAAGTGCCTTTTGACCGTATTCAGACTGATGTGTAATTTGCCCGAAATCTGTTTGTTTGTAGATCCTTGCTGCACAAGCTCGTAAACTTCCCACTCTTTCGGGGTCAGGAGGGCAAGCTTGTTACTGTCATGCGATGCAATTCGGCTGGCTATTTTGCTTTTGGGGACAAGGTATATAACATATTGAAGCTTTCTTTGATAGGAAGCTTGAGTCTGAAACGAGTGCTGGACATGTATCGTTACTTCCTGCAGTGTAGGTGAATGCACTGTCGTGACATAAGCAGGGAGCCTGTTGGTAGAATGGTCTGCCAGAAGCTGCCCAATAAAGGCTTTGATCGGATTCGTCCATATATTCCCACAGGTCAATTCGATGCAAATGTCCCGGGCCGCCGGATTCACATAGCGGATAAAGGCAGGGGGCTCGACGATAATCATGCCGATGGAGGACATATTGGAATGGGTCTCAAACAGTAATTTTTCATTCTCCATCTCTTCCACACGTGTATGCATGGCCAAAGTATTGGCAATATGCTTGGCAAGGGTCCCCAATACTTGGGCATCATCAGCGGTAAACCCTTTTTCCTGTTTGGAGCGTGCCAATCCAATACCGCCCACCAATTTGTTTTCCTTTTCCAGATAAACACTAATCATATCGTAGTTTCCGTATACTTGCATAAATTGTTTATAGTAAACAGATTGTTCATATTCCTCATAGGACATGATGTCATTGATCCGCAAAGCCTTGCTGGTAGAAATCAGGTGAAGAATCTTTTGGGGATGCAGCAAATCGAATTGAAAATAATAGGAAACATATTCTTGGATTAGTCGGTCCTCGACGTTGTAGGTGAGCGGATCGCATAAATTGCCTTGTCTGTCAGCTGTCCAAAAGATAGATCTGTTAAAACCAAATAGTTGTGACAGCGAAAGCAATACCTGCTTGCGAAAACTCTCTGCGGGAACCAGAATGGAGTCGATAAATTGTAGAACTTTCAAATAATCTGTTTTCGATGCGCCCTTATCCAGCAAATTGTTTTCCCCCTTATGGTACCAGGTTTCCACAATCATAATATATACGCTCATTGGCAGCAACATGGCCTGACGGGGGGAGGAGACGAGCGCAAAAATCACCCTTTTGGGTAATAGGCAGCGTTTTCAGCTTTTGTCATAATAAAGCTCAAGCAAGCACCCGCATGGATAGGGAAGGAGGGCGGCTAGCTATCTGATTGTCTGCGATTCTACTTTCTTGCGAAGGGGTTGTTCATTTGGTGGCACCGAATACGGTTTATTTGAATGGACAGATTTATTGTGTAGTTCCGCGCTATCGCTACGTTGAGGCAGTAGCGGTGAAAGAGGGAAAGTTCGTTGCAGTGGGGAGTAACGAGGAAATCAAGTCGCTGATCTCTCAAACAACCGAAGTAGTAGATTTGAAAGGAAAGACGGTCTTACCTGGCTTGCATGATATGCACATACATGCGTATTTGGGGTCTTATTCCACGTTAAATGAATGCCACCTTCCTCGCGAATCTCATAAGTCAGTAACAGACATCTTGGAGTGCGTCCGACAATATGCCAAAAATAATCCGAGCAAGCCATGGATTGTAGGGGTGGACTGGCAGCCCGAGATTATGCCGTACATAAACAAAAGCCAGTTAGACGCTATTGATTCTTCACGTCCTATCATTTTATACGACTTCTCCCATCATAATGCTTGGGTGAATAGTAAGGCATTAGAGTTTGCAGGAATCGACGCCCATACCTTTGACCCAGAGGGCGGTCACATCCATCGCGATGAAAGTGGAGAGCCAACAGGAGTCTTGATCGAGCTGCCTGCGATACAGCTTGTCGCCAAACATATTCCCAAAGGCGGTGAGCAAGAACATTTTGAAGCAGTGAAGTGGATCGTGAACCAGCTCAATTCCCATGGGATTACGGGCATAAAAGAACCGATGACGGATCGGGAAATCTTGAAGACCTATAAGCGGCTGGATGATGAAAACGGACTTCATTTGCGGGTAGTTACCAACCTTATGTACAAGGTGCCATTAGAGATCAGCATGGAAGAGCAGTATTCGTTGATCGAAGACCGCAAGAAGTACGCTTCTTCCCACATTTTCACGGATTTTGCGAAAATGTTTATAGATGGAGTCCCTGCATTCAAGACTGCGGCCTTTATGCAGCCGTATCTCGGAGACGAAGATGCCAACGACAACATTTTGGTTGATGCCGAACAGCTAAAAAAGGATCTTGCTTATTTAGACAGCATGGGTATCACAGTCAAAATGCACGCCGTCGGAGACGCAGCGATTCGGGTCGGACTGAATGCCATTGAGGCTGCTCGAGCGGTAAACGGGTTCTCTGGATTGAAGCATGAGATTGCCCATACGACCTTTATTCATCCCGAAGATATTCATCGTTTCTGCGCACTAGATGCCGTGGCAGAATTTTCACCGATGATGTGGTTCCCTTCCGATTTTCATACCCAAGATAAAGTGGTGATTGGGCCCGAGCGCGCAAATGGCAAGTATTCGATTCGCAGCGTGGTAGATACTGGCGCTTTGGCTGTCTATGGAACGGACTGGCCTGTCGTGCCGTCGTTTAATCCGTGGCCGAGCCTCGAAGCGATGGTTACCCGTCAAAACCCGTATATCGATTATCCAGGGACAGTTAATGCCAGCGAGGCCCTCGACGTCGTTCAAGCTATCGAACTGTTTACGATCAATGGCGCACGGTCGATGTATTTGGATAACATAACCGGGTCAATCCAGGTCGGAAAATCAGCCGACATGATTGTTCTCGACCGCAACCCGTTATCGATACCGCCAACCGACATTCGAAACACAAAAGTCCTGTGTACGATTTTGGAGGGTAAAACCGTTTATGAGATTGGGGCCGATTCTTTAAGCGTTCAACTAATTTAACTACAACTTAGAACCAGAACCAAAGGAGAATGATACTATGGAAGTCGCTATTTTGTTGTATAACGGTGTGACAGCATTAGATGCAATTGGTCCTTATGAAGCGTTCGCTGGAAGTATGAAATGCAAAATCAAATTTGTCGCGAAAGAAAAAGGATTGATTCAACTCGATTCAAAGATGGGCTACCTGCATGCGGAATACTGTTATGCGGAAGTCCCTTCTATGGATGTTTTAATCGTTCCTGGCGGTATAGGTTGTAAGGAGCTAATGAATGACGAAGAGACGCTGAACTGGATTCGCCAGTTACATAAGACGTCGAAATGGACGACTTCGGTTTGTTCAGGCTCAATGGTTCTCGGTGCTGCAGGTCTACTGGAAGGAGTACCGGCAACGAGCCACTGGTTTGTTTGCGAATCTCTTCGTGCTCTCGGTGCGATTCCGCAGGAGGAGCGGGTGGTGCACCATGGGAAGATTGTCACTGCAGCGGGCGTGTCTTCCGGCATTGACATGGCGCTCCAAGTTGTAGCTTGGGAGTTTGGGGTAGAGATAGCACAGGCAACGCAGTTGACGCTTGAGTACGATCCGAAGCCCCCTTTTGATGCGGGATCGGTTAAGACGGCACCGCCAGCGATTGTACAATACACGAAAAAAGTTTACACGGAACTAATGGGCAGTGAAAACTTCTTTGTAGAATAATGTTCAGTGAAAAAGCTTCATCAGGTGTCGGAGAGCTCCTTGAAGCGGGAATACATCTTCGAGCGATTCGTAGAATATGCACGTAACACCGCTATCTGGCAGCGTCATCTCCCGGGGAGCGATAGGTCGCCAAGGAAAAAAAGAGGAAACCAAGGAAAGATCACTTGGTTTCCTCTTTTTTTTATTTACTGTAGAAGTGAGGTTTGCTGATTGGCTGGTGCAGAAAGTTGATTTGGATCTGCCATACCGAGTTTTACTCTCATGTCTGCGTTGAGCTTATCCATCTCTTGGATGAAGTTTTTGCTAGAATCGATAATTCTTCGATTTGAATCTTCGGTAATTTGGATTGCGCTATACACATCATTAAATGCCTGCTGCAGTTTATTGATTGCGATACTTGGTTGCTCCAGCATCGAGGTGATTTCTTGTGTATTCTGTTTTAAGCTTTGAGCATTGGCTACCAGCATATCCTCAATGGCCTGATTGGTATTTTGTACAGCTTCGATTACCTTCTTCTGATTATTCAAGGCCAACTGAATGGCAGCGGACACTGTGACAACGTTTTGCGTCATCGTAATCGCGTTAAAGACAGCTTCATCCAACTTTTCGTTATTGTCCGCAATAACATCAACAGAAGCGATGGATTGTTGTAAAATGTTGATCATTTGACTCATATTTTTTACTCTTGTTACGACTTTGACCATTGCTTTTTCGAATTCGGGTTTGCGAAGTTGATTTTCAGGCTTATTGCTTTCAACTTCAAGCATCTCAAGCAACTTGTTACCGAAGTAAATCCGTTTCTCTAATTCATAAATATTTTCACCGGATTTTTTCTTAATGTATTTCAAGTTAATGACATCTTCTTTTAACTTGTCACTGCCATTAAGCAAGGAGGCAATGATGTTATCAATTTGTGTACGAACGGATTCATATTTTCGAATATATTGGGAAATTGGGTTTTTCCCTAAGATTCTGTTGAAGAGATTGCTGATCCCACCGCTTTGAAAGATTTTATTCGGATTCAATTCTTCTGTGCAAGAACGAAGCTTTAAGAGTGTATTCGGAATATCATTGTTTTTTCCTTCCATCAGATCTTTCACAGGTCGTTTTAGAATTTCGAGAGATTCAGCGGCATTTCGTTGGGTGCTTTCGCCCAAATTACCCAGCTGCTCCAAAATTGAATCCATCTGGCTTTGATTATCCGTTTGCAGCTGGCGCACCACATTTTCTGCTTCAGATTGGATCTTGATGATGTCTTCTTGTTTAACTAATTGGATAG
Source organism: Brevibacillus brevis NBRC 100599 (assembly GCF_000010165.1). Taxonomy (NCBI): domain Bacteria; kingdom Bacillati; phylum Bacillota; class Bacilli; order Caryophanales; family Paenibacillaceae; genus Brevibacillus; species Brevibacillus brevis. Next base: position 3,173,696 of record NC_012491.1, read on the forward strand.
CCTGTGTCGTCATTGCTATAGCACGCTCCTTAAAGGTGATTAGTAAATTTCTTTGGCATTATATTTTTCGGTGATAAGAGTAAGCTTTCTCTCCAACTCATAGATGTCGTGTTGTTCAATAGATGTAGAGATCACTTTCAGCTTTAGGTTGATGTCACGGAGACCGTCTAATAATTTTCGTCTATTCTTCAGCTTGTTTTCAACACTCAGCCTCAAGAAGGGGTTGATGACACTATTCAAGTCTTTCATGACGAGCATTTTAATATCATGCTTCGTTTGCGCACTACCGAGCGTTTCTATGTAGGGGAGGAGAGTATCGATCTTAGAACAAAGGTTTATTGTCTTTTCGGATATTTCATCATCGAGGTTGCGCTTTTCATTTTCGTTAATCACAATTTCCTTAATAACTTGTAGATATTCTCGTATTTCTGATGAATAGGTAGATTCCAGTTCCTTTTTCGTTTGTTCACTCCCCGTTACAGTAGAAGTAATTCTCTGGTCCGGTTCTGGTACCGTAATCCCACTGAATCGCTGCTCTTTCTTTTCACCTAAGACAAACCCTATGGCTGCTGTTAGCAACGGTATGGCTAACATGATAAAAGTCGGAAGTATTGTGGATGCAAGTAAAGCTAAGAAGTATCCCGTTATAGCACCAAGGAATGCATATCTTTTTCTGTATCTAACTCTTTTTTTCATCATTTATCCTCTCTTTCTTACTTGTTTGTCGGAAACCTTGTACCCCATATATAACATGACAAAAAAATATGTAAAGATGTCTATTTCGACTTTCGACAAAAAATTCTCAAATAAGAGAGCCATTAATAGGGGAGGAACAATGGGTTGCGTTCCCTATATATACTTGATTTTAGCATTTTATGGTACAATTTGTTTAATAGATTCTACATATTTCTATGGATCAACTAAAAGTGTGTACATAATTAAAGGAAGTGATCTTGGTGTCTATTGATTTGAAAAAGAAAGCAGAAGAGAACTTTATTAGTCTGAAGAAAAAGGCTGATGAAGCCATTTCTAAAGTCGGTTTGAATGGTCAAACAGCTCGGGTCGCACTAGCTATTGATATTTCTGGTTCGATGCATACTCTATACAAAAATGGAGTAGTCCAACGAGCTGTTGAGCGTTTGCTTGCGCTTGGTGTGAAGTTTGATGATAATCGCTCCATTGACATCTTTCTGTTTGGCAAAAATGATTACGAAGTAGGAGAACTGTCTGAAAGGGATTTCTTCAACTACGTAAATGATCACATTGTCAAGAAATATCAACTTGAGGGTTATACAAATTACGCGGGGGTAATGAAACGCATCACGAAAAAGTATTACCCACAAGCTTTTGAGGGTTCCTCTACCGGTGGAGGGTTCTTCGGAAAGCTATTTGGTGGGCAAAAGTTTTCAATTGACCAGAATGCGTATAAAGCGCATTACCAGAATAGTGAACCAGTATACGTTTACTTTCTTACAGATGGGGATAATGGGGATAAGGATGAGACGGAATTAGTAATTCGGGAAGCATCTAAATTGGGCATCTTTTGGCAATTCGTTGGGATCGGAAATGAAAAATTCCAATTTTTGAATAAGCTCGATAACCTTCAGGGACGATTTATCGATAACGCAAACTTCTTTACTTGCACCGATCTTGATCGGATCTCAGACGAGGAGTTGTTCAAACGTTCTCTTGCCGAGTTCCCATCGTATCTCACGAAAGCTCGTTCCAAGGGCTTAATTAAATAGGAACAAAAAAACCAGCTCAAATTTAAATTTGGCTGGTTTTTTTGTTCATGCACGCCCCGTTACTGAGCGTTATATGCCTCCTGGAATCAATCAACAAAACTTCACATAATAGCCACTTCAATAGCTCTTGTGAGTCATTCTACCTTCCTAGGCCGCTCTATATAATTTGGGCATAGAAAATTGTTCTTACTTGCTTTTGCAGATGATGGTTTGACGCAAATCCATGCTAAAGCATGAACGATGATAGGAGGAGTATTTATGCAACCTTGGAAGATCGGTATCTTGTTGTTTGACGACGTAGAAGTGCTTGATTTTGCGGGTCCGTTTGAAGTGTTTTCCGTGACGGCGCTGAATCGCGGTCAAACGAATGAATGTAAGCCTTTCCAAGTAACCACGATTTCGGAATCAGGTCATTTTATCACAGCGAGAAACGGTTTGAAGGTAATTCCCGACTATAGCATACATACCGCTCCTACGTATGATTTGTTAGTTATTCCGGGAGGGGCAGGAACCAGGCGTGAGATCCACAACAAAGTATTGCTCGATTGGATCCGTAAGCACTCTGAAGAGGTTCAATGGATGACATCCGTTTGCACAGGTGCTTTGCTACTGGCCGAGGCCGGATTGCTCGATGGTAAACGTGCGACAACGCATTGGGCAAGCCTGGATAGCATGAGAAGCGAATACCCCAAAGTAACTGTCGTCGAAGGTGTCAAATTTGTTGATGAGGATCGGATTGTCACATCCGGAGGCATTTCTGCGGGCATCCATATGGCCTTTCATATGGTAAGTCGATTGCTCGGAACGAAAGTAGCAGCAGATACGGCAAAATTCATGGAATACGATATTCGCTTTGACGAGCATGGAGCTAGTCCTTCCATCCAAAAGGCTGAATGAAGGTAGGAATGCAAATGAAAATCAGGATTACGTGTGCGCTGATGAGTCTTATATTGTTGCTCGCTGTAATCGGTTGTAGTTCCTATTCGAACCATGGCGGTCATCCAGACAACACGTCGTCTTCCAACCCGCAGCCTTTTTTCACCTTTACTGACGATACAGGACAAGAGGTTGTTTTAGTGAAAAAACCAGAACGCGTGGTCATTCTGAATACAGAGGTGCTTGGTCTATTCTACCAGCTTGGGGGTGCAGCGATCGCACGAGCCAAAGCATCGGGAACGCCCGTACCAGATGCGGCTAAAGCGGCGGAGGATATCGGGGAGATTAACCAGGTTAGCTTGGAAAAAGTCACAAGCTTGAAGCCAGATCTTGTAATTGGGCATCCTCGTTTTCATGCGAATTTGAAAGACGCTCTGGTTACCAGTCAAATACCGCTCGCTTTAGTGAATATCAATAGCTATGACGATATTCAACGAACCGGAAAGCTGTTCGGACAAATCATCGGAAAAGAAGCAGAATCGGAAAAAGCATGGAAAGAAACGGAAAACCATATCCAGACGATTATTTCCAAAGTGCCAAATAGGTCGCTAAAATTTGCTTTCATTACAATCGCATCTAATGGGATATCCATTCAAAAAAATGGCAACCTTGCACTCGATATAGCGAATAAATTGAACTTGAAAAATGTGGCTGAAGATATGCAGTCTGGTCAAATGCCAAGTTCCGTGCCCTACAGCATCGAGAAATTAATTGAGGCTGATCCGGATTACCTTTTCATGGTTGTATATGGAACGGAGGAATACGGCCGCCAAAAGCTCAAAGATGATTTGGAAAGCAACCCTGCATGGGCATCGCTTCGGGCTGTGAAAGAGAAGAGAATGGTATTTTTCCCATCCGATTTTGTGAATTCGCCAGGTTTGAAAATCGATCAGACATTTGAATATCTCGCCAAGCTGGTATATCCCGATACCTATGAAAAATAAATCGACATCGGGGTTTCGGAAAACCACATCCTGGCGAATTGGCGTCCTCTTGATTTTAATCCTATTGGCTGCGGCGGGGGTAATTTTCAGCCTTGTCAGTGGAGCAGTAAAAGTAAGCCTCATGGGAATTATTCATGTATTTACAGGAAGCGAGCAAGGCTCGATACGGGAGATCATCTGGAACGTCCGATTACCAAGAACTCTGCTTGCTGGTCTGATTGGGATCAATCTTTCACTCGCGGGTGCATTGCTGCAGGGAGTCATGCGAAATTCGATGGCGGACCCGCACATTATTGGTGTATCATCGGGAGCGGGATTTTTCGGTATCGCCATGCTTGTCATGTTTCCGGCTTATGCATACCTGATGACGCCTGCCGCTTTCCTGGGGGCGCTTGGGGCGGCACTGTTCATTTATACACTTGCCTGGAAAAACGGGGCGAGTCCCGGGCGGATTATATTGGCCGGAGTGGCCGTTTCTGCTTTTTTTAGTTCGGGTACTTCAGGTCTGCTTGTATTTTATAGTGAGCAGGTGAATGGAGCATTGCTATTTCTTGTGGGCGGACTTTCGGCGAAAAGCTGGCCTCATTTACAGATCCTGCTTCCTTATTCCATAATCGGTACCCTTTTCGCACTAATGACCACTCAGAGAATGAATATCTTAATGCTTGGAGATTCGGATGCGAAAGGGCTAGGTCTGCATGTCGAGCGTACGAGACTACTCGTGACAGCCATCGCGGCGCTCCTGGCTGCCAGCGCGGTCAGCGTTGTTGGTTTGCTTGCTTTCGTTGGTATGATTGTTCCTCATACTGCAAGGTTGCTGATCGGAAACGACTATCGAATCTTGCTTCCTGTCACAGCATTGCTTGGTATAGCTGTACTGACCATATTCGACACGCTTGCTCGAATTATTTTTGCTCCGGTTGAGCTGCCTGTAGGGATTATGATGGGTGCTGTCGGCGCTCCCTTTTTTCTGTATTTGCTTAGAGCGAGGGGGATGCAAGAATGATTCGTGGAGAGCATCTGGTTGTCAAATATCGCGGAAATACGGTCATGGACCATGTAACTATTCGATTTGAATCAGGACTCATTCACAGTATCTTGGGTCCGAACGGATGTGGGAAAAGCACGTTATTAAAAGTGCTCTCCCGCCAGCTGCAGGAAGAAAGCGGCGTAGTCTATGTAGATGGAAAAGAGGCGAAGGAGTGGGGGTTGAAGCCGTTCGCTCGTCATCTGGCCATGCTTGCACAATCGCAGGAACGATCGTCAGATATCAGCGTGTATGACTTGGTCTCGTACGGACGTTTTCCGCATAAAGGGTTTATGCAGCGACTTGACGACGATGACAGGGCGATCGTGGATTGCGCGCTCAAGCTAACAGGCATGGAAGCATTCGCGGAAAGAAGCGTACTCGAACTGTCGGGCGGGGAACGCCAACGAGCTCGAATCGCAATGGCAGTAGCCCAGCAGCCAAAAGTATTGATGCTAGATGAACCAACAACTTATCTGGACATCTGTCATCAACTCGAAATCATGGAACTTGTCCTGCATTTAAACCGCGTTCAAAACATGACAGTTATTATGGTACTGCACGATTTGAATCATGCCGCAGCATACTCCGATCGAATTACTGTCATGAAACAAGGCACCGTCTATGCTCACGGAAAGCCAAGTGAAGTAATCTGCGCTGAGATGCTCAGAGATGTATTTGAGGTAGAAGCATGCGTAGAGCTGGAAGAAGGGAGCGGTCATCCGATTATCAAATCGATGCGGCTTTTGCCGGTAAAGCGCTGAATAAAGGAGGAAAGAAAATGATCCATGACGCCTCATTCTTTCTTCTATAAGCACGTAAACAGACCCGTTACGATTTTTCAATGTGCCGGGTCTCTTGTTATTTCTCTAAGGACACGTCATATCAGAGAGGGGATTTTTAGGTTGACTTATAAACAAATGAAATGGTTGATTTTGACGATTCCTACATTAACGATTGGCACATGGGAGTATGTAAGACATGAGTTTCTGCTCCCCTATATTTCCATGGAGCTTGGCAATTGGCTTGCTCCTATCATTGTGCTAGTGGTAAGCCTGTTGTTTCTGACACAATTGTTCGCGATGATCGAGCATAATCATGAGGAATTGAATCGTTCAAAGGCTGTACAGGCGATTTTGGAGGAACGCGAGCAAATTGCTCGGGAGTTGCATGATGGTATCGCCCAATCATTATTCTTCTTAAATGCCCAGGTATCACGGATTGAGCGCATGAAGCAGGTAGACGAATTGCTTATAGACAAATTCAAAAAGAGCGTTCATCACACGAACGATTACGTAAGGCAAGCCATCGCAAATCTACGGTATGCGCCAGATGTAAACAGAATACCGTGGCTGCAAGGAGTGGAGAGCTTGATTGACGAGCTGCGCCGTGAAACCAATATGCAATTTGAAACAGAATGGGAAATTCCAGAATCTCTGCTCTCAACTAAAGATAAAGTGGAGTTATTAGCCATTGTTCGAGAGGCATTACTCAATATACATAAGCATGCGAATGCTACCTGTGTACGTGTACACGCGTTGGCAAACAAAAATGGATGGATTTGTCAGATCATAGATGATGGAAAAGGATTTGATCTGGAGAAGGAGATGGGAGGAAGCAGCTATGGACTTAAGATGATGCGGGATCGCGCTAACAATATGTCCTGGAACCTAAACTACGAACGAAAAGATGGAGAAACGATGGTCACGATTTTAAAGGAGGCAATGTAAATGTCAACATTTCGAGTAATGATCATAGATGACAATGAAATGGCCAGAGAAGGAATACGTATGATTCTGGAAAGCGACCCGATCTTTGAAGTGGTAGCGGAGGGGAGCAGCGGCGAAGAGGCGATCATTCTTAGCGAACGGTGGATGCCTGATTTGATCCTAATGGATATTCAAATGCCGGGAATGGGCGGGCTGGCGGCTACTAAATGCCTGAAGGAAAAACTTCCTTATGTCAAAGTGGTCATGGTAACCGTCTCGGACGATATTGTGCACCTGTTCGATGCACTTAAAAAGGGCGCACAAGGCTATTTATTAAAAAATATGAAACCGGAAGCATGGCACGAATATTTGAGAGCAATTGCTGTCGATGAGACACCCATGACGCGGGAGCTCGCTTTTCGCATCTTGAAAGAGTTCGCGCCAATAGGCTCCGATGTAGCTCAGCCCAGCAAGTTAACCAGCAGAGAGCGTGAAATACTAGGTCTGGTCGCCAAGGGCCTGAGTAATAGAGATATCTCAAGCAAACTGGTCATTTCCGAGCATACCGTAAAAAACCATTTGAAAAATATTCTCCAAAAGCTACATTTGGAAAATAGAGTTCAACTTGCACGTTATGCCTTTGAGCAAAGCTGGATGAGTAGGATGTAGAACTGAGCACTTCTAAAATCATGTTTTACCTTCGGATTCGGGCAACGGATATATTATTTTTTATTTGGGGAATGCCTGAATAACAGTTTCTAGATCTTTCTTATATGAATCAACCTTTTGCTTATCTTTACTGAAAAGCCGATCATCATTTATTCTCTCCATAAGTTGACTTAGTCTCTTGAGTTCATCTTGTTTACCTTGGATATCCTTGAGGCTATTCTCATTTACTAATGACTGAATTTTTTTAAGATATTCTTTTTTATTCTGGTACAAGATTACGATTTCGGATTGTAATTGTTCATCGGCTATAATCTGTTTTGTTTCTCCATTGGTAAAAATAATGGATGGTAGGAAAAGGGGGTTCGGAATCAAATAGCTATCAATCATTCCTGAAAGATAAGCTAACCTCTCTTTGTCTCTTACATTGGAGAGTTCTTTCGTAATAAGTTCAAACTGATAGACCGAGGAGGAGTGTTGATGTTTGAATACATCGGTCAAAGTAATTTCGAATTGATTCTGCGTATGCTCCGATGATGTTGTGCTGCATGAAGCCAAAATGAGGGATAAACCGAATATTATGGAAAATCTCTTCATAAGGTGTTTTCTTCCTTTCTTAAGTTAAAAAAGCACTTGGATTACCGAATGTAATGCACCATCAGCCCAGACTTGCCAAGTTTTCTCTGTCGTGGTTGGAGTAAGTGTAAACGATGCACCACCAGTATTGCCCAATTTATAATCGTGGGCATTAAATATGTACACTCCTTCTAAACGTTTACTTCCATCTCTTGCTGTTGTATAACATGTATTTCCAACGTTAGAGGAGTTTTTTCTATGTTTCAAATTCTACTCCAATTGGTTTTAATTTTTCTTTCAGTTCTTTATCATCCCGCTTGTTAGCCATTACCAAATTGTGAATTAATGAGTCAAACTCTTTGTCTGAAAGCTTAGCGATAGCTGACTCCAAAGATTTTTGTTCCGATTTTACTGGTGCCGTTAAACTAACGAGCAGGATAACGAAAATCCTCCCAAAATCGGTAGCATGAACCTATCTTTGCAAATAACTAAACATAATTATTTACAAAGTAGAAAAATGCAATTAGAATAATGGAAAAAACCGCATGGGAGGAAAATATGAAAAACTTTATTGTCTTCGGAGCGAGTAAAGGATTAGGTGAGGCATTCGTCAAAGAATTGCCTGATACGGGTGATAACGTATGGATGGTTTCCAGAAGTCGTCCAGAGAGTTTGAAGCTTAACGATGGTGTCCATAGATATTGGATAGAAGCTGACCTATCGTTATCCGATGTAAGCAATAGGATTGCGAAGACAATAAATGGCGTTACTATAGACGTATTAATATATAATGTTGGGATCTGGGAGAGCAAAGGATTTAGGGATGGATATGATTTTGAGAAAGATGATCCGGACGAAATTGCTAAAATTATTCATGTAAATCTAACATCCGCAATTACTTGCATCCAAAAGCTGTTACCGAATCTAAAAAAATCAGATAACGCAAAAATCATCTTAATCGGATCTACGGCAGGTCTTGAAAATAATGAATTTACACAAGTTTCATTTGTAGCTTCAAAATTCGGATTGCGTGGTATTTGCAATTCTTTACGGGAACATGTAAAGAAGTATGGAATAGGTGTAACATGTATAAATCCAGGTGAAATTGCTACCCAAATTCCCTATGAAGACGGAATAGAGAAAGTATTATCGGCTTATAATGGCACACAGATTCCCCTTCAAGATATCGTTTCGTTGGTTAAATGCGTCATGAACCTTTCCAAGGCGTCTTGTGTGAAAGAAATAAATATACCAGCGATGCTTGATACAAATGCATGATTGTGCTAACCGGTTCGATAGTTCAACATTCCAAACACAAGGGTAGTCGGTTTTTAAAAGCAGCTGGTTATACCAAATGCCTTTTCACGAATTGACGGACGTAACTTACAGTTTTCACCATACCTGTTCATTGACAGAAGATCAGGAGGTATTTAGACTTGGTACCATTATTGATTATTAAAAAGAGGGATGCCAAATGAATGAAACGATCAAGACGTTGTTACACCATCGCTCGATCCGAAAGTTCGAAGATCGCCCGCTCACTGACCAACAAATCCGTACGATTATAGATTGTGCACAGGCTGCCTCTACCTCGAGCTATATTCAGGCCTATTCAATCATTGGCGTGAAAGAGAAAGAAAAGAAGAGAAGACTTGCTGAACTAGCAGGGAATCAGCCATATGTGGAAACAAACGGACACCTTTTCATTTTTTGCGCGGATTTGTTTCGCCATGAGCTCCTAGCAGAAATGGAAGGAGCAGATATTACAGCTTCTCTTGAAAGTGCAGAGAAATATATGGTGGCTGTAATCGATGCGGCACTGGCAGCCCAAAATGCTGCAATTGCATCCGAGTCAATGGGACTTGGTATTTGTTATATTGGGGGCTTGCGTAATAATGTGGAAGAAGTGGCACAGGTGCTTTCGATCCCCAAGCGGGTCATTCCGCTGTTCGCTATGACTGTTGGTTATCCCTTGCATGAATCAAGTAAGAAACCGCGGCTCCCCTTTGAACATGTCTATCATGAAGAGGGATACAATGAAGATAAAAAGGAGCTACAGGCACAACTGTTAGAATACAACAAAACGATTCAAGAGTACTACTTGCAGCGGACTGGCGGAGAGAGAAGCGATACTTGGACAGGCCAAATGGCAGCAATGCTGTCCAAACCTACTAGAATGTTTATGAAGGAATTTGTGGAGAAACAAGGATTTCAAAGACGTTAATAGAGAAACGCTGCCGTTGAAGCAGCGTTTTTTCTTTGCTAACTTCCTGGGCCCGGTCAACATTATCACGTTCTGATGGCAGGGCTTATTCATCATCCGTTATTAATACGCAAGCTTATTAATAACGGATAAGAATCAGATCTTAGAGAGGATTCATTCAATAATATAAACTTACTTTCACAAATCCCTGCTTCTGTAACAGATGTTGAAGTGTATAAACTATTGCAGCTAGTTGATCGATCTAATTCGCTGTATAGTACTTTTGTTAACATGTGGGCGTCAGACAGTTCCTCTTTCTTTTTGTATTTGAGTAGTTATGCCGGCTATTAAGTATTAGAGAACACAAGTTATTTTCTAGGTTAACTTTGAGTCCGGAAATGCACGACCACAATATTTGTAGTAGAGGAAATCGGATAGACATCCCATTTACTTGCTTGGTGAATGATCCAAAAGCAGCCGTGTCGGCTATTTTTATTGATTGGTCTTTATTATCCCTTTAGCCTGCTGTTTGCCCGTTTCCAGGAGGCTGTCGCTAAGCTTAGAATCATTAACCGACCGAGCTAGCACAAGCGTTCCAACCATCATGCTAAGAACTGCACTCCCAGTGGATTTATTGATTTGTGCCAGAGTGGAAATAAAATCAATCATCCGTTGCAGTTCGCGGGTGAAGACTTGCCGCACCTCTTCGGATGATCTGGATATCTCACTGGAAAGAGCGGGGAGAATGCAACCCACCTCAGTTTGATCACGATGATATGTGCTTAAATAATAATCGATAACCGTATCGATCTTAGGTTTTCCCTCCTCCTTCTCAGCTGCTTTCTGCAAAAGTGATATCGTATCGCTTATGGCATATTGGCACGTTTCCGAGACTAGTTGTTCTTTATTGTCAAAGTGTGAATAGAATCCCCCATGGGTCAGACCGACTCCTTTCATAATGAACGGAACGCTGATGTCGCGTATTCCATTTGTACGAAACGCTTTGGCGGCACTTTCGATGATACGGCCCCGAACTTTGATCTTATGGCCTTCAGGATAGGGCATTGCAGTCACCTCTTCACATCTAAATTCATATTTAAAAATATTATAGTCGTCATAATTTAACACGTCAATTTCTAGGGAACTATTGACCGCTTAAAAATATGATGATAATAATATATTACGATCATCATATTTTATTTAGGGAGGCGCAAGGGAGATGAGCGAGCTTAAACGGATAGACACTTTGGTCATTGGCTCAGGTCCTGGTGGTTATGCGGCTGCGGTGCGTTCGGCGCAGTTTGGAATGACGACGGTCGTTGTCGAACGCGGTCAAATTGGCGGAGTGTGCACGAATATAGGCTGTATTCCTTCCAAATCGTTGATAGCGGAAGCACACCGCTACAATTTGCACAGTCAATGGAATCATGCGGTCGCCTCGGTATCCTTTGAGGAGGCTCAAGCGTTCAAACAAGCGGTCGTAAACAAACAGTCCGGTGGAGTGCATTACTTGTTAAGAAGTGCTGGAGTAACGATTCTCGAGGGGGAGGCAAGCTTTATTGACCAGCATACAGTTGTGATGAAAGGACCGGAAACGGAACAATTGATTTCATTTAAATACGCAATATTGGCAACGGGTTCTCGTCCGATAGAGTTGCAGGCTTTGCCATTCGGCGATCGTATTTTGTCTTCCACAGAAGCGCTGTCGCTTTCTCAACTTCCTGCCAGTCTGGTCGTTATAGGCGGGGGATATATTGGCGTGGAGCTGGGACAAATGTTTGCCAAATTCGGCACCAAGGTGACGATTCTCGAGGGAGGAGAACAAGTGCTGCCCGGGTTTGAGGCGGACCTTACAGCTCTTGTAGGAAGGCAATTGAACACAGACGGCGTAACCATCATTACGGGGGCGAAAGCCGTTAAAGCTGAACAGGATACGGAAGGGCTTACCCTCCACTATTTAAAAAACGATGAAGAGCATCTTGTTCGCACTGAATATGCGTTAGTGACTGTCGGAAGAAAACCGAATACGGACGGGAGCTTGGGGCTGAACCGTATCGGATTGCCGACAACGAGCAGAGGATTGCTAGAAACAGACGAACAATGCAGAACGGCGATTCCGCATATTTTCGCAATAGGCGATATTGCAAACGGACCTGGACTTGCCCATAAGGCTTCTTATGAAGCCAAGGTTGCGGCGGAAGCCATTGCGGGCGAGCCTTCTGCCGTCGATTACAAAGCGATTCCGCTTGTCGTTTTTTCCGAGCCGGAGTTGGCGAGCGTCGGGTTAACCGAAACGGAGTGCAAGGCAAAAGCGGTTCCGGTTGTCGTTGGGAAATCTTCATTTTCGATAAACGGCAGAGCGTTGGCGCTGAAAGCGGCAGTAGGGTTTGTCAAAGTGGTAGCCGATCCGGTGTCAGGCATCGTCATGGGCGCGCAAATCGTTGGGGCAGAGGCGTCAACTCTCATTTCAGAGCTTGCATTGGCGATTGAGATGGGAGCAACCGTGGAGGATTTGGCGATGACTATCCATCCCCATCCCACCATGGGAGAAGTGATCATGGAGGCTGCCGGCAACGCAGCAAAAAAACACAAGAAAATAAACAAAATACAGTCTAGGGACAATCAAGATAGGTAGAACGGGACAATGAAGCTTAAAATAGGTTTATATTTTGGTATCGCAATCTTATTTGTTGCAGGAGGCCTGCTTCTTACCGTAAAAGGGAAATATGCCGTCAGCCAGGCGGAGTACAGAAAACAAGCAGTACTTGAAGCGGAGCAGAAAACGGTCTTCTACGACAAGGGTCTGTGGTCAGTTCTCCAGATGTACGTTGCTTAAACCATCGGCCACTTTGGTTATTGGATCAGATCCCGAAGGCTATGTGGCGGCGTTGCATCCAGCCACATCCACTCCACTTTCAGCTATTTCCGTCATTTTCTGTTCCTATTTGACGGCTAAAATATGATGTTTATCATATTTTAGGACACATGTTTTACGGGAGTGATAGGCATGTCTTATACCCAAACACACAAAATGAAAGTTCGTGAAAAAATCGTGGGAAGTGCTGCAGATGCATTCCGCAAGAAAGGCATTAAAGAGGTGAGCGTGCCGCAAATTATGAAGGGTCAGGCTTAACGCATGGCGGATTTTACGCTCACTTTGCGAATAAAGATCAGCTTGTCGCCGAAACGTGCAGGAAAGCGATAAATGATTCACTTATGTCGAAATGCGGTTTACCAAAGATGGTATAAAGCGATTGACGGATTTGGAAAACCGACACAAAGATTTCTTCTTGGCAAAGTGAGAACAGTATTGCACAAATAGTAATAATTTGGGAGAGAAACCACGATGAAAAAAAATATAGCAACCATCGTTATTTTAATAGTGATAGCAGCTTTAGGTGGATTTGGGCTTCTACTAGGCGGAAAAGATGCTGTTTCACTCGCCATGCAGCAAAAAGGCAGTATTATAACCGCTGAACAAATTAATGTTTCGTTCCAACAGGTGGGTGGAAAGGTAACAAATGTTGGTGTACAGGAAGAGATGGAAGTAAAAAGAGGGGACGTAATGCTTCAGTTAGATCCCACTGACGTCAACCTGCAAATTGCCAAAGTAACATCAGACATTCAATCGACAGATATCAGGATCAAACAGATGCAGGATTCCATTCGAATTGGTGAACAGAAGATAGAAACCCAAGAGAGTCAAGCGTCTCTTGGGATTCGGAGTGCTCAAACGGCTGAAAGCAAAATTTTAGAAGGAACCAGAAAGGAAGAACTGGAAAAGCAGCGCCTGGCTGTTGATACGGCAAGTGAATCCTTGAAAAACGCTCAGACCAATTATGATCGGATTCACTCATTATATGAAAGCGGTGCGGTTCCAAAAGCATCCTTGGATACGGCTTACCTTCAAGTAACCAGTGCGAAAAATTCATTGAAGCAACAGGATGAAACATATCGCCAAATGAGTAGAGGTGCACAACAACAAGATAAAGATCTGGCACGCCAGGCGACGGAAAAAGCAATGCTGGGTTTGGAAGTGGTCGCACAGTCTAAAGCGGAATTACAAAACAGCGCAATGGGAATCGACTTGTTAATCAAATCAAGAGAAGCCTTGCAAATTCAACTGGAGTCGCTTCGCGTTCAAAAAGATCGTCTGACTCTTCGTGCGCCTCATGATGGAAAGATTGTCAAAGTAATCCCCAAAACGGGTGAGAACGTTTCCGCTGGTGTTCCAGTTATCTTGTTAGAGACGAACCAGATATACTACGACTTTTATGTGGATGAGACCCAGGCTGCGAAGTTCAAGGTTGGTCAATCCGTTGCTGGTCACTTGGTATCGACTGATCAGGATATAACCGGGATGATTAAATTTATTACGGCCGCGCCCCAGTTTGCGAGTCTCCGAATGAGCAGAGAAAAAGGTCAATCCGATCTGAATACCTTTCAGATCCGCGTATATCCTGAACGTACAAAAAACATTCTCCCGGGAATGACCATTGAGGTGAATATAAAGTGAGGGCTTTTCTTGAAGAATGGAATTTGATGCTAAGCGGCAAATTTGTTCGAAAAGCAATCCTTACCCCTCTAATTCTTTCGGTTTTCTTTGGGTATGTATTTAGCAACAATCAAATTGTCAAGACACCCATAGCGATCATAGACGAGGATAATAGTTTATACAGCCAACAACTGATTAACAGGGTAAACGCTTCCCAATATATTGATGTAAAGACAATTCTTCACCAGGATGTTGATCCTGAGGTGCTTCTCTCCAATGAAAAGTACATAGCGGTGCTCTATCTCCCGCACGGATTGGAGCAGAACCGTTACCAGGGCAAGCAGTCCAACATTGGCTTTCTGGTAGATTATTCGGTCCCATCTGCTACAGGAAATTTACGCTCGGCTATGACGGAAATCATCTCAATTGAGAATAGCACGGCTCCAACAGTAGGGAAATTGAAAGCGTTGGGATTGGCCGATGATCAGATCTCGGCTACGATTTCCAACCTTGCGCTTCAGCAGCGGCTCCTATTTAATCCGACGAACGATAATCTGAATTTTATAGGCATCGGTTATATCACCATTATTTCTTTAGGAATCATTTATGGACAAACCCTCACCATCGTTCCACGTTTACGGGTGGAAGGTAGGCTGGCAGATGAGTTGAAGCAGCCAATCGGTTTATTGTTGAGAGTTGTGCCTTACACGATCGTCTACATGATAGCCATGATTTTTACGTTAGCAGCGCTTAAACAAATCGGGGGCATGCGTTTTGTTGCAAGCCCATTGGAATATATAGTACCCCTTGGATTATTTTGTTTAGTGAGCGCATGGCTTGGAATGTTGATAGGCTGGACTGCCAAGCATCCGCTTAGTGCTGCTGGGAGGGCTCAGATACTGATCTCGCCTGCGTTCTTGTTATCTGGTGTGCTTTCCCCCATAATCCTCTTTCCACAGCCCATCCAAATCATGAGCAATCTGATCCCGGCAACATGGTACTTCAAAATCTTCCGTGGAATGGGTCTTCGTGGCGGAAACATGATGTACTATTGGGAAGAGCTTGGGGTGTTTCTTCTAATGTTAGCCGTTATTTTTGTTTTCTTGATCTTGCTAATTACGCGGGAGCTCAAGAAACGAAATCAGACCAAAACTGAAGAAACCTCAGAAGAAAGAGAGCCAAGTGAGAATCTCAGCATGAGAGAACAAGTCACCTGACAGTGGGGCTTCAGGGTTGCTGGAGCAAGTGGTGTTGTTGGACGCTTTTTACTTCCGACAATAATACAAGCAGGTCACGAAGTGATCGGAATGACTCGTCGAGAGGAACAAGGACAGGCGATCGAAAAATTAGGAGCAAAGCTGTTATTACAGATGTGTTTGATCGGGAGCAGATCGTAAACATCATAAGGGGGTACCATTTCCTGTTCCTGATCCTATTGTCAACTACAAATGCAGCCTGACTAATAATCCAACAAATGATGTATTAATACCAGAAATGCTTGTAAAACTAAGACAAGGAGTCGACGTTTGATACGTTCAGAGACGGATAAAGGTATAGTGAGTATCCTTGATTCTAGAGTTAGCTCACACCCGAAAAAACGGAGAGATTATCGAGATGATGTTTTAAATATCCTTCCAATCAAAACTCAATTGCATTCCCTTGAAGAAGTAAGAGAATTTGCTAAAACGTTTAATACTACTTTTAGTTTACAACAAAGTGGATAAGCCCCAATTGGGAGCTTTTATTATCAAGGATACAGTAGTTGTCTTCTCTATCGGTGTGTATGCTGTTGTGTACCATCTGCGTAATGTTGGATTGACTGAAATGCTTGGACAATTAATTCAAGTTTTTACAGAGGTGGTTCCTGAAGAGCACTAATAATCAATAAGCCAAACCTTGATTACGCATAAATTGTGTAAGTTTAAACTACTTACCTAAAAGACCGAATGAATTTCCTGAAGATTCGTATGCTCAGTAAAATTAACTCTAGTTCTTTGGAGGGGGACATTCATTGAAGAACAACACAATTACTTCAAGTCATGTTGATTTAGAGCGAAACGCCCAAGCTGATGCAGAGAATAGCAACGGAGAAGCAACAAACCAAAATATTAACAGGAGCAGCCAAAACAAAATTTCAGAAGAACAGAAACGACCTAATAAAGGCAAAAAAACGGTAGCTTTAGATAGAAAAGGGAACACTAGTTTATGAAAGTCTTATCAATGAATTTGTGGAGGAAGAAAAAAACAGACGGATTTCAGTTGTTTATAAGTCTTAAGCTAGAGGAATTAACTCTGAAGGGGAACGTATTACTATAGGTTCTTATAAGGTGACCCAAGAAGTATTAGATTCAATCCAAGACGGTTCTGGTTACGATTTTAAGGGAATAATTGAAATTGAAGGTGTTGCAAGGGCATCCTCACTGCAAGAATTACTTAAGAAGAATAACGAGATACTATCAGTTGAAATAGCTACAGACAATAAGCTTCCATATGGTTTATATTGGAAGTACGAGGATTCAAATTAACCTGGTGGACAAACAATTAAGAGGCTACTTTTTCGTAGCCTCCTTTGAGTGCTATATTCTGTTATAAATGAATAGCTTTGAAATCATCTTAGGGGTGGAGAAAACATAATAAGCAGGGTATGGGAAAGCTGATATCTCTTCCGATTTATATAGTCTTTCCATATTTAGTTATGTATTTCTTACTATATCTTATTACTAGGTACGGTTTTGTCTTAATAACTGGAGAAGCAATTGACCAAAACAAACTTTTCTCAGGTTTTATTCTTGGTTCAATTCTTACGATTGTGCCTTACTTCATTTTGGGCTGGAGAAATAAGAATTATGGAATTAACGAGCATAATGAAATAAAAGGAGTACCGGAACATCATTTTGATACACTAATTCTAGAAACAGTTGAAAAGTTACATCAAGAACAAGGAAACAAAGAGTTTTTGTTGACTGCAAGGGTGATTGGAGAAATATTGAAACAGATGGATGAGTTATTGCTGATTTCTTCTTAGAGTATAGGATTAGGCATTTAATATATAGCGGGGTACATGAGTTAAAAGGTATACCAAAATCAATGAGACATTACAGTATTAGAATACGTTGATTAATCAGGATCTTCCGCTAACTGGTTCGCTAGTTAAACAAGCACAACGGATAGCTACTAGAATCTGCTGTGCTTATTTATTTTTCGGTATCCCCTACACGTGCTTAATAATGCAATAATCATCATTTACTATCTAAATTTCAGGATTATAACGAGGTGAAAATTTGAAGTCCTAAAACGCATAAGCACTATTTTAGACCCACGTGCCGCGTAAGCGGCATGTGGGTCTAAAACTAATTTTTCTGAGTCTGGAGATTTTTTTATTCAAGAACTACATAGAGTCAACAACTCCAGTCTATTACACTATTTTCAACGAACATCTAAATAATTGTTAGTACTCAATGTTTTAGACTGATGTGTTTTGCAAGTAGAAAATGCTCAGTTTTGCAGCCAAAATTGCCTAAGCACTTGCCAGCATATTTTTTGGCAGTCCGCCAGTGAACACTCACGCGTGCTGCAATCTCTTTTACCGAGCATCCTTCTACTTCGCGTAAAAACTTGATATAGTGTTGTTGAGACATTTTCAGCATCCTTTCCATTCTCCCTTCGCTAAGTCGCAAACCTAACGGTAGGAGGAAGTAGTGATGCTGACAAGTGCCTTTTGTGTGTGTGTCATGAGCATTTTTACGCTGCAATATTAGGCATTTCTATTGTGCAATAAACAGAAAGGATGCCTTGTACATGTTTCCTTACATCCAAGAATTTCATCACTTTCCTATCCCGCTTATCGGTAGGGAAGTTTTAGAAATATCATACGAAGACATTGAAAAGGGCATAGGAAGGATTTTATGAAACTAGTAGGATAACAAATATCTGGGGTAGCGCCAATGCCCATCAAATACACTTAACTGACTCCCTCAGTTAGAATCTCAATCATGCAGTTTATGAAGGGGGTACAACGGAATCGTGGACAAGCTCTTTTTTTAATTCACTTTTAATTTTTCACATGTATAGTTTTATTGTGGATCGATCCGCGATAAATCCTTTTGCATTCTCCTAGCATTTCGATAGGCTAAAAAAGGTGGAGAGTGCTCAAGATATGTATAGTGACCTTTTTCTACTAGGTCATTCCTTGCATGCGAAATGGATCGAAATGGAGGTTCAAATATGAGAGTTTTACTTGCGGAAGATCAGCTTCTTCTTGGCAAAATCATCGCCCATATGCTGAAGGAAAAGGGCGGACATGACGTCAAGTGGGTAACGAATGGCCAAGAAGCCTATAACCTGATCATCGACTCCTATTACGATGTGCTTGTCTTGGATTGGATGATGCCGCAAAAAGACGGAGTCACCTTATGTAAAGAATTGCGCGAACAAGGGTATTCAGGTGCGATTCTAATGCTAACCGCAAAGGATACGCTGGAGGAACGAATCGAAGGACTCGATGCGGGGGCCGACGATTATTTAGTCAAGCCGTTTGAGTCGGATGAGTTGCTTGCCCGTTTGCGTGCGCTGTCACGCCGGAATTTTGCCCCGATCCAGGAGGACATCATCGAGGTGAACGGAATCAGGATGAATCGGTCCAAGCAATCCATCACACGCGATGGCGAGGAAATCCAATTGACAGGAAAGGAATTTGCCTTACTCGATCTATTGGTGCGCAATCAGGGAACGGTGCTGACCCGTGACTTGATCCTCGATCGTATTTGGGGGGGCGAAATGGAAGTTGCAAGTAATTCGGTTGATGTCTACATTACGTTGCTGCGAAAAAAAATCGATGCACCCAGTCAAAAACCGCTGATCCGAAGTATCAGGGGGGTAGGGTACGTCATTGAAAAATCATAACAGAGAACTTTTTCGAGGCACAAGAAAACGGTTGACTATCATCAATAGCGGGATGTTGATGGTCTTCCTTTTGCTGTTTATAATCGGTACGTTTAGTTTGCTCTTTTCTATATTTTATAACGAACAAAAACTGGAACTAAAAACGCTTACTCAGCAAGAAGTAGAGGAATCCCAAACGGTTGCACCGGGTGAGACGAAACCTGATAATGCTAATTCAGCCAATCAAGGAATGTATTTCAATTATTTCTTGAAAGAAAACGGAGAACTGCTGGTGGTGGACGAATTTGCGCCTGACATGCGGGAAGCAATCATCGGATATGCAAAAAGGTGGAAACCGAATATCGTTGAAATCAAATACAAGACAATCGTAAACCAGACGAAGTCCGAGTTGCACCTTTTGATAGCTGCTCAAAATGTTTATCATGATGGCCAATTGATAGGCACAGTTTACTATGGAAAAGACGTTTCGTATTTGTGGAGCATGTTCCAAGGGCTTTTGGTCGTGTTGCTTGGGATGTCCGTGCTCTTTTTAGGGGTGGCTATCGTCACTGGCCAGTTTTTGACGAGGCGTGCCATGAAGCCGATTTTGCGATCCTACGAATTGCAGAATGATTTTTTGGCGGATGCGTCCCATGAGCTAAGAACGCCGATTAGCATTTTGAATTCTGGACTCGAGCTAATTGGGATGGAGGATGGCGACAAGCTTTCCGCATTCTCGCATGAGCTCTTGCGAGACTTGCAAAAAGAAGCGAAGAGCGCGGCAAAAATGGTGGGCGATCTGTTGCTGCTCGCGCGTACCGATTCCGGGGTGCAGGAAATTTCGATGGAAACCTTTGATTTTTCTGTAATGGCAGGACAAGTAATCCGTTCGATTCAAGGGTTCGCCGAATCACAGCAAGTCCGACTGAATTTGCACGGGCAGGACTCGATCATGCTGCATGCAGATCAGGAAAGGATCAAGCAGCTGCTATATATTTTGCTGGACAATGCGGTGAAATACACTCCAGAACAAGGAGAAATCACGCTCACCGTCAAGACAACGATGGTCGACTACAAGCCCAAGTTATGCATCATGGTGAAAGATACAGGGATCGGGATTGAGTCCGCCGATCTTTCGCAAATTTTTCACCGGTTTTATCGTGCAGATAAAAATCGGTCCCGACAATCAGGGGGGACAGGGTTGGGCCTTGCGATCGCCAAATGGATTATCGATGCTCACCGGGGGACCATACACGTCGAAAGCGTGCCTGGCGTTGGCAGCACCTTCACAGTTATTCTACCGATAAAGTAAGAAACTGTGGGAGATGTTTCTACGTCTCTTTTACGGTATTTTTCATGTGGCTTTCAAAATCTGGTGGTTTCCTGGAAGAAAAAAGTCATCTGCTACGAAAGGAACTTAGCATGAAACGAACACGTCGCCTGCGGACATGTGCTGGTGGTGTTGACGTTTCTGTTGCGAAATTCCCGAAGAATACAAAAGTAAAGAAGACGCCCTCGCAGTGAGAACATGTGGGCGTCTTCTTTACTTTTGAAATCATCATCAGTGTATTTTCCCGTAATGCTTGAGAAGGTTCTTCACGATCTTTGAAGAGCATAACGATTGAAAGACCCTACAGCTAGATTTTTGTTTTTGCTAACGTAGGGGAACGCTTTAGTTGGATGAGACGGTTGGCGAAACTATCGATCTCGTGCACGCAGATACCAAAAAGCTGCTCTCGCCATGTGTAATGATTTTTGAGTTGCATCTGCGGCGGGAGGCAATTACCGGATTTCCCGACTATAAGACTCTGTGAATGTAGAGATAAACAAGGTATGGGGATTTTCATTTGTTTTTAATTGAAAGATAGTAGTCTGTCTACATGACCGTTTAAAGAGAGGTGATCACAAAGGAATTGAGATGGTAATCGTCACATTCACTTTTTCATAGATAGGAGATTAAATAGAATGACAACTGCTAAAAACGTGTTACATTCATCAATTAGTAAGATTCCTCAATTAACACTTCTGTTCTGGATTATGAAGATTGCTGCGACAACCTTGGGAGAAACGGGTAGTGATTTAGTTACGGTTCCTGGAGCAGAAGATAACTACTTGATCCCGTTTCTCTTTTTCATTGGTGTTTTTGTAGTCTTTTTAACCATACAATTGTTAGTCAAGAAATATGTTGCACCCGTTTATTGGACTGTAATAACATCCACAAGCTTAGCGGGCACGGCATTTTCCGATTATATGGATCGCTCATTAGGGTTAGGATATATGAAGGGTTCTTTACTACTAATCAGTTTGCTGATTATTATTTTTCTTTTTTGGTATTTCACAGAGCCAACACTAAATGTTAAGAGTATTGCAACCAAACGAGTTGAAGTGCTTTATTGGATTGCCATTTTAATTTCGAACACGTTAGGTACGGCAGCTGGAGATTTTTTATCGCACCAGGCTGAAGGAGTCGGTAAGTTGGCTGGCGGAGGAAGCTTCCTTGAGCAAGGGTTGGGGCTCACCATTGCTCAAGGTGCGATGATAACAGGAGGGCTAATTTTAGTCGTCGTACTCGCGTATTTTCTAACTAAAATTAGTCGAGTTCTTTTATTCTGGTTAGCATTTGTATTGACACGTCCTTTTGGAGCAACATTTGGAGACTACTTAATTAAACCCCATGAAAAAGGTGGGCTTGGATTAGAGAATGGGACAGAAATTGCATCTGCCATTTTATTGGCCATTCTTGTAATCTGCATTCTTGTTGAGTACGCAACACGTAAAAAAATATCTTCGAATATTTCGCCATCTGTTGAACATTAAATGTCGGCGTTTTATTCAGTGAACGGCACATTGTTCCATTCTCTTCATCACCAATAGTCGATAGTGAAACTCAATCGACCAAAAATTACATCGCGTCCTACACCGCCACGAACTATAACGAAACAATGAAAGGCACCCCAACGGGTGCCTTTCCTGTAATCTAAGAAGATATTTTTGGTCACCTAAAAATTCAAACAAATATTCTGCGGGTACAATAGCTTTTTCGTATTTTAAGTCAGCAAGTGATTACAGAAGAGTGTGTAAAGGATCAAGTCGTAGGAATAGATGTATCTAAAGGATCAAGCATCGTTCAGGCTTTTGTTAAGAAAGAATGAATCTATCGCACGGGAAGTTGAAGGGCATTTCGAACGAGGGGAACGGTTTCTACGACTGGGAGAATTACTTAAGAGTTGATGGTCCTTTCGGGAACGGACTGATCGTCGTTCTGAAAGCAATCGGTCATTACCAACGAGTGGAGGCCTCAGAATAAATCATTTTTATGAAAAGAAAAGAGGGTAAGTCCTACAAGCAAAAATGATCGTTTGCCGTGACAACGTTCTTCGTCACATGAATGCTATCCTTAGACTACCGCTGGAGTTATTGAACGAACTGATTCTCTTGATATGCCTTCTTTACCCTTTCAATTTGAGCAAGGTGGTCGCGGACATGTTCGACGTCGCATTCCAGTGAACCGCCACTGATCGTGAGTCTGAGTAAATATCGAAGTAGACAATTAATAACGGTCGACTGAAAACAGTCGACCGTTTACATACTTATTTATTTTCGACGTTTACGATGCTAAGAGAATCGGTAAGTGCTGACGCGCACTTGCGGGCATCCGGATTTTCTGAACGTACGGCTGCCAATGCAGCATCAATGGTTTCATCGATTTTGGTCCACGCAGGGTCATCAATTTTTCTCAGCGTAGGCTCCGCTACATCCCATTGATGTTCTAGATCATCGGCTCCTTTTTTCGCTGAAGCAAAGTCGTTTTCGTTAACATAGGTAAGCATCCTGTTTTCTATTGTAACAAAATTGGTTAATTTCCCAAATAATGACACTTGTTTCGTATCGGTTTGCGGTTTTCTAGCTGCTGTCGTTTGTGGAGAATCGGTTTGTGAGGATGATTGATTTGCTTCGTTTAAGACACGTACCGAATCAGAAAGCACAGATTGGCACTGGATGGCATCAGGGGTTCCTGAACGTACAGCTGCCAATGCAATGTCAATTGTTTCATCAATCTTGGTCCATGTCGTTCCATCGATTTTTCTCAACACAGGCTCCGCTACATCCCATTGGTGTTCCAGATCGTCGGCTCCTTTATTCGCTAAAGCAAAGTCATTCGCATTTACGTTGGTAAGCAAATCATTTTCAATTTTAATAAATTCGGTTAATTGTCCGGTTAGTGTCGCTGGTGCAGAAGCAGCTTGCGATGCGATATGATTGCTTAACTCGACATAACCGCCTATACCAACAGCTAAGAAAATACAGAGTGCGGCTATGGTTTGCATCAACGCATTTTTCTTACTTCCATTTGTTTGTTCCGTATCTACTGCTTCCGTTTTTGCTAAACGATCAAATTTTGTCACCGCAAGAAAAACGATGATCGCTAAAATCGCTATAAGGAAAATGACACTTGTGACGGTTGTCCCCAAACCTAACCCGCCATTATTTTTTGCTTGAGATAGATAATCTCCAATTGATGCTCCGAGTGGACGAGTAAGAATATAAACAATCCAAAACGCTAATACTCCATCAAGACTCAAAAAGCTCCAAGCCAAAAGTACACAAACGATGATCAAAATGACGGTTATTCCAGTGTATAGATAACCGAGACCGAGTTGCTCGGAAAACAAATCGCCGATAGCTGTACCAAGCGCAAAGGTGAAAAGAATGGTAAGCCAATAGAAAACCTCTCGTTTCCTCGTGTAAATCGAGTGAATGGAGAGTGTTTTTTCACTCCGATACCAAAAAAGAAACGTTAACCCTAGCAGTACGGAGAATACTGCTGTACTGGTCTCAAGAGGTACTCCAACATTGTCTGTCAAATTATCAGTAACC
The DNA here is from genome assembly GCF_000010165.1 of Brevibacillus brevis NBRC 100599. NCBI lineage: Bacteria > Bacillati > Bacillota > Bacilli > Caryophanales > Paenibacillaceae > Brevibacillus > Brevibacillus brevis. The sequence continues at coordinate 3,197,756 of NC_012491.1, forward strand.
AACGTCCCAAACACGCTGATCAGCACAACCGTTACCCAATAAATGCCTGGAATATATTTCGTTGCTCGGAATTGTAGAAATAAAACAATGAAAAACGTGATTCCCATAGTAGCGGTAGTAAACATTAAACCAAATCCGAGATTAAAATTGAGGAAATCGGCAAATGTTTCACCGACAGTCGTGCATAGGACCTTAATAATCCAGAAGAAAATCGTAACCTCAGGTACCTTGCTCTGTAAAATTTTCAATTTGTTTTGGTTGAGTGCCATATAGATGTTCCTTTCCAGGCAGTGATTTTTCACTGCTTATTTTCATTCACTGCGTTGTGAGAGCAAATTAACTGTAATACAGGAGAATTAAAAGAAGATTAAAAAGCTATCACACCAACAAGCTCAATGAGTGTAGGGAACATCCGTTCCGGTGCTTTGTAAAATAATCTTGGACACTCCGACATACCCTCCTTTGTTTATATCAATGTGAGTGCTATTGGTTACAATGACAAGGGTAAGCTTATGGTATATATTCAGGATAAAGAAGAAGACAATTAATACCAAAAAGCTTATTTACTTGTGGAGTCATAACAGATGGGAGAGAACCATTTGTCAACTCAGTCACAGAAGCGGGAACCGAAAGCTTCTGGTCCGAACATGAGGAAATGTGCCAAGCGGTATTTAAGATATCGAATTGTCTTCTAGCAAAACTTGGAATGAACCAGTTACTCAGATTGATATTACTCGTGAACAAGAGAAGTTCTTTAATCGGTTCATCTATGTATGAGAGATGGTATCGACAATCTTTATTCGTGAGCTAAGTAAAGGCGCTCGTTTAACCGGTAAGCAGCTGATGGACATTATAAAATACGACTAATCCTGGTACTGTGCCAAGGGATACATGTACGAAATCCTACATTCCCTTATGTGAGCGGGAGTGGTACATGGTGAGTGGGATCATCCTATTAAACGAAATGTCCTTCACTATCAAATCACGCATTTAGGTGCAGAATTATTCGTTCAAGAGCAACAGAAGACAATTGAAAAATTAAGAGACATCTCTTCTGTTATGAAAGCACTTAACCACTTATTTAAACAAGAAGAGAATCAACTTTTGGAACGATCTGAGCAATAGAAGCAGTTACTACGATCAATCTGGTTTATTCATAACTCTAAGTATGTAGGAGGATTAAATTGTTTCTAAACACCACGACTGCACCAAAATGAATTGGGATTTTATTCCATATCAATGTGCTTCATAAGGAAGGCTCCAGTTATTTATGTTGAGACACTGCTAGAGGCAATTGAATCACTGAGAATATGTGAGGGTTAACGCTATGAAGAGATTACTTAGCTCATTCCTTGTTACATCATTAATGTTAGGGGTTACAATATCTTTCCCTTCAGCTCTCCATGCTATGGGAACTACTCTGATCCAAAAAGGCTCAGTTCGATCCGATTTTGATACTCATCAGTATAAATCTGACATTGAATACGTTATTGAAAAGAGAGTGATGTGGAAGTACCCTGATGGAACATTTAGACCTACAACTCAAATGACACAAAGTCAGCTCCTAACTACTCTGGTTACCGTCATGCAATTGAAAGAAAAGGCACCTCTGGCCCAATTACCTCCAGGTCACTGGGCGAAAGACATTTATGAAAAGGCAAACAACAGAAAGCCCGTTCCAGCGAGCAGAAGCAGCCCACATTTTAAAGTTTTTGCATATCGAATACAACAGTATTATAGCCGGCATGAAAATAACTGACCAATTTCATAATAGTCTTAAAGTCGTAAATGGTTATTTAACTGGGGTAATTCCTAAACCGAAGAATATGACAGTGAGAGTTTCCATATACAGGGGCGAACCTCGTGATAGGGATCTTTATTTAAAGAAGGTACGCCTATCCATTCGAGTTTATCTACCAGGGAAACCTGAATCAGTTGCTTCCTATGCTTCCGGTGAAATCCCAAACCTTACAAGAGTAAACACTATGCTCAAATAATACGGATGTATGGATGACTGGATAGTTTGAATCGGATTGATGAATAGAAATCATCATGAGAGTATAAGGCATAGAAAATATATACAACTTACCCAAGGCATAAGAAATAATCTGTATCGAAAAGCACGTGTAACCATTTGGTCGCAAGGTGTTATTAAATTAAACAAAACTGCACTTCAAAATCCATGGTATTAAATCAAAATGCCACTCCTGAGAAAAGTGTTCAAGAAAGGAATTAAAAATGATCGGAAGAATTGGTGGCGGACCAGTCAGACCAACCCTCGGAGAGATTTATCAATTGGTATTTCTAATTTTTTTACAGCAGGCCAACCAATTGGAAGCATTCGTACAACTGGACAAACAACCGGGATACATTTACATTTCGAGGTAGCAGGGGGGGTACACCTTGAACAAAAGATTGTCTAATGCTACCATAATATTAAATACAAAATATTATTTTGATTGAGGTGAACGATGATTACTCGCAAATACGACTCATTAAAAGACCACGTATACAAATATATTGCTTCGCGAATCCAGAATGGAACATTGCTGCCAAATCACAAGATTAATGAAGCAGAGATCTGTGAAAAGCTGGAGGTCAGCAGGACTCCCGTTCGGGAAGCACTCATCCAGTTGTCCTCGGATAATCTCCTGGAGTATATTCCGAGACGCGGCTTTCTCGTAAAGGAACTAAATACGAAAGAAAAGTTGGATGTATTCGCCGTCATTGGTTCATTGGATGCCTTGGCTGCACGGTTGTCAATGGAGTTTATTACGGACAGTGATATGTCCATGATGGAGGAGTATATACGGAAAATTGATGTGTCGATCCAAGAGAACAATTACGATGATTATCAAAAATATCAAACCGCTTTCCATAAGGTGTACATCGACAAGTGCAACAACCATACACTGATTACGATGATGGAATCATTGCAAAACAGTTTTATTCGGCAGTCCTATTTGAGCAACGACTCGGAAAAACTTTATGTCATCTTAAAACAAATGAACGACCAACATAAACAGATCTTGCGTTATTTTAAAGAACGAGATTCAGATGCTTTGGCGAACTTGATCCAATTCCATCACTGGAAGATTGAGCATCCTGAGATGATTTAATAGAAATAAGTTTGACTGGTCAGTCGACAAGAGTAGTAACAACTCTTGTCGTTTTTATAAATAAAAAGAGTAATAAAAAGAGTAAGACTATTGTGTTTTCTTAAAACGAATAATACAATACAAAATATACAATATACTAAACACAAAAAACATCACGAATGTTCATCATTGAATAGGAGGTGTTCATCAATAATTATATTATATATTGTATATTATTTACATGAGTTAAGTTATTTCTGCAAAGGTGGAGGCAAAAATGAAAAAAATCGATAATTCCAACAGTCTAATGGGTACAAAAACGGTTTGGGCTGGCGAAAAGGAGTTTATGGTTTTTGGTTCTACACAAGTCCCTGTCGTGTTAAGTGTAGCTTATGGATATGATGATGTGGATGAATGGTATGACGTAGCGATCGGGAATAAACCGGGCCATATATACAATCGCATGACCAACCCAACTGTTCAGGCCTTTGAAGAAAAACTGAGAACGCTGGAAGGGGCCGAGCGAGCAATAGCGTTTTCATCCGGCATGGCTGCGATCAGCAGTACTTTGTATACATTTTTACGACCAGGTGACAGGGTGGTCTCGATAAAAGATACGTACGGTGGTACGAACAAAATTTTCACTGAATTTTTACCCAATATTAATGTTGATGTTGTTTTGTGCAACACCGGCAATCAAGAAGAAATTGAAACAGAAATTCAAAAGGGCTGCCAGTTACTTTATTTGGAATCACCAACGAATCCGACATTGAAAATTGTGGACATCGAGCATTTGGCCAAGCTAGCAAAATCAGTCGGGGCATTGGTTGTTATCGACAATACGATTGCGACCCCTATAAATCAAAATCCGCTTCTACTCGGTGTTGATCTCGTTATTCACAGCGCCACCAAATTTTTAAGCGGGCATGCGGACGCATTGGGCGGAGTCGTTTGCGGTTCTCAGCAGTTGATGGAAAAAGTGTATCACTACAGAGAAATAAATGGAGCAACGATGGATCCTTGGTCCGCCTACCTCATTTTGCGGGGGATGAAAACATTAAAGCTCAGGGTAGAGCAGCAAGCGAAAAGCGCGATGGAAGTTGCCCGATTCCTGCAAAAACAAGAGTGCGTGGAGGCTGTCTATTATCCGGGATTAGAAAGCCACAAAAATCATGAGGTCGCCAAACGGCAGATGAGTGGATTCGGGGGTATTCTTAGTTTTGTTCTGAAAGGTGAAATGGAGGCGATTAAAGTTTTTCTGCCTCATTTGCGGTTAGGAAACCGGGCGGGAAATTTGGGTGCTGTCGAGACGATTTATGGCCCAGCTAGGACGACCAGCCATGTGGAATGCACGCTTGAGGAGAGGATGGCCTTGGGGATTTCTGAAGGATTGGTTCGTATGTCGGTTGGGATTGAAGATACGGAAGATTTGATTTCGGATCTCGAACAGGCATTGAACTATTTGGCTTCACAGATGAACAAAACAGCATTGTAGGAGGATCGAATCAGAATGACACACAAAGTAGCATTACTCGGTTTTGGAGTGGTAGGACAAGGATTGGCGGAAATTTTGGAAACGAAAGCGGACGCTTTATACGCAAATGTAGGTTTCGAGGCGAAAGTAGTAGCGATTTCTGATCTGATGAAAGGCTCCCTCTATCATCCAGACGGTCTGGATCTCTCTTTGGCTTTACGTATTGTGGGCGAAACGGGCAGTTTGCAGGGCTACCCTGATACCCCTGGCTTAATCAAAGGCTGGGACAGCTTTCAAACGATTAGGGAAAGCAATGCGGATACGATCGTAGAAATGACGTTCACGGATATTAAAACAGGTCAGCCAGCGATCGATCATTGTAAGGCTGCCTTTGAAAGTAAGAAAAATATCGTGATGAGCAACAAGGGACCCGTTTCTCTGGCATTCCGAGAGTTGGAGACAGTAGCAAAACAAAACGGGGTTCGCTGGTGCTATGAAGGAACAGTTATGAGTGGAACGCCATCCATCCGTATGCCACTCGTTTCATTGGTAGGTAACGACATCTCCGAAATTCGCGGAATTCTCAATGGAACAACAAACTATATCCTCACTAGGATGGAGGAAGGATTGACCTATGAGGACGCCTTGGCAGAAGCGCAATCTCTCGGGTATGCAGAGGCAGATCCGCGAAACGATGTCGAAGGCTTTGATGCTCAATATAAAGTAACGATTTTGGCAAACACGATCATGAACGCTCATATTCAAAGAGACGAGATCGCGCGTGAAGGAATTTCGAAACTTACCCCACAAGACATTCAATGGGCAAAAGAAAATAAGAAAAGATGGAAGCTGATCGCACGAGTTGTTAAAGAAGGGGAGCATGTAATGGCAAAGGTTGGTCCCGAAGCAATCCCGTTAACCGACCCGTTGGCAGGCGTATTAGGGGCGCAAAACGCGATCACCTATTACTGCGATTTGGCAGGTCCGATTACGCTTATCGGTGCAGGAGCTGGGCGTACAGAGACTGGCTTCTCTATTCTCATTGATTTGATCAACATTAGCCGTGGCCAATTGTAGAGCAAAAGAAATTCGACTGGAGGTCTATACTTGATGATGACGGAAACTTTCATTAAAAAAAAGATGTTTCTAGCTGGGAAGTGGGTATCCCGCGATAAAGAAATGAACGTTCATAATCCGCATGATAATAGCATCATTGCAACGGTGCCGGCTGCTAATGAGGACGACGTACTGTTCGCCATTGAAGAGGCAAAAGATGGACAAACGATAGCGGCGGCCATTCCAGTGCATGAGCGGATGGCTATCATCCATCGTGCTGCTGATTGGATTTCCGAGAACAAAGAACTTTATGCGAAGGTCATTGCTCTTGAGGGAAGTAAAACGATCCGGGAAGCAAGAAAGGAAGTAAGGCGTTGTGTAGAGACATTGCGGATCAGTGCGGAAGAAGCCAGACGAATTTACGGAGAAACGATACAATTTGACCAAATGCCAGGCAGCGAAAATCGCGTCGGCTATTACTACCGTTTTCCGGTTGGCATCATTACTGCCATCACACCGTTTAACGATCCGTTGAACCTCGTCGCACACAAAATCGGACCCGCGATTGCTGCTGGAAATGCCATTATTGTCAAACCTGCGCCAACGACACCTTTGAGTGCCTTGCTGCTTGCAGAAGCATTTGATAGAGCGGGACTTCCTCCGAAGGTGCTCTCCATTATTACTGGCTTTACGAATGACATGGGGGAGGCATTAATCACTCATCCGGCAATTCGAATGATTTCGTTTACAGGTGGGCTAGCTACTGGAGAAGCGATCATGAAAAAAGCCGGGCTAAAAAAGATGAGCATGGAGCTAGGCTCCAACTCACCCGTCATCGTCTTGAAAGATGCTGATTTGGAACTAGCGGTAGAGTCGTCTGTGTCGGGTGCGTTTTGGGCAGCTGGTCAAAATTGTCTAGGAGTACAGCGCATTTATGCACAGGAAGAAATTTATGATGAATTCGTTGATCGGTTCGTCACGCTTACGAAACAATACCGAGTCGGAGACAAATTATCGGAAGAAACCGATATGGGTCCCATGATCTCGGAAAACGAAGCGAAACGAGTTGAGAATTGGGTGACTGAAGCGGTGCAGAAAGGTGCGACGCTGCTTTGCGGGGGGATACGTAACGGTGCCTATTACGAACCGACCGTATTAATCAATGTGCCGGCGAATTGCAAGATTGCGAAGGATGAAGTATTTGGTCCGGTCGTTTCTATTTTCAAGGTCGCGGATTTGGATACTGCTATACGTGAAGCGAACCAAGTACCTTTCGGACTTCAAGCTGGCATTTTCACACGTGAAGTAGACAAGGCATTTTCTGCTATTTACAAGCTAGAAGTGGGAGGTGTTATGATTAACGATAGTTCTGATTACCGTATCGATGCGATGCCGTTCGGTGGTGTGAAAGGATCGGGAATTGGTCGTGAGGGAATTGCCTTTGCCCTGCAAGAAATGACCGAACCGAAAGTAGTATGCTTCAGACTTTTAACGTAACAGGGAACCACCATGCCTGAAAAACATTCATTTCTCTAAGGGGTGGAACAACATGAGGCACATGAATGAAAAAGGTCAGACCGAACTACGTCGTACGATGAAAAGCAGACATTTGTTTATGATCTCCCTGGGAGGGGTAATTGGCACAGGGCTGTTTTTAAGTTCTGGCTATACCCTGAATCAGGCAGGTCCTGGGGGAGCGCTTCTTGCTTATCTGGTGGGTGGCTTAATCATGTATCTTGTCATGTTGTGCCTAGGGGAGTTATCAGTTGCCATGCCTGTAACCGGCTCTTTTCAAACCTACGCCACTAAATATATCGGGCCAGCAACCGGATTTACAGTAGGATGGATGTATTGGCTGACGTGGGTGGTTACAGTAGGCTCTGAATTTACAGCGTCTGGTCTTCTGATGCAGCGATGGTTTCCGGACACCTCTGTGTGGATGTGGAGCGCTATTTTTGGTGGAGTGATCTTTATAGCAAACGCGCTTTCCGTCAAGTTTTTTGCAGAAACTGAATTTTGGTTCGCAGGTGTGAAGGTCATTGCGATTATTTTGTTCATCATTTTGGGCGGCGCTGCGATGTTCGGATTTCTTCCATTGAAAACGGGATCACCCGCTCCCATGTTGTCTAATTTTTTTGGAGAGGGCGGTCTTATCCCGAACGGATTTCTCCCTGTAGTGATGACCATGATCTCCGTCAACTTTGCCTTCTCGGGAACGGAGCTAATCGGGATCACTGCTGGGGAAAGCGAAAACCCGGAGAAAAGTATCCCCCGTACGATGAAGAACATTATTTGGCGAACGATGATATTCTTTATCGGTGCCATTTTTGTACTAGCTGGTTTAATTCCGTGGAGAGAAGCTGGCGTTATTGAAAGCCCGTTTGTCTTGGTCTTTGACAACATCGGAGTGCCTTACGCGGCCGATATTATGAATTTTGTCATTATTACGGCATTGCTTTCCGTAGCTAACTCGGGCTTGTATGCCTCAACCCGCATGCTGTGGGCTCTTTCGAAAGAAAAAATGATCAGCCATCGACTGGGGAGAGTAAATTCCAAAGGTGTACCGATGAATGCTTTGATCATTAGCATGTTGATTGCGTGTTTATCGCTTCTGTCCAGTGTGTTTGCTGCTGACACGGTATATCTCGTTCTTGTTTCGATTTCTGGTTTTGCCGTAGTTGTTGTCTGGATGGCAATTGCAGCGTCCCAATTTATGTTTCGTAAGCGTTTTCTTGAGGAAAACAATGATATCAACGATTTGAAATACCGCACGCCTCTGTACCCGCTTGTACCGATTGCCGCTTTTGGTTTATGCCTCGCATCTTGTGTCGGACTTGCTTTTGACCCAAGTCAACGGATTGCGATCTATTGCGGTATAGCATTTATGGCTAGTTGCTACTTATTTTACTATATCAAAAATCGCAAAAAGCAAATCATCAAAACCAGCGACTCTATTGTGGATGTAATGGAAATGAAAAATAGAACGAGAGTAGGTTCGGCGTACGATGAATCCGATTGCAACGATTTTAGAGAAATTTCCGATGATGATCCTCGATGGCGCCATGGCCACTGAGCTTGAGCGTCACGGATGCAATCTGAACGATAGCCTATGGTCAGCAAAAGTGCTGATGGAAAATCCCGAGTTAATTAAACGTGTGCATACGGAGTATTTTTTGGCGGGGGCTGACTGCGCGATCACAGCCAGCTATCAGGCTTCGGTGGAAGGATTTGTCCGGCTGGGAATGAGCCAGAGGGATGCGCTTCTTCTCATTCAGGCGTCCGTTCAGATAGCCGTACAAGCACGGGATGAATTTTGGAAAAACTCAGATGGCCGCCTGGATCGGCCAAAGCCTATTGTAGCTGCTTCAGTCGGTCCGTATGGTGCTTATTTGGCTGATGGCTCCGAATACCGAGGAGCTTATGAACTGAGCGAAGAGGAACTGATCGATTTCCACAGGCCTAGGATGAAAGCACTGATTGATGCAGGCGCCGATATACTTGCCTGCGAAACGATACCATGCTTGAGCGAAGCCAGAGCACTTGTCAGACTTCTGGAAGAATTTCCTGGAGTTTATGCGTGGATCAGCTTCAGTGCAAAAGACGAACTGCATATATCAGACGGCACATCGATCACGGAATGTGCAATATGGCTAGATAAAAAAGAGCAAATAGCCGCTTTAGGCATTAACTGCACGTCGCCCAGGAATATTCCTAGGCTTGTTCAGGAAATACGCAGTTGCACAATGAAGCCGATCGTCGTATATCCGAATGCAGGGGAGCGGTATGACCCGACAACCAAGACGTGGTACGGAGCATCTTCTAGAGAAGGCTATGGCAACAATGCCCTTGAATGGTATGAATCTGGCGCTCGATTAATCGGCGGCTGCTGCAGAACAAAACCGGAAGACATAAAGGCCATCGCTGATTGGGCGCGGAAGTAATGATGATAGGACCTCATCGGACGACGATGAGGCTTTTTCTTTTGTAGATCGTGTAAATCATCCTCGTATTCGATCCTATTGCACAAAATAATAATTATGTGTAATAGGTTGAAGTCATTTTTCTTAATCTAATCTAGCTGAATAAATAATTTTGTAGGAAATGTTGTTTTCCTACAGGGATTTGTACTACGGTGACAACAATTTCTTTTAATTAAGATGTTACTAGATGATCTATTGGAAATCGAAAATTACGCATACCAACGGTTCGGCGAATACGTAGCCCATAATCATTGTTATCTGAATCCATCTAACATTTGACATCCTTTAAACCCGATAATGTTTATTATCGGGCTTTTTACGTCCGTAAAAGTATCGGCTTTAAACATGGAAATTAACTAGACAGGCGTAATGTTCTAAAAAAAGAAATTGTCCAAGGGTGATCGACAATAAGTACGAGTTCAGGCAGTGAAGCTATCTTCTATGAGAATGCATGGATAGCGTGTTATAAAAGACAGGTTTGAGGCAAATCTCAAATTAAGACGTATCCTTTTTCAATGATAGAGAGAAATACGAATTAGTGTGTAAAGGAGAAGACAGAAATGCAGATGAATAGTCATCTTATAGACAAGGACTCAAATGTATACCACTTTATGAAAGCCTAATCGATGAGTTTGTTGAAACAGGAAAAAAGAGAGAGATTTCAAGTGTTTATAAGTCTTACTTCACACAGAAGGAGCGTGAAAGGTTCAACAGAATTTAATGCCTATAAAAGAGTAAAAATAATACCGAAATTTCAGTACATGAAATGGCTGTTTTATGAACTGAAACTGAAAAAGTAAAAATTCATGCTAACTTTCTATTTAATTGCAATAGTCCCATCTTTATTGGAATTACTCAAGTACATAGATATATTTACGTAAGCTTTTACTCGACAGTTATAGAAGTACGTGTATTTCGCCAGACAGTGACACAAACAAGTACAAATTTGGACTTACACTTAATCTTGTTGCTATGTTTTTGTCAAGAAATGGCCTGGAACAGAATGTTGCCATGTTTATGTCAATTATGTAGCTATGTTTTTGTCAACAGACACTTTAGTTATTCTCCCACTTGCTCTTTTTATCAGTTTACATAATATATATTATCGGACTCAAAATGAAATGCGTAATTTCTGAGAGGGGTACTCACCTGTTTATCAGTTTTATGTCACAAGCTCGTTCGTACAAGGATCTAATGAAAAGATCGTGCAAATACATGCATGTACCGAAACTTGCTTTTTTTAAAAATCTAGTTAGCAATCAGAAACTCTACCAGTATGTTTATCAGTTTCACCATAAGATATTAACGAGCAGTAACAAAATTACTGTCTGAACCATCTATCATCTAATAAGACCACACAGACATTTATCAACAATCTACAATCTACATAAATTTCACCAAAATAAAAAAATTCACTTTAAATAAAAAATGCTATTTACATTTATTGTAAATTCAGTTATATTATAATTAAGATCACTATAACTAAAAACGCTCGGAGGTCCCCAAATGACCAAAGTAATCCCAAAATCTAAAGCGATCGCCCCTACACCGAAAAAAAGATCGTACGAAAATACGTTGAATAATCTGGCGCAATACCTCGAACGAAATAAGAAAAAATAACCAATAAAAAGAGTGCCACTGAAGGCACTCTACTTTGGCGTCTATAAGCTTTTCTTCTCTCTTCCTTCCCCGTTTACTCCGACTTCTATTCTTCAGCAGTTCTCATCCAATCCAACAAGTAAAAATCTGTTACCAAACGTGCGATCTGTCCTTCCGTATCATAACCGATATAGCTCGCGTAGCTGCCGTCTCCCCAACCTGTTGAAAACATAGCCACATTAGAGCCTTCCGCCAAATCTATTAGCCCCCAACTCCGCGTGTGTTTATATGTTTGATCCATTTTCTTTGTCAATGTCTCATAAAACATTTCGTCCTTCTCCATTTCTCGTTCCAAAAGCGCGCAAGCCTCTGTATCCATGAACGAGCCTGTCCCCGCATCCACACCGTAGCCAAAAAATTCACCTTCGCCAAGCTGTGACACATCTGACTCCGGCCAAACAGCCATTTTCCAAGACACGACAGGTTTATCTGAGAAGACAATCCGTGCCAATGCTACCCGTTCATCTGGCTCCAGAGCGTCATCCGTTTGCTCATCGTTTGACAGGGATTGAACTTGGGCAATAGCAAGCTGTACGGAAAAGCTCCCTTTTGGGAAAACCTCCTGAAACGGCTCAGTCTCAAACATGACAAACGGATCGTTCGCTACGATTTTTCCGGTTTTTATTTGAAGCTTGCCCATATCTTCACGGAACAGCCTGTATGAATAGCCTTCCTGCTCTTGTGTATACCCTTCGTCAAATGCCGTTTCAAAAAAGGCAGGGCAGTTATGTTTCATGATTCCATCCCCTTTTTCCATTCTCTACATAAAATCCCACTGACGATAGTTTGCCAGTGGGATGTCGTCTGCATGCTAATTTACTTGATCAGAGCTGCGTCCAGCGCCACTTCAATCATTTCATTGAAAGTCGATTGGCGTTCGTCAGCGGAAGTTTCTTCACCGGTAAGAATGTGATCACTCACGGTAAGGATAGACAATGCGTTGCGTTTGTATTTTGCAGCCAATGTGTACAGCGCGGAAGATTCCATTTCAATAGCAAGCACTTGGTAGGATGCCAATTTTTTGTACAAATCCAAGCTCTCGCGATAGAAGCTGTCGCTCGTAAAGATATTCCCTACCTTGACAGGCAGATTGCGCTCAGTCGCTACTTGATATGCTTTGTGCAACAATTCAAAGTTAGCAGTAGGAGCAAAATCAATCTGGTCGAACAAGAGACGATTCGTTTGGGATTCGGAGGATGCGCTCATGGCGATAATCACGTCACGAACTTTGATGTCTTCCTGGATCGCGCCGCATGTGCCTACGCGGATCAGGTTTTGAACGCCATACGATTGCATGAGCTCATTGGCGTAGATCGAGATAGAAGGAACTCCCATGCCCGTTCCTTGTACAGAAACGCGCTTACCTTTGTATGTACCTGTGAAGCCGAGCATGCCACGCACGTTGTTGTAGCACTCTGCTCCTTCGAGGAAAGTTTCAGCAATGTATTTGGCCCGTAGCGGATCTCCCGGCAGCAGGATAGTTTCAGCAATTTGACCTTGCTGTGCTCCAATATGGATACTCATAATCTGTTTGCTCCTTTATCAAGAAAAAATGACCTACTTGCCTATCGTACTACAAAAACCGAACAATGCAAAGTCAAGAGATCAAATGATTCCAGCGGCTTTTGATGGCGCGTTTGCGCGCAACTTTTGAAAATAACGAATAAGCGATACCCACAGTTGGCATCGCCTCAACAACGGTTTCATTCATTTGAGGGGCATTACGTAATCCATTGCTTCTAGATGATCTCCCAAGATCGTCTGGTTAACGCTCGATTTATTCTTGCTTGGTGTCGCTCTTTTTCTCGTATGCTTTGCTGATGCACTGAAAGGAGATGACATGACACGCAATTGTTTGTGTAGTGCAATGGCGTGCGCAACGGCAGGTACGGCCAAATGTTGAACGCCGATGGTAGCGGCAGCTTGTCGTGTCATAGCAAAAGGTAAATCGTACATCGAGGACGTTCTTAGTTCATGACGTGAAACCAAGGAATTGAGAAATGTCTTCGCTAGCAAAATGGTATCCGCTTCCATAATTGATTGTCGAAGGGGTGTCATGCACCTTCTCAACGTGATGTCTGCTCCTCGGTAACACGTTCTGACAAAGGACTGCATATCATTTGCAGCTACAACTTGATCTGCATCGAGAAACAACCACACATCTCCTGTGGCCTCCCTTGCACCAATGGCTCTCCATACATCATCCCCCAAAGAAAACGGGTACACAAGCGCGGTGAGTGGACAGGAGGAATAAGCGAGCTTTTTCACCGATTGATCCGGGCAGCCTTCCACAACGAGTACGATTTCCATGGGCCGAAGCTTCTCAATTTGTCTGAGTACTTTTTGGATTGTCCGCTCGTGGTGAACAGAGAGGATGACACTTAATCGATATCCATTCTGGCCTTTTTCTTTGCCACTAATGTGCTCTTCTCTGCGTTTTTTTGTGGGATCGCGCATATTTCGCTTTGCGTTTGCCACCCCGTCCACCGCCCTCCTTAACGCGCGATTCTAGATGAATGACCGAGCGCAGATGCAAAACGTCCGATGCATGCACCAAGTCGCGGTGTCGTTGACCATCCTGCTCTTCACGGCGCTGCTTCGTTCCACCCGTTAGTAGCTGGATTGCCTTCGCATGCTCCCGATAAATCGTACGGATGTCTTTTTGCACGATATCACGAGTGCCAATTGGTTGTTTTTTCGCAGCAAACGGGGCGATTGTCGTCATTTTGAGCCCTAAGACAGACGCTTGAACCATAGCAACCGCCGGATTGCATAAAGTCTTGAAACCAATGGCCTCCAAAGCCTTTCTGCTCAAAGCAAAGGGAATATTGTCAAAGGAAGCGGACCCCATGCTTTTTTGACCGAGAAGATGGTTCAACAGGCAATAGGCACTGTGTGCTGAACGTTCTCCTCTTTTGGATCCCCCGTGGTCGGAGCATGTCGTGATAATGACATCCCATCCCTTTTTGACCAGCGTGACATATTTCTTCAAGTATAAGAGAGGCATGGCGAGTCGCTCGTCGATAAAAAGGACAACGTTTCCCCTCGCGTGAGCAGAGCCGATCGCTCTTGCCTCATGACTGTCAACTTCTAAACCGGTTGAAAGGACTAGTACTCCCCATTCATTGGACAGATTAGCTTCTTGGGAGCTCATTCCGTTGCATATGACGATTACTTCCGTGTGTGGATCTATTCTTTTGACAACAGAGAGTAGTTTCGTCATATTCCTGGCGTTGTCACTCATTGGGATGATGACGGACACGGCAGGGCGATCATAGATTCGGTTGTCCATCTCACTCCCCCTCACCAGAGAAAAGTTCTTTCTCTAATGTACGCTCATTTTCCACAATTGTACACGGCATCTATCCCCCACAGTTGACCTAACTAAAAAACAGGACGCGCATGGTGCTACGTCCTGTTTGGATTCTCATTTTTGTATTAGTAGAACCGCCGTTGCAGACTGCGCTCGCGAATTCGTTTATTCCTCTGGACACGGGAAAACGTATACGCGATTAAGAAAAGGTTCATTCCTAACCAGACGATTAATACGCTATAGCGCGCCAGTGGATGTGGGTTGCCACTTTCTGAATCCCCAAATATAGTAGCAGGAGCTGGCGCAGGCGGATCATGGCGAAGCAACGGATAAGAGATGGCTAGCTTGCCAGCGTGGACAGACAGACTCCCATCTGTTTTTAGCTCTACCAAAGGCTCCACCCCTTTGGGAACCGTCGCATACAAATCTTCCTTGGCTGTAAAAGTCACAACCGAGGTATTGCCAGGAACAGCTACTTCTGAAAAAGAATCTCCTTTTTTGGCAATGAATTTGGTCTCAAATCCTTGAAAGCCAAAGTCCAGTAGCTTTTTTATATCTTTGTATGCATTTGCACTAGTAGACGCCTTCATTGTGACAGCGATGAGCTCTGTTTCTCCACGCTTGGCAGAGCCTACCAGCGTATGCATCGCCTGATCTGTAAACCCGTTTTTGATGCCAGTCGCCCCTTCGTATTCGCGCAGGAGCTTGTTATGATTCACTAGCACTGTTTCCCACGTTTGTCCATGCCACGGTAGCCGCTTGGTACCGACAATTTCCCTAAATACGGGGTTTTTCATCGCGTACCGCGATATTTTGGCCATGTCAGCGGCAGTCGTGTAATGATTCGGGTCATGTAGTCCGTGTGGATTGGCAAAATTCGTTTCGGTGACCCCTACTTTTTCTTTCAAATAGGCGTTCAAATCCACTGCAAAACGCTCTGTCGTCTGGCTCATATGCTCCGCAATCGCTGTACCAGCGTCGTTGCCCGAATTCATGAGCAGTCCGTACAACAAATTGCGGAGGGTAATCTTTTCTCCCTCCTCTAAATAAACACGTGTCCCTTCTTCACGACGTGCTTTTTTTGAGACGGTGACAGTGTCATCCAGATTCCCTTTTTCTATCGCGTAAATACCTGTTGCGATTTTCGTAATACTAGCAGGGTACAACTTCTCATGAGGGTTCTTTTCAAACAAGACTTGTCCCGTTGTAGCATCAATCAGAATGGCTGATTGTCCAATGAGAGTGTTAGGCTCCAGGCTTGATGACTCCTCGGCAAAAGCGGAAGGCATGCCTAGGTTGAACAAGACCATCACCACAACGAGTAGGTTCGTTAGTAAAAAGCGCATGTTAGTCTATATCCTTTCCTACTTTGTCGCGTTTTTTCAGGTTACATTTGGTCTGTAGACAACTAGAGACGTTATTTCAACCGTATTCCCAACAAATCGTGAATCATTTTAAACTTAGGATTGTCCGCAAAAGCCTCTTCGAAACCACTGACATGTTCCCTGTACAAAGCTGCGGCGGAATCCAAATCCTGCTTGACGTACAAAGAAAATATTTCTTCCAGTTTTTCTTCCAGTGTCGTATCAACTTCTGCCGGTGTGAGAATTTCTTGGCGCAAATTGTTCATCAACACGTCGAGCTGATGTGTGATTACAGACGCTTCATGAAGCTGCTGCAACACGTCTGCCGGAATGTTGCCCGCATATTTGTAACGCAGTTCATGTTCATTTGTCGCCCAGAAGTTCATTCCCAATGTACGGATTTGGATCTCACAAAAAAGTGTTCTCTTTTCGCTGCCGTGGTAGACCGTATACGAAACGATCATGTGAATACTTCTGTAGCCGGATTCCTTCGGAGCTGCTATATAGTCTTTGACATCGTGAATGACAATATCCTCCCGCTCCTGCAACAACTGCAGCACCTCGCGCACGTCGTCTACATAGCGGCATACGACTCGAAGGCCCGCGATATCCTGGACTTCCCTGGCGACGTCACTTTGCCAATGATCTACCAAAAAGTCGATTCCTTTTTCATTTGCCTTCTTTACTAAACTGTCGACTTTTTTCACTCGTCCGACAACGAATTCAATAGGAGAATAACGGCCGCTTTTTTGAAAGCCATATTTAATTCCTTTTAGTTTTAACTTTAGCTCTTCAACTGCCTGTTCATACGGCGCCAAGAAATGAACCATGTTGTTGAGTACTTTGCTTGGCACATTTGTGACTCTCATAAAGACACCTCCAAATTACTTCCAGAGGAAAGGTGATGCATCAAAAAACGGCTGCGGATTTACATACGTATTACCTACTAACATGCCGTAATGAAGGTGAGGACCTGTAGAAAAACCGGTGCTACCCATTTGTCCAATCACCTGTCCCTGTTTCACTTCTTGCCCTGTCTTTACATCTAGCTTGGACAAGTGAGCATAGATGGAAAAAATATTTAACCCGTGATCGATGATGATGGTATTGCCTGTTAAGTATAAAGAGTCGGCCAGAACCACTTTTCCGTGGTTGCTCGCCCCAATTGGCGTACCTGTTTTGTTCGCGATGTCAATCGCCGCGTGTCTGTTGGCTGGTACACCGTTTACTACACGCTGGTAACCGAATGGAGTCGTTAATTTTCCGACTGCTGGCTGTTGAAACGGCTCCGAGAAATACGGAATCGCTCGCGAGTTTGATCTAGCTGCATTGATCTTTTTTTGATCTGCATTGATTCGTTTTGTATCCTGTCGCATGTTGTTGAGCTGTTTACTTACCGTAAGCTTGTCTACTTCAAATTTTTTCGGTGCGATTGTCACCGTTACGGAAAGTTTTTTGTCTGCAGATGTAACTTTATAGGTCCCTGCTTTCGTGTTAAAAGGAATCGGGATAAACCGGGCATACTCATCCTGTGTCTTTTGCAATTGATAGTTCTGAGAGAATACCGTTACGGTTTGTGGCTCTTTACTGCGTACAAAAATAACGTCCCCAGGATATGTTTTGGCTGGCGTTACGCTAATCGCTGGTTGTTGTTTCGTCGTTTGGGCGTAAACTCCTTCTACTGCCTGGCTGAATATGCTTGTCCCAGGGACGAGCGTCAATGCTGTGGCCAACATGAGACTAACCATTGATTTGAACATAGACATGCTCCCTCCCATTTTCTAGTATAACAAAACACACCCTGAAAGGAAAAAGAAAAAGAAGGCTAATGAGCTAGCCTTCTCCAATCATTCCAAATGTATTTTTACTGTTTCTTCGAATAATCCGACATCATTTCCATGATGGATTGCACGCCTGTCAGCATTTCGCTTGCACGTTTGGTTTTTTGTGAGATGCCTTCAAAATCAAGTAACCCTTTTTTGCGTTCGTTCCATCTTTTAAACAATTCTTCCGCCATACCGGGGTTGCTTTTAACCGCTCTAATCCGCATGGAATCTTCGAGGACCCATGCTTCAAATTCGGGATGCTTTTTTAAAAGCTGCTTGACTTCTTTTTTCTTCATAGCCGGACGTCGCTCCTTTCCACTGGACAAACGAGGATAGTTAACTGTTCGTTACACCATATGACTAGTCCGCGATTGTGCTTGTGTGTTTGCACCACACAGGAAAGAAAAGGGCTATTCATGGCAAACATAGAAAGGCCCCTAAAAAGGGACCTCTCTTCATCCAGCTATTTACTTGTCTGAACGTTAGACTTGACGACCTGCCAATTGTTGCTCTGCGAAGCTCACCAGGCGCTTAGTAATTTCTCCACCAACAGAACCGTTTTGGCGAGAAGTAGTGTCTGGTCCGAGATTTACACCGAATTCAGATGCAATCTCATACTTCAGTTGATCCAAAGCTTGGTTCGCTTGAGGAACTACCAGGTTGTTGCTGCCCGAGTTGTTGTTAGCCATGATTGATTCCTCCCGACGCGGTTTTTTCTCCCGGGACGGATTTGAACCGTCAGCTTGTTGCTTCTCGCCTTGAGACCGGAAGTTGATTTTCAAGAGGTGGTTGTTGACCTCTTGTGGTACTATCATCCCACCGCAAGAAAAGTACATACACGTTTTCTCCCGATATTTCTGTTGTAAAATCTGACAAGGTTGTCCCGCTCCTTTATGCTATAATGGTGCGTATAGTTTGGTAGTGAGAGGGGCAAGGTTTTGTGAGTGATTCTGGAAAAGTACTGCTCATCGATGGTATGAGCTTTTTATTTCGCGCCTTTTATGGTTCTGCTTGGGGTGGAGCCTATCGCCAGACTTCAACAGGTGTGTACACAAATGCGGTTTATGGATTTACAAAAATGATGCTCGATTACGCAGAGTTGACACGTCCTTCTCATCTCGTAGTGGGCTGGGATGTCGCTTCGCGCGAGTCTTTGGTGCGCAGTCAATGGTATGACGGCTATAAATCAAATCGCCAAGCGGCACCGGATGAGCTCATTCCACAATTCGATTTGGTAAAAGAAGTAACGGATGCATTCTCGGTTCCGAACTTGGGTTGCCCTGGCTTTGAAGGCGATGATGTATTGGGCACGCTCTCCACACGTCTTTCCGAAGAAGGACACGAGGTCATCATTGCGACAGGTGATTACGATAGCTTGCAGCTCATATCTGAGCGAGTGAGTGTAAAAATCCTGAAAAATGGCGGTAAACACGAGCATTATAATCCTGCGAGTCTCTTGGCATTGCGTGGAATTACACCTGAACAGGTCGTGGATGTCAAAGCTTTAATGGGAGATGCCTCTGACTGTATCCCAGGCTGCCCAGGAATTGGTGAGAAAACAGCGACAAAATTGATTACCGAGCATGGTGATCTGGACAACCTATATGTAAATCTGGCAAACTGTACGCCTAAAATGCGCAGCAAGCTGGAAGAAAATCGCGATCAGGTATACTTGAGCAGAAAACTGGCTACGATTATTCGGGATGTTCCGGTGGAGTATGCGCTGGAGGATGCCCTATGGGAATACGATCGTCAAGTCGTTCAGAACAAATTCGACGAGCTTGAATTCGGACGTACGATGGCCGCGAGAGTTGGCTAATTGGGGTCATGAGCATCGGCTGAGAAGAAGCGGACTACCCCTTTTTTTCAGCCGATTTCTTTATGCACTGCATAATCGCTCCGTCAGTGAAACCCACACAATCCGGCGATCCATTTGGTCTCGGTACCTTCGTACCAAATTTTCCTCCTCCAGCCTACTAATTAAGCCTGAAGTTGTACTGTTTGACAAATCAACAGCCTTACTAAGGTCCCCCATTGTTTTTGGCCCGTTTTCAAGAATTTCGAGAATCAATACTTGTTGCCAATTGATTTCATTTGTTTTTAGCTCTTTTCGTGCAATATTTGAAAATAATACATTGGCTCCCTGTATAAGCTTGGCCAGCTTAATCAGTCTCTCCATAGAGTCCTCCTTCTGCTATTTTATTGGTTACGCTCAGCATAGGCGAAACAATTAAAGAAAACAGTGGGTAAGAGTTAAAATTTTTCTTAAGCGAAATGAAAAAATCCCGTCCCACGAGTGAGACGAGATTTGGAAGTGCGTCGAACAACTTATTTGGCTGTTTGAAAAACATCTAGGAGCAGCCCTGTATTCTCCTCCCCATCCGCTTCCCAGCTCGTCGCAAATTTGACGCGATGAGAAACGCCCAGCAAATCATACGCTTGTACGAGATGCTGCCTCGCAGAACCCACAATCAAGCTGTGCAAGCGAACTTGTTTATGCTGGCCCAAAAAGATGAGTTTTTCTTGGACATAAGGAGAAATTCCTCCAATTCCATCCGTTACCATTACAAAATCTGCTCCACGCCACGCCTGTTCCTTTTCAACCAGCTCGATGGCTCGCTTCATCGGAGCGTCAAAGTGAGTCCCACCGCCAAACGCCATTTGCGCCAGGCCGTAAAAGGCAGGCCAATCTGGCTTCTTGTGATAGAGCGGTTGCTCCTTAATCTCTCCTTTTGCCCCGAACAAGAGGAGGATAAAATCGCGCTTTTCCAGCATCGAGAGGGCAGCAAACGTCATGATGAAAATTTGCGCAAGCCGCAGCTTACTTCCCCGCATCGAATGGGATGTGTCCAGCATGCAGATCACCGGACCCTTTGGCGGCTCTTCTACCCATCCCGAGGTATCGTAGGTCATGAGCTTTTGCTCCAGCCATTTGAGCATGAAGTAATTCTCAAAGTCCGGATCAGCGAGAAGCACAGCTTCACCAGGCAGCATGTGTGCAATATCGCCCGATTGTCGCAAATCATAGTATTCCTCTGGAAAATGTTTGGAGCGAATTTCTTTGCGCTTTACACGAAAGCGATGGACTTGCCTACCTACCTCGTTTAGAAAAGCGACCAGATCCGGATGGCGCTTCAATTTCTCAATCCATTTCAAATACTGCTCAAAGCTTTGCCTCCGCAGCTTTCCTAACTCATGCCCCCAGCTTCGGTTGGCAAAACGCTGACTGGCCGTAAATACCTCTTCGACAAAAAGCGTATCGAGTTCCTCAGTGGATAGCGTCGCCTTTAACGATTGCTCCAGCCATTGTCCCAGCTCTTTTTCAAAAGCGGCGATCGCTTCCTTCTCTTGCTTTTGCAATCGATCTAGCTGCTTTTCGCGTTGGACGAGCTCCCCCTCCAATTTTTTTACCTTTTGCAGAAGCTTAGTCCGTTTCGTGAACTGTACTTTCATTTCTTCTTGCAGCTCGGTAATGCGATTTTGCAAGGACAGTACCTCTGCCCGCACTAACGGTTTGGTGTCCATGGCTTCCTGCTTATCCTCCACGACGCGCTTCCCCTGTTGAAGGGTATAACCGACTAACTCGAGCTTGGCCTTTTGTTTTTCTGTCAGTAGCTCGGAAAGCTGGGCTTGTTGACTTCCCTCCTGGCCTTGCTGGTCTTTCAAGCCAGTTAAGAGCGGAGAGGGCCGTTGATCCTTCTCCCGCTGCTTCACTTCCTCGGAAAACGTCTCTGTCAGCCACAGCAAGGCCTTGATTGCGGTTTTGAACGACGCACTTTCCTGCCCGACTGTCCGCGGATGAATCATGCGTGTAAAATACTGCTTCATGAGCGTACGAATCATCCAATGATGAAAAGGAGTGGATTCTTGCGTCAGATCGATCTCCGGCTTTTCCAAATAAAAGACGAGGAAAAAGTCAGCCAAGAGATCCAAATCAAACCATGCTGCTCGTGCCTGCGCTTCATGAACCCATTCCTGAGCCGTGCGCGAAGAGGCGAGGTATGTTTCAAATACATAACGATCAACACCACTAGCGCGAATGATCATACGAGCTACCCCCTACAACGTAAAATCATAATCCGCCCCGGGGATTTCCTTGTCAAAAATCGTCCGATACGTGCGCTGGAGTTGTTGTAAAATCCGTTCGCCTTCAATTCGCAGATACGAATATTTAACTGCGTATTTTTCTGCATGAGGAATCAAGCGGTTTTTTTCCAGGACATAGGCATGCAGATCGTGCTCCCGCTTCTCCCACTGAATAAGACGATTACGCAAGTCTCGTGCCGTCTCTTCTACTTCTTCGCGACTCTCCTCCAACAACCGGACATTGCGCTCCATCGCTTCCTTGCCCAGCTTTGCGCCCACTTCTTTTTTAAACTGGAAAGCATGCAGCTCCGATTCTTTTTCCTTCCATTTATCTGCAATTTGTCCGAAGCGTTGGAGTGGTAATTCATTCTCCATATCATTCTTCAGCATTTCCGTAAATTGTTGTTCAAACGCTTCCTGCATAACAGGTAAATCCTCAGGGACATTCCACAGCATATGCGGAGTGAAAACCGTGTCCCAGATCGTCACTTGCTCACGTCCATGCAAGGAAGCAGAAGTACGCCATACATGCGCGATTTTGCTCCAACGGCGGTCGGAGAGCACATACTCTTTTGCTTCCAAGTCTTGTTTGAGGCGGTACAGAAAATAAATGATGGTTTCTGGAATGACCACTTGCTTCGCTGCTACTTGAATATCCTTCACGTCATACAGTGAGAACACAACAGGAAGAGGCGTCGTTGGCAAAGAAAACATGCGCTCGTAGCTGGACGCCTGCTTCAAATAGTGAACCTCATAACGGAACAGGAAGCGGTCATAAAGAGCAGTCAATTGATCATCGTCATCCGGAAGCTCATTCGATGCAGCGATTAAAAACTGCAACGGAACTTCCTCTTTTTCTCTGCCATTGAAATAAACTCGTTCGTTCAATATAGAAAGCAGCGCATTCAGAATCGCGCTGTTCGCTTTGAAAATTTCGTCTAAAAACGCAAACTGAGCGTTGGGTAAATAACCAGCTGTTTTTCGTACGTATTGATCCAGTTTCAATTGCTGAAGAGAGACTGGACCGAATATCTCATCAGGAGTCGTAAAACGGGTAAGCAAATACTCGAACCAATGTTCCGATCCAAAAAGCTGAGAGACTGATCGTGCCAACTGAGACTTCGCTGTTCCCGGCGGACCGATTAACAAAGTATTTTCCCCGCTCATGATGCCCAGCATTAAAAGGCGAATCAGTTCACTTCTTTCCAGGAAACGGCGCTCCAAAAGCTCAATTGCCTGGTCCATTTTACGTTGGATGGGTGTAGTCGAATTCATCGTAGTTGGCTGCACGACGGACTGATTACGAACGTCGATGTGCCGATCCCCCTCTCTTGCTTGGAACCCAAATGTACGTCATTCATTAATAGTGGCATATCGTGGACAAAAATGCCAGTTTCCAGTTGGTTCAGTCGTCTGCTCTGTGATGTGCGTTCACCCATGGCCTATTTTTCGCATATGTTGTGACAACAAGGTACTTCCATCGGAGTAACGAAGAAGGAGGGTGCGACATGGGAATCGAGCTTTTGTGGATACATGGTGTGTATGTCTTGTTCGTGATCGGCATTATTCTCGTAATGGTTTTTCGAAAAGATACGAGTCTGATTAGTATCGTAGGCATAGCAATCATCGGCTTCGTCGCGACAGGCTCTGTGACAACAGCCGTCGGTGGAATATTCGGCAGCTTCATCTATGCGATTACCGAGCTATTACCGACGATTTTAGTCATCTGCATCATCGTTGCGATGAGTCACGTTTTGACCGATACAGGCGTAAATGAAACGATGATTCGACCGATGACCCATTTGATTCGAAATCCAACATTGGCTTATTGGGTCATCGGGATCGTCATGATGGTCATTTCCTGGTTTTTCTGGCCTTCTCCAGCTGTCGCCCTGATCGGTGCTGTCATGTTGCCCGTCGCATTGCGCGCTGGCCTGCCGGCAATGGGTGTCGCCGTTTCGATGAACTTGTTTGGACATGGGATTGCACTGTCCGGTGATTATATTATTCAAGGCGCCCCCACTTTAACCGCCAAAGCCGCAGGAATTCCTGTCACGGACGTGATTTCGGCCAGTGTCCCTCTTGTGATTATTATGGGCGTCGTGACTACTGCAATCGCGTTCTGGTATTTGAAAAAAGACATGAAGCTCGGCGTGCTTGCGTCTCCCAAAGAGACTGTCGTGCCCGATGCAGTTTTTACTTCCGCACGAGTCCCTTTGTCAGATGGCGTGCGGCGTACGTTGGCTGGACTCGTACCGGTATTATTTGTTCTCGATGTCGTGGCCATGTTTGCTTTTGATTTACACGGTGGTGATGCAACGGCGCTTGTGGGCGGAACTGCCTTGCTCATTCTCGTCATCGCAACGATGCTCGCGCACAAGAAAAGTGGTCTCGAGCAGGTAACCACACATCTCATTCAAGGCTTTCAGTTCGGGTTTAAAGTATTTGGTCCGGTCATTCCGATTGCTGCGTTCTTTTATATGGGCGACAGTGGGTTTATCAAGGTGTTTGGGGAGGTCCTGCCGCAGGGTTCACACGGAATCGTGAATGACCTCGGCGTGGCGCTTGCACAGACGATTCCCATTAGCAAGGAAGTAGCTGCTCTCACTGTATCCGCAGTAGGTGTCATTACAGGGCTGGAT
This sequence comes from Brevibacillus brevis NBRC 100599, assembly GCF_000010165.1. Classification (NCBI taxonomy): domain Bacteria; kingdom Bacillati; phylum Bacillota; class Bacilli; order Caryophanales; family Paenibacillaceae; genus Brevibacillus; species Brevibacillus brevis. Next base: position 3,222,254 of record NC_012491.1, read on the forward strand.
GGCTCAGGCTTCTCCGGGATTACACTGGCTGGCTCTTTGGCTCAACTATTCGCAACTGCTCTCGGTGCCGGTGCCGCTATGTTAACTGCACTCGGTCAAATTGCCGCTATCTGGGTCGGTGGTGGAACGATCATTCCTTGGGCATTGATTCCTGCTGCAGCCATTTGTGGAGTAGACCCTTTTGAGCTGGCAAGACGAAATTTGTATCCCGTGGCGATTGGGCTTTTGGTCACGACAATCGCGGCGATGTTTCTTTTGTAAAATGTCAGTATCTATACGAAAAAGCGAATGGTCACAAGCCATTCGCTTTTTTCATGGGGTGTTTGATTAGATAGACGCGTTTTCTCATTCTGTTTTTCTCCGAGACTCATACACTTGTACTAGCCTCTATTTGGATGGGAAAGGAAAAAACCAGTATGAAGTTGTGGGGAAAAAGTATCCAAGTCGCAGCAACGTACATTGGAACCGTCGTAGGCGCCGGGTTTGCGAGCGGTCAAGAAATCCTCGCGTTTTTCACTGCCTACGGCCATGCCGGAACAATCGGCATCCTGCTCGCCACCTCTCTTTTTGTTTGGCTGGGCTACAAGATGATGCTAATCGCTCATCATTTGCGCACACCCTCCTATGAATCCTTTAATCAAAAACTGTTTGGACCGATGATCGGTCGTACGATGAATATTTTGGTATTTCTCACCCTTTTTGGCGTCACGACTGTCATGTTGGCAGGAGCAGGCTCGGTCTTGGAAGAACAGTTCGACATTCCGTATTTGGTCGGGACCGTCGCCACCGTTCTGTTCGCCCTGTTGCTTCTGCGAAAAGGGTTGGAGCAGTTACTCGTCGTGAATGCGATAGTCGTTCCGTCCATGGTATTGTTCGCTTTACTCATTTTGCTGGATGGCACTGCAGAATCTCCCATGCCGCTCTCGACCCCATCTGATTACTCCTTCTTATGGAAGACAGTCTTATACGTGTCCTTTAATCTAGCCATGGCCCAATCCGTTCTCATCCCGATCGGCTATGCAATCCGCAACAAGGTTGTTTTGTTACGGGCAGCCGTTATTGGCGGAGTCGTGCTTGGATTCATGCTCCTCGTCGTCCATACTGCCATGTTGGCCAACTGGGACGATGTCCGTCTCATGAATATCCCGATTCTTTTTGTAACGGAGCAATGGAATGAATGGCTCCAGCTGTTCTTTGTTTTCGTGCTCTACTCCGAGATTTTTACCACGCTGATTTCCAACGTGTTCGGGATTGGTCAGCAGCTGCGTGAATTATTGGACGTTCCGGAAACGCGGCTTTACTTGTATTTGTTTTCTACTGCTTTCGTTTTGTGCCTGATTGGGTATAGTCAGTTGCTCATGTTTTTGTATCCGTTGTTTGGGTATTTGGGGTTGTCTACGCTCTGTCGGATTTCGCTTCCAGGGAATGTAATCAGAAAGCGGTTTTGATTGGACGACCATTAGACATTTTCGAACCCTCTTCTATGATGACAATGTTCGGATTTAAGGTGATCAAATGGTCCACCTAAAAGTATTACCCCCGTAATTTTTTTAACAACGAGCAAAAGGCTTTCTTAAAAAACGAACAATTATCATATGTATAGCCATAAAGTATGGAATTCGTTATCTCAGACATTCTTCTTTCGTAATACTTCTGCATACTTTTCTATGGATTCCAGTTCCATGAGCCGAATCAAATTCATCGCCTTGCTTTCCCATTTCTCGATTTGATCCTCTTCATATAGCATTTCAATGAATGGTTCGTACAAACACGGGCTTTTGGTTGCGACAGGATGTTTTCGGTCCACTAAATGAGCCCACTCTAGATATCGTTGGCAAATCGAGTAAGCGATGGTGCCGTCATCAGTCTGTAACAACGGGTAATCATAGCATAGCTTTGACAGGATTTGATCAGTATGAACAGAAGCGAAAGGCGATTCAGAAAGAGCATCTCCTAGACGTCTTTCTAAACGTGTAAACGCAGCTTTCAACGCTTCGCCACTTCTCTTTGATTTACCAAAGTCCCGCTCCACCGTATTCCCGATTTTCTTATCCCATTTCACGCGTTTGATTTGATCAATGGCAAACTCTACATTCCGATTTCTCCAGGCTTCAGCTGTTCTGTGATACACATCGAATGGATCTTTACCAGCCCTCGCCTGCCAACTTGAGGGATGAAAGGTGTTACCGCCAACCTCAATAAGCCCATGATCTACACGTATACTTCCTTCGAGTGCATATAGTAAAAGTAAAGGTTCATAGATTCGATAGATGTGAGCAGCGATCTCATTTCCTTCTTTGGCACAAGTCATATAGTATAACGTTAGCTCACTAACGGATTGAACACGGTTACCCCTCATTCTTGCCACGACTGTATTTTTCTTTGCGATATCATGCTCGGCTGGTACACCTGCTGCACGATAAGGATGAAAGTACAATGGATGAACATTCATTGGATGAGTTTCGATGAATACGTGGATCCGTCGCAAATATTCATGGAACAGTAAATAAACCACGTTATTCTCAGCTAAAGTACTTCTATGGCTATGGTGGTTTGCCAGGTTGGCTATATACGTGATCAGCTTTAGAATCCGTTCATCTCCGTTGCACAAAGCAAATTCCAGCAGACTATGATCAAAATCTTCGATAGGCAGCTCAAGCGCTGGAAATTTCAATAAAAAGTCTTCGATTGGTCGCTCTCTCTGGTAGTTTTTCTGTCCCGTTACATACAAATAGATGTCTTTCGCTTCCTTTACCTGAGGAACGGTGATCATGGAATAATCGCAGGTTTTATATAAACGAGATTGAAAATGAAACATTTCCATCGTATTCTTGACTTCAGCACGTTCACGATTATATTGGTAAGAGCAATCAAACGGAAACCCACGTAGAATGAAATAACTGCTAAGGTCGAGCTGCGTAAGATCAGCGACTTCCATCGCATAAGCCACCGCATATATTCCCATTCCATTTCGAACATGAACGTATAACCTGCCATCGTGGCTCTTCCACCATTTTTGATAACCCTGACTCGCCCGCTCAATAAGAATCGGTTTCTGTTCTATACGTGAGAGCCAATGCGCAACGTCTGACTGTTCTATCCATTTTACTACCCATTGTTTTTTCTCTCGTAGCAGACTGTACTTAACACTTTTACTCTCTAGCAGTTCCTCGATATTTTCAGCAAATACTTGAAACGTAGTGTAGTGTAGCGTATACAGCTTGCCGTTCTCATCTATATAACCAGCCTTACTCAACCGATCATCCATCACATGAAAGCACTCTACCACCGTTTGTCCTTCATAATTTAATACCTCGGGTATTCTCCGTTCCTCTCCATCTCGATGCGCAAAGCTCCCCCATAAATCGATGCAAAAACGATTGTCGATCTCTCCTCCAAATGAATAGCTCAAACCGCCGTACTTTTCCTGCACATCCAACAAAGCATCAAAAGCTGGAATGCCCTTCTGTTGTAGGATTTTTTTTACTTGCTCTCTGTCCGTAATGGTTTTCCTTCTTGTACATTGCTGAACAAAAGCCTTCGCTGTTTCTGACAATTTGTCACCGCCAGGCATATTCGTAGCCTCCTTTCGAGACTTTAGATTTAATTTTTACACCAACAATGGTAACATTTGTAACAGTTGAAACGTCATTCGTTAAGGCCCAACTCATCAAGCTACTAGAAAGGAATTCCTATCGTGAAATTTTCTACCCTATTAAAAACCATGCTCGTTCTGTTACTCACGTTCTTCTCTACTTCGCCAATCAAGGCCGAAGAGCAGCAGGACCCATCAAGAGAACCGCAATTACCAGTGGTGTATCAAAACCTGCAAATACCGTCTCATTTGACAGAGCCATTCTTTCTTTTCACGAAGCAACCACTTTACAAGTATGATTCACCTCCAAAGAGTTACACCATGTCATTGGTTTCACCGTCTGGAAAAGTAATAATAAGCAATTACCTCGCTTATAAAAGTGAAGTGTACCCGCTCCAAAATGGATACGGATATTATTTTGATTCCCCCTTTTTTAAACATATGGACTATTTCCTTTACGATAAACAGGGCAATGTTAAGAAAATGACTACTTGTTGCGATATTGGCTCTTTCAAGCAGATACATGGGGAATGGTTTACGGGCACAGACTATCCAGGAAACCTGCCGTATCTGTACAATGCCAAAACAGGGAAAATTACCAAGAAGTTTCCGGACGCGGATCATCCAATCTACTTAGCCGAACCGACTACGAAAACGTTTGATCCGTATTACTTGCCCTATGGTGGACTGGTAAAAGACGCAAAAGGGGATGAATACTACAAGTTGGGCATGAGAAATATTCATGGAAAAATACTGAGCAAGCCATTTTTTGATGAATATTTCGGATATGGTGAAGGCTGGCATCGTGTGAAAATAAACGGCCAAACGCATTTTATCAGTAATGAAGGCAAAATTATGCTGAAGCCTTCCCGTAACTATAAAGTCGAATCGAATATGCACAGTGGAGCATTCATTGTCTCAGGCAAGCTGGGGAACGAAGAATTTTATGTGCTAATGAATAAAAAGGGACTCATTGTGTCCAAAAAGTATGCGTTTATCCGCCCAACCTCCGATGGTCATTTCCTGGCAGTGACGAAAACCAACAAGCAATATACCTTTACCAAAATAAATGCGGCAGATAAAGTCGTCACCCCGCAACAATATGTGCTAAATAAGCCAGAACAAATGAAAGAACTCAAGCAGACGGGACAATTGTTTCATACTGATTCCCAGATCATTGCGAACACAGCTAACAATAAAAGCTTCAACTTTCCACATCAATTGTTGATCACCCCTACGAATGAGACAGTCGCCATCGAGTACACCATCTCAGGGACTAAAAAGATCGGCGTGTATACACATGACGGCAAACTGATCTACGAGGAGATTATCAAATAAGTAGGTACAGTGAGCCTGACTTCTCTTACATTCTCATACTAATAAATAAAAGCACGACAATGCCCTGAAACAGGGGTATGGTCGTGCTTTTTCCTATCAAGTTCCTCTGGTCTCCCGAGTGATCACGCAATTATTCCAATCCCGCAGGTTTTTCCCTTCCATCCAACGGATACCAGCGAAGCACATCACGCGGAGGACTTGCCAACCCTTCCTCCAACAAGACACACTTCCAAATTTCTTCACCCGGCCCATCGGTAGTATCGCCGTCATTGATAACAGGACCATTCTCGTATACATAGTTCGATATATTACGTAGGAAACTTGCAACCTCATTCGGATCGTAGGCATCCCCATTAAATACCGCCTCATGATCGATCACATCCAACTGCTGCATGCCGACGGTATCCATCAAGAGCCATCCCTCTGGAAGATTGAACAACCGGACATTGGACCATAGCTCCAGCGGAAGAAGCTGGATTTGCTCATAACGTTGATTCAGCTCTTGCATCAGCTCGGCAGACGCGAGGCACTCTCCATTCGGATTAAAAAAGCAAAGAGCTTCTGGCATTTTCAAGAGCGACTCTGCAATGGCGGTGACAGTCATCAACTCCGGGAGCGACTCATAATCCTTAGGCAGTACTGGAGCCTGATCATCCGACTCCCCCAACACGAAAGAAGAGCGGATTCGAATAAACGCTCCATGCTCGGTTGCGGCTTGCCGCCCTTCGGGAAATCCCCACGACTGCTGAGCTGCCCGCTCCAGGTTATTCGAGAATGTAAACGGTCCGAAAAAGCCCATCGACCAAGCGCCAAACAGCATCGTATCTTCTGCCGGATCTCCCATACTATCCGGCCAAGGCTTATCGACGACATCGACCTGGATATATCCGTTTACTTCTGGACGGTACGGAATAAGCAAGCTAGGGCCGCTGAACACCCATTGGTCGGACGTTTCTATGATATTCGCAATTTCGAATTGATCCTTGAGTCTGTCTGCTATTTTGTGAATCGGAACCGCTGTTGACAACAGGACGGCAACCCCTTGAGAATACATACCTTTTGGCATATCGTCATCTTCTTCCTAATTGTATTTGTATGAGTCAAGACGTACTTTTCGCAACTGTAAAACCGATTGCTTGAAGCTCCTTCATCGCCATTTCCAGATCAACTTCTGGATTCAGCTCCATCATCATTTCTTTGGTGATGGAAGTATTCGTAAAGACATAACCAATTACATCAAGCGGGACTTTCACCTCGTAGTAGTCCTCTGCCCACTCCAGATAGTCTTCTGGGTTATCATATAGCATCCCAAGCAAAAAATCTGATCCGTCATCCAGCCCTTGGGGATTATGTACCTCTCCCGTTTTCCATACGTGATCAGCAGATTCTCGCCATAAGCAGAAAGTAACTTCCTCCTTGGTCAACGCTTCGTCATTGAGACGGTGAAGCAATGCGGGAGGGACTTGCTCATAGATACCAGGCCAAACCTCGTATTCTTCCCTAGCATGTGGACTCATTTCCGATTCATGATCGAATCCTTTTACAATGACGCCCTCGGGTGTGAATAGGATGTAAAGATCGTCGCCTGAACCGTTGCTAACGCTCGCGAATGTCGTGTTTTCATCCCAGTGCGGATCGAACTGATATCGGCGCAGCCATTCCTCTTCACACAATACGATATCCAGTGCGCTCAGGATAAGCAGACGCTGTTTTAATACTTCTGGCTCCAAGAAAGGCTTAGGCCAAATGTTCATGTTAGATTCTCCTTTAATTCCCTATATATTGTCAATAACCCGTCTAAATACTCGCCCCTGTCTAAGAGCTTCTCACCGATTGGCTCAGGCGGCATTTTCTCTGTACATCGGGGACAATCATAGCTGTTCTTATATGTATCGGATTCTGACTCCATATGTAAATAGGTGGCATTTAGCATGTAATTGAATTTCTCGCAAATAACTGTATGAGTTTACACAAAATCTTAACAGACTCGAGGACCTTGTTAGAATTTATCCAACAAGGTACTATACTCTATTCAACTAAGTTTACAGGAAATCGGTTCTTTAATTCTGACCATGTGGCGTTAAAAAATTCAGCCTTGTTCGTAAACCCAATATAATGCTCAAAATTTTCTTCGTCAAAAGTTGCATAATATACTCGTTGGAATATTAGAAAACCAATTTCTCGACTAATTTCGCGTTTTTACTATCATTAAACTGATATCTCAAATAATTCAACGCAAAAGGAATCCCCTTCAGGATAAAAGGCAAAGTGACCATCTGCCTTTTATCCTGAAGGGGACTTTTTTAGTTGTGATGGGATAACCATGCATATTGCTACCGTTATAGCCCATGTCCGCCTTTTCTTTTGTAGGACGATCAGTCATTTGCTTCACCTCTATTTTGTCTAGTAGGTTTAGAATCCTGCCGCTTATACGGATTGTCGACGTCATGCTGGATACCTTCCACATCGCCAATCATTGCGCCAGCAATCGTCAGAAAATCTTCGAACCCGACTTCAAAGTGACCATAGCGGAATTGATACCCCCAATTTCGATTCCCGCGCGTGAAGGTAAGCTGATCCAATAAAGTGGCAATTTTCACTTCGCGACACGGAATATAGCGGATATTCCGACGATACGGCACAAAGGATTCGGACATCGGATATTCGTAGATTTTGTCATCTGCCACTTGTCCAATGGCGGTAAATGCTTGAAGCACTTCCCCCTTAGACAAGTCTGTTCGTGGAGAGTAGTATATCAACCAATCACCAGGAGACATCCGACGCAATGGTGCCGACTTGCCATGGCAGAGCTGGGCGAATCCACCCAGCACCCCCCTTTTCACATGTGAAGCAGATACAACTCCAATCCAGTAGCGACTTTTCTCGATTGTTACATTCATCGGCATCGTTCCTATCCCTTCCTTCTTTAAAATTTATACGTTTGTATGAAGTACACCGAATCACGGATGAGTAAGTATTTTGCCATATAATCATCTTAACGTAACTATATAAAAACGTTACTGACAACAGTATGTCAGTAACGTTAGAAATATCTTTCAGGTCTACCTTCGACTTGATTTTCTGTTGGTTAAAGAAACGACTGGAATGCGCATGCGATGTTTTGCCAATCTCATCCTCCTTGGCTTGTTATCTCTACCATGTGAATAAACAGCCAGTCTTTGCCGAATTGCAAAGAAAAACACCCGTTACATTAACATCAATCGCGCGTTTCCATACTTCAAAGTCAAGCTGATCATCGTATCAATTCGGGTCGCAGAAAACTCATGCGCAGCAAACATTTCTTCCGCGGCGTTAAGGATCATTTCCTTAGTTCTGGCAGCGTCATACCTCTTTTTCTTTCTTTCTGCCATGTTGAACCTCGTTCATTAAAATATAACTAACTGGTTAGATTTATAAAAGGGGTTGGAATTTTCTAATCGGAGCGAATGGTCCAGTTTTCAACCAGTGAGATGCCACAAAGGCTCACTGGTTCTTTCTTCAATTACTGAAGTTCCGGAATTGCGTAGGTGTCATGCCTACCGTTTTGACAAACGTCCTTTGAAATTGGCTGACGCTTGAAAAACCGAGGCTGAAGCTAATCTTCGTCACAGAATGGATCGATCTTTTCAGAAGCCTTTTAGCCTCCTCCATTCGCAGCAGGAGTACGTACTGATATGGTGTGACACCCATCATCGCTTTAAAGGACCTTATAAAATGATATCGGCTTTGCAGGGCCATGAAAGCAAGCGTATCAACCCGGATATCATTCCGATAGTTCTCATGAATATATTCCAGAACCTTTCCCAATTGCGGATCGGAATAGTGGGCGGGTATCCTCACGGTGGGATTGGGATCGTTTTTGTGGTTGCCAGCTAAAGCGCCGAGTAAGTAAAAAAGCACCTGCGACTCCAATTCTTCCTGTGCAAGCCGATCTGCTGTGTCGCAAGTGAGAAGCGCGTTCGTCCAATTGCGGAACTTCTCTCGCATAAATTTGGGGTCGAATTTCTGCAGCACCGCAAATTCAAATTCTTCTTGTCCGGTTAGCTCCTTCAAGCTGTTTTGGTTGACTTTAAAAATGAGTACGCCCGACTGCGACCCGATCTCGAAAAAATGCTGCTCCTTTGGATGCTGCACTAGTCCGCCACCGTCCACTAGCCTGTAATGGCGATTTACTAGCGTGAACTGGCAATGACCAAATATCGGAATGGTAATTTGGATCTCGTTCTCGTGAATATGCGGATGATTGGAGAATTCCCCTTCGATCTGCCATAGTTCCAGATGCGGCGTTGAGACTTTAATAATCATATAATTCTCACCTATTTTCATTATAGCAATTATTGCACAATTTCAAAGCAATAATCACGGCGACAAGCTCTTCAGCCCATCGTTAAGATAGGAAAAAAGAAAGAGGTGAAATGAATGTCTCAACCTGCGACAGTTGGAACGGCCAGACAAACCGCCAACTTCATGCTACTGGGAGTCAGCATGGCACATTTGCTTAATGACGCAATGCAGAATATTGTGCCTGCCGCATTTCCTATTTTTCAAAAATCGATGCAACTCAGCTTTACCCAAATTGGGTGGGTCGCGTTTACTCTTAACCTGACGGCATCGGTACTTCAGCCACTGATCGGCTCTTATACAGACCGCAAACCAATGCCGGCATTGCTGCCCTTGGGCATGGTCTTCACGTTGCTTGGCATGATTGGTCTTGCTTTCTCGTCTGGTTTATGGATGCTGATTGTTTCCGCTGCATTCATAGGCGTCGGCTCTTCTGTGCTTCACCCGGAATCATCCCGCGTGGCACACCTTGCCGCAGGCAACAGCAAAGGACTCGCGCAATCGATCTTTCAGGTTGGCGGTAACACCGGACAGGCTCTTGCCCCGCTAATGGCGGCATATATCATTTCGCCGCAGGGACAGCTGGGGTTTCTGTGGTTTACGTTGCTGGCCCTCATTGGCATCGTGGTTCAGCGGTATGTAAGCAGATGGTACACCGGCCAAATCCATTTACAGAACAGGCCGGAGAGGCGCTCCTCTGGGGAAAGTGATTTTACGAGACCCAAGGTTTTCGTATTTTTCGTTCTGGGTACGTTGATCATGTTGCTGTTTTCCAAGTTCGTTTATCTGGCGGGCATGACAGGGTTCTATTCGTTTTATTACATGGAACGTTATCAGCTGCCGCTGGAAAGCGCCCAGATGTCCTTGTTCGCCCTGCAATTTTCGGGAATGTTGGGTACTTTGCTCGGAGGCCCGCTCGCAGATCGTTTCGGTCGAAAAAAGATCATCTGGTTTTCGATTCTCGGAACGGCACCGTTTTCTTTGTGGCTGCCTTACGCTGGTCCGGTCGCTTCTGTTTTTCTGTGCCTGGCGATTGGAGCCATTCTCATGTCGGGTTTTTCCGTCATCATCGTATATGCCCAGGAAATGCTTCCAGGCAAGGTGGGGACGATCGCAGGTTTGTTTTTCGGTCTTTCGTTCGGCATGGCCGGACTTGGCTCGGTTGTGCTCGGCTGGTTGATTGACCAGACCGGGGTGGCCTTCGTCATCCAACTATGCGCGTACTTACCGTTGATTGGCATACTCGCGTTACTCTTGCCAAAGGATTCCCGGTTGATGAGCCAGTAAGTTTTATTCAAAGTAAAAAACGGCGTCTATGCCTTTTTCGTTCTTGCTATATGATGAAGCATAGCGGGACAAGAGAACAGCCACATTTTCAGTATTTTAAACGGAAGTGTATCCCCCATCTACCAACAAACATCAAACTGGGGCCTGTAATGAAAGAAGCATCTTTGCTGGTTAAGAACAGAACGGCTTTCGCTACCTCCCACTGTTTTCTTGAGTTGCGGGTTGCAAGCCCTACCTCATCCTCTATAACTATCCATAAGCATCTCTCCATTTAGACAATATCTAGTCGTAACAAAGAAGATGCATTTAGTTAAAATACTTTCTATTTTCTTTTAGAAAAGTGAGATTAAGAAGCGATACTGTAAGAAACCCCAACAAATGTGGGGTTTCTCCTTTGTCTAAGCATTTCCGACAGGGGTGCCAGCCTGCAGTAGCATACTCGTTATTTTTCGCGGAGTTGAACCAGGTTAACGGGGATGTCTCAAATCTCGCTGATCTCCACTCTCTCGGTCTTCTTTCGGCGCCGCAGTTCATTGACACAATGGTTATATGCGATCCGGTGCAACCAGTTCCGATGAGTGTGTAATTGTCTTTGACAGAGAAGTACTACTATAATTGAAAGAATTTCAGGTAAGAGCGGACACAAAAACTATTTATTTTCTCAGAACATTAGGGAGAGGAGCCATACCATGCCAGATGTAACCTTTTACCGAAACGAAGCTTTGCCTTTCCTTGAAGCAAAACAATGCACGAAGAGTGATTTGACATACCAGAAGCATTTTCATGAGGAATATTCGATCGGATCGATTGATGAAGGAGAAACGAGCGCCTGGTGCGACGGAACAATGCATCAGGTTGAGGCTGGCAGAGTGATCAGTTTTCCGCTGTACATGCTGCACGCCTGTCATCCTGCGTCCCTCACAGTATGGAGATACAAGATGTTGTTCATCAAGCAGGATTGGCTGAAACAGTTGGAGCGAAGAGAACTGGAACAACTTCACATCCCGTTTTTACTAGAAGGAGATAAAAATCAATATTGCCGCCATCTGATTGCGGGGATTTTGACAACGCCCTCAGGAAAGCACTGTGCCTGAACAACGGTCATAAATGGTTTGGAACGGATAAAAAAACAGCGAGTGCTATTTCAGCACCCGCTATTTTTTATGGAACCATCCATGACAGTAAATTGGACTGCAAATACGTGATAATACCGATTATTACAACCAAGAGTAAACTGTGTTTCACTGTAAAGCGGAATAAATCAGATTCTTTTCCGGCGAGTCCTACCGCAGCACAGGCAACGGCAATCGACTGCGGCGAAATCATTTTACCCGCTACACCACCGCTCGTATTGGCTGCAAGGGCCAAAACAGGTTCCATTCCCACTGAAGTTGCTGTGACTTTTTGCAGATTTCCAAACAGCAGGTTGGAAGAAGTATCTGAGCCAGTAATAAACACCCCTAACCAGCCAAGGAACGGAGAGAAGAACGGGAATAACATCCCCGTGCCTGCCAACGCCATCCCCAGTGTGGTACTCATTCCGGAAGCGTTTGCAACATAGGCAAAACCGACAACAGACGCAATCGTGAGCAGCGGAAATTTCAGCTCGTTCAATGTCTCGCCAAAAGTGGCAAGCCAATCTCTCCAAGAGATGCTGACGATAAATTTGGTTACGATGGCAGCAAGCAATATCGCTGTTCCGGCTGCTGCCAATACTTCCAATTTGAAGAGAGCAGCAATCGGTTTTCCATTCACATCGATAATCAGGTTATGCAGACCAGGGACCTCAGGCGTGAAGCTTAAAGCTTTGCCAATGGGATTGAGACAGTTAAATAAAAGATTAGCCCCTTCATATTTGCCGACCAGCGCTTTTTTCACAGTCGGAATCCCCCAGATAGAGATAAAGGCGGTCAATACCAGGAAGGGAGACCATGCCTTGAATATTTGTCCGGTTGTAAAGGGAGCTTTGCTGTTCTTGATCGCTTGTGAAGCGGCTGCTACTTCTGCGGTAGCTGCTTGTTCCGAGGCAAAACGGAAAATCGTTTTCGGTTTCCAAACTTTTAAGAACAAGGTTAACGCAACCAAAGAAACCAGTGCAGATAAAATGTCAGGAAGCTCCGGCCCCATAAAATTGGATGTGACGTATTGTGTCAAGGAGAAAGAAATGCCGGAAACTAGGATCGCTGGAAGCACTTCAAGAGCCTTTTTAAATCCAGACATGATCACAACCAGATAGAAGGGAACAAAAACAGATAGGATAGGCAGCTGGCGGCCGACCATTTTGGATATTTCCATGGCTGGAACGCCCGTGGGACCTTCCATGGCGATAATCGGAATTCCGATCGCGCCAAAAGCAACCGGTGCCGTATTGGCAATTAGGCAAAGACCCGCGGCATACAAAGGATGAAAACCCAAGCCGACAAGAAGCGCAGCAGAAATCGCTACAGGAGCGCCAAAACCGGCAGCCCCTTCAAGAAAGGCTCCAAAAGAAAAGGCGACAAGAAGCGCCTGCAGACGGCGGTCTTCCGTGATCGATAAGACAGAGCTGCGGATAATATCAAATTGCCCTGTCTTCACCGTGAGCTTGTACAAAAATACTGAGGAAATGATGATCCATCCGATGGGTAGAATACCATAAACGGCTCCTTGCACCGAAGACATTATCGCTATTCCCGCAGGCATGCGATACACCAATACGGCAACTAGGATCACCATCAGTAAAGTGGTCAGCCCTGCCATATAGCCTTTCATACGTTTGATCGCAAGCGCCCAGAAAAAATAAAGAATGGGAATAAGCGCAACAAGCGCAGAGATTCCGAGACTCCCCCCAACAGGAGTAAAAACTTGCGTCCATGTCATGGTTTCCACCTCTTTTTTATTCTTTTCATTTGAAAGCGGTTTCGGAAATGAAATTTTAAAATGGCTTGATATCCCCCTTACGAACTTATATTTACCCGACAGTCAAAGTGTCACCATCTGATATGGTCATCTGATGTCTTCTATTCGACAGTTCTCATTATATGTACCCCTGTTTTTTTTGACAAGTATTTTTTGAATATTCGAAACTGGTGGTTTAAAAGTTGAATGATTTCCCTTTTCCACTCGCAACCAATGCCAAAAAGAATGCAGCCTTGACAACTAACTGACAATTCAGCTAGTATGAACTCATCAGATGACCCTAAGAAAGTAACGCGTGAATGCAGAATGAAAGCGATACCAAAATTCAAAGTACGTAAAACGTACGAAGAAGTATCCGACTACATCAAAGATCAAATTATGAATGGAGTTTACAAACCTGGAGATCGCCTGCCTTCTCTTCGCGAATTCAGCGAGCTTTTCGGAGTCGGTCAGTCAACCATGCGAGAGGCAATCAGTGCACTCAAAACGATGGGTCTTGTGACCATTCGTCAGGGGGAAGGTACTTTTGTCACCCGCTTAAATCCAGATGAGGTATTGTCAGGATTTGAACCGATTCAACCTGTCACGGAACAAGACATCATGTCACTCTTGGAGGTTCGGAAGATCATTGAGACGGGAATCGTTCAACTGGCCGCCGAGAGACGTTCTAATGAAGATTTGCAACGCATCGAGGATGCGTTGAAAGAAATGGAAGCCGCAGTTTCAAATGGAGATTTAGGAGAAAAGGCCGACTGGAAATTTCATTACGAAATCGCCAAAGCTTGTCATAACTCGGTTCTGGAATCGATTATGCAATCCATATCTGAAACCATGAGCAAGGCATTAAAGGCAAGCCGCGAAAAAATGTTTCAAACGAAAGGAAATCCGGAACGGCTCCTGGCTGAACACAAGGAAATTTTCAAGGCGATCGCCAACAAAAATTCAAAAAGAGCCGAAGAATCCATGCTCTACCACCTGCTTGGCGTAGAAAAAGAGATGTTTGATTAAGATCAAACATTTTCTTTTTAACCAAGTCATCAGATGACATCATGACCATATAGATTATAGATCATTATGGCTAACACATTCGAAAGGGAGCTGAATGAATGAAAGTATCAATGTTTATTACTTGTCTATCAGATGCTTTTTATCCTAAAGTGGGCGAAGCAATGGCACGACTTCTCGCCAGATATGGCATCAAGCTGGATTTTCCCGAACTGCAAGTGTGTTGCGGCCAACCAGCTTTTAACAGCGGGTTTTGGGATACCGCTAGAGAAGGCGCAAAAACAATTATTCATGCATTCGCAGACAGCGATTTTGTGGTTGCTCCATCCGGTTCGTGTATCGGGATGATTCATCACCACTACCCTACTCTATTTAAAGAAGATCCGAAATATCTGGCAATGGCCCATGATCTCATTGGTAAAAGCTATGAGTTCTCGCAGTTTCTCGTTCATGTGCTCGGGGTGACGGATATCGGTGCCCTCTTCCCCCACCGCGTCACCTATCATCCCTCCTGCCACGGCAGCCGTTTACTTGGCGTCAAAGACGAGCCTCACATTCTGCTCTCCCAGGTAAAAGGCTTGGAGTTCGTGCCCCTTCCTTTTGCGGAAGATTGCTGCGGATTCGGAGGAACTTTTGCCATAAAGGTCTCCGACATCTCCGGTGCGATGGTTACGGAAAAAGCAGAACATGTGCTGGAAACCAAAGCAGAAGTCCTGGTGGGCCTTGATATGGGCTGTCTAACAAATATCTCCGGACGTTTACACCATGCTGGACATCCGATTCGCGTAATGCATCTGGCAGAGCTATTGTATGAAGGGGTGAAAGAGAGGGTATGAACGCAAAAACATCCTCAACCGCAACTTTAAATGAACGCGCACAAACTGCACTAAACGATAATTTTTTACGAAATGCCGTAAAATTCACAACAGAAAGACTAAGAACAAACAAAGTTTCAGCAACTGACGAGTTGGGTAACTGGGAAGAATGGCGTGAACAAGGACGGCAGATTCGCCTGCATACAATTGCACACTTAGACTACTACCTGTCGCTGTTCGTAAATAATGTGCGAGCGTTAGGTGGGCATGTACATTTCGCCTCTGATGCCAAAGAAGCTATAGAAATCACAATGAATATCGTGAAAGAAAAACATACTCGATCCGTTGTCAAATCAAAATCGATGCTTTCTGAAGAAGTGCATATTAATCAAGTGTTTGAACAACATGGAATCGAAGTGGTGGAAACGGACTTAGGAGAATATATTATTCAACTCGCTGGTGAGACTCCCTCCCATATAATCATTCCCGCCATTCACAAAAACAAAGAGCAAGTAGCAGAGCTATTTTCAAACGTGGCTGGAAAGCGCTTACCAGCAGATACTGCTGTTCTGGCAGGCTTTGCCCGATCCAAGCTGCGGGAGAAATTCCTTGAGGCCGATATTGGGATGACTGGATGCAACTTTGCTATCGCGGAAACAGGCTCCATTGCATTGTTTTCCAATGAAGGAAATGCCCGCATGGTAAGCACGGTTCCTAAAACACAGATCACCTTCATGGGCATGGAAAGAATCATTCCCTCTTTGGAAGATCTTGAAGTAATGGCTACCTTGCTGCCGCGTGCCGCTACAGGGCAAAAGCTGACGGTATACATGTCGTTGATAAATGGGCCTCGCCGCTCAGATGACTCCGACGGACCAGAGGAGTTACACGTAGTAATTATTGACAACGGCCGTTCTAAGCAGCTGGGAGATCCCGAATTTCAGGAGGTTTTAAACTGCATCCGCTGCGGAGCATGTCTAAATGCTTGCCCTGTCTATCGACATGTAGGCGGACATGCGTATGGTTGGGTGTACAGTGGTCCGATTGGCGCCGTACTGACTCCTCTCCTGCATGAAGACAAGGAATTAGCGAATGCATCCAGCCTATGTGGGGCCTGCTATGAAGCCTGTCCCGTCAAAATACCGCTGCATGATATGTTCGTCTATCAGCGTAGACGAAATGTGGAAGAAGCTTTGACAAAGAAAGCGGAACAACTGGGAATGAAAGCCTTTAAATTTATTTCTTCCAACCACAGGCTGTTCCATCGAATTCTGCGAATCAGCCAACTGGGACAAAAGCCTTTTGTCAAAGGTGGAGTGATCACAGCCAAAATCGGACCTTTAAAGGGTTGGAATACCTATCGTTATGCACCAAAACTTGCCCAACACTCCTTCCGGGATACGTGGAAAGCGCTTGATACTGAACTTCAGTTTGAATTGCAAGAAATGGGTCCGGAAATGAAAGATCGTCTAGCCGACATCCTGAAAAAACGGGGGGACACACATGAGTCACAGTGAAAAAGAAGCACAATTCTTCAACACGATCGCAAATCGGTTAGGCAGAAGCCGGATGACCACTCCTCCCCCACAACCCGTTCGCGGTGTTCCGGACTTTTGGAAAATGTACCATCTCAGCTCTGATGAAAGAATAGACCTATTTATTAAAAATTGGGAGATGCTTGGTGGTGTCGCTAAACGCTTTTCTTCTCCAGAAGCGCTTTGCTCATATATCGCTGAAGTAGTCCAAACCTTTGAAGCAAAACGAATCATTCACGAAGACCACGCCCTTTTTCAAAGCATGCACCAGGACGGCTCAGTTAATGGTGTAGAGATGACGATATGGCGGAAACAGGAAGAATCTGATTTGCTGAGTAAAGCGGCGCATGCTGATATTGGGATTTCTATTGCAGATTTTGCTATTGCCCATACTGGCACAATCGTAATGACTTCAGCAGCGTCAAAAGGCCGCTCTCTCAGCCTACTGCCCACCATTTTTATGGCTGTCATTCGAACTGAAAATATCAAAACACGTATGGGTGAAGCTCTACAGGAAATCAACAAATGGAATAACGTCAAAATGCCTGCGGGCGTTCACTTTATTTCCGGTCCCAGCCGTTCAGCCGATATTGAGAATGACTTAACCATTGGCGTTCACGGTCCAGGAATTGTTCACGCACTTATCCTTGAAGAAGAGACCAAAGCATAAATGGAATCACAGACGAATGCCCGATGGAAGGGTGCTACCGGATCGAATGTTCAGTAAAGCAGTGGTAAGTCTAGGACTTTATTTTCTCGTCCAAGACTACCACTGTTTTGATTTTACTGTTCAGTCTACATCCTTCTGCCCTAATATCCTTTCATGCCTCGATTGTTTGTAGAAGATGTTTAAAGTGTTTGACCATTATCGATTGTAAAAACTTGGCCTGTAACAGATTCTTGAGTCAGTTGAAAAAGAATAGCCTCTGCAATATCATTAGGTGTTGAAATTCTCTTAAGTGGTAAATTGCCTGTAAGTTTATACATCTTTTCTTCATGACCAGACCACCACCTTGTATCAACTGCACCAGGAGATATACAATTCACTCTGATATAAGGTGCTAATGCGATCGCTAACGACCTTGTCATTGTGTGGATTGCTGATTTTGTTGCTGCATATGGGATAGATGAGCCTATTCCGGTCGTTCCTGCAACGCTTCCTATATTAACAATTACACCCGATTGTTGCTTTTTCATATAAGGGACAACAGCTTTTATGCAATGAAACATCCCTTTTACATTTACATTGAGAAGGGAATCCCACACTTCATCTGTTACGGCGACTAAGTCATCCATAGCTATTTGAGCCGTAATACTCGCATTGTTTACTAAACCATCGACCTTCCCAAATGTTGAAACAGTTTGGGATACCATATTGATCACTTCGTTTTCTATCGCTACATTCGCTCTATAAGCAAATGCTGCTCCCCCTTTCTGTGTAATTTCATTGACGACTTCGGCAGCTTCTTTTCCCGATCGGCTATAATTAATAACAACTTTTGCACCAGCAGCAGCTAATTTCAAAGCGGTTGCTCTACCAATACCAGTACCACCGCCTGTTATAATAACTACTTTATCTTTTAATTCCACTCTAAATCTTCCTTACTTTGTTTCATTTATATGTTCTATTATGCTTTTATTAATATGAGGAGTATAATTCTGAATAATGAAGAAGGTATCATTTTAAATGATACCAATGAGAGGAATGTTATTCTTGGAAAGTCATGATTTGTGGATTTTTAAACATGTTGCAGAACTGCAATCAGTATCTAGAGCCGCAGAAAAATTGGGCTATGTACAACCTAATGTCAGTCAGCGAATTAAGGGCTTAGAAGATGAACTAGGTGCTAGATTATTTGTGCGTAATAATAGAGGAGTAACATTGACCGAGGAAGGAAAAGTTTTATTAGATTATACAAATCAAATTATAAAATTAATGGATGAAGCCAAGTCATTAATTAACCCCCAAAAATGGAGGGAACCTTTAACAATTGGTGCATCCCAAACGATTTCTGCAGTTAGAATTCCTCAGCTATTTTCTTCTTTTTTAAAGGAACATAAAAATATCGATGTAAAAGTAAAAACACATGATAAGAAAAAGTTACAGGAAATGCTTTCCTATGGAGAACTTGATGGTATTTTTATAAATGATGCATATAATTACCCACAGTTCGAAACCGTTTATAGTTATTTTGAGAAACTCGTACTCGTTTTACCTCAATATAGTCATTTTGAAAAGAAGCATGAACAAACGTTAATTGTTAATAGTGATCCAAATTGCATATATAGAAACAAAACATTAGAATTTTCCAAGGAGAATAACTTTTATGATCCGACGATCATGGAGTTTGATTCACTTGAATCTATTCTGCAAGCAGTTCAAGATGGGCTTGGTATCAGTATAATACCGGCAGACGTTGCAAAAAATCGAACAGAAGTACAATTAATTCGATATAAAGAACTGTCTGAAACAATCAAGATTGATTTTCTAATCAAACATAGAAAACAGCAACCACAAGGTCTAAAAAAATTTATTCAGTTTTTAAAGAGAAAATAATTATGGTAATAGTCTATTGCATCTAATTTCCGTAACATCTTGGTGCTGATTGATCCCAAGGAGCTGCAACATATACCTCTAGTATTAATCCCCCTCTCCCTTCGTGAAGCTTCTGTTTTTCATTCCACACACTCCTTTTCAAAAATTACACAACAGGTTTTCTTTCCGGTATACCGACTATCTAAATTTTGGAGAGGTGAACCCCTCTTTTTCCTCCATAAGCCCTTGACTTTCACATTAGCGTGAACGTTTAGACTACATGCAGTAAGATAACTCATCCACTCAAGGAGGAACAAAAATGAACAACAACTATACAGGGAAAAAAGCAGTCGTAACTGGGGGGACACATGGTATGGGCTTGGCTGTGGCAAAAGCTTTGCTTGCAGGCGGCGCCGAGGTCATCGTCTCTGGTCGCAATCCGAAAAATGCGGAAGAAGCAAAACGTGAGCTGGGAGAACGGGCACATGTTGTGGTGTCTGATGTATCGAGCATGAAGGATGTGCAAGCATTCGGAGAGTATGTTGAAAAGCATTTTGGCAAGATCGATTTTCTCCATGTAAATGCAGGCACTTCCATTCTGGAACCGTTTTTGGAAGTCAATGAAGAGACCTACGATCGAATTTTTGAGGTAAATACGAAAGGGGCATTTTTCACCGTTCAGCGATTAGCGCCACTTATTCATGAAGGCGGTTCGATCGTATTTACATCTTCCGTAGCAGATGAAGGCGGCTACCCCGGCATGAGCGTATATAGTGCATCCAAAGCGGCATTGCGTTCCTTGGCCTCCAGCTTTGCGGTGGAGTTGCTAGACAAGGGCATTCGCGTCAATGTCGTGAGTCCCGGTTTCATTGATACACCTTCCATGGGAGTGGCCGGTTTCACAGATGCAGAACGCGTTACCTTCCAGGAGCTTGGCGACAAGGTTACACCCATGAAACGTCATGGCTCATCAGAAGAAGTGGCGAAAGCCGTGCTTTTCCTCGCTTTTGACGCTACCTTTACGACTGGTTCGAGGCTAGCTGTGGATGGTGGCATCGGACAAAACTTGCATTCCTTGTAAAAAGACGGCCCCGGAGCAGTTGATCGCTTCGGGGCCATGACTATGAACTAGTTCGTAACCTTTTTTCCACGTGTAATGGATATTTGCCTCTCCAGCGTTTTTTTCCACTCGTGGAGTGCCTCAATCTGTTCATTCACTTTGCTGAGCTTTTGTTCGTAAATCGCCAGCATTTCCTCGCAATATTCGTAATCGTCGGGAGATGCCACTTCCCCTCGGAACACCAATCTGATTTCATCTGCTGTTAAGCCCAGCTTCAAGTACAGTTGAATCATCTTGACACGGTTGACTGCCGATTCATTGAAATAACGGTAATCATTTTCCAGTCGTTCTGCCTGTAGCAAGCCCTTTTCTTCATAATGGCGTATTGACCGGGTACTGACATTGGTTAATTGTGATAATTCGCTTATTTTCACGCAGCAAAGATCCTCCTCGTATGAGATTGCTATCCCAATTATATGCCAGAATGTCAGCGTATCCATATCGTTTTTGATTACGAATCTCTATTTCATTTCTCATCATACTAAATGAGGTAATAAAATGAGACTACCAGTCAGCAAGTATAGCGCTACTGGAAGTCTCATCTTCCCTTTTTTCTTTGTTTTTTCCTACAGCTATACTACCATTTTTTCTTAGGTGGACATATCGATTTGCAAGGTGGCGGAAATGTCGGTTTTGGTGGTGGTGTCGTTGGAATAGGAACTTGTTGATCTTGCAAAACCTTCAGACCAATACGCAGGACGATTTTTTCACGGACGGTCGAGAATGTTTTGGTTGTATCTTTGCATCGCTTATTTTCTAAACCGATGTCTAATTCGGTGAATTCCGTGAATAACAGCTCACAATACGGTCTCTCATTGTAAACTTTCCGGTTGCCGAACAAACCTACGTTAATCTTTGCCGCATGACCTGATTTATTCAAATATTCTCCGTGTGACTCAAAATCTGGCGCCAGTTGCAATGTCGGTCCTGCAGCCGGAAAGGTAAGTTCCGTACAGAAATCGAATGGTACCAACGCCGTTGTATGTCGAACATCACCGCATACAGCAGTTCCCGTTACTTGATCGATTGTGGTGTACTCTATATTTTTGCGAATAAAACCAGTGACGAACAAATTTGCTGAATGTGGGCTGAACGTAGGAACCAACTCACACTGCTCCAGAATGACACTCTTTAATACCCGAATGATCTCAAGTGCAGGCTTCTCCAAATGGACATCTGCCTCCACACATACGACAACAGCCGTTTCTGCCAATGTTACAGGTACTTTAATCGTTTTAGGAAAAGTGGTTTCGGTTGAAGCCATTCCGAACACACGGGCCTTTTCCACTGAACAACTGTTTTTCGTAACTTGAGATTGGCCACAATTACAGCCTTCGCCATGTATACCCATTTTTACTCTCTCCTTTATCAGCCACCTACTCTCTTTATATTATATGGACTAGACACAATATGGATTTGGCTAATGCCAAGCGTTATTTGCCCTTTTTCTAGAACAGACTGTTTACCGTTTTCGTTATGTATGGAGGCGGAACGGGAACCAGCTGCTTCCGATACCACCATACACGACCGCTAATGGTTGCCAAGCCGCTGAACTCCTTCCATACTGATTGCGAATGGGTGAGCGGATCTGCTGTGATGTTGATTTGCCAATCCCCCGTCTCTATCCATCGATTCGTTGGACAAGTTGGTGCTGGATGAAGAATGGCACTTGTTGCAACATTTTCTTTGGGCAAGGAAGGGCGTAATACGGTAGCGGTAAATGGAATGCGATTCGTTTCATGCTCTACTTTTTGCGAATGGACAGTGACCCCCAAAGCCTGGATTTCCAACTTCCCTGACAGCCAGACAATCTTTTTACGATCATCATGCCGAACGTGCTGGACATCGATCTTACTTTGGCATTCCACCTCTTTCCACTCAAGCTTCCATGGCACGCGTAAGGAATGGACCCACTCTACGTCCCAAATTTCTTCTAAAAAAGCAACCTGCATAAACGATTGCCCCACGTTTTCCACGTAGACTACTTTTGCTTGAATCAGTTCTTGCTCGGATCTGTTGTTTTCTTCTGTAAGAGACTTGGCCTCCGTGGAAGTTGGAGTCGTGAGAGAAGTGGACTGCGGTGTGACTTGTTCAGTAGCTGTCTGCTTGGCTGGAGGTAACGGCGCAAGCTTTCGTTTACGCTTAGGTTTCTTGGAGCGATACAATTTCTGCTTATCCATGGCACTTACCTGAGGCTTCATCTGTTCCTTTGGTGTGACAAAGAGGAGCGGGAGTGATGCTCTCGACTTTTGCAAGGCTTCTCGCTGGTTAAGAATTGGTCTTCTATGCTTCGGACTTCTCTTGTCGTTCGGCATGTTCTCACTCCTTTCCATCAAAATTCGCCTTCTATTATCCATACGTGATCGCCCGTCTTGTTGTATAGACATTTGCCCTTTCAGTAAACAATTCGTCTTTCCTATGGCAAACCCAAACCACAATACCCCGATACAGCAGTTACACCGCCTCGCCAAAATTACGAATTATTAACCGATCACCCCCTCGCTTACAACAAAAAGACATCCGCCTTTGTAACGGATGTCTTGCTCACTCCGATTCTACATTGCTGAGCTTTTCTCTTATTAGGTAACGGCATTTCACTTGTCCTTCTGTCATACACGAAGTACGCTCTACATGCGCGTCTATTAGCGACTCAAACAAGGAGAGCTCGCATTGACATGCTTGGCGAAAGCGAATGGCTACTTGTAAGAGAGGACAATTTGCTTCTTCAAGCAGATACAAACCATCCCTGATTTTTTCTAAATGAGGCATGTATCCTTCTTCATTTTGTATGCTCGCCAACATTTTCACTCGCTGGTCAAAACCTTGTCCTCTCATTACCTCCCGATAGTTTTGTAACATCCGTACCATCCGCTTCTCAAATAGTTGATCGACAAAAGCTTCCCCATACAAATCCTGAATGCCCGTCACCATCTCTGTAGCCAAATCGCTGTAGTGACGCGGAAATAAATGTTCTGCAGTATTCGTCAGATGATACACATAGGCTGGTCTGCCTGTTCGCTGGCGGACGATTCGCAACGCGATATACCGTTCTCTATGCAAAACATCTAAATGCTTACGCACCGCGACTTTCGTTATGCCAAGATGCTTTGACAGTTCTTGGACATTAATCGAACGGCGCTTCTTCAGCAACACCAAAATTTCTCGCCGCTTCTCCTGTTCTTGAAAATAGACCGCGTATCTGTTCATTGATGGGCCTGCCCTAGCGGATTGCTTCGTTATACAAACGATTGACTTCCTCCCAATTGACCACATTCCACCACGATGAGACAAAATCAGGGCGCTTATTTTGGTATTGCAAGTAATAAGCATGCTCCCACACATCTACGACCAATATGGGCGTTTTCTTCTCCATAAAAGGAGTATCCTGATTGGGAGTGCTCATCACTTCCAACTTGTCTCCGTTGACTACAAGCCATCCCCATCCTGATCCGAAACGACTGACAGCCGCTTTTGTCAATTCATCCTTCATTTCCTCAAAACTTCCGAAATACTTGTCGATTCCTTTTGCAATATCCCCTGTTGGTTTCCCGCCGCCAGTCGGACTCATGATCGACCAATACAAGCTATGTCCATAATGGCCGCCCCCATGATTTCGAACTGCCATCCGTATGTCTTCCGGGATATCCTCCAAGTTGCTGATTAGTTCTTCGACCGAAGCATTTCTAAACTGCGCATAGTTTTCTAAGGCCTTGTTTAAGTTGGTTATATACGTCGCATGATGCTTTCCGTGATGAATTTCCATCGTTCTCGCATCCAGATAAGGTTCCAACTCATCATAGCGGTATGACAGTTCTGGTAACGTAAAGGCTTCCATTTCCTCTCTCCTCCAATCTTGATTGTCGGTTACAAGCCTAGTTTACAAGATGGAAAACATTTTGTATACAACCAAATTTGTTTCCTCAGTGCAAAATATAATTACATGTGAAGCTTGCATTGCAAACCAAACCGCTATGTTGTAAGATATCGACAACCTATCTTTCCAGAAGGAAACAATTTTTCTTTGAGTCAAATTTTTGGTGCAGGAAGGAATATGATTCCATGAACGTCGTATTGGAAAAGGAAGCTCCATTTCCTGTTTTTCAGCCCCTAGTGCATCTGACGACAGGACAATTTTTCGGGTATGAAGCACTTCTTCGCTCAGCTACACACCGCACACCAGAAGCACTTTTTCGAAAGGCTCGTGCAGAAGGATCCTTATATGAATTGGATACACTGTCGATGAAAAAAGCAATTGAATCATACTTTACGAGGGTGACTTTTCTCGACCATGCCCCGCTCTTGTTCGTCAATGTGTTTCCTTCTACGTTGTTGAACCCTGCCTTCCTATCGTTTATTACCGAGGGCTGCTTGTTTAGATTGTGGAGCGGTCGAATTGTCTTGGAAATCAACGAGACCAATGAAGAAGACAAGATGTGGGAGATAAGAGTGTTGGGGCAAAAAATACGTGAGCTGCGTCAGCATGGATTCCTGATCGCATTAGATGATGTCGGCTCGGGTGCCGCGTCATTAAAAAAGATCGTGGAGTATGAACCAGATATCGTTAAGCTCGACAGGTACTTCGGCAAGCAATTGTCCTCCATACCGAATAAACAAAAGCTCGTCTCGCTTTTCGTCCAATACTGCCAAGATCATACGCAGCTTGTACTGGAAGGAATCGAAGAGCCGGAGGACTTAGCAGTCGCTTTGGCACTTGGGGTACCTGTTGGTCAAGGATTTTTGCTGGGGCACCCAGAACCACTTCAAGCAACACAACAAAGACGATGAAAACTTTCCCATCGCCTCTCGTGTCTGACTATTTTCCTACCGGCTCCATGGAAGCGTTCCATGCATGAGACACATATTCTTATGCACTCTATGTAAGCGAAAGAAACAAGGAGGGATTACAGGCGAAACATTTGCTGTTCCGCGTATTGTACCAAACGCTTCGTCATCTCTCCGCCGACAGAGCCATTTTGGCGTGCCGACGTATCTGCGCCCAACTCGACTCCGAATTCAGCAGCGATCTCGTACTTTAATTGATCTAATGCTGCACGAGCTTGTCCATTCACCAAGGAATTCGAACGTGCCATGCTGTTCACCTCTGGTTGTGATTGTTTTCGTGAATGGTAGTATGTGCAGATTATGGGAGTGTATTCAAACATGCTCCGACTGTCTATTAATCCAGATCTACAGCCCAACTCACTAACTCTTCATCTTCAAAATCATATGGATTCTTATAAATATTAGAGTAATATTTGAATACAAAAATTCCCACCATGTGTTACGAATTCAAAATCCCCATTGGTATGGAGTTTTATGGTATCTCCTTTCACAAGGCCAAGAGCTAGCCCTGGAGATGCACATCATTTGAATTTTTGATCGCTAAGGTATTCTGCAGGAAGCTCTTCTAAAAGGCTCCCTGTGAACTTGTGCCAGCAAAAACCTTAAACAATGTTAATTTATTTTCCATATAACGCTAAACACCTATCTCTTTCTTTGTATGGACAGCTCATCCGGATGCTGGGGACCTATTTTTCCCCTTGTTTCTCGAAGTATGAGGAGAGCTTGCAATTCAGTCCTGCTCTCAATTGCTTTTTTTGATTTCTTCGAACCCAACCCTGGAAGGGAGATTCTTTACATCCTCACTGTCATAAGCATGGATAATATCCGGTACATACGCTTCCGTCAATCGGATGCCTGCAAGAATCATTTCCTTTTCTTCCTCTGACACGCTAAAAAACGGATCACCGCATTTTTCACAAGCCATCACCCACCGCTCCCCCAGCTTTTGCAGGTGATTCATATCCCATTGCACATCTTGCTCACATGTTGGACAGGCAATGATTTGCATTGTCTTTCCCCCTGTACCCTTAGCTTACTTTTCTGGTATTTTACTAAAATGGACAAAAAAAGACACTAACCTCGTGTTAGTGCCTTCTCATGTGATCCTTGTGATGGGGAGGTTCCTAAGGTGACGAGAATCCCCCCATATATGTAAAGCTTATCTCCCGAACCTGCACCTGTTGTCTGCCAACTGGACTTTCCAGCACAACAGAATCGTGTGGAGCCGCTAGCAGCAGTTGCCTGCCTATGGGCGATAAGAATGAAATTCTGTTGTTATCCGGGTCAATGTCTGTGGGATACACCACAGTAAATGACTCCTCAAATTGATCTTCTTCAAATAGCACTTTCACGCTGCTGCCTAATAATGTAATTGCTTTAAGCGATTGAAAGAGTGCACTGTCTTCTTTAGCCAAAAGGCTTTCAAGTGTTTGCTTGTAACGATCGACAATCTCATCGATGGCTTGCTTTTCTTTCCCATAATTGCGTACATATTGATCATAAAAGAGTGAATACTGCTCGTCAAAAAAGACTAGCTGGTTGATTAGATGATTTCTGGTGCCATTCAAAATACTAGGGTTCATAGTAGATTTCACCCCCCAGTTGCTTTTCATAAACATGTTTGATGAACGTAATGTTCTTCATCAGATAAACCCTCCTTAAAAAAATAGCCCCCGAAGGGACTCTCATCATTGTATCAATAATTACAAAATGATTCCATCTACTGTTAGAAATGCTTTACAATTGATCCATGGCAATGCTGATGCGAAATGATACTCTTTAGGGAAAAGGAAAGAGTCTGCACGTATGTACAGACTCCAAATGTTCCCGCTACTTTTTCAAATCGATCGCTTTTTCCTTTACCAGAGCTGCTACCATTTGCTGTTGTGCTCCTTCTTCCACTTCTTTAAACGTTACTTTATAGCAGATATCTCCTTTTAACCAAAAATAAGTGTGGTTGTACTTATCCGTTGGGCTACTCAGTGTATCATCGATTTTATACGGCACTGTGCGGAATAATTCTTGGCCACCGATGTTCAAAGAGGTGACTGGAACTTCAAATTTTTCCCCGTCTATTCTCTCAAAAGGGATCTTTTTTGTTATTCTCATGTTTTCCACAATGGATTTGTCCTTGATTTGGGCAAACAACACAATCGTTTTTGGTTTTTCAGGATTTTCAAACGTGAGATGGATGGTGCGCTTTTGTTTATCCTCTTCGTTTTCAGGATAACTAAAATTGAGCTTCTTGTTCACATATGCATTTGTTGCCTTGTATCCTCCAGGCAGCTCCAACGGAAAGGCTGGTGCAAAACCGATTATTCCTGAGAAGTACTCCACATCCTCTAAATCAAGGATGTTGTAATTCAATAAGTCGTAATTGACGTACCTTTTTCTCAGTTCTTCATTTGGAGCTTGAAACGATTCAATGACTTTTATGATCTCCTCATTTTCTAAGAGGTCATATCCTTCGATAGAGTAATAGAGACCTTCATCCTTCCAGAAATAAAGAGAGTCTTGATCAACCGAACCATCATCTAAAGGTGTCTTTCTTTTGATAACTTTTACGGTTTTTCCATTCGCAGATAGGTCTTCTTCTGCTGAGAGTGTGGAGAGGATGCTACCGTCTTCCGATTTCACGTGTAAAGAATTCTCGGTCCTTTCGATTGTGCTCGTTACTATTTTGAAACTGGTGTCGGGACCTTTGAAATAATGGAACACGCCGTTATTCGAAGGTTCAGATTCCTCATAGTGATAGATAAGGCTGTTTTGATAGGTAAATTCTGGTGGCAAATAAGACGGAACTTTGAAAGGAAAACCACTAAGTTTTTCAGCTTTTTCCAGCCGATTCGTCTCCGTGCCGGGTGTTTCCTCAAACAACGGGCGCAATTTTTCATCCTGTTTTACAGGCATCCGAAGTGTTGACGGCTCTGCTGCGTTTGTAAGTGTGACTGCACTAATAACAAGCCCGCATGCAATGGCTACAGCAGATAACCTTGCGGAGCCTTTTTTGAACGTGGAAATCATTTGAATTCTCCTTTTCATTTGATTGATATGGTGAGAATGGTGAAAATAGAGCGGATACGA
Organism: Brevibacillus brevis NBRC 100599; assembly: GCF_000010165.1. Lineage (NCBI taxonomy): Bacteria > Bacillati > Bacillota > Bacilli > Caryophanales > Paenibacillaceae > Brevibacillus > Brevibacillus brevis. Next base: position 3,250,650 of record NC_012491.1, read on the forward strand.
CATGGGTCTTTTCTCTGAGATCTGTCTCGCAAATGAAAGTAGTGTCATGCCATAGGGAATCGCTTCTTTTTCCCCCAGAATCTCCAAAACATATTCATCACAGGCAAGTTCCATATCAGCCTTCATTTTTCGAATCCATAGCCAGACAAGCGGATTCATCCAATGGATGGCGAGTGCCAGGGAGCCGATGAAGCTCCACAGCAAATCTTTGCGCTTGTGATGAGCGAGCTCATGTGCGAAGACGTGATACAGCTCGGCATCTGACAACGATTGGTATACATCCCGCGGACAATAAACCCATGGTGATAAGATCCCTGAGATTAGCGGCCCCTTTGCCACTGTCCCTGTGTATACGGGCATTGGCCTTTTCACACCGAACTTCTCTCTGCACGCATTCATGATGGTCGTTACTCTTTCATCTGTCACCCGCATCAAAAAGCGTTCTTTGGTGTGCATGTTATACAGGTAAATGAATAGTCTTGCCAGCAAAATGACTACGCCGATAAGCCATACAACAGCCATGATTTGGATGTAAGCTGGATGTGAGGATCTTTCAGTTATCCCCTCATCCTTGACAACTTCGGTTTGTATTGGGGTATTCTCATTGTGTTCTGATTCATGTGAGAGATCTGAGATGACGGCAGGCGATTGTGTGTTTGTCTGTAGTAGTGGTTCTGCGGAGAAAGAAAGCGGCTGTTTGACGGACATGCTCGTACTCGCCCAGGATATCCAAGTGAAGAGGCTAAATGAACTCTCTGGTAGCACGGGAATCATTAATCGGGCTAAAACGATGAACCATAACAAATGGTGCATACGCCAGCTGATCGCTTTGTGAACCCCTTTTTTCATGGCTACCAACAAAATAGCTACTAGGCTTGCTCCCAACGAGGTGTAGCACATCCACAAAAAAACATTCCCTAGAATATCCATTTATTGGTCCCTCATCACTGCTTTTTCTTTTGTTTTTCCGTCAGTATTTTTTGCAGCTTATCGATTTCTTCGTTGGATAGCTGCACATCTTCGAGAAAATTGGTCATCATCGTGCCTACTGCCCCGTTAAATACTCGTTTCAAAAAGGATTCGCTTTCCGCCCGTTTGCATTCATCTTCCTGGACGAGTGGGAAATATCGGTAGCTGCGGCCCGATTTTTCATAGCTGATTGCCTTCTTTTTAAGCAGTCTGTTCAAAAACGTGCGTACCGTTTGCTCCGTCCATTCGATATCGGCTGGTAAACGCTCAATGATTTGCTCCGCTGTCGCTGGATGATCTCGCCAGATCACCTTCATGATTTCCCACTCGGCCTCCGATATTTTCGGAATGTTGTTCATCCATACATCACCTCTTAGATTTACAAGTGTAAATTCAGTTTCCATGAAAATATTACAATTGTAAATCCAAACTGTCAACCATCTTTTTCCACAACTTCTAAAAACGGAAAAATGAAAAGCACAGTAGAAAAAGAATATTCCCACTGTGCCGTTACTTTTCTTCTTTTATTGTCTGACCCTATCTGGGTGAAGCTCACCTTTTCCGTATGGGTTATTGCCAATCAATACGATCATATCAGCTTCAGTGACCAGCACATGATAATGCGAGCCTGGTCCTTCGATCGCATAGTCGTACGAAGAAGAAATCAGTCTAACAGGAGCCGCTATTTTTTGTTTTTGAAGCGGTTCCCATTCGTGTTCGAAGATTTGCCCATCCTTCGTAATCCGCAAACGTCCGCTCATCATAGCAATGCCTTCTTCCGTTTTGGGTTCCAGCTTTACTTTGATAGCTCCAGCGTCCTTTCCTTCACTCTCAGGGTAAACCTGAATTTCCTGAACCTTGCCTGCATCATTGATTGCCCAAACGGATGCGGTATCCTTTGTATAACGGACAAAATATTCAGGCGCAAGCTCACGAATTCCTTCCAAACCAGCTATTGTCGCAAATGAAGTGAACGGTTCATCATTCTTCCGTTCTGCGTACAATACCTGACCATTTTTCGTCACAGCAAAAAACGTATAAAGATTGGCATAAAGCTTGGTCACATCCGTAGCCATTTTTGAATCTATTTGGAGGGTTTCCACTTTTTGTGGGCGCAGGTTTGTGATGACATATAGCCCTCCGCGTTCGGCAGAATCAAAGCTGAATTCCACAGTCAGGAATTTATCATCCTCCGTGCGCAACAAGAGATGCTCCTCTCCACCAACAAAATCCTTAATGCGAGAAGGCAACGCCAATGTTTGACAGCTGCTAAATTCACTGGTCCACAACTGGATTTGTCCGTTCTCATTCAAGATAACCGGAGAATCCAGGATGCTATCCATTGTTTTTACTTTCGTAGGTCCTTTTACTTCATATGGCACTCGATCCGCGCCAAAACCCCATACAGAACCATCCTTCCGAACGAAGTACGGTCGATCCAGCTCAGTTACTACCTGTTTTACATCACGTAATTCGCCCAATTCTGTCCAAGTGTCAAAGGTAACAGGGATTCGCCCCAGCTGTCCTGTCATATTGCTGCCAAATGAATAGACTTTTCCTTTTTTATCGAGAGCAATCACATGGTCCGTGCCCGCTTTTACGTCCGTAATATCAGAAAGACCCGCTATTTTAACTGGCTCCTCGAGCTCATTTTCCAGATTCGCACCAAGCATTCCTAGTGTATTATGTCCCCAGCCCCAAACAGTTCCGTCCACTTTTACGATTACGTACATTCCTTCTCCGCCAACTGCCATCCGCATGGCACCATCTGCATGAGCAGCACGCACTACTTTTTCATTTTCTTTTGTATTGTAGCTGTACACTTCGCCCTTATCTGTTTGGATCAGGGCGCGATCCGTGTAATCGACGGCTACCTGTTTGACTTTCCCCGTGATATCCATTACCTGTAGATTTTCAGTGTTCAGCTCTCCGGATTTGCCATCGAGATAAAGAAGCTTCCCTTGATCATCTACTAGAAACAAGGAAAAGGCAGAGCTATACATGTCACGGATATTCGAGAGCTTCGTCACCTTTTCCGCTGCTTTCGCTCCTTTTTCCCATTTCAGTACAGTACCGTCTTCTTTCAGTAAAAAAAGTACGCCTTCATGAAGATCGAGCTGCTGAATGTTCTTGATTTTATCCAAACCGGCCAGTTTTTCTGGTGCTTTCTTCGAATCAATCTGCCATACTTCACCAGCGCTCGTGAGGACATAATCCGTCATGACTTGCTTGGCATCCTTGATCCCGGCTAGCTTGTGCGGTTCATACTTCTTGTCAGATTGAAAGCCCCACTTCCACACTTGCCCATCCTCGGTGAAAGCATAAGAAATGCCTGGCCTCCACCCATAGCCTGCTTCATCAAAAATGACGCCTGTTGCAATGGCAGTAATCCCTTCCAGTACCGGCTTATTCCCCAATGGTTTCCAGGACTTCATCGTTTTGTTCGATAAATCTGCTTTTGCATCATCTTGACCGCAAGCCTGTAGCTTCACCTCGGTATTGCCCGTCGTGCTAACCGTTGCTTCAACCTTTTGGGAAGCTGCCTTCGCAGGGGATGCAGCAACGACGCCCCCTGTCGTCAATAGGGAAAGTACCGCGGTATAGCTCAACACTGCTACCCATTTCTCTCTTTGTACCATCATGAGTCTCCTCGCCATCGTCAAATGTAAACAAATGTAAGACGTTGGCAACTTGAATTGCGTTACTGTAGATCGCCGGCTTCGTGATCCCTACTTCTGTAGCAATTGCAACCGGATACAAATAAGAGCTTTACCATAGATTCGGCAAAGCTCCGCTGTTCATTCAATCTTGTTTTTCACTAGGGTCATCAGTAAGGCTTGGACGGGCGAGACTTCTGTTCAGCCTCCTTGACAGCCGCTCCAGGATTCGTTGCCCCCATCGGTCCGCCCATCTCTTTTTGATTTCCGCCATTGCCCTGTGTAACTCCAGTTTTCAAACGCTGACCGTACTCTTCGTCACATTGGGAGAAGTAACCAAGCATTTTCTCTTGAATGCGAGGATCACAGGAGAGGAGTGCATCCGTCAGATTGGCAATGAGGTCTTCTCTTTCCCAGTCTTCCAAGAGGCGATATCGTTCTCCCGCCTGTTTGAAATCGTTGGTGCGATCTATTTTTTGACGAACGACCTTCCCTTCCACTTCTGGCTGATGATCAGGCGCTGCTTGCTTGGCTTCCTGCAATCCGCCAATCGTTGATGGCTCATAGTTAATATGCCGCTGGGTCCGATCAACTCGATACAGCATTTGACCGCCTTCCTGATTGGTAGCGACATGCTTTTTGGGAGCGTTGACCGGAAGCTGCAAATAGTTGGCGCCAACCCGATACCGTTGCGTATCGGAGTAAGAAAAGGTCCTTCCTTGCAGTAGCTTGTCATCAGAGAAATCAAGTCCATCCACTAAAACACCTGTCCCAAATGCTACTTGCTCGACTTCAGCAAAATAGTTATCCGGGTTTTTGTTCAATACCATTTTGCCCACCGGAAGAAACGGAAACTGATCTTCAGGCCATATTTTCGTTGGATCAAGCGGATCAAAATCGAGTTCGGGATGATCGTCATCACTCATGATCTGGACGCACATTTCCCACTCCGGATATTCTCCCCGCTCAATCGCTTCATACAAATCCTGCGTGGCATGATTGAAGTTTTTCCCCTGGATCTCTTCCGCCTGTTTTTGTGTCAAATTCTTAATTCCTTGCGCTAACGGCTGCCAATGGTATTTGACCAGGACCGCTTTTCCTTCATGGTTTACCCACTTGTACGTGTTTACGCCAGAGCCTTGCATTTGTCGATAGTTCCCTGGTATTCCCCACGGGGAGAACAAAAACGTAATCATATGCATGGCCTCAGGCGTGTTCGAGATGAAGTCAAAGATCCGTTCCACGTCTTGAATGTTTGTGACAGGATCAGGCTTGAACGCATGGACAAGATCAGGAAACTTCATGGCATCCCGAATGAAAAAAACTTTGAGGTTATTGCCTACCAGATCCCAGTTCCCGTCCTCTGTATAAAATTTCACCGCGAACCCACGTGGATCTCGCAATGTTTCGGGCGAATGTGTGCCATGATTTACCGTAGAAAACCGCACAAACACAGGCGTTTTTTTCCCACGCTCCGAAAACAGCTTTGCTCTCGTGTACGTAGAAATCGACTCATCACCAACGGTTCCATACGCTTCGAAATAGCCATGTGCTCCTGCACCTCGACTATGCACAACACGTTCAGGTGTTTTCTCCCGATCAAAATGTGTGATTTTTTCAAGAAAATCGTAATTCTCCAGAACGGTTGGCCCGCGATTTCCAACTGTCCGCAAGTTCTGGTTGTCTGTAATCGGATGGCCTTGACGATTCGTCAGGATATTATCTTCTGCCTGGTTGATGGACTTGCTCTTTTCATCCATATGAATCCTCCCTGTCCAGTTCTTCTCATGTATGGTTCATAACCATGGTTACCGAATGAGGGATTCTTTATGCGAAAAGACTAAATTGCTTCGTACGCAAAATCATCGTTAAGCACTGGAACTGCGCCACTCTGATTCCACTGCGCTGCAAGTTCGACATCTTCCGGGTATCCCATACTGATCAGTTCTTGGCCAGAAGCACAATTCTGCAAGTAAGCAAGATGATGATCTTGAGCCGCTCGAAAGGCTGCCACTGCTATTTCGGCCTCTGGTGACAATCGATATCCCTCCAATTCATGAAGCAGCGCACCTGCCGCAATCATATCTTCAATAGCAGGCCGCAATGCTCCATTTCCCCACCGTTCACCGCAAGCAATGACGGTTACGGTTCCATTCTGCTGCTGTATGTATCTGGCCACAGATGGCGCGTTTCGAAAGCAGGCAGCGATTACCTTCGCACCTGTTTTCTTCGCCAACACGGTACAGGTCGATCCGTTTGGCGAGGGTAATACGATTCTACTTCCCATTGGAACCGTTTTCAAACAGGTGGGTGAAAGGGAGATTGGTTCTCCGCGTTTTCCAGCGAGCAGCGCTGCTTTTTGTTTGGCGAATGCTACGGTTGACTCATCCTTTACCTGATAAGGATAGACGATACCTCCTCGTCCCGTTACGATATCGACACACGTGCTGAAGGAGAGCACATCGATAATGACGATCATGTCCGATGCTGCGCCGACCTGTTCTACCCCTTCGTATCCCCAATCAAATCGAGCTGTATAGTCAAGTTGTTTGCATACAGTTCTATCTCCCAACCCCTCCACCATCCTCTATCAAAAATAGGTACTCGTCCCCTTACGTTCGCCGTTACAAATTAAGACAAGAAACAATATCGTATTATTGTCCCACTAGATTAACAAGAATGGAGTGAACATGGATGTCTGAAATCGAATACGACGACGATCACGGTAATTCGGAAAAAAGAAATCACAAACGCCCAAGAAGAAATACGGTGAGAACGACCGGTATTTTGCAAAACAACCTCGCCCGTGCTCTCACCGCTCACCTCGACCTGGTAAATCTGAACACAGAACCGGTTGAAGTACGTGTGCAAGTATTAAACTGGGGTAACGCAGTTACACAAACGAATCCAGTTAGCACCTTGCTTGACATCACGCAATTTATCCCTGCGAATACTCGCACTGCTTTCAATGCGCTGATCCCCGCTTCTTTCCACTATGAAGTCCGCCTTACCGTAGCAGAAAACAACAGAAATGTCCTTCTCACCACTTATGGCCGTACTACTATCGGCGGCGGTCAAGTTGTTGGTCTTACCGTTCTTGACAGTCAGTTCCAAACTGTCGAAATCGAAACTTGTATTTAACTATCTTGCAGGAAGAAAATGAGGAATTATGGTGGGACGCCATAGTTCCTTTTTTTATCCATTCGCATGCAGGAAAGGCGCTTGGGACGATCCCAACACCTTTTTGCTTCTACGACCACGACAAAAAAAGAAACTGCCCTCGAAAGGACAGTTTCTTTGAAAAGGAGACTTACAGTTTTACTACGTTCTCAGCTTGTGGGCCACGGTTGCCTTGAACGATGTTGAATTGAACTTTTTGACCTTCGTCCAAAGTTTTGAAACCGTCACCTTGGATTGCGCTGAAGTGTACGAATACATCGTCTCCGCCTTCTACTTGAATGAAACCGAAACCTTTTTCTGCGTTAAACCATTTTACTGTTCCGTTCGTTTGCATTTGAAAAAACCTCCAAAAATTGATTTTGAATATGCTAGTCATATTTACCGAAGCAAATAAAGCTCACATATCATGAAGAAATACCAGATCATGTGCGATGATACGCCTTCATGATATGTGAATTTTACCTACCCGGCAAAAATGTGAATGTCATAGGACGGAACTGCAAAATAAAAAACTAAACCTTTTGAAAACCTAAAACAATGAAAGCCCTTCCTCTCTTCCATCCTTGCGGCTCCGATGACCGCGCCAGTGTGAATCGGGGATCCAAAAATGTTATCCATCAGCATACAAACACCTCGATGAATGATTAGGTATCAATTTTTCAAGTAGCAACCTCATTCTACCATGGTTGTCCAAAAAAAGCAACGGTTCACCCTTATTCTGGACGAAGCGGGACTCTGATACAATAGGATTGGGAGGGATTACATTGCAAAATCATATTTTGACAACCATTCAATTATCCGAAATGCTTGAAAAGAAAGTCCCCGTACTTTTATTGGACGTACGCGACGCCGAGAAATTTGTTTCTGGCAGCCTCGTTCACGAAAACGCATCGACGCAAAACGTCCCCTATCTTCTTATGAAAGAACAGGACAAGCCGCTTGTTGAAGAAACCGAAAAACTCGCGCAAAATGTGCAAATCGTTACCTTATGTACAACAGGTAACAAAGCTCAAAAAGCTGCAGCTCTCCTTCGTGAGCATGGTTTTCATGCAAATGCATTGGAAGGCGGCTTAACTGCCTGGAAGGAACAATTAAACGAAACGAAATGAGCCTAATTTATCAACGATTCTAGCTATTTGCCATATATTACTCCTTTATTTCGATTGGGATTGTTTGATATCGTTGTTCATGCCAAACGAAATAAGCCGAGACTTCCTCTTTGAAAAGGAAGTGCGGGGGACTTTTTTGTGGATGAGCTATTCCACATTGGGGTGAATCGCCGAACTGGCGTAGGGTTGTTTCCTCAATCCGAATCCGACAACTAACCTCGTAGGCAAAAAAAAGGAGAGATTTGTTTTATGAAACGTTTTGGTTCTGTTACAATCGCGATGACTCTTGGTCTGGGCTTGGCTTTGACAGGGTTTGCTTCTTCTGCTTCCGCAGCATCTAACTGCCCATTGAAGAACGGACAATTCCAATTCAATGTGGGTCAAAATATGGGACAATTCCAAAAAGCACCAAATGCTCAACAGTTCCTTAACTTTTTCCAAAAGCAAGGCTTTGTTCCTGGCCAGCCACAAGCAGTACAGCTGATGCAACCTGTTAAGCAAGGACAAGCTACACCTGTACAACAACCATGCCCGTATCAACCAGGATCTTTCCAACAAGCACCCGTACAACAAGCGCCAGTACAACAAGCGCCAGTACAAACAGCACCAGCACAACCTACCAATAATGTCACTGAGCCTGCCGCTCCAGTAAATCAAGCGGATCAAGCTAAGACGGGTGATTTTGCGAAACAAGTCGCGGATTTGGTAAACCAAGAACGTGCAAAAGCAGGTCTCAAGCCTGTTCAAATGGATGCAACACTGTCCAAAGTAGCTTTGGCTAAAGCACAAGATATGTCTGCTAACAACTATTTTGACCACAACAGCCCAACGTACGGTTCCCCATTTGACATGATGAAGCAGTATGGCATTCAATACTCGACTGCAGGTGAGAATATCGCCATGGGTCAACAGAGTCCACAAGAAGTCATGCAACAATGGATGAACAGTGAAGGCCACCGCCAAAACATTATGAACCCTGACTTCACAAAAATTGGTGTAGGCTTCACAAATGGCTACTGGGTACAAGAATTTATCGGGTAACACGCTTTGCACGAAACGAAAAGCCGGTGTCTCTTAATCGAGACCCGGCTTTTTCGTGTAGACATTAATCCGGCTGTGTTTCAGAAGCCTGTTTTTTGGGGGTACAGCAGCTTTCCTGCTCATCTAGCAAAGCAACGTCCTTTTGATTCATTTCTTGCTTGGTTGGGTAAGCAGATACTTGCTGCAGCTCGGCATTGACATCAGACGATTGTTTCACCCGTATGGCCCCCTCGCCGTTTTTGGTGGTGCATCCCTAGTATGCACGCGGTTCTAAACGACTCATTCCTAAGGAACACTGGAAGCACATGCGAATGAACCTATCTGCTAATAATATGTTCAAGGTCTTTTAAGGCAGCCGCTGCTGCCGCGACAGGATCTGATTTTCCTCCAACGACCAATAAATCCCCCATAACATCTGTTTCTACCCGGATGGCTTTTGTCGTACCTGATACGGATGCAAACGGATGGGTAAAATCTACCGCACACAGCTCAACTGCTACAGAAACCGTACCATTCGCTTCCTTTTGGATCGTTCCGATCAGCTTGGGAATCTTCGCATGCTTTTTCCACGTCTCGATTTGTAACAAGGTTATTTCGCGAATACTTGCGCGTTCGATATCGGTTAGATTTACTTGCCCGCCAAAAGCAGCGTTTGCCAGGATCGTGAGCTTCGAAGCTGTATCCCAACCATCGATATCGTAGGAGGGATCCGGTTCGGCAATCCCCATCTTCTGAGCGAGCTCGACTGCTTCTGTACAGGTGAGCCCCTCTTCCATCATTTTTGTGAGCACGAAGTTCGTCGTTCCCGTAAAAATACCTTCGACTCGTTTTACTTCACAGCCTGCCAAGTTATACTGCAAAAGATCGATCGTCGGCAGAGCTGCTGCTGTTGCCCCACTAATTTTCAACGCGGTACCATGTTTTTTGGCAAGAGCGGCCAAACCAGCATAATCAACAACAAGCGCACCTTTTGAAATCGCGATCGCATGCATGGCATTCTCCAATGCATACCGAATATAAGTCAGACCAGGTCCCCCCTCTTTTTCAGATGGACCTGCCTCGATGAGTACGTCTGCTTGAACTGATTTGATAAATTCCAGCGCGTTCCAAGATGCGTTCCCTGCTTGTTTTGTATGAGCATAGTTTGCCCATTTCCCTGAATCGATTCCGTTCTCATCATAGAGGCCGGAGGATGAACGAACGATTCCCACGAGTCTGACATCTGCTTCATATAGCTCGCGGTACCGCTCCCGTCGCTGTTCCAGCAGTCTGGCTACCTGCTGTCCTACTGTTCCGAAGCCTGTCACCATAATATTCCAACGTTTCATGAGTCAATCTCCTTGCTGTTTATGCTTCGTTTATTTCCACCATTTTTTTCTATTTTTATCTTGTATCCTGTGCAAATCCTTGCGATTCAATTTCTTTCCTGTTTTTGCCGAGTAGAGCTCTTCCGTATGATCAATAAACAATATTCCTTCCAAATGGTCCATCTCGTGCTGAATACACCGAGCAAGGAAATCTTCGGCTTCGATTGTCTTTGTTTCTCCTTGGCGGTTCAGCGTCTGGACTTTGACATAATTCGCCCGACGTACAATTCCGAAAACACCTGGTATCGAAAGACAAGCTTCCTGCCCTACCTGCTCACCTGATTTTTCCATCAACACCGGATTGATTAGTTCAATCAAGCCGCTGCCGCAATCCATGACAACCAAACGCTTTGGGATACCAATCTGGATCGCAGACAAGCCTGCTCGACCTTTCGCAGCATAAATGGTTTGGACCATATCATCCAATATCTTTTCAACCTGCGGAGTAATGGATTGTACTCTTTTTGAAGTTTCACGCAAGATAGGGTCCCCCAGGCGAACGATCATACGTTCAGCCATTTCCTTCTCCCTCCCGCATTACTCAGTTTTCGATTTCAAGGTAGCAAATCAGGTCCTCGCTGTCAAAAAGAACCTCGCAAAATCTGAAATATCCCGTTAGGCAAGGGTGACAAATGCATGTAGATACGCTATCTTTATTGGTAAAGATAGATGTTTGTATATGAAAAGGGAGGCTACCATGCATTCATTGGCATCAACGCTGAACGAAACCATCCAACGAGAAAACCCGCACGTGTATGAAATGCTGTCCGATATCGCCAAGCTGATCTATTTCCCAAAAGAGGGGATTCTCAGCCAATCGGCAGAAGCGAAAGCAAAAGCGAAAAAGTACAACGCAACCATCGGGATTGCACTGGAAAACGGTCAACCGATGCACCTTAAGGTCATCCAAGATAACCTGTCTGCTTACCAGCCAAAAGACATTTACGAATATGCGCCCCCAGCTGGAAAGCCTGAGCTGCGTGCTGCATGGCGTAAAAAAATGATCGAGGAACAGCCTTCACTGGCTAATCATACGTTCAGTAATCCTATCGTTACAAACGCTTTGACGCATGGCCTGAGCATCGTGTCGGATTTGTTCGCTGACAGCGGCGACAGTGTCATCATCCCGGACAAAAACTGGGAAAACTACGAGCTTACTTTTTCGATCCGCCGTGGTGCGGAAATGGTCTATTACCCATTATATAACGACGAGATGAAATTTAATGCTGCTGCTTTGCGTGATGCCATTCTCGCACAAAAAGACAAAGGCAAAGCCATCGTCGTACTCAACTTTCCGAATAACCCAACAGGCTATACACCAGGTCCAGAGGAAGGAAAACAAATCATCGCTGCGCTCAAAGAAGGCGCAGAGGCTGGAATCAACATTGTTGCGGTGACAGATGACGCGTACTTCGGCTTGTTCTTCGAGGATTCGATGCACGAATCTCTCTTCGCGGGCCTGTGCGATGTTCACCCTCGCATTCTGCCTGTAAAAGTAGATGGTGCTACCAAAGAGGATTACGTATGGGGCTTCCGCGTTGGCTTCATTACGTATGCATCCCCGTCCAGCGACTTGCTCAGCGCTTTGGAGCAGAAGACAATGGGAATCATCCGCGCGACTCTTTCCAGCGGATCACATCCTTCCCAAACGTTTGTCCTGCAAGCAATCACCGCACCGGAGTACAAAGCACAGAAGCAGGAGAAATTTGATATCATGAAAGGCCGCGCCAACCGCACCAAGGAAGTTCTCGACAGCAGTAAATACGATGACGTGTGGACGTACTATCCATTCAACTCCGGCTACTTCATGTGCCTCAAGCTAAAGACTGTCGAAGCAGAAACATTGCGCCAGCACTTGCTGGAACAGTATGGCGTGGGTACGATCGCTCTCGGTCAAACCGATTTGCGCATTGCCTTCTCTTGCATTGAAGAAGAAAACATTGCGGACTTGTTCGAATTAGTCTACAGCGGTGTGAAAGATTTGGAAAATGCATTGACCAAATAACAAGCTCTATTGCAAAAGCGTCTTGACCTCGTGTCAGGGCGCTTTCGTTTTCCTTTATAAAAAAAGACCCGGATACCCACGAAATAAAAATGCGAGGGTTTCCGAGACCTTATCATCAAGCTATTTCCATTCGCTTTCCATCGACGTACGTATACGACGAGGCTGCTGTGTACCGATAAAAATGGAGGCAAGCACCAGGATCATCCCCACCCCATGCAACCAAGTAAATGCTTCATTCAAGAAAAAGACAGCCACGAGAGCAGCACTTATCGGCATCATTCCGGTGAACAAGCCCGCTTTGGATGCCTCCACCTTCTCCACCCCTTTGTACCAGAGAAAGAAGGATAGGACACTGGCCGTAACCGCATAGTACACAAGAAGCCACCAGACATTTGCAGGTACGGCACTCCAATCAAACCGCAAGCTTTCCCAGATCGCAAACGGAAGAAACAAGACAAAGCTGATGACATTAATCGCAGCCGTCATTTGAAAAGGCGTAATTTTCCCAGACAGTCTTTTGGCGAAAATCGTGAAAAGCGCTTCGCTGACGACTGCAAAAAATACGAACAAATTGCCAAGCATACTTACCCAGTTTTGCTCCACTCCGCTACCTGTGAACGTAATGAAGCCGATGCCGCCGACTGAAAGACCGATTGCCACTAAGCTGTTGGCCTGTAATTTTTCTTTGAGAATCCAGAACGAAAACAAAGCGATGCAGGCAGGTACTGTACTCGTAATGATACCCGCGGCAGTAGCAGTCGTCCACTGAACGCCGTACAGCATGCAAATACTAAACAGAAACACGCCGAAAAACGACTGCCAGAATAGCACCTTGCCTTCCTCACGGCTCCAAGACGTTTTCCATTCTCCACGCATAGCGAGCAACGGCAATAGGATGACGATCGCAAGCAAAAAGCGCAGCTCCGAAAACAAAAACACGGGAACATGGGAAACAATTTCTTTCCCGATGGAGATGTTGCTTCCAACCAAGGCCATAGCCAAGGCTAACTGTATGTAAGCGAACAGCATGACGACCCGCTTCCCCCTTCAACCTCCTACCATTCTCTGCATCTGGCCAAACTGCCTGCGATTATCCTGCGTTTTGCCATTCTTTTTGAGAGGACGGAACCTTTTTTGTCTTTTTCTCGGTTGCTCCCACTAGCCAGGAGCCAAACGGCAGTTTTCCCAGCCCATATGATAGGGCAAAAGAAAGAATAGAGCACAAGACGAATGCGACCACACTCCCCCACACGCCCGTGTGAAAAAGCTGGAGCTCGCGCAAAAGCTTCATCAAGTACGTTAAGATCAGCGCATGAATCAAATAAGCTCCATACGAATATTTCCCAACGAGTCCCAGCCAATGTGTCCATTTGGACTGCTTCTTGCTCATCCATAGGCAGAGCGCGTACACAGCCAGTAGGCAAGCCATCGTATAGAGGAACATGGACGGCTTCAAGGATGTCGCTACGTTTAAATTGATCTTGCCTTGCCCTGAATCGCGGAAAAGCTCATAGCCAATGACTGCGTACAGGACACCAACCGAAATGATGATCCATTGCCAGTATCTTTTCAGCATGGCACGAAATGCAGGCAACGTGAAGGCGACCAAGCCACCGAACAAAAAGTAATAGAAATAATAGAACGCATTTCGATCGCGGTATTTGATGAAATACGTATCAAGCCAATTCATATCGAATCGGAAGCCGTGCGCCGGGATGTACCGCGCTGAAAACCACATGAGGCCCCCATAGATCAATCCGGTGACACCAATAGCGAGAACAAGACGGAAGCGGCTAGTCACGAATCTGCGGAAAAGTTCAAATACTCTTTGCCAAAATGGATACAAAAGATAGAACTGAAAAATCATCACGACGAACCACAGATGATACGAGGATGTCCCTGTCAGGAAGTTTTTGCTTACATTCCAAATGAACGCTGCTCCCTCACCCAGGGGCTTCTCCATCAAGTAAAGATAAACCGCCGACCATATTCCATACGGAACCAAAATCTCGGATATCCGTTTACGTGTGAAGGAAATATAGTTCACTTTTTCGGAGTAGTTGTAAAACAATACAAGACCCGTGATGAAAATAAATGCTGGAACCGCGAATTTTAGCAAATGAAACAACATTCCGTAGATGATCGACACCTGCTCTGTCAATCCCGGCTCACGGATGTATACACCAATGACATGCTGATAAACCACAGCCAAGAATGCAAAGGCCCGGATCAGATCCAACTCACCAATTCGTTGTTTTCGAGCCATAACCAAATACCAGATCCTTCCTCTTTTACGAAAAAAAGTACTCTTCCCATCTTACCGACCAAAAGTCAGTCTGACAAGTCTCAAATCGAATAAGACTGATACCGTTAGGAGCAGTATCAGTCACCACTATCCACCTTGATCTGAAGATATATCTGCTAGGCTGCGAATCGGCCAAATCAGGCTTTGTACCCCACGTGAATACAATGCTAGATGCGGAGTATCCGTGAGTGAGATCGACAGATTTTCGGTCATCGCGTTTTCACGAATATGAAAGGCTGTCTCCTGTAGCTGCCACGGCTCGTGTACTACATCCGCAAACATCAATTGCTTCGTTCTGTTACACCTGCAAAAGAGCGTGTATCGCTCTGTCAGCCAATGCACCAGCGTTCCCTCTTTGGCGAAAAATTTGTCACTGAGAGGCTGGTAGCTGCCTTTGAACGAAGGAGACTGAGATAGACCAGATAAGCGTCGGGAGGTGAAATCAATCCGATCCGCTTGGCGATGAAAAGCCATTTGGGCCCGATAATACGGCAGTCGGTACCAAAATTTTGCAATCTTGATCACGAGGGGATTCGAGGTATCCAGCGAAAGAAAATACACACCCGTCTTCCCTTTCGCCTTCACATATGTCCGCACATTAATTTCAGGGAAAGTCGTCGTGAATGGTACGGATGGCATCCGCCGCAGACGGACGCCACTCAGCAAAAACGGGATAATACTAATCCATGCCTTGCCCTCGTAAGTATCGAGCTCAAGCCCTGCTGGAATCAGCGTTTTCATAGACGCCGGGGAAATTGCCCAATGTAAAAAAAGAAGATGCTCCCACGTCTGTGTCATGGTCCATCCATTATAATTGGCAGGTGACTTGATTTGGATGATCCTCTGTTCGATACGAATCCCTCCCATTCGTACGTCGATCAAGCGATTTTAACTGGAAGAGGATGAATGATAGGCAAGGGGTACTTTCGTCACTTTGCTCGTCATCTCATCGAGTGAGACGAGATCCGCAGCGGTCACTTCACAAAGAGACGTTTTCCCCAGCGCGAGAATGGCAATTTCCATCTCATCCACAAACGAAAGAAAAAAGTTAGTCAAGTATTTCGCGGCTGAATCGGGGTCGAATTTGTTTTTCAAACTCCCTGGATAGGTGATCAGCTCTGTCGGTGGTTCCCATGGTATTGCTTTTGTCACCTGATCATGAGTCATCGCCCACAAAAGAGCCGTCCCCATAAAGATGCCGTCTGCTCCCAAAGCAATCGCTTTCAAACACTCACCCGGGGTATTATATCCGCCCCCAGACAATAAGGTAATTCGTTCTTTCACACCTTTTTTCTCCAAATAGCGCACGGCGCGGGTCAGGGCATAAATCGTTGGCAAACCGAAATCATCCTCCAGAATTGGAGGTCCTCCTTTTGTCCCCGCTTGTCCGCCATCAATACTGATAAAATCTACACCGGCTTGGATGACAATCTCCAGGTCTTTTTCAAGAATGGCACTGGCGCAGATTTTGACGCCAATCGGGACGCCGTCTGTTATGGTACGCAGCTTGTCTACCAGCTGCTTGAGATCTTCCGGCTTCTGTACTTCCGGATGCCGCGAAGGAATGACGATCATTTCTTCGTCCTGAACCCCCATGATTTCAGCAGCTCTTCCCTGAATATATTCAGCGGGGATAAAGCTCGCGGAAGCTGCAGTCGCCCCCTGTCCAAAATGGATTTCGATGGCGTCCGCCTGTCGCAAAATCTCCGGCTCCTTTGCCCACTTTCCCGAGTTGTATTGGAGAATCAGATGTTTGGCGAATTTCCTTTCTTCCGGCAGTAACGGACCTTCCCCCGTATTCGTCAAACTCCCCACGGCGGCCGTTCCTTTTGCAATCGCGATTTTCACATCCTCACTTACACCGATACCGTATCCCATCGCCCCTGCCATGATCGGAATGTCCAAGGTTAACGGCTTTTTTGCCATGGGTCCAATCGTGATTTGCATATCCACTTCTATATCCTCACACGCAGGCATCATAGCCAGCTGGGCAGGAGAAAATATCAAGCTATCGAAGTTCAAGAACTTGCGTGGACTTCCGAAAGGACGTTCGATGGCTTGTCCAGTAGCTGCTCGCAAGCTGTTCTCCAGAACATAGCGAGGACTGACTTTGGTCATTGCAGAGACCATCTCGAAAATATTTTCCGGATAGCGGTCTGACATAAGGCGCTTCATGAACTTGGCGAGTAACCACTGTGTAAGAGGACGAAAAAGACAGATCAAAAGCAGTCCCACCACGATGAGTGCTACCATCGATCCTACAAAGGAGCCGATCAAAAACGGAATCCAGTTGCCAGCCATCCTCTTTCTCCTTCCTACTTTTCAGAGCGCTGCTGCTTGTTACCCGGTTTGTGAGATAGGAAAATTTTGCCCCAACCCTTCCACTTTTATCCGATGCTCTACCCTCACGCTGAAGGAACAAAAAAACGTCCACCTTAACTGGACGTTTTCGAGAGAAGGCCTCCTTTTCGTTTCATTGGTACAAATTTGCCGTATGTCAAACAACGCCAAAGCCATTCTGCCGGACCAAACTGATAGTTGGCGAGCCACCAGCGACTAGCCAAGATTTGCGCAGAGAAGATCACCAAGCTCAACACCAATCCGAGCGCCAATCCAGACGTTCCATACAAATGTCCAACACGTACAACCAATATGACGATGATGGTTTGGCTCAAATAGTTGCTTAATGCCATTCTGCCAACCGGTTCCAAATGCTTCAGTATACGCTGTCCGCTCTCTTTCCGATAAAGAAGCAGCAGTGACGTGATGTAAAAAGCGCACAGACTAAGACCGCTCCAGGTGACAAAAGTCTGAACGGCGACCGAGATTGAGGCAGGGAATTTTACGATGCCAAATTGAACAAGCGGAATCATCGGTACAAGCACAACACTTAAGCTCAGCGCCAGCCACCATACGCGGCGAATGGCTGGAATAAATTCTTCCGTCCTCGTAAATACTCCCCGCTTGGCTGCCAAGAATCCGAATAAAAAAAGAGGAAATACCGATAGGATGACAAAAAACTCAAAAGGAAGGACTACCGGAATTTCGTAACCAAGCCGGAATTGCAACCTCTCGATAATCGACCCATTCGTATACGTATTGATTGCCTTTTGAATGAGCGAAGACTGATCAGGCATAGAACCCAGGTCCTCGGGAACAGCCAGAATCAGAGCAGACAGGGTCTGCATACCAATCAAGAGCGTCCACGCCCATCTTTTGATTGTCTTTTCTTGTCTGTGGTAAAACAGCAACAGGAGAAAACCAGCTAGGGCGTACGTATGAAGAATATCTCCATACCAGAGGAAAACGAGATGGGCCATACCGAAAATCAGCAGAACGGCTAATCTGCGAGTAAATAGACTCCGATAAGGCAACTGCTTGCTCTCGGCACGGTGCATAAACAGAAAAAAGCCTACCCCAAACAAAAACGAAAAGATGGTGTAAAACTTCGCTTGTACAAACATGTTAAACAAAAGCCGTATCCAAGCATCTATTTCCGAATGGGTATTGACCATCCCTGCATCTGGTAAGAACATGATGGGAAACAAAAATGACGGCATATTCACTAGCAAGATCCCCAGGAGGGCAAAGCCTCGAATCCCATCTAGCTGTCGGATTCGCTCACCTTCCGCAACAGGTGCTACTTTCACGTCAATGAACCTCCTTAAAAACTCCTAATATTTAACACTTTTAATACGAATGAATCTTGAAAAAAGTAACAAAATGCTTCTTACACAACAAAAAGAGCTTCGCAAAAACGAAGCCCTCTCTTTCGTGCTACCTTATTTGGATGGGGTGGTTGTTGTTCTTGTTCCTGTGCGGTCTGTCCTTTTCCGAAAATCGAGCAAAACTCCGACAAAGCCTGCAAATATTGCTGGCATGATCCAACCGGCGCCTTCCTTATAAAACGGAAGAAAACCCAAGATATCGTTCCAGCTCTGATGAAAAAACGTAAGATTCATCAAGTCCACGACACCAAAAACCGTTACAACGGCGACAGTCGTCATATACACAGACGAATGCGCAGGTATCCAGCGCTCAAGCAACGCCAACAAAATGAGTACGATAGCAATCGGGTAAATGGCCCCCAAGATCGGGACAGATACACTTAAAATCTCCGATAGGCCCAAGTTTGCGACACCCATGCTCAGAACACAGAGAATAATCGCCCATGCTCTGTAGGATAAGCCTTTGAATCGTCCATGAAAGTATTGACTGCAAGAAGTTACGAGTCCAATGGATACACAAAGACAGGCAACAGTGAAGATGACACCAAGAATCAGCGTACCGCTTGTCCCAAATAGCTGCCTCATGATTGCTGTCAGGAGCAGTCCGCCATTCTCCGGCCGTCCTAAAGACGCACCGGATGAACCAAGCAATCCCAAAATGACATAGATGAATGTCAGCAACATACCTGCTCCAATGCCTGCCTTGATCATATTCGCAGACAGTTGCTTTTTGTCCTCAATTCCCTTGCTACGCAGTGTATTGGCGATCACGATCCCAAATACAAGTGCAGCCAAAGCATCCATCGTTAAATACCCGTCCAGAAAACCTTGCACAACGGGATTGGTGGCATATTTTCCTGCTGGTACCCCCGTTGGACCAAGTGGTGTGAATAAGCTCTTAACGTAGATCAATGCAATCATAGTCAACAGTGTAGGAGTCAGTATTTTCCCAAAGCGATCAATCAGTTTGGAAGGAGTCAGACTGAACCAAAAGACAATGCCAAAAAATACGAGCGTATAGAGGAAAAGACTCCAGGGGGAATCCACGGCTTGCGCCGGCAAAAATGGTGCCATTCCCATCTCGTACGCGAGACTACCTGCGCGCGGGATAGCAAGTGCGGGTCCAATCGACACATAAATCAAAATAGGAAAAATAAGAGCAAAGCTTGGATGAACACGACTTGCCAATTGGTAAAAGCTCCCTGCCTTTGCGATGGCAATCACACCAAGAATGGGAAGACCAACAGCAGATAATACAAAGCCTGCAATCGACAGCCAAACAAAGGAACCAGCCTCTTGACCCAGATAGGGTGGAAAAATAAGGTTTCCTGCACCAAAAAACATCGAAAACAGCATAAAACTGACCAGCAGCATTTCTTTCTTAGATAAGGTTATCATCGACGTGTATATTACCTCCCATCTTATTGAGAGGCATTCTATCAACTTTTGCGCTCCTTCGCTAGTAGTAACGCCATAGTTGTAATTGAAAGATTTTTCTCACTACCATTCGTTGAAAAAAACAGAGAAAACCACCTGTCCATCTCTTACCGTTTGAACCACATCGACAAGTGGTTTTCCTCTTAGCGTTTTCGCATGGAAACAATTCGTTTGTAAAAGGTCTTATCCTCCAGCTTTTGAAAGAGAGCAAGTGAAGGTCGGAAGTTGGCCTCAATAATCCACGGTTTGCCATCGACATCAATCCCTAAGTCCAAACCGATCTCCCGGAGTGTCGGATAGACTCTTCCCAATCGATTAGCTACTGCCGATGCTATCATGCGGATATCACGCAAGAGATGCGGGCCCGCTTTTATATTCGACAGCTTGATTGCCGTCTGGATGGGCAAAACTTTTCCACGGCTGCGAGCCACATTTGTCACGACAAAGCCCGGACCTGCAAGCTTTGCACACCACCCCGTTATCACCCAAGGCTCCTTATTGCTCCTGCGCTGGATCATGACACGCACATCAAAAGGCTTGCCCTTGATGTTCCCGAGTGGGATACGTGGCTGGAGCAGGTATGTTTTAGGTCGAAACAACGACTCCACGTATCGGATCGTGGCCTCCTTCCCCTCCACAAGACGCTGACGACTCCCACTATGGACCAAATACTTCTCTTCTCCTCGCGCCGTTACTTGAATAATCCCTGCCCCACCGCCGCCTCCCGAAGGCTTCAGCATCACGTGTGTAAACGCTTCTGCATACTCCCAAAGCTCTTCAGGAGAGTACACGCGGGTTTTGGGCAAATACTCCAGCAAAAGTTCGTCTTTGACCATGTGCTTATGCTTGCCCCATTTTCCTACGTTTGGCGGTTTTATGGCAGTGTCTCTCCATTCTTTATTAGATGATGCTCCTCTATTTTCGTGATGCGATTCTGTTCGTCCACAAACACGACCTTGGGAACGAGCTGTTCCATCTCGGATTCATCGTACATGCCCATACTCAAAATGATGACGAGATCTCCCGGCGAGAATAAGTGGGCAGGTGGACCGTTCAAACAGATGACTCCGCTTCCCGATGCTCCGGGTAACGCGTATGTTTTCCAGCGCGTGGCATTACGCAAACTGGTTACTTGCACGATTTCATAAGGCTTGATATCTGCCGCATCCATGAGAGCAACGTCAATTGTGATACTCCCCACGTAATCCAGTTCGGCCTGCGTAACTGTCGCTCTGTGAATTTTGCCTTTGCACATGTGTCGTTGCATAGACGGTTCACTCCTTTCCAAACCGATGACATTAGTCTATGTGGGATGGATTGTCCATGAAACCACCTGCGAAAGGAAATCTGGTTAGGGGAGATAACACGCTGCCTGCAAATCGACTCCATAGGTGCGGCATAATTGGCTCAGTTCTTTTGTCAGATTTGGATCGAAAGGAATACCGTTTTCCATTCGTTCTAGCTTTTTTCGGCTCTCGATCTCCCCAGGAATGAAAATGTCCGAGACACCTTCTTTCCTAGGTACACTTTTCACCTCACGAATGTAGGCATCCATATTGGCACAAAAATCGGGGAGTGGCATAAATCGTTCAATATCCACTGTCAAGAATAGATGTCCTACGTTTTGTGGATCGTGCCAATTGTCATACAGGCTTTTTACATGTGGTCCCGTTGCTGCACCGGTTAGTAGCCCACACAAGATATCGATGAACATCGCCAATCCGTATCCCTTTGCTCCCCCGATCGGCAAAAGTGAGCCTAGCAAGGCTTTTGTGGGATCAGTCGTTTCCTTCCCATTGGCATCGATGGCCCAATCTGCAGGAATAGATTCTCCTTTTTTAACGGCTAAGGCGATTTTTCCCCTGGCAGCAACACTTGTAGCCATATCTAGCAAAAAGGATGGCTCTTCTCCTGCCGGTATTCCCGCTGCAATCGGATTTGTTCCGAAAAAAGGGCGAATCCCACCTGTTGGCGCCATGGCTTCGGGGGCGTTAGAAAGGACAATGAGAATCTTTCCTTCTGTGATCGCTCGTTCTGCATAGTACGAACAGGAGCCAAAGTGGTTGGAATGACGAACACCAACTAGGCCGATTCCCATCTGCCGCGACAATTTAATCGCTTCCTCCAATGCCGCAACCCCGACTACCGCACCCAAATGGTTTTTGCCGTCTACCAATGCTGTTGCTCCCTCCTGTTTCCATACAACAGGTTCATCATTCAATTCGATCAAGCCTGCTTCGATTCGTTGGATATAGATCGGCAGCCTCGCCAAACCATGGGATTCGATGCCGCGCAAATCAGCATGGATGAGGGATTCTGCAACAAGACTTGCATGCTCATGTCTGGCACCTGCCTGTACAAGCACTTCTGTTACGACTTGCTCCAAACGCTTCCAATGAAAGAGTGCAGGGTGCATCTTTTCTTTTTCCCCTCCTTCACCGCTGTTCTATACTTCGTCTGCTTCCTAATCTGAATATAGATATGTCGCCCGTTGATTGACCGCTACAGGCATTGACCCAGTTCAGGAGACGATACCAACAGAAAAAGGAGCACCCAGTAATTGGCACTCCTTTTTCGTATATCTATTCGTAACTGGCTAGTATCGTAATAAGCTGATCCTGCATCTTGGTAAACAGCTCTTCATCCTCGACATAGCCATTAAATAGAATCGAAACGATGAGCTTCTCCCCGCCTTTTGTCGTGATATAGCCTGACAGTGTGTTCACACCCGTCATCGAACCTGTCTTCGCATGAAGATTATTTGCGGCAGGTGTGTCCTTCAAGCGGTTTTTCAGTGTACCATCTATTCCCGCTATGGGTAAAGATTCATCATAAGCAGCAAATGTCGATTCCTTGGTCATCCCTTCAAGCACAGATGCGATCTGCCGAGCAGAAATTAGATTGTAGCGGGTCAAACCAGATCCATCCATCATGTCGAAGGTGGTATTCCCGCCAAGTGAAGCTACGGCTTCCTGAACGACCTCTGCACCACTGGCTGCGCTCCCTTTGCCTTTCTTTGCCGCTCCGAGCGTCTTGAGGAGCATTTCTGCGTAGTAATTGTCACTTCGCTTGTTTAGGTACTGAACAATGTCCTTGAGCGGCAGTGACTCAAATTGTGTCCATTTCACTGCTGCTGGAGGTACTTGCTGGATCAGCACTTCGCTTTTTGGAGCAAACGCAATTCCTTGCTGCTGCAACGTTTCCTTCAGTACGGTCCCCACATACTTGGCTGGCTCCTCCACGGGTACGCGCTCGTAATCCCCTTCGTGATCAAGCGGGAGGTTCCCTAACAGCCTGATGGTATTTGTTCCACGGTCACGCAGGATCGCAAACGTATTTTCTTCCCCTTTTTGTACGGTCTTGGCTTCATTGATCACCTGCACATACGCTGTTTTGGGTAGCACATTGATGTCCACTGGCTTGCCAGCATCGTTAGCGGGCTTGAATTCGATCATGACCGTCCCTCGGTTTAATGCGAGAGCCCCTATGGTCGGGTTGTAATAGTAGCTCTCGTCATCCCATGCCCAGCCGAGGCCAAGCCTTTGTTGATCAAAGTAGCTGTCATCCATCACGAGGTTCCCGTTGATACGCGTGATTCCTTGTTGCTTGAGCCACCCCGCTATTTTTTCAATCGACACACCTTCCTGCACCTGTAGTGCATTCTCCGTATGCAAGGTAGGGTCACCGTATCCTTTCACATACAGATTGCCTTGTTGTATTCCCGAAGAGGTGATAGGGGCATCTCCAAACACTTCTGTTTTAAAGACGTAATCCGAGCCAAGCTGGTTCAACGCGGTTGCGGTCGTCAACAGCTTCAAATTCGAAGCAGGGGTAAGCAGTGTGTCCGCATCCCGCTCGTATAAAACAGGGTCACCTGTTGTATCCAACGATTTGATCAAGATTCCAGCCGTTACCCCTGCTGCTTCCGGCGTATCTAGGATGGGATCGATCATAGCAGAGAGTGGGTACGACTTTTTCTCTGGAAGGCTGAATCCTTCCGGTGCTGCGATATCCGGGTAGGTTGTTAACAAAATTCCGATTCGATCCTGTAGCTCCCTTGCATACTTCGATTTATAAATGCCGTTGATCAAAATTGAGAAGGCCAGCTTATGACCATTTTTTGCCGTTACATAACCCGACATCGTATTGACTCCGCTTAATGAGCCTGTCTTCGCTACCAGGTTCTTTTCCGCACTGGTTCCTTTCATGCGGTTTTTCAAGGTGCCGTCTACTCCCGCGATTGGGAGTGATTTTTCCAGTTCCGTTCGATATTCTTGCTCCTGTAAAAAGATAAGCGCTTCGATCATCTGCTCGGGAGTTATCCAATTAAATCTCGATAACCCGGAACCATCGACCTGGCGGAAGCCTGACTCAATGCCAGCACGCTTCATCACGTCAGCTACTGCTTCACTGCCTGCTTCAAAGCTGCCCTCACCTTTCTGAGTTACGCCCAGCGTTTTTACTAGCATCTCCGCATAGAAGTTGTCACTTTCCTTGTTGAGCTCCACCGTGATCTCACCTAATGGTTTGGACAAGTGGGTATAGAGAGGCACTCCGCTTTGCAGCACGGTTTTTTTCACTTCCGCCTTCGGATGTAAGGCAATCCCTTGTTTTTGCAACTGATCCTTCCATAGATCGCCTACATAAAAAGCCGGGTCTTCCATCGTGACATCTTCATCATAAGGAGCTGCTTGCACCCCGATCGTACCGGATACGATGATTTCACTTTTTCCGCGCGGACGCTCGACAAGCACGTTGCTCTCCTTGCCCGCTGTCGTTTTCAACTGGTTTGTGACTGTTATGTATGTGGTAGCAGGGTTCATCGTCAGAACGGGGGCATCGTTCACCGTTTTTCCTGGGGTTGCGGTTAGGGTCGTAACGTTTTTATTTACGGCTAATCCACTTATCTGAGCGCTGTACCCATACGGTTCGTCATCCCACATCCAGCTCGTGCCCAGTCTGGTCTCATCGAAATAGCTGTCATCGAGTAGCAGATTTCCATTGATTCGTTTGATCCCCAAATCTTTGATGGCTTTTGCCATTTGCTGCAAATCCTCTGGCTTCAGACTTGGGTCCCCATAGCCTTTTAAAATCAGATCTCCTTGCAAAATACCTCCGTTATTCACCTTTCCTGAAACAAACACCTCGGTCTTCCATTGATAATCCGGCCCCAGCTTATCCATACCCGCAATGGTCGTAAACAGCTTCATGTTGGAAGCCGGGACAAAATTACGTTCGGCATTGTGCTTATATACGTACCTTTTTTCGGTTAGATCGTAGACCGCAATTCCAGCGTACATCCCCTTGCTATTCTCATCGTTTTTCAAATCGGCGAGGAATTTTTCTATGTGGAGTGCAAGAGGACTAGAAGAAGTGGCCTCTTCCTTGGCTAGCGCAGGCGAAGCTGCTACCTGCAACAAAAGAGCCAACACGAAAAACCACGTACCGACACGTCGAAAAGCAAATAATTGATTCATGATAACCTCCTTGTCATAGTCTGGGCGATTTCAACCAACAAATCACAGTACGCCACCATGATAGCACGTATTCTATTTATTCGGAATATTACCATTATACTAAAAACATACAGGCATGAACGATACCCATTCCGTTCATACTACCTTCAAGACTTCTTTTGTTTGGAGGAAATGGTTTCATGTTCTATCAATTGCTGCTTTGTCTGTCACTTCTCTGCAGCTTTTCATTCCCTGTCCATGCCCAAACGGACATCGGGCGGGTACAAGTAGATCCCTCCCCCTTTTCTTCCCTTGCGGAGCTCGTCAAAAAGTGCGACTTGATCGTCATCGGGCGGGTAGATAGTACCCATCGGGCGTATCCCACGGGACGCACCCTTCCCCAGGGTAAGATCGTGAACTACACACAAAGACTCCAGGTAAAAAAGGCCGTAAAAGGCACAGCATCCCGACTATTAACAGTGGTTAGCACTGGCGTAGAACCGCTTCCTGATGCCTCCAGTCCGCTCAACCTGCAATATCCTGGGCCGCTGGCGGAAGGGAATTATTTATTGTTTTTACGAAAAGTGAGCGGATCACAGCTGTACAGTACAGCAGGTCTCTGGCAAGGCATTTATCCAATCTATCAAGGAAAAACAATTGCTCTTTCCAACCTTGGCTTTACCGAGCTGAACCAGCTATCACAAGAAGAAGCCATCCGAAAAATAACAGCGATATCCCGCTAGCACCACAGCAAAAAACCGCTCTATGAAACGAGCGGTTTTTTGACGCTTCCATCATGTGCTGTCAGTTGCGCATCACGTAGATAAAAATCACCATAGACACAGCACAAGCGAGTACGCTGAGAATAAACCCCCAGATCACCCATTTGCTATTCGTCTTGTTTATGTGTTTATCGTCCATGGAAAACTTCTCCTCATTCGATCATTCACCTTCTATTATAAGGTTGTTTGACAGGAAAGGGAAACCGTTAATATGGCGAAAACTATTAAAGACCTTCTCTCGTAAGACGACGAATCCCCAGGGCACAACCGCTCGTCACGAACAGTACACACATGACCACAAACGCCCCCAGCTCTCCTAGTGACAAACTTTCTTGACTGAGCACGCCCATGCCAATCGTCAAAAGTGACTGGGGAAAGAACATCCCGAGCCCAGACACATACAAGCCCAACCCTACAAAAACAGAGCAAACACTAATGCCGACAGGTACAGCAAAGCTCTGTATCCGCGTAGAAAGCCATAGCTGGAAGGAAATAATGGTGAGCGAAGCCAGCCAGCCTCGCATAATCCATCCGAACACTTCCGTAGGAAACGAAAAATGTGCGTGTAGTCCAGCGATGAAACCCGCGCAAATATAAAGTACGAAGAAGAAAAACTGCACACCAAAAAGGAGAATGCCAACCACCACCAGCTTCGCGAAAAAAATCGTTGAAGTCGATACAGGCGCTGTCAGGATTACATTCCAGTTTCGGTTTACATGCTCCAATCTGCACGCAAACGAACAGCAAATCGCGATGAGAATGGGCAAGAAAAATTCTCCGTAGAACAAGCTCACCTGTGTCCACAGGCTGTACCAGCCATTTTGCAGGATCGCTTGGTTCATCCAGTAGTTGGCAAAACCGATCAGCGTACTGAAAACAGGAAGCACAAGCAAAACGAGCCATATACGAGAGCGTCGAAGTTTTACCCATTCTGCTCCCAAACATCTGATTAGCATACAAGGTCCTCCCTATACGTCTTGCCGGGATACGTGAATGCTCCCAGCAAGGTAAAATGCGATGCCCATGAGTACGACGATGATCGGTAAAGAAAGACCGATTTCTCGTGTAGTAAACCGCATAGTTTCGTTCACGTACTGATACGTAACGGGCGAAAAGTCTACATAGTACGACCAGATGAAAAGGCGTCCGACTTGTGGTGGAAACAAGCTCGCTGTCATGCCAATGAATCCCCCGATCATCCCGAGGCATAGGCTGAACGCCTGATTTTTGATGGCGAGAGAGACCCATTGTTGCAGTGCAATCACCACGAGTGTTGTCACCGTGGTTCCTACCACAAAGCGGAGTAATAGGCCAATCGGGACTGGCTCGGCTAAACCAAAGCCAATGCCAAAGGCCACGATCGCCAAAGCTTGTAGAATGACGGCACCCCCCATCAAAACAGCCGCAGAGACGAATTTTGCCGCATAAACAGCTTTCCTACTGACAGAAGCAGCCATCAGCAGCTTCCATGTACGCCCTTTGTGTTCCATATCACAAATCCGTGAAACAATGACAGCCGAACCGATCGGCAAAAACAATCCGTTCATGGCTGTAATCGTGACCAGTATGGCGCTCCACGTCTGCGCATCGGGATTTCTTGTCATGGAGATACTGACAGCCATAAACCCCCATGCCAGTTCAATACTCAAAAGAATGGCGAGCATGAGAAACAATCGCTTATGTCGAATTTTATAAAACTCCAGCCAAAGCATCCGCATTACAAACTTCCCTCCTTGCCTGTAAGGGAAAGGAAAATACTCTCCAAGCTTTGTTTGTGCACTTCAATGCGATAAACATCAATGCCCGCCATCATCAACGCCCGGTTTGTCTCGGCTACCTCTCTATCCCCCATCCCTTCCATAACAAGGAAGCCATCTTGGAGACTTGGAGAAAGCTCCCGATCTTGAAGAACTCTTCTCGCTTTGTCATTGTCCTGTGTTTTCATCCAAACACGAGGCTGACTATTCCGTTGTAGTTGCTCCATACTCCCTTGAAACAAGAGTTTCCCCCCGTGGATAATGCCGATGGACGTGGCGACTTGCTCGATTTCCGATAGCAGATGGCTGGAGAGCAAGACCGTCATTCCATACTGGTGTGGCAATGATTGAATCAATTCCCGAATTTCACCGATTCCCGCAGGGTCCAGACCGTTTGTCGGTTCGTCGAGGATGACGAGCTTAGGAAAATGCAGCAAAGCCATGGCAATTCCCAGTCGCTGTTTCATCCCGAGCGAATACTGGTCTACCTTTTTGTTCTGTTGTTTTTCCAAACGAACGATTTGCAGGGCCTTCTCTACTTGTTTGTCCGGGACATCTCGCAACCGCTGCATGACGCGCATATTTTCCAGACCGGTAAGATGACCGTAATAGGAAGGAGCCTCGATCAAGGAACCCGTCTGACTCAATATCTCAAGTCGATTCCTGCTAAAATCCTTCCCGAATACAGATACACTTCCTTCAGTCGGCTTGACTAAGCCTAGCAGCATTTTCAGAGTCGTCGATTTTCCTGCACCATTTGGTCCGAGGAAGCCATAGACCTCCCCTTCTCCTACCGCAAGATTCACCCGCTGGACGCAATAGGCACCTCCATAGTGTTTGGAAAGGTTTTCCGTTCGAATCACCGTATTCATCTCTTCTCGCTCCTATCTGTTGGTCTCTCCTACGAAATCTTAGAGTCCCAACCCGTCGATAAGCTGACAAGAATCTTACAACAACCTTAAATCGACTCCGAGTGGGTAGAACACACAAATCGAGCGAGTATAATGAATACGGGTGATTCAATATGGAAGAGTGGAAACAGAAAAAAGTGCTCATCGTGGAAGATGAGCTGGAAATCAGAAACATGATCGATGGATTTTTACGTAAGGAAGGATTCTCTCGAATTTTTCATGCGGGTAGTTGTAAGGAGGCGTTAGAGATATGCGCTTCGGACAAGCCAGATATCGCGATCCTGGATGTCATGCTGCCTGATGGCGATGGATTTGGACTATTGACTTCGATCCGTCGTTTCTCGCAAATCCCTGTCATTTTTCTGTCAGCGAGAGGGGAAGATGAAGATCGATTGCTCGGACTTGGCCTGGGCGCTGACGACTATATTGTGAAACCATTTTTACCGCGCGAGCTCGTTCTTCGTCTCCTGGTCATTTTACGACGTGTTTACGCCCCTCCCCAAATCGATCGTCTGCCCGTTTTCCAGCTTGGTGACAGTACGATCGATTTGGAGGCAGCAATCGTGACGAGAGATCACCACGAATATGCTCTGACTGCAAAGGAACACGCGCTCTTGCGAAAACTCTATGAAAATCGAGGACGAATCGTCACGAGCGATGCCCTGTGCCAATCCGTATGGGGGGACGATTACTACGGGTATGAAAACACCCTGATGGTTCATATGAGGCGCATTCGCGAAAAGATCGAGCCATGCCCATCCACTCCTGAATTTTTGCTCACGGTAAGAGGACTCGGATACAAATTACTCGTAAAGGAAGAGTTGTAGATGGATGGAGCCGCACGAATTTTACGTCGTTATACAGGTGCTTCTATCCTGATCGCCGTCTTTTTGCTCATCGTCAATTACATCATTCTCGGCACATTTGTTTTCAAAGGGATGAACGAGGGCTCCCCTCCCATTCACGTCACACAAGCTGTCGCAGAGGGTCTTCACAAGAACGGTTCCCACTATACGTTGGAACCAAATGCACAAGAGTGGTTGCAAAAAAGCCAGGCTTGGGCCATGTTGATTGGAAACGATGGGAAGGTCATCTGGGACTACGCCATACCGAACGAATTGCCCCGCACTTATTCTCTGGCAGAAGTGGCGCAGCTCTCGCGAAATTACTTACAGGACTATCCTGTTTTTGTTTGGGAGCATGAGTTGGGGCTGGTCGTCGTGGGCTACCCGAAGGACAGTCTCGCCAAGTACCAGTTTCATTTTCCGATCAGTTGGATAAGCGATTTGCCATACCGCTTACTAGCTTTGCTTTTCGGAAATATCCTGCTCGCCGCCCTTCTCTCTTTGTTCATCGGCTCTCGACTCATTCGGGCAATCCGCCCACTGATTAGCGAGATTCACGCTCTGTCAGAAGATCAGCATACACATGTCGAGGCAAAAGGAATGTTCAGCGGGATTGCGCGAAGCATCAATCATGCATCGTCGCTTCTGCAAAAGAAGAACGCTTTGCTAAAAGCCAGAGACGAAGCACGCTCGAATTGGATCGCTGGAATCTCCCACGATATACGCACGCCACTATCGATGGTGCTCGGGTATGCCAGTGAATTGGAAGAGAGCGACGCGGTGCCTTACGAGCAGCAGCAAAAAGCAAGCATTATTCGAAAGCAAGGGGAAAAGCTCCGGTCTTTGGTCAGCGACTTGAATCTCGTTTCCATGCTGGAATACGAAATGCAGCCGATTCATACCAAACCGATTCGGCTATCGACACTTGCGCGGCAAATTGTCACTGACTTTTTAAACAATGATTTGGCAGAAACGTTTACCATTGAGCTGGATGTCACGACTGAGCAATGCTTCGTAATGGGCGATGAAAAACTTCTCGTCCGCGCCATCACGAATCTGATCCAAAACAGCATCGTGCATAACCCATCGGGCTGTCACATCCACGTGCAAACGGCCCTGTCACCCAACCAGCGCAATGCTCTTTTGATTATCACTGACAACGGAAAAGGCATTGAGCCAAGCATGCTACCTGACTTGGTGGAATTGCCCTATTCGTCGAAAAGAAAATCTCCCTTACAAAATGGTCATGGTCTCGGGTTGCCCATGGTTGCACGGATTGCTGCCGCTCATCATGGACACCTGCTGTTAACAAGCGATACAGGAAAAGGGATGACAGCAGAACTTTGTTTCCCCCTCTCCTCCTAAAAGGAAGACATCATAGAGAAAGCACCTCCTCCGACTCGCCAATGGAGAGTAAACTCTCAAAAGCGTGCAAAGGGGGTGCTTTTTGACTGATTACTTCACGAGATCGCGCATGATCTCTTCTGCTTTGATGTCAGCTGTTATCAGCTTCTCTTTTTTCATCCAATCAATCAGTGTTTGCCAAGATTCGGCCGTCTGGTATGCAAAAGGCTTTTCCCCCGCATCCATCAACGGAATCAGGATATCCAAGCTCTTGGTCTCAATGTCTTTTTCCAGCGGGAAATCGGCAGCCTGTTTGGCAAGTAACAGATCGAGTGCCTTTTCCTTATTATTTTTCACATAATCCTGACCCTTGCCAATCGCCCGCAGGAAACCTTCCACTGCTTTCTGCTTTTTGCCCAAAGTCTCGTCACTTGTTGCCAATACCAGCTCATAATAGTCTGGAACACCAAACTCAAAAGGCTTGAACGCATTGACTGGAATGCCGTGCTTCTCCAAAATCAGTTGTTCATGGTTGATATAGCCACCTACTACGGCATCGACCTTTTTGGCCGTCAATGCCGGGACGATGTCAAAGCCGATATCGGTGAAGGTCAGTCCGGAATCATCGCCACCACCATGCTTCACAACTTGACGTACAATCGATTCATCAAGTGGAAGTGACGGATAACCAATATTTTTTCCAGCCAACTTTTGCGGAGTATCGATTCCACTGTCTTGGCGCGTCATGATCACGTTTAACGGATGACGAACAAGTGCACCTACAGATACGACAGGAACTCCTTCTGCACGAGCTTGGATGAGCTGTGGTTGATAGCTGATGGCCAAATCCACTTTGCCCGCAGCCGCCATCTTTAACGGATCATTGCTGTCCGAAGGCATTTGCATTGTCACCTTGAGGTTCTCGTCTTTGAAATAGCCTTGCTCCTCTGCTGCATACAAGAAGGAATGAACGGCATTCGGATACCAATCGAGCGCAATCGTCAGCTCAGTAGGCGCAGCTCCTTTATCAGCAGGGGCTTGCGTCTGACCAGCATCCGAGCTCGCCTGATTTCCGCAAGCAGCAAGACTTGTTGCCAATGTAAGTGCCATGAATGCTTTCGTCCATTTGTTGAAAGGTTTCATTGTTGTTCTCCTTTGATTTTCATATGCGGGGAAAAATGACGTTCGATTCGTCCAGCCAGCCAAAACAGCAGCATACCGAGAATCGAGAGCAACAGGACCGAGGCAAACAACGCGGGTGCCTGAAAATTGCCGGATGCCCGTCTGCCAAAGTACCCGAGTCCTTCGCTCGCTCCCAGCCATTCCCCAATGGTCGCCCCGGCCACACTATAGGTAGCTGCCACTTTGAGACCACTGAAGAAATGAGGTAAACTCGCCGGGAGTTGCAGCTTGGTGAAAATTTGTCCGTTTGTTGCCCCCATGGTTTTTAACAGCTGAAGCATTTCCTTGTCCGTCGAGCGAAGTCCATCATACGCGTTGACGACAATCGGAAAGAAAGTAAACAGAATCGTAACCGCTATTTTTCCAGATAAATCATACCCGAACCACAGAATGAATACGGGTGATAACGCGATAATGGGGATCGTTTGAGAGATGACGATATACGGATAGACCAAGCGCTCCACAATCCGACTGCGAATCATCGCAAATGCAAGGGAGATTCCAAATACAATCGAGATCGATAGCCCCAGTAATACTTCCTTTAACGTCGCCCAAAGATGTACACCTATTAGAGAGGCGCGTAAATCCCACAAAGACACAATCACAGCGCTAGGCGGCGGTAAAATGAATGGCTGCACCCCGAGGAATCGACATCCAGCTTCCCATACCAGAAGAAAAATGGCGATGGAGATACCAAACCAAATGCCTCTGCCCATCATGCTTCTCTCCTCAACGGCTTCATTGTTGCTTGGCGATCCTGTCGAAGCCGTTCCCAAATCTGTTCACGCAATGCCAAAAATTCGGCTTGGTTGCGGCTGCTCGCCGTTCGCGGTCTGCTCACCGGAACGGTTAATTCGATCGGCTTGGTGATCGGACTACCAGCAAGCACGATAATACGATTGGCAAGTAAAATGGCTTCGTCGATATCGTGCGTAATCATCAGCATCGTGCTGCCTGTTTCCTGCCACTTTTCCATCAGCCACTCTTGCATGTCCATTCTCGTAATTCCATCCAACGCACTAAACGGCTCATCCAACAGCATCATTTCTGCGCCTGAAAACAATGCCCGTAAAAAGGAAACTCGCTGACGCATCCCGCCGGAAAGCTGGGCTGGATAGCTGTCAGCCCAGTCCTGAAGCCCATACCTTGGCAATTGCTGTCTGACACGCTCGTGCGCTTCTTTTTTTGTCATACCTTTGATTTCCAGCGGCAAAGCAGCATTTTCGACAATCGTACGCCATGGCATGAGCAAATCGCGTTGGGGCATATAGCCGACCTGCCCCAAACGATTTGCTACCGGTACACTGCCGAGCCTGATTTCGCCTCGTCCCGGCTCAAGAAGACCTGCGATGAGCTGAAACAAGGTGCTTTTCCCGATCCCGCTCGGACCGATCAAGCTGACGAATTCCCCTTTTTCCACTCGCAGATCAAAATGATCGAGAATCTGCCTGTCGCCATACGAAAAGCTGACGTCGGCGAAAGCTAGTTGTTCTCCCACGGCCACATTTCCTCTCTGTAGGACATGTCCCAGAACATGTACTCCATTTTGGAGGTGTTGACAAAATACTCCTCCAGCTTGGCCAGCTCTTGCTCACTCTTACCTTCTGCCAATTGATTCATGATATCAATCAGCCAGATCGCCAACTGCCCAAATTCATCGGAACTGTACATACGTACCCATTCGCCGTACAGTTCGTGATCCAGTGCCCCTTCTACTTGTGCCAAGCGCTTGCCGATTTCCCAATAGCTCCAAGTGCATGGAAGTAGTGCACTCACCAATTCCGCCAACGACCCTTGATGAGCAACACGCAGCATGTAGCTGGTGTATCCCAGCATCACAAACGAAGACTCTGTCGCTTCCAGCTCCTCACGAGAGATACCAAAGCGCTCAGCATATTGGCGATGCAGCTCCATCTCTGTGTTCAGAGTCGATTCTTGCAAAGCAGCGAATCTGGCGCTTGTTTCCAGATCGTACGCCTTCACACTCGCAATCGCGAACATTTTCGCGTAATCAATCAGGTAGATGTAGTCTTGTTTCATGTAATATTTGAATGCACCGACAGGCAGGCTGCCATCTCCAAGTCCCGTGACGAAAGGATGTTGATGAACACGCTCCCAGATCGGGGCTACACTTTTTCTCAGACGATCAGTAAAGGTTGTCATGCGATACTCACTCCTTCGCTTCCTTTTGGGTATTGCACCAGGTGGCAATAAAGCGGGCCATGATCTGGGCAAAATGAACAAGCTGGTCAGAATCAATTGATTCATCGACGGCATGAGCATGCGTGAGCTCACCAGGCCCGAATAGGACAGCCGGAATGCCTGCATGCGCAAACCAGCCTGCATCGGTCACCGTAGGCGACATGTTAACGATAGGTGTTTGATGCATGTGACTTTCATATGCGGATTGCAGCGTTACCAACCCCGGATGCTTCGTATCCAACTCCAGTGAAGGGAAGATTTCACCGCGCTCCTCAATCATCGAACGTCCACCCCAGCGGAATGTTGGAGGATTGTCTCTCAGCCAAAGATCTGCGGCAGCCGCACGCCCGACGTGATCCTCGATCTCTCGAATAATCTCTTCGTAGGATTCGTTCGGATAAAAATGAACGGTAATCCATAGGGCGCAACGGTCTGCGATGAACGCAGCGTGCCGGCCTCCCTCGATGACTGCAGGATTGATCGTATTGCTGCCTGGCGGGAATCCGGGATAAGACTTCATGACAGCCCAGTCCCGCTCCAGCTCCTGTAGTGCGGTGATCACCTTCGTCATTTTTTCAATGGCAGAAGCTCCCCGGACGCGTCCGCCTGCATGAATGGTCTGTGCACGCATTCCGTCATGCAGCGTCGTCGGACTTTCAATCGTGATCCAGCCTGTAATGACCCCGCCCTGCCCTTGCATCTGCAGATTGCTCGTGTCCACTACAACGGCGTAGTCAGCCTGATAGCCACGCTCGATAGCGACCAATGTCCCCGCTTCACCCGCTTCTTCTCCGATGACGGATTGAAAGAGCAGATCTCCCTGGAGCTCCACTCCGTGTTCGCGCAGCATTTGGATCGCAAACAAGCTTGCTGCGAGTCCGCCTTTCATATCCGCAACTCCACGGCCGTACAAGCGCCCATCCTTGCCGTGTGTCAAAGCAAAAGGTGGATAGGTCCACCCGGTGTCATCACCGACTTCAGCCACGTCGATATGCCCGTTGACGATCAAGCTGTTTGCGTAGGTTGAGGCACTCCCTGATAACCGACCGACAATATTGTCGTCTCCCGGATATACCGTCCAGCGATCTACCTCGAATCCCATCGCTTGCAGCCTGTCGGCGATTGCTCCTTGTGCGGCATCGCTATTTCGCGCGGGAGGACTCACAGTCGGATGAGAAACGAGCTCTGCCAATAAAGCGAACAGCTCTTCTTTGCGGCTGGCGATCGATTCTACCGCTTCTGTCAGTCGATCCACGCTACTCAATCATCCCTTCGACCGGGCTGCTCGCGGACGCGTAACGCTTTTTCGCGATACGACCTGCCAAGAAGCCTTTGCGACCTGCTTCCACGCCGAGCTTCATCGCTTCTGCCATCAGAACTGGATTGTCAGCGAGAGCGACGGCTGTATTCAACAAGACACCATCAGCACCCAGCTCCATCGCTTTCGCGCAGTCTGCCGGCGAGCCAATTCCTGCATCTACGATAATCGGTACTTTGGCATCCTCAATGATAAAGCGGAGGTTGTTTTCGTTGACAATCCCTTGTCCGGAACCAATCGGCGACGCTCCTGGCATAACCGCATGTACGCCAACCTCTTGCAGTCGTCTGGCAAGAATCGGGTCGTCATTGGTGTAGGTCAGCACGATAAAGCCTTCTTCCACCAAGATTTTCGAAGCCTCGAGCGTGCCAATCGGGTCAGGGAGAAGTGTTTTCGGGTCTCCAATAACCTCGACCTTGATCATGTCACACAGCCCAGATGCTTTAGCCAAACGGGCAATGCGCACTGCTTCTTCTGCTGTATAGGCACCTGCTGTGTTTGGTAGCAGGGTGAATTTTTTCAAATCCAGTTGTTCCAAAAAGTTCGGTTCTTGCGGATTTTCCAAATTTAAGCGACGAATCGCAAAGGTCAAAATTTCTGCTTCCGACACCTCTACCGCTTTCCCCTGTGTATCCAAATCAGCGAATTTACCTGTCCCGAGAAGCAAGCGGGAGCGAAACTCGTACGATCCAATTTTCAATGTATCCATCATGATGATCATCCTCCTCCAACAAAATGAACGATTTCTATGCGATCTCCGTCTGCAATCGGTGTTTGCTCGTACGCTGAGCGATCAATAATTTCACCATTTCGCTCAACGACGACAATCTTCTCTTGCAGGGAATAAGAAGCGAGCAAAGCCCGCACTGTCGTGATCTCTTCCGCCAACTCTACTTTTTTCCCATTCAGCTGAACAATCATGGATTACCTCCTTCTACTGGAAAAAAACGGCTTCTCCCGCCTGCCTGAGTCGATTCAGACAAACAGAAGAAGCCGTATACCCATCCCATCTCCCCGGACGAATGGCATAAAAAAACCATCCGCCTCGGATGGTTGAGTGTCATCTTATCATACATGCGCACAAACAAGCATAGTTCCGCTCGGATGCGACACGTGATACTGATTCCAAATACCTCTTCCTCCGCTGGCATGACCCAGGTCAGGTTCAACGGTCAGTAACACACTCGTCACAATCTCAGCCAACGTTGCTTGGCCCCCGTTTGGTAGTAAAGCTATGCAATTATTGTACATTCGAGTACTACAGTACCACTCTATTTCGTGTTTGTAAAGGCTTCCTTGTGCATCTTTTCCAGCTCAACGAGACAACGTTCTGCCCAAGCTGCCATTTTCGAAAGCTTTTCCATTTCTCTCTCCATCGCTTGTCGGACAGATTCCTTGTAGTCTGGAATCGCTCCATTATAGCGAATGAGCCCTTGGACAGGCGTCATGAATTTTTCCATGTACGACAGTGCTGGACGCTGGTGAAACAGCGGCACATCTACTTCGTAGGAAGAATGCAAATCTCCTTGCGTCGGGAATTTGGTAACTGCCAGCACCTTAACCAGCAGCTTCGAATCGTGGATTTCCAATACTTCTGCAATATATTCACCCGTTCGCTGCGCAACGCGAACGATATCTCCCGGATTCCAGTTCATCGCGGTCTCCTCCATTTCTTGAATCGAATGCATTTACAACAGTGAGGCTTCCAGCAGTTTGCGTGCATGCAGTAATACTTCTTCCGCATCCACTACTGCCTGACCGCCACCCTGTGCCATGGCAGGATTTCCCCCACCTTTTCCGTTAATGATCGGCAAGGTTTCTTTCAACACTTGATTGATGGCTACGTTGACATCTTGACCACGACCAAACACGATTTGCATTTTGTCTTCGGTAGTAGCAGCCAAGAGGCAAATCGCATCTGGCGCCAGAGCAGTAGCCAGTTGTGCGAACTGCTGAAGCTGTTGAATGGTTTTGTCTGAGAAGGTACACATAATGAGGCGCGACTGACCGAGTTGGCTAGCAGTAGCTAGTTGTTGATTGACTTCTACTTCCAAGAGCTGCTTATCCACTTCTGCCAATTTTGCCTTTAAGGTGTCGCGTTCTGCAAGGAGGCGTTCTGTCTGTGCGATCAGTTCGCCTTCATTGGTAGCGAGCAGCTTCGCTGTATCACGAACGACAGCTTGCTTTTGGTTGTAGTCCCGCAAAGCTCGCCAGCCACAGATGAATTCCAGACGAATGTTTCCACGATGTCGCTCCCAGCCCAAGATCTTGATCATCCCGACTTCGCCCGTGCGCGCAGGATGTGTCCCTCCACACGGATTGTAATCAAACTCAGGAATCATCACGACACGAATATTTTCGGTCACAGTCGGCTGTTTTTTCAAGGGCAGCGTTGCCAATTCCTCGTCATCAACAAACCGTGCAAGGATGGGATGGTTTTCCAAAACAATCTGATTCGCGCGCTTTTCTACCTTTTCCCATACTTCTGTTGTCAACTCATCCAGTCGTACATCAATGGTGATGCGTTCTTTTCCCAAGTGAAAGGCAACGGTCTCCGCTTGCACAACTTCCAGGAAGGACGCGGATAAAATGTGTTGGCCAGCATGCTGCTGCATGTGATCGAAGCGGCGGTCCCAATCGATGTACCCCGTTACTTCCCCTATGCTTTCGGACAAGGGAGCCTCCAGTCGATGACGAATTTCACCGTCTACCTCTTCCACATCTACCACACGAATCTCTTCCAATACACCCAGGTCGGAAGGCTGTCCGCCTCCAGTAGGGTAAAAAGCCGTTTGATTCAGTACCACGTAAGGTGTCCCATCTTGCTCGACACCAGTTTTTGTCACCTGGGCCGAAAACGTTCTTGTATAGGCATCCTGATAATAGAGTCTGTCGTCCATCGTTACTCCTCGCTGCATGGAACCATGGTTCCAGCCTGATTCTCCCACTTGGGGGCAAAACAAAAAACGTATGTATAAAGCTTAGCCAAACAAGTGATCCATTTGTTTTTCGCGCTCTTGGCGCTCCTCTGGGCTTGCCAGGTCATACTTTTTCAATAAATGAAACAGCTCGTTTAGACGCTCTTGGCTGAGTTCGCCATTCAACTGATTTTTGAATTGACTCACACGCAACTCTGATAAATGTGGAGCTTGCTCTGCCAGTTTTTTGAGTACATCCTCATGGCTGTGATCCAATTTGCATTCTCCCATGATTTCTCCCCTTTTCCTTCCTGTCATCTTCATCATACCATGATTTTTCATTCAAAAAAAAGGCGTACAACCCGCGGTGGAATGTACGCCAGATGACTATGCACGTTTACGGACGCGAAAGTTCTCCTCGATCAACAGCCAATTTTGCGGAAATGGCAAACCGAGTTTCCAGTAGCTGACGCCCCTCAAACCGAGCTGTTTAACCAGATTGAACTTGGCTTGAATCGACCGCGCATCCTCAAACCATACCCGATGTTGCTTGCCTTGATCATCGGTGTACGTAAAAAACGGAGCCTGCGCGCGATAATCATATCGAATGACGGCATTATGCCGCGCAGCCAAAGCAATTGCCGCTTGCGGACTCAACGCTTTCGCTGTCGTCCCTCGCTCGTACGGTAAGGTCCAGTCGTATCCGTACAAATTTTGGCCCATCAAAATTTTATCAGCTGGTATTTCGGTAATGGCGTACTGCAAGACACGCCGCACCGGTCCAATCGGAGAAACTGCCATGGGAGGACCACCACTATAGCCCCATTCATACGTCATAATCACGACAAAATCGGCAAGCGCTCCTATCGCCTTGTAATCATGGGCAGAATACCATTTACCTGCTTGCACCGCACTCGTCTTCGGAGCGAGCGCAACAGACATCATCAACCCAGCCGCATGTATACGTCCCCTTGCTTTTCGCAAG
Organism: Brevibacillus brevis NBRC 100599; assembly: GCF_000010165.1. Lineage (NCBI taxonomy): Bacteria > Bacillati > Bacillota > Bacilli > Caryophanales > Paenibacillaceae > Brevibacillus > Brevibacillus brevis. The sequence continues at coordinate 3,290,148 of NC_012491.1, forward strand.
AAGTTCGCGTACTCTTCTGCACCTGTTGTAGGCAAGGCTTCCAGATCAAAATGGATATCCCCCATTCCCAGCTCATGGGCGGTCGCGAGAATATTATCCAGCAATTTGTTCTGGAGTTCTTGATCGTTCAAGATGAGTGCGCCCAATTCCGTACTGAACTGACCTTTTTCCAAATTCGTCACGACCATCATAAGGAGGACTTGGTTTTCTTTTGCGATCGCTGGAAAATTGCTCAGATTTGGTCGTTGGAGGGTTCCATCCCGTTTGATGCGAAAGCTGAAAGGTGCCAAATACGTAAGATGAGGGGCAGCCCTGCGAACATCCGCTTCCATCGCGGGTGGGACAGTGCGGCGCGGTTCCACATACGCATTGAAATCAGCCGCTCGTCTAGGGCGAGGCGGGATATATAGCTTTTGCCCAACTTGTAGCGGTTTATAGGGAGAAATCCCATTGACCCGAGCAAGCTCTGCTGCGCTGATATGGTTACGCTGACCGATGGTATACAACGTATCTCCTTGTTTGACCCAATAGTAGCTTCCTACAATCGGGATCACCATCGCCTGTCCGATTGCCAGTTTATTGGGATCTGGTAATTCATTCGCCTTATCGATCGCTTCCGGCGTTGTGCCGTACGTCTCGGCGATGCTCGCTAAGGTTTGTCCTTCTTCCACCACGTGGATTTGCATACGCCTCCTCCTTCGCATTTCTTCTCTCTCTGTCATATTCATGGCGAAGGGAATAGGTGTATGTCTAGGCCAAAGGTTTCAATACATCGTATAAAAATCCAACGGACTGGATGGCATAATGCCGTGCTACCAATTCGTTTCGTTGAAAAATAAGCAAGGCGGGGACGCTGGTCACTTGCCATTGTTCTGCCAATGCAGGCGCCGTATTAATGTTAATCTGATACAGAGGAACGGTAGGCAATGCTTCTTGCATGATGCCGAGCATACGTGCTGCGAGCTTGCAGGTCCCGCACATCGGTGTATAGACAAAAAGAGCGACCGACTCTTTTTCTTGCAGGTATTGGATCAGTTCTGTTGAGGTTAGTTCTTGCAAGTCGTTCACTCCTTTCAATCTCATCGGACATGTTCATTCATGCTAGACCCACTGATTGTAGCTGTCAACAGCGTGATGCACAGGCTTCGTAAAAAATGGATAGCCAATTGAATGTAAAATTTTGGTGCAGAATTCATTATTTTTGTATAATATAGCTAAAATTCGTTACGTTAATCTCAAAAATACGTTGAGTGTGGATTGGTATGCGTTTTTTCAGCTATTTGTTTCATGATCGAAAAGATAATGTCAGAGCGTTTCTTCTATTTGCCTGTTTTTTCGTGTTTTATTTGTCGATGAATGTGCCTTTTCTCACTTATATGAATCAAAACATCGCTGTTCTTGCCCCGATCAGCCCTTTTTACGGCGTTCCATTTACGCTTAATCTGTTTAATTTTGACCCGACGCTGTACTATAGCTCTAACAACCCGACGGTGATCCATCCGTTTATCAATTTGATTTCTTTTCCTTTGGCTTATTTATCGGAATTTTTCAAGGAAAACTTCTTCTTCGCAGTGGTTCAATCGATCATGAACGCGCTCGGCGTTGTAATGGTTTACTACTACCTGCGGAAGGGATGGAATAGCTTCTATACCCCATTGCTTTTTGCCGTATTTTTCGGGACGGCCTCTTATCAAATTTTCACGGCAATGATTCCCGATTCCTATCCGTACGCGCAGTTCGTCATTCTATTATCGGTACTTTACACGCAGTACAGCCGTGCGGAAAAGAAATTGGCTGTGTGGCCCAACGCTTCATTCGCCCTCGTCAACTTTGGTGTCACCTCAAAGCGATTCATACCGGAGGGTTCATCTACACGGCTCCGTTCTCGTTTTGCAAGCATTGGAAAGCTCTGTATATGCTCGTTATCAGTCCTGTACTGACCCCAGACATCACGCTCGTCGATCCAAAACCGGGGATGGTCGCATTCGCTACGAACCTCACGCTGCCGTATCCATGGTATGTGCATGTCATCGGCTTGACGCTGATCACTCTGGCTATACTCGGTTTCATCAAAGGGATTCGTACACAAGAAGCCTGGTCGCTCGCCGCTTATATCGGGTTTGCTTTCGTGCTGCACATTGTAATAGGGTTCGGACTCGCCACGTTTACATACGATTTGTACTTGTATGCCGGACATTACTTCTTCGCCTTTTTCCTGCTCGCCGCGCGGTTCATCATGCATCTTCGCCATGTGAATGTAAAAAAGACATTACTCGGTCTTATCCTATTGTTCGTCATTGTGACGTTGGGCAACAATGTCGTGAAGCACGATGAGGCTTTGCATGTGATTGAACGGTCTTATGCACAAATGAATAAAGCGAGTAAGTAAATGAGAAGCTGCTTCATGAAAAAATGTTATCAAAAACTGGACGTGAGATATGCAAAGTGGTGAGTTTTGGTACTTTTATTGCCTTTCTATTTGTTTCGCTCGGTATGGTTTGTTCTCCTGGCCCTAACATGATTTACCTCATTTCCCGGACGATTTCACAAGGTCGCAGAGCTGGAGTCATCTCACTTCTTGGTGTCATACTTGGATTCGTGATTTACATGATCGCCACTATGCTCGGTCTCTCTGCTCTTTTCATAACGGTTCCGTTCGTTTACGAATCAGTCAAGTGGGTCGGAGCTGTCTACCTGCTTTGGCTCGCTTGGAATGCAGTAAAACCGGGTGCGACTTCCATTCTCAAGCCTGATACTCTTTCTATTGAACCACCGAAAAAGTTATTTCTAATGGGATTGATGACAAATCTACTGAACCCCAAAATTGCTATTTTGTATGTTTCACTCTTGCCTCAGTTTGTAGATCCTGCGCGGGGTTCGGTGCTCCTGCAAAGTGCTGCTTTAGGTCTCACACAAATAGTGGTCAGCTTTACGATTAACCTGCTTATTGTTCTTGTAGCAAGCAGAGTTGCTGTCTGGTTTGGTACACGACCCACATGGCTACGGGTGCAGCGTTGGCTAATGGCAAGTGTCTTGACAGGTCTTGCTGCTAGTCTTGCTTTCGATCGCAGATAGTGGTCCATACTTTCAGTGAATAGCAACCTACAAAAAAGTAGACTACAAGCAATCGTTGCCGTAGTCTACTTTCTCTTTCGTCAAACTCAACGCTTAACGCGCAATCGTTGTCTGAGCCAGCTCTTCGGTCACGGTACAGACCGCACTCGAATCCCAGCTACCTTTGCCTTGTGCTTTGGCTGCCTCATACATTTGTGCAACCGTTCCTCCAACGAGTACAGGAACTTGCTGTTCACGTGCGGTTTGCGCATAGAGCTGCAAATCTTTGTGCATATGATCCAAGGAGAAGACTGTATTTTCATACGTACCGTACAAGATGTTAGGTCCAAAAACGGAGAGCACACGATTGTGGGCAGAGCCTTTATCCATGACGGCTGCCAGCTTGTGTGGATCAACGCCAGCTTTTGCTCCGACACTGAACGCCTCGCCCAACGCTGCTGTAATGACTGCAACGACAGAGTTGTGACAAAGCTTCGCCACTTGTGCAGCGCCGGATTCCCCCAAGTAAAAAATTTCCTTTCCAATTGCTCTGAGATAGTCCATGATTTCTGGAAGCCTTGTCTCATCACCGCCGACCATAATGGTCAACGTTCCGGCCGCAGAACCCGCGGGTCCCCCACTCACCGGACAATCATAATAGTAGATCCCTTTTTCTACGCCTTGCTGATTCAGACGTTTTGCTGTTGCAGGATCGATCGTACTGGTATCAAATACGAAACTGCCAGCCCCTAATGATAAGAAAAGTCCGTCCGCACCCAGCATGACTTCCTCAACAATCGCAGGACCTGGAAGCGAAGTGAAAACGACACGTGCTACGCTACCCACTGCCAGTGGAGACTCGACGACCGTCGCTCCTTTTTCCTTTGCCCAGGCTTTTGCTGCCGGACTTGGATCGTAGGCATACACGTGGTAGCCTTTTTGCAACAGATTGCAGACCATCCCTTTTCCCATTGCACCAATGCCGATCACACCAATCGCTTCCATCTTCGCTCCTCCTGCTTTCCCTATACTTATGGCCGAATATAAACCGTTTTTGTCTCGACGTAAAAATCGAGCGCTGATTCCCCTTGCTCTCTCGGACCCAATCCAGATATCTTTTTCCCGCCAAACGGAAACTGTGATTCAAAATGAGTCGACGGCATATTGACATGCGTGACACCTGACTGAATCCCTTTGACAAACTGGAAAGCTTTTTGCAAATCGTTCGTAAAAATCGTGGAGGACAAGCCAAATTCCACCTGGTTAGCCACTTGCATAGCATGTTCGAAAGAATCCACATCGATCACGGCGATCACAGGGCCAAAAATTTCTTCGTTGGCAATCGTCATCTCCTGTGTGATGCCGGTAAACACCGTCGGCGCGACGAAATAGCCTTGGGCAAGATCACCATCTACCAGGCGCTTCCCTCCGCATTCCAGTACGCCGCCTTCTTCGATGCCCTTTTGTATATAATGAAGATATAAATTGAGCTGATGCTCGTCCACTACTGGACCATTATGATTGTCTGGATCGAAACCATTCCCGATTTTTAAGCCCTTCGCCCGCTCGATCAGTTTTGCTTTTACTTCTTCGGCTACTTCGGGAACAACCAATACGCGACTGGTCCCCGTACAACGTTGGCCATTATCGAAGAATCCGCTCAGTACGATGGAATCGATAGCGAGGTCAATATCGGCGTCCGCGAGAATAATCGCCGGATTTTTCCCGCCCATCTCCGCCTGAATCTTCCCTCCTCTAGCTCCAACTGCTCTCCCCAAGGCAAGTCCCACTTCAGACGAACCCGTAAATGAAATCCCTTTGACCAGTGGATGATTCGCTAATTCATCCCCGATTACTGCACCTGGTCCTGTTACCAAATTCACAACGCCACTTGGAACGCCACTTTCAATTAGGAGCTCTACTAGCTTTACACTAATCAAGGAGGTGTTGCTTGCTGGCTTGAACACCACTGTATTACCTGCGAGGATGGCTGGAACGATCTTCCACAAGCCAATCCCCAACGGAAAATTCCATGGAGCAATAATCGCGAAAACCCCGATTGGCTCTCGTACCGTGTAACCCACTACCCGTTCATCAAAGGAAGGGACCGTTTGACCTGTCAAGCGAGTCGCTTCTCCGGTCAACTGCTTCATGGAAGTGATTGTCTTGGCAACCTCACCTCTCGCTTCCCGCAATGTTTTCCCGACTTCACGGGTGATCGTTTCTGCGAGCTCTTCTTTGTGTTTTTCCAATAAGTGAATGAGGGAGAACAAGAATTCTCCACGTGTGGGAGCCGATTTTTGTGACCATTCACCAAAAGCATCGGCAGCAGCTTCAATGGCAGAACGCGCATCTAGCCCGTCCGATTTTTGAAAATAACCGAGAACCTCATTCGTATTGGCAGGGTTCGTGCTAGGGAAAACCTGTCCAGTATGGCTCGTCACCCAAGCTCCGGCGATGTAGTTATTGTAAGTTGCTGTCAAATCGTCTCCCACCTTCCGCTTCATATAGGAGTATTGTATCTAGCGAAAATTATGAATACAATGTATATACAGATACTTATTTCCAGATACAAATGTGTATTTCTCTATATGGAGGACACGTGGATGAATTCTTTTTCGCTCCTGCTTGAAAAGCTGCATGAATGGTTTGGTGATCAGCCTTCTTCTATCTGGTTCCAATTTTCGCGTGATCGACATTTTCGGCTTATTTTCTCCTCTTTTCACGAAAACGCTACCACAATTATTCCCCCTATGACTGTACCTCACTGTGATAGCGATGCGAACGATAAGCGTTATACCTATGAGTCCCTTCCCTCCCAACAAATGTACCGTTTTTTCTACGAAAACGAAGGACAAGCTGTTATCTGCCTTGGACATAAAGCAAACCAACCGGTCATCCTAACCGCTGACCAATGGGACCTATTGTGGTTCGGCATTCGTCTGTTGTTGGCAGAAGAAAAAATGACTGCCAAAGCGGAGGAAAGCAAGAAGCTTTTTGAAGGGATTCGTTCCATATCTGCTACTCTCGACGTTGACCAAATCATTCGTGGAATCATTGGTAATGCACTGGCTGTTATCCCGGCTGCAGACGCAGGCCTCCTGCACTTGTATGATCCCTCTATCGACCGATTGATTCCGAAAGCGACTGTCGGTTTTTATGATACCGTGTTCAAAGACCTCAAAATGCGAGTAGGAGAATCCATCGCGGGCAAAGTGTTCGAGGACGGAATCCCACGTATGTACAAAACCAGCCAAGAAACAGCCCATGCAATGAAGGATATCTCTGCTGATAACTTTCATTCTCTGAACCACGCAAAAGCATTGCAAGACTTGAATGGGTTGTTATGTGTTCCAATATCACGTGGAGAAAAACGGATTGGTGTACTTGTCCTGCATCAATTTCATCAAGAAAATGTGTTTACGGAGTACGACCTTGACCTCCTCCAAGGCTTCGCAGACCAAACTTCCATCGCCCTGCAAAATGCCGAGCTCTATGCGGAAGTCAAACAAGCGTATGAGCATATGGCTGCCATTAGCGCGCAACTGCAAGCCAAGCACGATGATTGGATTCAACGCAACCATATCCATGAATCCATCAAGCAGTTGTCCCTGCAAAATAAAGGGGCGGAAACAATCGTAAAAACCCTCAGCAAAATGACCGGACATCCCATCTATTTTGCCGATTGGCTTGAGCAAAAAATGTATCCTGAAAAGAGTCTTTTATTTTTTAGCTGGGATGAACTGTATACATTGCTGAACAAAAGAAGACAGCCTGTTTCCGTCAACCTGTTCTCGCCCGCTTCTGGTGACGATCAACGATTCTGTCTGTATCCACTAATCAATGGAAGCATCTTTCTCGGATGTCTCATGCTTCCCGTAGACGAACGCGGGCTATCTGATCTTACACGTATGACGATCGAACAAGGGAGCGCTGTGCTCATACTTGATTTGGTGAAAAAGCAATCGATCAGCTCTGTGCTGTACAAGCGTGCACACGATCTTTTTCAAGAATTGATCGTAAGCAAAGGCAATGAACTGTTTGACCGCGCCCATTCGATGGGGTTACAGCCACAAGCAACATACTACGTGATCTATGCCCATCTGACGCAGTGCCACGACCTGGCATTGCTAGAAGCAAACATTCACCGACTCATTACCCGTTTCAAATGGGCGTTCAACAAAACACAAATGTTTGTTTACGGATTCCACAACCATGTCACCCTCCTCATCCGGACTCTCGGCTCCCGAGATGGAAAGGACATCCGGGAGAGGCTGCAACAGGCGTACGATGAGTGGGAACTTGGCAAGGAAGCATCGTTATCCATTGGCGTGGGAAGTATGGCAAGCGGGATTGAGCAAATCAGCAAAAGCTACGAAGAAGCCAAGAAAGCCGCTCTCTACCTGACCAACCGCAGCCGTTCTGGTGTGGTTCACTATAAAGACCTGGGTATCAATCGCCTCATGCTGAACCAGAGTCAAGCCGATATTGATGCATTCATTCATGATGTCTTTGCCCCCCTCTGGCAAGACCCGGAAAAATATGAGGAATGGGAACAGACGATCATCACGTATATGAAATGCAGTCAATCCCCTCAACTGACTGCCAAAGAGCTGCACATACACGTCAATACGCTGTATCAGCGTTTGCGCAAAGTCGAGGAGCTTCTTCATATCGATTTGCGAGATCCGGAAGACTTGCTAAAATTACAGCTCGCTTGTCATTTGCGCCAGGAAGGATAAATCGAAATAGGCAGGAGTAGCTTCAGACGGGAAAAGTCCTGAGCTACCACTGCCTTTTTTCTTTACAAAGATTTTTCGCGTGTTCGGATAAAGTGTTTACCATAATTTTGTTATGTAAACGATCTCTTTATGGCTTTTCTATTTGATGAGAATAACACTTCAAATTATTTCAAAACTTTCTTTAATGCTTTTTGTAACGCTTCATTGAAAAAATACCAGTCATGATTGCCAGACCATTCTTCATACTCAATGGAAAAGTTAAGATTCCGCATTTCATTGTAGAATCTTACGTTGCTATCACGCATAAAATCTTCCGTTCCACATGCGATATATATTTCAGGTCTGACTGACTGATCTTTGATCTTGTTAGCTAAGTCCAATATCTCATGCTCATCACTCCACTCCAAGTTACTTCCTAGAATCCCTTGAAAATCCTTGAGCATCTGTTCTCCATAAACCATTCTAAATTTTTCAATCTCTCCATGCTCATCTAAATCCTCCTTCAAAAATAAGCATGGTGATGAAAATGCACAACAATAACCATATTGCTCTGGTTTTGACAATGCACATTTCAAGGCTCCATATCCTCCCATTGAATCACCAATAATGATCGTATCCTCTCTTTCAGAAGATATGTTAAAGACACTTTTGCATATGATTGGTAATTCTTCAATAATATAACTAAAATATTTAAATCCAAATTTCATATCCGAACAAAAACTCCTGGAAATTTCCGGCATGACAAATATTGCATGATAGTCATTTGCATAAACAGGCAACATCGTATAATTTGCCCAATCACCATTACCTCCGCAAAGACCGTGAAGCAGATATACCACTTGATAATTTTGCTCCATATTAAATTTGTTTGGGATAATAACGGTTATTCCGGTTTCAATTTCTAGCATACGAGAAAAAACACTACCTCTTAATATCATTTCTTTGCCTCCGTGTATTCTTCTGGATTATGATTTTTCTTATATTACTTTTAAAAAATCTTATCCAAAAATTTACTCCCAGGCATTTTATCTGTCAACATATTCTTGTTGTTATTCGTGTTTTATTCCATTAATTTTAAATGTTTCCAATTAAATTTCATAATACCGACACATTAAACTAAGTCATCAACCAGCATTTCAAATCTGCCGTCAATTGATATAGTTCGGTTGTATTCTTGCAGCGCCTTTTGTGCGATTTGCTGCGACTGGGCCTCGTCATGCGAATCCCCCCACCCAATAAATGGATCATACGCTTACATTCGGTTGTTTTCGGCCGTACTCCTTTTTTCATTTTTTTCGCTTGACTCCAACCTAAGGTCAGACTGCAAACTCAACTTCAGGAGGTGAATCGCCATGTTGTATACCGTTAACGATGTAGCCAAACTGTCTGGTACCACAATCAAGACACTGTATCACTATCAAAAGATTGGTTTGCTAATGCCAGAAGTCGTTACAGAAAATGGGTACCGCTATTACGGTGAGAATGAGCTCAAGCGGTTACAACAAATCTTGTTTTATCGTGAGCTAGATTTTTCATTGGACAGCATTAAAGCTGCACTAGATCACGAACCAGACAGACTTCGATGCTTATGTGAGCAGCAAGCGATGTTAAAGGCACGCCAGCTACGATTGGAGCGCATCTTGAATACGCTCGAAGAAACAATTCGACACGAGAGGAAGCGAGGAAAAATGTCCACAGAAAACATGTTTGATGGATTGAACGAAGAAGAATGGAAGCAGGCATTCACTCAACAAAATGAGCATTTGCAGAAAGCGTATAATTTTCAATTGGATACAGAGAATCTAGACGTGGCTTCCTTGAATGAAAAAGCTGCCGAAGCGAAGGCTTTCATGACGTTTATGGCCGATGCGCTGAAAAACAACAAAAGTGTCGACGATGACAGTGTGGCTTCTGCGATCGAAAACCATCTTGCTTTTTTACAAAAAGACCATCCGATTGATGCGCGAGCATTTGCCGAGCAGTCAAGATTTTTCCTTTCAGATGAGTTCCACCGCGCAATGTTGGAAGAGCAACAAACGGGTTTAAGCTACTACCTTTGCATGGCTGCCGAAAATTACGCTTCTAAGTAAAGTGTGGTTAAACGATCGTTTAACAAATAAACCGGGTGAGCTGCGACTCCCCGGTTCATTGCTTCCATTCCTATCTGCTGCCTTAGATTACCGCCTCGATAATATGTTCCTTGATCAGCGTCCATCGATCACGAGAATTCGGCATGAATTCCGATGCAATGGCTACGACGAGGTTTTTTTCTGGGATGCAACAGATAACATTTCCGCCATCGCCCAGTGCAGCATAAGAAAAAACACCGTCCTCTTCACGCAACCACCATAGATACCCGTAGTGATTGAGATTCATCGCGGTTGATTCATCTATCCAAGCTACTGGAATGATCTGATGATGATCCCAACAGCCACGATTCAGATAGAGCAAGCCAATACGTGCCATGTCACGGGGAGTTAACGTGAGCCCCCACCCTCCTGTGGAGTTGTTGTCAGGATCTTTTACCCACCCTCTCACATCTTTCCCGAATAAATCTTCAAACCCAAACGCTTTCATTTCATAATCAGGGATTTCTTCTATGCCGATGGGTTTAAACAAGTGTTCGTTGGCAAATTCCCGGGCACTTTTTCCTGTGCTGCGTGTGAGGATGGCTGAAAGCAGATGCGCCCCAGCAGTCGAATACTTAAACCCGCCAATCTTTCCCTTTTGCCCGAGCATATCCAGGGTATATGTTACCCAATCGGACTGCATACACATCTTGTCCAGTGGTTCGTGCCAGTCCTCAAAAGGATAGGGGGCTGTCATCGTCAGGAGATGGCGTATGGTAATTGCTTGTTTTTGCGTTTCCGTATGATCGGGTGCATAGTCTGGGAAAAAATCCAGCACCTTTTGGTCAACATGTTTGATAAACCTTTTCTGTATGGCAATTCCGATGAGAGCAGATAGAATACTTTTCGTTACAGACGCTACATGATGTCTATCTTTCGGTCCATAGCCCTGGTAGTACCTTTCATGGACGATATAACCATTTCTTACAAGAATGATCCCGTTTATGTTGCTGTACGAGGCTTCAATGATAGGGTCTAGCTCTGCTAGTTTTTCAGCGTCTATGTTCAAGAGGGTCGGGTCAACTGCTTGCCATTTTGTAGGGGACCAATCACTTCTTTGCATGATAATTCCCTCCTCCACAAGAGAATGTCATTTTTTTCTAACTGGAAAATACACTTCCGTAACAAGCTCCTCAGGAACGCTGGCATGATCGGGTTCGGTTACATAGACTTCGTAGGGTGATCTCACCAATTCGTAGCCTTCCTTTTCTACCCATTCCCTCAGCCTGGCATATACCGATGTCAATTCTGAGTAAGGTCCCTTACATACAGACTTTGCACAAAGTCCCCCTGGCAAATCTCTTGTTCCCGTTACAGCCTCCGCGACCGGGAGTGCAAACTCGGTATCATTTCCGGCGGGATTGAATTCCGGGCTGTGATAAATCGTTATTGGCGTACCAAGCAAGGTGAGCTTTTCAGTCGCAATCCTTTCATACAGCTTACGAAAATACTTCCTATATCCTGTTGCATAATCATCACTCGTCATCACCTGGCGTAACGAAAGAATATGGATGGGCTGGGTCTCGACAAGCTGTACTTCAATGTTGTCAAGGTATGCCATCATGGGGATCCCCTTCTCCATTTTCAAAAGATCATGGTTCAGTTGTTTGATGGTGTAGTCCAACGCGTTTCGTTTTTCATACATTTCCCTTTGCTTGCGAAGAAGCACGGTAACGAGCTTCTCTTCCGATTGATCTTCTTCCCTTTCCAGCATGGCTTTTATTTCGTCCAGCGAAAAATGATACGATTTCAAACGATTGATGAAGAGCATCTTTTTCAGTTGCTTGATGGAATAATATCGATAGCCATTTTCAGGATGAATCTCGTCCGGGTTCATTAATCCGATTTCGGCATAATAGCGAAGCGTTTTGGTCGTCACTCCGCATATCTTTGAAAACTCTCCGATTGATAGCACAGGCTTACCTCCATTCTTCAATCGATATCCTACTTATACCCCTTCCCCTAAGGGCAAAGTCAACTGCAAGAGCCGTTTTTCAGCAATCGGCCATCATGTGAGATGAATATGATCATTCCCGCATGAAAAGCTGTAGCACCTACTGAGCAATCATTGTACAATTATTGAGAGAATCTTACATACAAAATAATACGAGGAGGTTCTGCAAATGGCGGAGCAATATGTATTCCGTTAAGTCCGCGGTCCCCCTTTCTATCCCTATTCTCACCTTATAAATATAGAGGAGGACGAATATGGATATTTTCATTAGAGAACTGCGGGCTGGTGACGAAGAATGTGGTGCAAACATTGATGGGAGCTTTATCGTAGACTCTACCCTTGTCTTGCAACTCATTGGACAGCAAATCGGATATACGGTGAAGGAGAGACCCCTTAGAACGAAAAGCTACGATGATGAACAGCTTGAAGAAGATACGATTGAGGATTATTCGAACTATATCGGCAATCCCCATCAAATCATTTATATAGCGCTCGTAAACAATCAAGTTGTGGGCCAAATTGTTTTGAAAAGAAATTGGAACAAATATGCCTACGTGGAAGATATCAAAGTTGATAAGCAATTTCGAGGATACGGTCTCGGTAAAAAACTAATCGAACAAGCTAAACACTGGGCGAAGGATGGCGGTATGACGGGAATCATGCTGGAAACACAAAGTAATAATGTCCGCGCATGTAAATTTTACGAAAGTTGTGGTTTTGTCATCGGAGGTTTCGATTCCTACGTCTACAGAGGTCTAGATAAAGATAGTGATGAGATTGCAATTTATTGGTATCTCATGCTTGATTAAAAAGTGCAATGAGAGGAGCACTTCTATGCGATCGATCGAGCACGAGTACTAAGTCCGATCTCCTTATGCGCGTGGCCCACCTGAGAGTATCTGTAAGTGGAGTTTTATTCGATTTGCAGATCACGATTTTGGAGGGACTTGTACATGTGGAGAGAAGACAAGCAATTTGAACGTTGGATGGAGCAAGCGAATCAGCCATTCACTGGTTGGGATTTTTCCTATCTGGTGGAAACAGGGCGAATGAATAGCGACTGCTTGAGATGGTCATACGGTAGCATGGCCATGCCTCTTATGCAGGATGCCAAGTCGATGCTGGATATGGGCACCGGCGGCGGAGAGCTGTTGTCAATGTTGAGGCCGTGGCCGAAATTCGTTTGCGCCACCGAAGGCTATCGGCCGAACTTGTCCGTCGCCAAAGAACGATTGGAGCCGCTCGGTGTGACTGTCCTTTCTGTGGAGGATGACGATCGCCTTCCTTTTGAGACCGGCCAGTTCGATTTGGTGCTGAACAAGCATGAATCGTATTCGCCGCGGGAAGTTCGGCGCGTGCTCACCGTTGGCGGGTACTTCCTCACTCAACAGCCGGGAGGCACCGATTGCTTCGAGATCAACGAACGATTAGGCGTACCGTTAAATTCAGCATTTGCGAAATGGAAGCTCGATGCCGCCATACGGGGAGTGCGGGAGTATCACTTTGAAGTCGAGAAACAGTCTGAGCAGTTTCTTCGTCAACGCTTCTATGATGTCGGCCCATTGATCTATTATTTGAAGGCCATTCCGTGGCAAATTCCGGATTTCGAAGTCGATAAATACAGAGAAGAGCTATACAGCATTCATCTGCATATCGAACAGCAGGGTTACTTCGAGGTGACACAGCACCGGTTTTACTTGCTGGCCAAAGCATTGGCTTAGATTCTATTCAAAATTTATACAAATGGATTTTCTGGAGTTGTCGCACCGCGACAGCTCCTTTTGCTATTTCGCCGATAGCCCCTCTTATAGCAAATTGGTACGCGTGGCTTGTAACGAGGTAAAGTTTTATTTGCAACTGTTTTTTCCCTATTTCTTGGCAACGAAAGCATAAATAATAGTCTTGTAGCGAAGTTTGCTAAATCAATAGAAAAAGAGATAGGAGTTCGCTTTTTATGTCACGATCCGAAAAACGTAACCGTTTCATTATCTTTGCAATGGCACTTGGCTTACTGATGTCATCCCTCGACAATACCATCACCTCAGCGGCCATTAGTCACATTATTAAAGACATCGGTGGCTTTGAAAGCATGAGCTGGGTTTTCACTTCGTACGTATTAGCCGCAACTAGTACGATGCTCATCTTCGGAAAAATGTCCGATCTTTTTGGACGCAAGTTGTTTTACTTACTTGGCATCACGATTTTTCTCATTGGCTCGGCACTTTGTGGCGTTGCCCAAAGCATCGAACAGCTAATTGCTTTCCGTGCCCTTCAAGGAATTGGTTCAGGGGCTCTCTTTCCGATTACTTTCACAATCCTATTTACGCTTTCCTCTGATCCGAAATATACGGCACGAATCTCTGGCGTGTTTGCAGGAATCTTTGGGCTCTCTTCTATCGCCGGACCTCAAGTCGGGACCTTGCTCTCTGATTACTTGGGGTGGCGTTGGTGCTTTTATGTCAATGTTCCGATCGGTTTGTTATCTCTCTTAACGCTTCTGTTTTCCTTGAAAGAATCTCGTTCTCAATCAAAGCCAAAGATTGACTATTTGGGGACTGTTACATTAATCGTCTCCTGTATAGCTGTCATGCTGGCGCTTGAATGGGGAGGAAAAGCATATGAGTGGTCATCGTGGCAAATCATCTCACTATTTGCCCTTGCCATAATAGTAGGGATTGCTTTTATTCTGGTAGAACGTCATGCACAGGAACCGATCCTCCCTCTCCAGATTTTCAAAAACCGTATGGTGGTCGCAACTTGTATCGCGTGTCTTTCTCAAGGTGCCATCATGTTTGCTGCCATCACTTATTTGCCTATTTTCGCTGTGGCCGTGCTCGGGTATCCGAACTCCAATAGTGTTTTGACTCCGTTGATGCTCTCTTTAACGGGAGGTGCCGTGGTATTCGGAATGTTGCAAACAAAGTTTTCCTTCCGATCTCTCATGGCGTTCTCTATGCTCGCTAGTGTAGTAAGTTCTATTTTGCTCATGTACGTTTCAACAGGCATTTCCTTCTTTTTCTTAACACTCTTGATGATTCTGTTCGGGTTTGCTGCAATCGGGCCGTTAATGAGCGTTGCACAAAATGCGATCGTGCATTCCGTCGATAAACCATATATCGGTATTTCTTCCTCGATCGTTGGGTTTTGCCGAAACATGGGAGGCGTACTCGGTGCATCGATCACGGCTGCTGTTGTGAACCAAAATTATGCGAGTATCGTATCCACTGGGGCGTCATTACATGGCATTTCCTTGGAGAAAGTAGCTGATCTGCTTAATCCTGAAGTTCTCATGCGTGAGCCGTTAAAAATCGAGCCGAGTATTCATTCTTTTTTGAGTGACTCTCTAGGTACTGCCATCAATCATGGTTATATCGTGGGATTGATTTTCGCCGTTATTGGTTTCTTTTCTGTACTATACGCAGGCCCTGGCAAGCTTGAGCGCCATCAAAAGAGTGTCGAATCATAAAGGTCCACGGGTTTCTTGCTCCGCATCACTTTCCAAAAATGGCAGTATGATGTATGGTGAAGTATATGCATTTACAAACCATACTTCCCAAAGGAGAGTGTGATTCGTGCGTGAAACCTGTGTTCCGACTGGTGTAGAGCTGAAAGATACTGGTTTTGGTTATACGTTGTCTTTAATCGGCGGTAAATATAAAATGATCATTTTGTATTGGCTCGCTGAAAAGAAGGTGATGCGTCATAATGAGCTAAAGCGAAGTATCGGTACCATTTCTTTTAAAACACTGAGCTTGATGTTAAAAGAGCTGGAGGCAGATGATTTGATCATCCGTAAGGAATTCCCCCAAGTCCCTCCCAAAGTGGAATATTCCTTAACAGAACGTGGTCTTTCTCTCATCCCTTTATTAAATATGATATGCGACTGGGGAGAGAAAAACAGCTTGCAGCCTCAGGAGGGTGTAAAGAAACAGGCATAACGATCGTTTCTAACTGGAAAAGAAGTATCTCCCAACCGCGGAAATACTTCTTTTTTCTTTGGGCTTCTTACAGGTTATCGATGAATTTCACATAATCTTGCGCGCTCTTATCCAATACGCTACCAGTCGGCTCAAGTTCTTGACCAGGTACATTTTCCCCTGACTCAGTCTCCGCACCATAATACGCAAAGAAAGAGCGATAATCCGCGTGGCAGTAGCGGAAGGTTGTTTCAAAAGGGGTCAATATTTGCTCAAGCGTATACCGATACCTTCCCTCTTCCTGATAATCCTCCTTCCTAATTCCCGCTGATACCGCTAATGCAGCTTTGCGATTCTTTAATTTATCGCCTCCTTTTGAACCGTACGCCCACCCGTATGCAAAAACATCGTCGAGCCATTTTTTCAGGAGAGGCGGACAATTAAACCAGTAAACTGGGAACTGTAATACTAGATTCCCATGCGATTCAACCAATTGTTGTTCTTTTTCCACATCAATGTTTCCATCCGGGTAAACCTCATGCAATTCGTGTACGGTATACTTTTCTGGATATTTTTTGAGTTCTTCTACCCATCGCTTATTGATGACGGATGTTTCGATGTTTGGATGTGTGACGATTACAAGTGTTTTCAATGTAAGGTCCTCCTTGAAGTTTGTTGTTTTATGAGTATAAAATGCTTGCTACAAATTTGTAAGTACTCACATTTTGTTCAGTTACTTACATAAAGGTGAGTGTAAAGAACAGAAAAAAGCCTCCCCGCGACCTAATGATTCTAGGTTGGTATCGTTGGGAGACCATTTTGCAAATGGGTTATTTGAGCTGTTTCTCCATGTACAGCGTGCCTTCAATCGGATTGAAACGGTAGGGCTCAATTGGATAGAATTCCAACGAGCGGTAAAGCTGAATCGCTTGTTCCATCGTAGGAAGCGTATCTAATCGGATGAATGAATAGCCTCGAATTTTCGCTTCGTCGATGATCGCCAATGCTAATTTTTTCCCTACTCCTCTTCCCTTCCATTCAGGCTTCACGTACAATCTCTTCATTTCGCAAACTTGTTCATCTATTTTTCGTAAGGCAACACATCCTGCGGGCTGTTCGTTATCTAGTGCCAACAAAATACAGCCGTCTGGTGGTGCGTATTCGCCGGGTATATTTTGCAATTCGATGGCAATGTTTTGAAAGCTCAAATCAACTCCTAATGAATCTACATATTCCAAAAAAAGTTCACGTGCTTGTTCGTATTCATCATCCTCCGTTGCATGAATCAAATGCAGCAATCCAAACACCTCCACATCCCGTCGTGCGATCGTTTACGTGGTGCGTAACGAGCGACGCAAGATTTTCCCTGTAGTGTTTTTGGGAAGCTCCGCTACGAATTCCACCTGACGAGGAACTTTGTATTTCGCCAGCTTGTCACGACAAAACGCCATGATATCCTCTTGAGAAACCGCTATTTCCTTCAATGCCACAAATGCCTTGACTGCCTCGCCATGCACCTCGTCAGGAATTCCGATCACAGCCGCCTCGATAATCGCGGGATGCTGGTATAACACTTCTTCTACCTCACGGGGGTACACGTTATAGCCGTCAACGAGAATCATGTCTTTTTTGCGGTCAACGATGTATACATATCCTTCTTCATCCATACGCGCCATGTCTCCCGTATACAGCCAACCATCTCGAAGCGCTGCGGCCGTATCATCTGGCAAACCGAGGTACCCTATCATGACGTTGGGCCCTTGTACTACCAGCTCACCCACTTCTCCACGTGCGACTTCGTTTCCTTCGGGATCGACGACCTTATTTTTCACAAGCGGGATATCGATTCCAACCGATCCTGGCTTTCTGGTCCCATGCAATGGATTAAATGTTGTAGCCGGGGCTGCCTCGGACAAACCGTAGCCTTCCAGTACCTTGGCATCGTATTTTGCTTCAAACTTGTGCAGGAGCTCGACGGGCATGGATGCACCTCCCGAGCAGTATATCCGGATAGAGGAGAAATCTTCTTTTGTCGCAGTCGGCACCTGTAGCAGATAGTTGTACATGGTCGGAACGCCTGCAAAGCATGTGGCTTTTTGCTCACGAATCGTTTGGAGAACGTCTACCGGATGAAATTTTGGCACGATAATAATGGCTGCACCTGTTTGAATCGGGCCATTCATGCACACCGTCATGCAGAAGACGTGAAACATCGGGAGTACCGCGACCATGCGATCTTCTGGCACCAACTCGAACAATATCCCCATCGCATCCGCATTCGAAGCCATATTCCGGTGAGAGAGCATCGCTCCTTTTGGCTGGCCAGTCGTACCTGATGTGTACAGAATAACAGCGAGGTCGTCTTCGTTTCGTTCCGGCTCCGCGTAGCCTACCTCTGACTCTTGCCCTTCCTTTACAAGCTGATCGATCGTTATTTCATTCTCAATAGATTCCGAGTAGATAAGAAGCTGCAAATCTTCTATTTCGTCCTTCATCGGGGTTAGTACCGGCTGCAACGCCGATAAGGCAATGGCTGCCTTTGCTTTACTGTTCGAAAGAATGAAGCTAATTTCGCGCGCCGTATAGATGGGGTTCATGGGAACAACGACTGCTCCTACGCGGAGTATCGCATAGTAAGCGATTACAAAATGCGGCCGATTATCCATGAGCAGAGCGACAGCATCCCCTTTTCCAATCCCGTGCTGGGCAAGTCCTGCTGCGAGATGTTCGACCTGCTGATTGAATTGTGCATACGTCGTCGTTTCTCCCATAAAGACAAAGGCTGGACGATCCGCAAACTGTTTCGCGCTCTGCATGAGGCTTTCATTCAAATGATACATCGCACACCTACCCCCTTTTCAGAAAATTTTAACACCTAGAGACAAGCCTATAAAGCATTACTTTTAGGAAACATGGGAGATTGGCGGTGCTAATTGACTGACTTGTTCATTGCGCTTCACAAAGAGCAGGAAAAGCACGCCACAAATAATAAATAGCAACCCGTTGACGATCATGGCGTTGCCAAAACCAGTTCCAATATCTCCAGCTGACTGAACAATAGCGCCCGTTACCAACGGCGAGATGATCCCTGCCAATGTAACCAGGCTGGACAACACGCCTACTAAAAGTCCCGTGCGTTCCGGCAACAAGCTGCTGACAATGACTGAGGCAGCTGTCCCAACAGAAAAGGCAAACCCTTTTCCGAGGCACAGGAAGATTAAAACAAATACGGTAGATTGAACGAGAGTCACACCATAAAAGCACAGTCCCCCTAAAATAATCGAAACACCGCCAACCAAAACGTATGATTTACGATAGCTGCGATGCTTTTTAAAGAAACGATCACCAATTGAAGAAATGAGTATGGTCATCAGTCCGGCTAAAAGTCCCGTGCCAGCAATCGCGTAGGCCATTTCCTGATTCGTAAACTGGAAGACCTTGACGAGATAGACAGGCTCCCATACGGATGCGAAGGTCGTCCCCCATATTTGTGCGAAATAGATTAAAAAACAGAATAGAAACGTGGATGAGAGCAAGATACCGGATATATCCGACCATTTCGCTTTTGGCAAGGTAGGAGCTGCGCCTTTTGCAGGAGCGACAGTGACATGTGGTTTTTCTTTTCCAATCCACAACCAGACCAGGAGCCATATCAGACTGAGTGCGCCCATAAACGCCCAGGAAAATCGCCATCCATAGCTATCGATCAGCGCGACAATCATCGGTGCGGAAGCAACCGCACCGACGAAAGCACCGAAGTTCACCGTGGAATAAACCAATCCACGCCTCTCTTCGGGAAACCATTTGTTCAAATGGCTAACAACCGTTGCCCAAAATGGCCCTTCGCCTATTCCAAGCAATACCCGCGCTACGACAAGCATCGGCAAACCCGCGATCGCATAAGCGCCGAATTGGATGACAGTCCAGGATAGTGCCATGATCGCCAGCATTTTTTTCGTCCCGATGCGATCCGATAATGCCGCGCCTACAATTCCGGCAATAGAGAAAAACCAGAAGAAGCTGCTTCCAACAAGTCCCCATTCTTTCTCGTTCATTGAAAATTCAGTCATGATCGGCACGGCAGAATATCCCGCAATCGTTTTATCTGCATAATTGATCATGTATAGCAAAAACAACATAATCATGGTGATTCTGGCCATCATGTGAATCACTCCATTTGTGTAGGAAATAGACTACCGCCGTTTCCCGCTATTTTGAAAGTCGCACGCGCCCAATTCCATCCGTGATCTCGATCACTGTGCCATATGGTTCACTCAAAGCTTTGAGCCCCTCCAAGATGGAGATATCCTCGCTTAATTTCGGCCACCCCATACGATGTGCAGGCAGATCAAAGCCTAATTCAATCGGATGCAGCTCTAGTTCGAGCAGTTCACCATCTTGCATTTTCCACAAGGGAATAACCGACTCCCACACCTCTTTGTGCACACAGAGTCCGCGTGTGTAGTTGGCACTCATCTCTTCCAACGCATCTGCCACATTATGGTTGTGGTCTAAACCATAGTGCTCGTAGAAATCAGCTGGCTGACTCGTAACGGCTTCTGTCTGAAAAATAAAATCCCCCAAGCTGTAAAAGATCGGCCGATTGTTGTAGATTTCAATGCCTCGCAATAAATGGGGGCCATGTCCCACCACTGCGTGTGCGCCCGCATCGATGCAAGCTTTTGCGAACACAGGCAAGAAATCAGCCGCCACTTCCTTCGCATCCCCCTTCATCTCATGCGCGTGAATACTCACGATGACGTAATCAGCCCGCCTTTTTGCCTGCTCAATCGTTTTGACGATTCTGTTCAGATCGCGCGGATGCGGCTGAGTAGTCGTTCCTTCTTCGCCGCTTACCATGAAACGCGCATTTCCGAAGAGAAAGATCTCCTTGCCCGGATCGTTCATGAAGCCTTCCTCGATGAGAAGCTTGTTGAAGGCGTTAATGTCCGTCGACTCCGCAATGGCTTGCAAATCAGCGAGCTTTTCTTCCGTAATGTGGTGTGTCATGATATATCGCATCGGATTGATCCCTGGCCTGCCGATACTATCCGAACGCTGATCTCCGGCCGCCCACCATGGATGAAAAGTCGACGTTGCAGCGATCAAGGCTACCCTGGCTCCTTCGCATTCGAGATAACGCGGCGCCCCCGCTTCAGCGAGATTTTTGCCTGCTCCAGCATGGACGAAGCCATATTCATTGAGATATCGTTCTGTTGCTTCTAGTCCCCCATACAAATAATCGAGCGTATGGTTATTCGCCCACCCAATCATGTTAAAGCCATAATCTTTCATGACTTGCAAAACGGAAGGTGGTGACATTGCCCACGTGCCTCCGCTTTGTGCGCTGGGATAGCCCTCGTTATCGTGTACGGTCGTCTCCAGATTCGCAATGCGTACGTCCGCACGGTGCAGCAAGCTGGATACCTCTTCAAAAGCTTGGTCCCTGTATGGAAGATTGCGTGTAATGAAGCTGTCGCCAGTCGCTGAGAACCAAATCGGCTTGGTCATTGGCAGGATTCCCCTTTCGCTTTTCTCATTTTTACTGTTTTCAATAGATCGAGAAGTCTTCCTCTTCCTCTCCAACAAACGAGTATAGCTTCGAACTGATTTCATCATAGTGCTGCAATCGTTTCTGGACATTTTCCGAGTCGTGGAGCATGACGCCTTTGATCAAGACATTTAGCATGGAGAATAGTGTGGGCATACCACTAGTGGCAACGGGTTGGGGTGTGGTGATTTTCAGGAGATGATCTGCGACTTGGCTGATAGGGGAGAACTCGCCTTCCGTAATCGCCAAGATCTTTGCTCCCAGCTCTTTTGCTGAATGGACCATTGCAACTGTCTCGCTAGGATGACGAGGAAATGAAATCGCAATGACCAGCCATTCTTGATCTCGTTCGGTGAGAAAATAATCGGCGTTATCAACGGCTCCCGTATACAAATGTGTGTTTCCTTTGATCGCATTCAACGCCGAGAACAGCCATTTTGCAGGTATATGGCACCAGCGAAATCCCACCACTACGATTCGGTTAGCCTGCACGATGCTTTTGACCACATCATGGAGCAAGTTGTAATCGATTTGCTGCAAGCCTTGCTGGAGATACGCAATATCACTCTCCATCACTTGATGGGCGTAATTGCTCAGATCGAGCGTAACCTCCGTGTCTCGATATTTCTGGATCGGCCCCTTCCTTTGGTCCCCTATCAAAAGAGACTTTTTGATTTCTTCCTGAAGCTCTGTGTATCCGGAGTAACCCAATGCGTAACAAAAGCGAATGACGGTCGCTTCACTGGTATTCGTAAACTCCGCAATTTTTTTGGCGGTATGGATCGCAAGTAAGCTGGGCTTTTCTATCGCGATCTTACAGATGATTTTTTGGCTTGCTGTCAGCTTTCCATACTGCTTCCGAATCCGTTCTTTTACGAGTTGTGCCATACCTGAAGCTCCTTTGCCATTCTGATTTGTTTTAATTTTGAGAATAGTATATCCTTTGCGATAATTCACTTCAATACTTCTTAGGAAATGTAGTTATTACTTCATTTTGGTGTATGCAAACTGTAAAAAGGGACCTCCACAGTTGGAAGGCCCCTTCTCTTCTCTTCTCTTTTCATTCCGTACTGAGACATTCATTTGGAACCCAGCCCTCAAGCTATATCGTATTTCGCTTATTTCTCAACTTGCTTCGTCTTTTGTATTTGAACTTTACTCCAATAAGTGAAAGATCGTAATAACAGTTCAACCGGTCCCATCTTACAATACTTTAACCATATGGAACTACCAGTGAGTAGAACAGCATGAATGATTAAGAAAGTAATCAAAGAATGAATACTAATCATGGAGCTAAAAACAATTAGTAAGGCACTTTGTGCAAGATAATTTGTTAAGGACATTTGTCCATATAATTTTAATGGAGACAATATAGCTTTTATCTGATTCCATTGCAGAGAAATAATAAGGATGCTAACCATCATCGAGGAAACTAAATAATCTTCTAGTATTTCAATGCCTGCTGGAGTAATTTCTACTGAGATAAATACAAAATATAAAATGACATAAGCACATATTATCCCAATTAAAAAAATCAAAACATGCTTTACTTTCGCATAGATATTTTCCATTATTTTAAATTGGCCCATGGTAAAACCTATCATCATCAGAGATAACCATTTACTAATTGCTGAGATAAGTTCTAGCCATGCAATTCTCTCCCCATAATACGGTTGACAAAAGGCAGTTACGATAGACAAAATGATTAGAATTATCGTTACCACTAAGTTCGTCCATCGATTTGTTTTAAAAAACAGAGCTATAAATAGGCCAAGTACAGCGTACTGCATCAGCACATCGTGAATACCTGACGGTGCATAAAATGTATGGATCAGTCCTAGTACAAATAAGAAGCAGATTCTGCGGAAAAACAGAAGGTAACGGTTCTTTATTTGTTGTTGGGATCGATTCATAAAAAAGTAGCTTCCAAGCCCAAATAAGAAAAATAGAATTGGATAAAATTTACTGTTAAAAATATAATACAGTCCAGCATGTAATTCATTATAATTCGACACATTATTCATCACCTGAAAACTATTCACAAGAAGTACCCCAATCAAGGCAAATCCTCGTAAGTAATCCATAATGTCTATTCTTGTATATGAATTTATTTTATTCATGTAGAATCTCCTCGTTGAAAATATTCATTTAGATTAAACACCTTACCTACCTTTATCTTTTCAACTCCCCAAGTCGGTTTCATGACTTAAACATACACGTTATCTTTAGACAAATGAATGACTGCTGTCTTACAATACAGAATACAATCTTACTAAATCGTAAAATTACCAGAGCACCTCATTTAAAGAAGTTAGCCATAGACGAAAAGGTAAATCGTACGGAAGCGAGAATGAATCCAGTGGCAGAAAACGACTTTCTAAATAGTCATAAAAAAAATACCTCCGGTGACCTGTTGCAACCAAGCTCACCAGAGGCATCTATTCGTTATAGGGGGGATAGTGTCCCCCCTTACATCTCTACCTTCCGCTTCCTTCTCAATACATGACGTTCCTTCGCTTTTTCATACTGAATGCGCTCTTCCTCAGTATCAGGAATGACACCAGGCACGATCGTCGGCTTTCCTTGATCGTCGAGGGCAATCATCGTCAGATACGCGCGTGCTGTCATGCGCTTTTCCCCGGTCAACAAGTTCTCCGCTTCCACTCTCACGAATACTTCCATCGATGTCTTATGGGTCCAGGTGACATATGCCTCGAGGTTGATCGCTTCCCCTGTCTTGATTGGCGCGAGAAAATCGAAGGAATCACTGGACGCAGTGACAACTGGCTTACGGCAATGTCGCATAGCTGCGATGCAGGCGATTTTATCTACATAGGCCATGACTTTCCCACCGAAAATGGTATGGTGGTGATTGGTATCCGGCGGAAAGACGAGATCAGTCAAAAAGGTTCTCGATTGTTGGATCGGTCGTGCTTCTGTCATCATTTGTGTGGCTCCTCTCATCGCGTTCACCTTCCCGACTGAGCTGTCAAACGATTCCGAATCGCTTTCGTTGCCGCAACCATGTTTCGTAATGACTGAACGGTTTCTTCTCTTCCTCTCGTCTTCAGCCCGCAATCCGGGTTTATCCAAAATTGGTCCGGTGGAAGTAGCTGTACGCCTCGTGCTACCATATCTTCCATTTCTGAAACAGCTGGAACTCGGGGGCTATGGATATCATATACGCCGAGCCCGATGCCTTTATCATACGTACCTGTTTCGAACACAGACACGAGCTCTCCGTGGCTGCGTGAGGTTTCAATCGAGATCACATCGGCATCGAGTTCGCTGATGACGTCCATGAAATCATGGAATTCGCAATAGCACATATGTGTATGAATCTGGGTGCTCGGCGCAACAGTGGAAGTCGCTAGACGAAACGCTCTGACAGCCCACTCGAGATAAGCTGCTTGCTCTTCTTTTTTGAGCGGAAGTCCTTCGCGCAGCGCTGGTTCATCAACTTGAATCATGAGAATCCCCGCTTCTTCCAAGGCTTCTACCTCTTTTCGCAATGCCAACGCGATTTGTTCGCACACTTCTTGTCTGGAGACATCGTCTCGAGCAAACGACCAATTCAGAATAGTTGCTGGGCCCGTTAACATACCCTTCATTGGTTTGGCGGTCAATGATTTTGCAAACACACTTTCTTTGACCGTCATTGGTGCCACAAACTCCACATCTCCGTAAATAACAGGTGGCTTCACGCAGCGCGAGCCATATGACTGCACCCAGCCGTTTTTCGTGAACAAAAAGCCATCGAGTTTTTCGCCAAAATACTCAACCATATCTGTTCGTTCGAACTCACCATGGACGAGGACATCCAGACCGAGCTCTTCCTGTATTTTGACCCATTCCTTGATTTGCGCCTGAATGAAAGCGTCGTATTGCTCCACTGTCCAGTTCCCTTTTTTAAACTGCTGTCGAGCTTGACGAACCTCCGCCGTCTGCGGGAAACTACCGATTGTGGTCGTTGGCAACAGTGGCAACTTCCACGTATTTTGTTGAATCTCTCGACGTTCGAGATAAGGAATACTTCTTTCAAGTTTGACAGCAGTGATTTGACGTAAAGCATTCTTCACATCTTGACGATTCCTTGCTGGAGATAATGCGAGCTTCAGCAAGTCCGCTTCATTTTGAGCGATCTCTTTTGAAATGACGTACTTCCCATATCGGAATCCTTGGACTAAAAGCTGTACTTCCCCTAGTTTTTCGTCGGAAAACGCCAATGCAGACACGACTTCCTCTGGCAAATCGCTCTCTGCTTCAACTGTTACAGGAACGTGCAACAAACTGCTAGACGGCTGCAGCCACAGCTTTTCGAGTGGAACGATCTCGGAAATTTCATTGACCAGCTCCCATTTCTCCTCAATGGACGCACGCCATATGTTTCGACCGTCGATGATTCCCGCTGCGAGAATCTTGTCTGCTGGAAACCCGTGTGTTTTCAGATGAGTCAAATTGCGCTTCGCTCCGTGTACAAAATCAAGACCGATTCCTTTTACTGGTAAGGAAACTAGCTCCTTGTACCAATCCACCGCTTCAAAATAGGTTTGCAGCATGCATTGTAGATGCGGTAGTGCTTGACCGATTTGCGTATAGATACGCTTGATGATGGCGCGTTCTTGCTCAGAGACATCCCGTACAAATGCAGGCTCATCGATTTGCACCCATTCCACGCCGTGCAGCTCTAACTCCCGGAGAACGTCTATGTAGAGCGGAACGAGTTGATCCACGATGATCTCAAATTCGTTTTTCTCATATCCTTTGGACAATTTGACAAACGTATACGGGCCTACAATAACAGGCTTTCCGATGATGCCATACTTTTCTTTGGCCTCCAAATAGGCCTGGAGAGGCTTGTTCTCGGTTATGGCTGGTTGTCGTTCACCGAACTCCGGGACGATGTAATGGTAGTTCGTGTTAAACCATTTCGTCATTTCGCTGGCGACAGCTTCCTTCGAACCGCGAGCCATGGCGAAGTATGTGGCTAATGAAACCGGGCCTCCCTCATATTCATAACGCTTGGGGACCATTCCAAACATCACAGCCATATCCAGCATGTGATCGTAGTACGTAAAGTCACCCACAGGGATCAGCTCGACCCCTTTTTCCTGCTGACGTAACAGGTTTTGGTGACGGATTTGCTCCATTTGCTGTACCAGGCTTGCCTCATCGATGCTGCCTGCCCAAAATGCTTCCAATGCCTTTTTCCACTCGCGGTTCTTCCCGATCCGTGGATATCCCAAATTGCTGCTTTTCATGAGCTTCCTCTCCATTCTTCATTCGATCTTGACTTGAATCCGCCCAATAAAAAAGGCATCTCCAACGATCAAAAAGAACGTTAGAAATGCCAAATAAGCACTGAGATCACAGCATCCTAACACCTCCCTATCTCCCGTAGGTTAAACAGTGTCGTCGAAACAGGCAGGTCTCCTGACTTTGGGATCATCATCTGCACATACCTTCCCAATCCGTTTGGATCAGTGGCTAATAAATGTGCCGACTCCCCTCATACAGTGGCGGGACCGTGTCGGATTCTCACCGACTTCCCTTTTCATCCTTGGTCGATCTTGATAACCAAAGAACCTGTTCCCACTCCTATGAAATTATCATGGTTCTGTGAAGCGCCCCAGAAAACGAGCAGGGCAGCACACTGTTCATACAGTAACACAGAATCCATTTTTTGTCATACTAAAATCTAAAATCATCGTCCGTCAACGGCTCTACGTTTAGTGTACGGACATAACCATTTCCTTTTTTCGAGAAGAAGTCATGCTGCTTCGTCTGCGTGCGAATGCCGTTCAGCACGATCGGGTTTACTTCTTCCTCCGGGAATAGCGGGTCCAGACCCAGATTCATCAATGCCTTGTTCGCGTTGTAGCGCACGTAGGCATGAACCTCGTCAGCCAAGCCGATTTCGGTATACAACGAAGTCGTATAGGCCTCTTCATTTTCTTGCAGCTCATGCAAAAGGGCATACAGCTCCTCTATTGCTGCGGTCTGCTCGACCACACTCAGACCTTGGTAGACTTCTTGCGCGAGAACGCCGACATAGAGTCCGTGGATACTCTCGTCACGAACAATCAGGTCGATAATTTCCCCGCTGCTTGTCATCTTTCCTTGCCCCGCCAAATAGAGCGGATAGAAGAAGCCGCTGTAAAACAGATAGCTTTCCAGGAAGACGGACGCTACCATCGCCATGTACAAGTCTTTCGGTTTCTCAATTTCTTGATAGCGTTTGGAGATGAGGGCCGCTTTCTTTTGCAGATGTGGATTGTTTTCTACCCACGAAAAAATACCGTCAATCTCCTCTGTCGATGCCAGCGTTGTAAAAATACTGCTGTACGATTTCGCATGGATTTGCTCCATCATACCCATGAAGGCGAGAACCGCTTTTCTTTGCAGTCCATCGACATGCTCCATGATCTTCGGCATCCCTACTCCACCCTGAACCGTATCCAGCAAGGTGAGACCGCCCAATACTTTTTTATACGTATCCCGTTCAGTCGCACTGAGCTCCATCCAGGCCATCTTGTCATCTGACAACGGAATCTCATCATCCGTCCAGAACTGCATGATGTTTTGATTCCAAAACGTCATCGTAAAATCGTCGTCCGGCCTGTTCCAATTGACTGCTTTCATATGGCGTTCCTCTTCTCTTTTTGCTTGATGCTTTTCCTTATATGAATCGCGTTCACTAAACAGCGCAGCTAATGCACTCTTCTACAGTCAAATGCTTCGTCCGCGTATAGTAGAGCGACTTCAGACCTTTTTTCGCTGCGTAAATGTAATAGCGAGCCAGTTCTCTGGTTGAAATGTTGCTGTTCACGTGCAGCACAGTCGAAATTCCTTGGTCGATGTGCTCTTGAATTTCGGCAATCAGATCAATCACTTTGAATTGATCGATTACATACGCCGATTTGTAGTAAAAATAGTTTTCCTGCGACAAGTACGGCATCGGGTAATACGTCGTAGAGTTGGCATACGTTCTCGTTTCGATATGCTCAACAATTGGCATCACGCTAGAAGTCGCATTCTGAATGTAGGAAATGCTCTGTGTCGGTGCAATCGCCAAACGGTACGCATGATAAACGCCATGCTTTTGCACCTTTTGCTGTAGCTCCGCCCAATCTGCTGGCGTCGGAATGTGCATTCCTTCAAAGAGAAGCTTTGCTTTTTCCGTCCGCGGGCTGTAATCGTTCGTCACGTACTTGTTAAAATAAGTGCCTTTTGCATATTCCGATTGTTCAAAGCCCAAGAAGGTCATGCCTGTTTCCCTTGCAATTTCCATACTTTTTTCCAAGGAGTAGAAGTTCATCATCATGAAGAACGTACGGGCGAAATCTTTCGCTTCTTCACTTTCATAAGCGATTCTGTTCTTTGCCAGATATCCGTTCAGATTCATCGCACCGAGACCTACAGAGTGCAGCTCACGATTTGCCTTTTGAACGCCTGGAGCGTTTTCTACACGCGTCATGTCACTCACGGCTGTAATGGCTTCGATTCCTTCGTGGACAGATTCGCGGATCATTTTGCGTTCCATCACATTGACAATATTGAGCGATGCCAGATTGCAGCTAATATCGCGACGGATGATATCCATCTCGCCGTAATTGGTAATCGTCGAAGTCTCCTGTAGCTGGAAGATTTCCGTGCACAGGTTTGACATTTTTACCGAACCGAGATCTTTCAGAGCATGGTTGTTGTTCGCATTCGTTTTGTTCATGATGTACGGATAGCCCGATTCCATTTGGATCATCGCGATTTTGGTCAACATCTCGCGTGCGCTCATCACGGTCTTTTTCTTGATGCGATCGTTAGCCAAGAGCTCCTCGTACATCTCATCGAGGTCCATATCATCCAGATGCACACCGTATTCTTTGTACACGGAGTACGGAGCAAACACAGTCAATGGCTTGTTTTCCTCAGCCAGCTTGTAGAACACGTTTGGTACGATCAGGCCGATGGACAACGTTTTGATGCGGGCTTTTTCATCCGCATTGATCTTTTTGCAATCGAGAAACTCGTTGATATCCCAGCCGAAGATGTTGTAGTACGCTGCACCTGAGCCTTTTCGTTGCCCCATTTGATCCGCGTAGGAAAACGCATCTTCCAACAGCTTGAGAACCGGCATGACACCTTTTGCCGCGCCCTCGACGCCTTTAATCGGCTCTCCTCGTCCGCGAAGCTTGGACAGGTTCACGGCTACACCGCCGCCAATTTTGGATAGCTGCATACAAGTTCCCAAAATAAAGTTGATGGAATTCAGTGAATCATCCATTTCGAGCAAGAAGCAGGAAACCATTTCTCCCCGGCGGCTTTTGCCTGCGTTCAGGAAGGTTGGTGTCGCTGGTTGCAAGCGTTGGTCCATCATGGAGACCGTTAAACGCTTGGCGAGATCAAAGTCACCTTGTCCAAGTGACAGTGCCACAACGGCCACTCTGTCTGGATACTGCTCCAAGTACATCGATTTATCGTTCGTTTTCAAAGCGTAATCTTTATAAAATTTGGAGATAGCCATATACGAAGCAAATTGAAAATCGGCGTCATAGGCCAAACGGAAAACTTCATCGACCTGCTCAACTGTGTATGTTTCATAGACGTTTTCATAGAAGTCATTCTCGATCAAATAGTCCATGCGTTCTTTGACACTGCCAAAAGTCATCGTGTTGGACTGCACTTCTTCCATGAAGACCGCAACCGCTTCCCGATCCTTTTCCAGTTGATAAAATCCGTCGTTGCCACGCTGCATCAGTTCGTTGTTCAATTCAATATGCCGCAATTGCTGCCACCCCACTCGTAAATTGTTCCACGTCACGGCCGGTACCGGACAATTCGAATTTAGAAATCACCGGAACGCCATATTGGCTCGCGATCGTATCTGCACTTTTGGCAAAGCTGGTTCCCCAGTTGCGGTTGCCGCTGGCAGATACCCCGCGCAGATGGACATGATTTCGCTTCAGGAACGTCGCCACCTTCTCCGGCACTTGTCCGAATCCCGTCGTGTATGTGATCAAAATGAATGGCTCGTCCAGCACCATATCTTGATCAATTTCCACATGTGGCAGATTAATTTTGTTGACGAATCGTCGGACGTTTCCTGTTTTTGAATCATAAGCGATTAGCATGTCCCTCATCCTATCCTTGCTATTTTTACTCTGTATGTATGTTATTTAGCCAAAGTAAAAGCGCATCCGACGTTTACATGCCGAATGCGCGTGATGACTTCCATCTAGCAATTCGCCAATGCGAATTGAGCGCTCGAACACTTCCCTATCTCCCGTAGGGTAAACAGTGCAAGCGGTTAGGCAGGTCTCCTGGCTTTTGGATCATCGCTCCATTTTCACCTTCCCGATCCTCATGATCAGTGGCCTTCTTTCGCAAATGGAACTCTCTCATTACAGTGGCGGGACCGCGTCGGATTCTCACCGACTTCCCTATTAAGTCTACCAAATCTGGCTGGTAAACACCTTACCGCATCAATATGTAGTTGGTAAAACTTACTTTACCTCAATATATCGTAGGAGTCAAGCTCAGTATGGGCTCTTTTCGAAAACTAACTATTCTCCTTTTTCGGCTATTGCCAATCTCTGGTTCTCGTTCATATAATAGATTTTGTGCGTGTTGGTTAGCCTTGGAGAGATTGGAGAGTCGCCCTCATGAAAAGCACCGACTATCAACCTGTCGTCATACCTCGTTCATACCGTAGAATCATGACTTATCAAGAGCGTGACTATCACATTTTCGTAAGTATACCTGCATCCCCCTCCGGAATCAGGCTTTCCCGTCATATATTTGCTAGATGGCAACTCTGTTTTTGCCACTATGACCGAAGCGATACGGATACAATCACGTGGCCCTGAACGAACTGGCGTGTATCCTGCTATCGTCGTCGGGATAGGCTATCCAACAGACGATCCATACCATCCTGCCCGTTTCTATGATTACACGTATGAGGTTCCCGCCTCAGAGCTTCCTGGCAGCCCAAAAGGAGCCGAGTGGCCACAGATGGGGGGAGCCGAGCAGTTCCTAACCTTTTTAGAGGAGGAGCTCAAGCCTAGCATCGAAAACGACTTCCCCATCGATCGGACCCAGCAAGCGATTTTGGGACATTCGCTAGGCGGCTTATTTGTCTTGCATGTGCTACTATCGAGACCACACGCGTTCCAGCGGTATATTGCCGGTAGTCCCTCTATCCACTGGAATGAGAGCGTGCTGCTTGCAAAGGAAAGTCAATTGCCGAGCCTGCTGACAGATGACCTCGACGTCCATGCGCTTCTCACGATCGGCGAGTTGGAAAACGATGGGCGATTCTTGGTCAAAGAAAAATCGCTGGCGATGATCGAACGATTGTCCTCAAGGACTCAGATTCGCCACGAAAAAAACTGCCCGCTACTAACAACGGGCAGTTTTTGTTTTTCATGATTCGCTTACTGTAGAGATAACACTTTGGTGATTTGGGGCAGCTCTTCGATGGCAGATACAATCGTTGGTGTAATCTCTTCATCAGTCACAGAGATAAGCAGGGCATTCTTCCCTTTTTGCTCGCGGGATACATTCAACTTGGAAACATTGATTTGATACTCGGCCAGTTTTCGTGAGACATCATAAATCACGCCTGGATAATCGATATGGCGAACCAACAATCCGTGGGCCCCTGGAGGTATGCGACACGCGCAGTAATTGATTTCACTGATGTACACTTCTCTCCAATCTTGCGCAAAGGTGTACTTGTTCGCTCCTACACGCAAAATCGCCAAATGATTCGCATATTCGCCAGAGCTGTGTTGGACAGGAATCTTTGTCCCGAGTCCTTCCACTAGCAATGTTGCGATTTCCTCTTTATTTTCATGAGCAAGAATACTTAATTGTGCACCCGCTAACTCTGGCTCGAGTCTTCGAATCAGTTCAGCCAGTTCACGCAATCCAGCATATTGGGTCATGTGATGCCTTCACTCTCCCAGTCAGGTTTATCCTCGTTATTACGGCAGAATCCACGCTTCCGGCTCTTTCTTGATGGAGGATTCGTTATCAGCACGATACCAAGCCGTCAACGTTTGCCCATCTTTCGTAAAGTAGATACGGTAGATGGTATTGCCTTTTCCGCTGTTGGTAAAAGGACTTTCATCCATCGGTACCGCTGTCACTCCACCCGCGTTTACAACCCCGCCGTTCTCCTTGATGACGTTTTGGATCGTCGCCATATGCTCTTTACCCATGGAGGCCATCCCGAAATAAGAGATGATCGCCAAGAGAACTGCTCCCGCCAAAAATGAAACGATAATCACTTTTGATTTTTTCGTAGCATCCACCGAGTGCTTCCCCCGTCTATCTTAGTTCTCTTTATCGACTAAGCGTACCTTGTCAATCGTACCTCCACCCAAGCACACTTCCCCATTGTAGAAGACGACAGCCTGACCAGGTGTCACTGCTTTTTGCGGTTGATCAAATACAACTTCTACGTTGCCATCCTCCAGCAGGTGAACGGTTACTCCCTGATCTGGCTGACGATAACGGAATTTTGCTGTACAAGTAAACGTTTCGGATGGTTTCTTATCACTCACCCAGCTCACGTTGGTCGCCAAGAGACTCTTCGAGTACAGACGGATATGATCAGAGCCTTCGCCAACGATCAGGGCATTCCGTTCCAGATCCTTGTCTACAACAAACCAAGGCTGCCCGCTTGTGCCATGACCTCCGCCTATCCCTAAGCCTTGTCGTTGGCCCAATGTATAGTACATCAGCCCGTCGTGCGTACCGATGACTGCTCCATCTACGGTCTCGATATTTCCTTGTTTGGCTGGCAAATAGTTTTGCAGGAACTCGCGGAAGTTGCGCTCCCCAATAAAGCAGATCCCTGTACTGTCCTTCTTTTTCGCTGTATAGAGTCCTGCTTTTTCCGCGATCTCCCTTACTTGCGGTTTCGGGAGATGACCAATCGGGAACATCGTTTTGGAAAGCTGTTCTTGGCCCAATACATTCAAGAAGTAAGTCTGGTCCTTGTTGTTGTCAGCGCCACGAATCAGCTTGTACTCGCCATCGATGTACTTAACCTGCGCGTAATGGCCGGTAGCAATATAATCCGCCCCCAGATCCATGACCTTGGCAAGAAGCTCGCCGAACTTGATTTCACGGTTGCACATGACATCCGGATTCGGTGTACGGCCTCGTTTATATTCATCCAAAAAATACTGGAATACCTTGTCCATGTATTCTTTTTCAAAGTTTACCGTGTAATATGGAATGCCGATCTGTTCACAGACGCGCCGGACATCCTGGAAGTCTTCTTCCGCCGTGCAGTGGCCGAATTCATCGGTATCATCCCAGTTTTTCATGAAGATGCCGATGACGTCATATCCCTGTTGCTTAAGCAGGTAAGCCGTCACGGAGGAGTCGACTCCGCCGGACATGCCGACAACGACGCGTGTATCTTCTGGTCGCTTCATAAGTCTTTCTCCTCTTATTCAATTTGTACCATTACAGATTACCATGTTTCGCAAAACAAATCATGTTTTGTTGCACTTTTGCCCGATAGAATGAAAAAACGCCTGACGCGTAGTTGGCGCCAGACGTTTGGTAGCAAGGTTATGCCTGCGTAGATTCATCCTTGATTTCCGCGCGATATCCCTCGATGCTTTCTTCACGACGATGATTCTTAGCCTCGAGGTTTGCTTTTTCCTCTGCAGAAATCTCTCCAGCATGAGCCGTCAGGTAATCTTCGGACTCACGAATGTTCTCTTCCGTATTGGAAATCATCTGTTGCAGCTTTTCTGCGTTGTCAGAACGGTCATCCGGCTTCGCCATAATCGATACGCCTCCTACAAAGGGTTATATTCAACACCTTTACCATTGTGCGCCAATCATGGTTTCTTTATGTACCCGTGCTATAATAGAAGAAACGGATTAAACGAAAAAGAGGGTTTCACCTATGGCTTCCTTAGATTTGTTGGAAAGAAAGCTGCTTCGGATCATCTCTGATACCGATCCCGTCCGCCTGAAACGACAATGGGTGAAGGGGCAGAAGGTACCTGAATCCGAAGTGGAACAGCGCATGCGAATCGATCTTCTCTTGCGCAGACTCGAAAAGCTACCTGAGGCCAAGCGTCAAGAAGTGCTTGCGCTACTCAAATGGTTTAAATGGTAGAGATTAGCGGATGGACGTTCCCAGACGCCACTGGCCGTCTATCCGATTCATTTGCTTTATATCCACGATCGCCTCTTGATTCAGCGGTCCATAGATGTGCGGATACAGCAATCCATCCTTCGCAGCCTCGTATTTGACTTCCGAAGTCGTTTTCGTTTCATCGACAACGAGTACATACAACTCCTCGTCAAACTGTGCGTAGACGCGGTTTGCTACCTTTTCAAGCAGCTCGTCCCCTTTTGTCGCGTGAATAAAGCCTTCTTGCTCGTAATCGCGCGGTAAGTAGTGATCCTTGTCCATCCACTTTTCCCAGTATGTTTTTGGTACCATGCAGTAAATGATAGAGTCTTGCATGCTTCTCCCCCACATTCGATTATTTTTTGGGCATTGCTTTGTTCAGGTGACGCATAGCTTTATCATAGAACATCTGCTCCATTTGCCCCTGATCGTATCGCCATTGAACGAAGTTACGCAGAGAGTGCAAATCCACCCAGGCATCCTTCGCTTGCGGATTGCGGTCAGGTATCTCTCCCGTTATTTCACCATCGTAGACAAGCTTCGCCATCTCAGTTGGGTGCATGCCGATTTGATAAGCGATTTGATGTAAAGCTATTTTCATGGAACCTCCCCTTGCTCTTCAAGGATACATCTTATCTTCCGTCTATTGTGCCAGTCTTTTCGAATGATGCCAAGCCCCTGGCCCTACTCCCAAAGCAAGTACCTTCCTCCCTTGCGTTTTGCTACAATGAACAGAGCATTTTAAGGAAGGGGTGGTATTCCATCATGTCAAAACAACGAAATCAACCTCGAAAGAAGAAATGGTTCCAACGAAAACGCATCTGGATTCCTCTTCTTTTCATCGCACTCCTGTTTCTGGGTAACAGCTCTTATCTTGCAAAAGAGCCAGAAGGCGAGCCTTTTTTACTTGCTCACCGGGGAATGGCGCAAACCTTTCATATGGAGAACATCACCAACGGAACTTGTACGGCGGAACGGATTTATCCACCGGAGCATCCGCACCTGGAAAATACAATTCCGTCCATGCAGGCGGCTTTTGATGCAGGCGCGGACGTTGTTGAGCTCGATGTACAGTGGACCAAAGACAATCGATTCGCCGTGTTTCATGACTGGACGCTTGACTGTCGGACAAATGGTACTGGTGTCACGAGAGATTATACCTTGGCCGAATTACAACAGCTCGACATTGGCTACCATTATACAGCCGATGAAGGGAAAACCTTCCCCTTCCGTGGAAAAGGGATTGGCATGATGCCTTCGCTCGATGATGTGCTACAAACATTCCCTAATCACTCGCTGCTTATCCATATCAAAAGCAATGACCCACTCGAGGGGAAAGCGTTGGCGGATGTTTTGGCGACCTTGCCTGCAAAACGACTGGCACAGCTCTCTGTTTATGGCGGTGACGAGCCAATCGAGACATTGAAACAACAACTGCCCCAGCTGCGTGTGATGTCAATCGCGACAATGAAAAGCTGCCTGATCCCGTACATCGCTGCAGGTTGGTCCGGATATGTACCACAAGCCTGTGCACATACCCAACTACATATTCCTGATCAGATTGCCCCATGGCTCTGGGGTTGGCCGAATCGGTTCATGGCAAGAATGGAAGCAAAAGACACCCGCGTGATCCTAGTCGCAGGTAGTGGAGAGGTGTCACAAGGCTTTGATGTCCCGAATGATTTAAAACGGGTGCCTGAAAGCTTTACAGGAGGAATATGGACGAACCGGATCGATCTGATCGGTCCAGCTTTTCACGAAAACGTAGAAAAATAATGAAACGGTTCTTTAACATATTCGTATATACTTATACGGTATACACTTCCAACCTAACTAGGAGTGATTGATATGCTCAAGAAGCTTTTAAAAAATTTACTCGGTAATCACTCATCTTCGCATAAGCACCGGAAATACAGCAGCAGCGATTACAAGCATCGCAGAAAGTACAGCTCCAGCAATCGGTACGGACATTCCCATTACGGCAGCTCTCATTATAAAAGAAAGCGCTCCAGCCGTAGCTTCTTCAGCAGTTAAACAATTGTTTAACAAATGATTAGACAGCAAAACTCCGCTTATGCTAGCGGAGTTTTTTCATTTAACGAGACATGATTTCTACGAAACGATCTAGTGGCAATGCATGTACGGTTCTGTTTTTCTGGCCTTGTATCGTTTCCGCCATCAACATGGAGTTCAGGATCGCTTCCTTGACCCCTTCGATCGCTGCTTCAAACAGTGCATCCAGTTGTTCGGACGGAAACATTTTCACTGTGCTCATTTGCTCGTCGCCATATGAATAGCAATTTCCTGTGGAAAAGGTCAGAAAGAAATCACCGCTGCCCTCCTCACCAATCGCGCCGAGTTGTGCCATCGCGAGTGAGGCTCGCTTGGAAATGCGCTTGCATTGAGTCGGCAAGAGAGGCGCGTCTGTCGCAATTGTGACTAAGAAAGAACCATCATTTTCAGGTGTTACCCAAGGCAAAGGAACTTCATTCTCGGAAATCAGCTGGCCCACGGGAATACCATTCACGTTGAAATCCTGTCTTCTGCCAAAATTCGTCTGCACCAATGCCCCGATAGTAAAAGTGCCACATTCAGTCTCGACGATACGTGAAGAGGTTCCGATTCCGCCCTTGAATTCGAAGCAGATCATCCCGGTACCTCCGCCCACATTGCCTTCCTCGACATGTCCTGTACGAGCCTCTACAATCGCTTCTTCCAAATCCTCATACTGAATCTGCGTCTTTTCGAGATCACTTAACCAACCATCCCATGTCTCCGCGACGATTCCGTTAGAAAACGGTTCAAGTCCCTCGATTTTTCTCGTCGCACGAGCAAGATGATGATGTGCCAACCCTAGCAGATGGCTTCCCGTAAATACGATGGGTGTCACCAGCGTACCCGTCTCTTCTATCCAGTGACTTCCCGTAAACTCTCCCGTACCGTTAAAGGAGAAAAAACCAGCAGGAAAATGCTGCCCCTCCAAATGTCCGTCGTTGGGAACGATCACCGTGACACCCGAACAAACGTCTTCCTTGTTAATTGTTTTGTGTCCGACCCTCACTCCTTTTACATCCGTAATTGCATTATACGCACCTGGGATCCCCGTCCCAATCAATACACCACATTCTCTCGCTCGTTTTCTCGTCATGTTACGCTCCTGTCATTTTTGAATCTTCCCATCATAATGGTGTTGTAGTAATTGCCATCGGAAAGAACTTTGTCGTTTTTGAGTACCCCTTCGATTTCAAAACCAAACCGTTTGTACAGCTCAATTGCCTTCTCATTCGTTTCCATTACATTCAACGTCATTTTAGTAATGTGGTTGGCGTCTGCCCAGGCAACCGATTCTTGCAAGAGATTCTTCCCGATGCCATAACCCCAGAAATCTTGTGATACGCATACACCAAACTCTACTTTGTGCGCAAATCTGTTTAAGTAAACACCTGCACATCTGGAAAACCCGACAATTCGCTCTTGAACAACAGCCACTAAAAACAAATTTCTTGGGCTCTCTGCATCCGTTTTGATGATGCCTTCGAATCCTTTCACATCGATGAAAGCCTCTCCTCTTTCTCTGTCCAAATTTTCAGTCTCCCCATCGATTTGCAGCCGAAGGTCCGACAACTGTTGTGCATCTGTTTCCATTGCAGAGCGAATCGTGTAGGATAACCCGTTCACAGAAAGTAGTTGCTGGCTGATTATCATCATTTTTCTCCTATTGGTAAAATTTCGGTCTTTTATTTTATCATAGGTAGAAGTCTTTGTGAATCTTCTCTCTTCCTAAAGAGAAGGAAACTACATTTAGTTTACATAACATTTATTATGTTCACTTATACGTCAACCTGTGGATATGCTACAATAAGGAAAAGGAGCGTGCTCGCATGAATTTTTCTAAATCATTTTACTATACGGTCAACCATTCCAAGGTAGAAGAATATAAGAAGATGCTCGATCTAATGAAAATCCCCTACATCGTGGAAGCACCGATCGTTTTGCTGAATCAAGGAGCGAATGAATACTCCTTCGTTTTTCCTAACATGTCAGGTCGTCTTTATGGAATGGTGAGCAAGTTGTTTCAAGCGGATGCGAAACCATATCCGAAGAAAGGTACATAAGAAAAAAAGACCCAATCATTGGGTCAAAAAAGGAAGTGGAGAGAATGCAGTCGATTTTCATGTAAGGTCTCCGTACGTACACCTATGCATGTACATTGATAATTTTCTCCATCTCGATCCATTGACTCCCCGTTTGGTTCGCTAATTGAACACGTCTCGCCTTCGGGTCTACCCATTTGACCACACCCCACATGCTGCATGTATTCCCTCGCTCCCCCTCAAAGGACACACACCAGCTCACATTTAAGGGATAATTCTCTCTACCCGAATCTCGTAGCATGTACATAAATGCCTCTCTTTCTTCGTGCGTTACTTCAAGATTGCCGTTAGCCACGCTTTTCCACCCGCCTACTTACGAACATTTACATCCAAATCCTCATCTTGTGTGGGAAATTGTACTTACATTATAGCGAATGCGAACATAAGTTCTCAACTCTTTTTTTAGCCACTCCTATCGCCGTGTAAGTAGGTAGCTCAGGTTGTACCAAGAAAAAAGCCGTTTTCCCAGTGGCTTTGGAAAACGGCTCTTCCTTTTAGCTTGATAGTTCCTGTGGTTGAGGTTGCGGTCTTTTCTCGACCAGCTCCAAAAACTTTCCGAAGGTAGAAGCGAGTATTTGCTGAAAAAGCATACCGAGAACAACTGGGAGAGCAACAGGCGCCGGAAAGTACGTGATCGCCATTACTGCCCCTGCACTAATGTTTCGCATTCCACTGTTAAAGGTTAACGTGACAATCACATCGCGCTCCCACCCGAACAGCTTTGCGATCCCCCACCCCATCAAATAACCCAAAATGGCTACTACCAGTACGAGGACAGCCATTCCCACCAGTTTAGCGTCCATCATATGAAAGTAAGACGAAACCATCGAGCTGTTGATCGCGACAACAACACCCATTCCCATCTTCGAAAATGGCGCTAGTTTTGGTGCCAACGTTTTTTTGACGTTCCCTTTTGACAAATGATTGAGCAGCATACCAACTAACGACGGCAACACGATCATATAAAATAAACCCTTCATCAGTTCTGCCAAATCCATCTCGACGGTTGCCCCTAAAAACAAGGA
This sequence comes from Brevibacillus brevis NBRC 100599, assembly GCF_000010165.1. Taxonomy (NCBI): domain Bacteria; kingdom Bacillati; phylum Bacillota; class Bacilli; order Caryophanales; family Paenibacillaceae; genus Brevibacillus; species Brevibacillus brevis. The sequence goes on from NC_012491.1 coordinate 3,329,836, forward strand.
CATCCCCAACGGAACAATCAATGGAGAGAGCATCGTATCCAACAATATAATGGATAGCGTCAGGGCGATGTTCCCGAAATAAATCGATGACCACAAAAAGCTCGTGATCCCTGTGGGAATTAAGGCCGCCAGCAAAAAGCCCGTGATGACATGGATATCATCTGGATAAAACAACCGAGCCATTGACCAGGCAACAAGCGGCATAAGTGCATGAAGAATCAACAAGTTGACAATTAAAGGGAGTGGTCTGGTCAGTACCTTTGCAAATTCTTTAAATCCTGAACCCAGACTGCCAGTAAATGTCATGAAGGCAAACACCCAAGGAGACAAAAAAGCAAACGGTTGCAAATGTGTCCCGGCTATTACGCCAATAGCAACACTACTCGGCGTTAGTATGGGCATGATTTTCTCAAGAAATCGATTCAGTTTGGCTAACCCATTCATTTAATACACCTCAAGTCTTGTCCTTTGATGCTAGTGATGTGAGGTATGTTATCATGAACGGATTATTGTTACAAGACCAAAGTTCATTATTAGATTGTATACACATCATTTTATTCGCATCTTCACCTTGCATACTTTCGCGCATGGGAGTAAAGCCTATGACGGAAAGGAGGTATTTTATGAACGGAATGGATTGGGTAGAATTTATCCGAAAAACCGAAGATAAGATGTATCACCTCCATCGAGCGATAGATGGAATCTGTAATGATCCCGACTATAAGGAATCCATTACGACCTTGACGGAAGTGGTAAGAGATTATCAAGTCCTTGTGGAAAAAGCCAAGGGTGAATTACGCGGCATTGATCTCCATCGAGATCGAGAGCGCGCTCATCATTACGATCGTGATCACTACTAGCTGATATAGACTCCCAGTCAGGGAGTCCTTCTTTGTTCATTGATCACAGAACCTTCCTTTTCTATTCATCATTCTGTCAAATCAAATGACAAAAACCTCACTCTACCCATGCAGTGTGTGAGGTTTGGGAAATGGACTAGCCCTTCATCTTCTTTTCAATTTCTTTTAAGGATTTCTTCTTCTGGCATGCCTCTTTTACATCGGTTGGCCACCGTTCGTCACTCAACCTTTGCAAATCTTTTAACAATCGCTTGTCAGCTGTCACATGAATATTGGCATCTGGGAAGGCCTCTTTTAATTTCTTTCCGACTTCTTTTTGAATCGATTCCAGCTTGAGCCGATTAAAATTCGTTACTTGAATAGCCACATCGAGCTCTTTATCGATTTGCACAACCACGATTTTGTCTATGCCCTTCACGCTAGCCGTAATCGATCTCGCTCGCTCTTCCCATTGATAATGTCTCACGGGAACAGGCATGCACAACGGCTCCGCTTCCGCTTTTTGCTTCGTTTCTGTACCAGATTTCTTCGTTTCCGTACCAGATTGCTTTGTACATCCCGTTACGGTTAAAGCAAAAGCAAGTGTCAGCACCACGAAAGTTGCGCGCACACAAAACACCTCCTGACCAAAATCACCTGTTACTAGCTTGACCTTGAACGGAGGAAGTATGTAAAAAAAAAGCGGTGACTCCTCTGCATAATTTGAGTCACCGCGGACCCCAAGAACATTTCAAGTCCTATGTACAAGGATATTAAAAATCGCATCGAAACGCGATAGGAGATAACTGGATATGAATCGGAACAAAAAAAATCCCAACCAACAAAAAGTGGTTGGGGCGTACGGGGTAGTACGCGTATGTCATACGTGAATGATATAATCATATAGGACTTGTTTTCTGTTGACAACGAACAATAATAGGTACATTTACCTATAGATGGAACAAAAAAATGGCGCCGACTTAGACTGCCTCAATTAGTCGGACGCGTAAAAAGAATCCCCAAGGTTGGATTATACTAGCTAGCTTGGATTACTTTTCTATTATCATGAAAATTCAGCGTTCACGCTATGCGAAAATAATGGTAACAGGTGAAAATCTTACCTATAAAGCTTGATCGACCATACAATCCCTCCGCTGAAGTGTGTTAATTGTTACAAAAAAGCCAGCCAGAAGTTGCTAATCGTGTTATGATATCCCTGTAAATTCTTGAGGAGTTGAGATCATGAATAGAGAGCAATGGACAGCGGTCGATCACTATTTTACGGATAAACTACTGGAAGCCGATTCCGTTCTAGACACAGTTCTTCAAGAGAACGCAGCTGCAGGTCTTCCAGCTATTGATGTAGCACCCAATCAAGGTAAATTCCTTCATCTGTTAGCACGGATTCAAGGCGCTCGTTCGATTTTGGAAATTGGCACTCTCGGTGGATACAGTACCATCTGGCTAGCCCGCGCACTTCCTGCGGACGGTCGTCTCATTACTCTTGAATATGATCCAAAGCATGCAGAAGTTGCACAATCGAACATTACCCGCGCAGGACTGGATCAGATCGTAGAAGTGAAGGTCGGACTTGCCCTTGATTCTCTCATCCAACTGCACAAAGAAAATCAGGGACCTTTTGATCTTATTTTTATCGATGCAGATAAAAAAGGAAACCCCGACTATTTCCAATGGGCATTAAAGCTCTCTCGCAAAGGTACTGTGATTATCACGGATAACGTTGTACGAAGTGGTCAAGTCGTGGACGAAACAAGCACGGATCCCAATATTGTCGGCGTACGTCAATTCACCGATTTGGTAGCTGAAGAAAAGCGTGTTAGTGGAACCGTTGTACAGACAGTTGGCAGCAAGGGCTATGATGGCTTTGCGATCATGCTTGTCACTGAGGAGAACTAGTTTTTTCACTTTCAAAGGTTGTAACGAGTAGGAGTGTGTACATCTTGTTTAGGCTTGATTTACCTAGCATTATGCTCATCGCTAATGTCATTTTGGTTCTCACGGTACTGTCGTTGATTATCAAAGTGTTGGTGAAGAGAGAGTAGCTGATGTAATTGGAGGTGCTTTTCCTTGGAGCCATTATGTGATCAGTCCCTTACTTTGCGAGAAGTAACAGAGGCAGATCTCCCTATATTTTTCACCCAGCAATTGGACAAATCCGCACATGAGATGGCTGCTTTTACTGTCAAGGACCCAGAAGATAGGGACGGTTTCATCGCTCATTGGACGAGGATTTTGAACAATGATTCGATTGTGAAAAGAGCTATTCTCTTGAATGGGCAGATTGTTGGTAATGTTTCGTGCTTTGAGCTGTTTGGCTTACCTACGATTGGATACTGGATAGACAAAAGCTTTTGGGGCAAAGGAATCGCGACAAATGCACTTACTCTCTTTTTAGAGGACCTCGGACTACGTCCTGTATATGCGCGTGTCGCCCATGACAACATCGGATCCATTCGTGTGTTAGAAAAAAACGGTTTTCAGCCTTTCGGTATCGATCGGGCATATTCGGAAGCACGAAGCGAAGAAGTGGAAGAACTCATTCTGATCAAACACACATGAGGTTCGAAGCGCTTACCGTGAGCGCTTCCCTTCTTTATATCCAGCGATCATTTCATAATCGAAAGGGACATCCTACCCTTTTGACCAGCCTTTTAAATATTCTGTGGCCATACGCGAAAAGGCTACTGGCAGATTCATTGGCTGGTGTGGTGTTGGCGTTCTCGATTTTCTTGCTCCGGAAAAAGAACTCTATTATTTAATCGGACGGGATCGATTGTACGTAAAAGCACACCCAGACAATAAAGCATCGTTGCGCATCATCGAGAGGCTCGGCTTCTCGTTTGAACGCGTCTTAGAAGGCTTGACTGGGGACGATGAAGAGTGCAATGGTGAGTGGTTGTATGTTTTGACGAAATAAACAAGAAAAATGGGGTTTGTTCCGTCTATGACTTCCCCGAACTTGGATGACCGATGATGGACCCGTCCGGAGCATCGTACAGTTCGAAACCAACTCGACTGTTTCGAAAAGCATTCGTCAAAATCTTCCTACATGTGCTATAATAGAAGTACAGTTTTTTTCTTACCGAATTTTTGAATCATCCACACAATTGAATGCGATAGTTCCTAAGATGATCTCCTGAATGAATGAGGATCATCTTTTTTGTTTTTTCTAGCAAACATCACATGACGAAAGGTTGTAGATGATATGAATACTTTGCCTTGCCAAGGCTGTAAAGGATTGTGCTGTGGGCCTGTTCCCCTAACAGAAAAGGAATTTAAAATGATACACAAGAAATTGAAAACGCTTCCAAATAAACTCCGTGACGATCTAAAAAATCAACCGAGAATGTTTGGGACTTGTATCTTCTACGACATGCAAAAAGATCAGTGTGGTATTCATAGCGTTCGACCGGAAGTGTGTCGCGCTTTTGGATATCACAAAGACCTTGTCTGTTTTCGCAAACCGGAATTGGCGACGAAAGAAGCACTGATCTTCAAGGAGAAACCGATTGGGTACTTGAGTATTGATTTTACTTGGAAGCATTTTTAAAGATATGGAGCAAATCATGGATCTCAACTGAATAATAATGTTATAGACTGCCTCATTGAACTTTATTCCTCTTTACCCTTTACACTTGATGCGCGATAAAAAATGCCGAGGAAGGCAGCATCCCTTCATCCGCCAAAGGTAGTGTATGAGAAGGAGGCTAATTATGTTGAGGAAGAGAACAAATGCAGGTAGAAGGTCTGCAATAATGACTGGGGTGTTATTACTAGCCGGATTGATTACAGGTATATGTAGTGTTGTACCTGTAATAGATGGAGCAGACTACCTTGTCATGGCTTCTCCAAATGAGAACCAGGTACTACTAGGAGCGTTTTTCCAATTGTTCATGATTGTTGCCTATGTTGGTATTCCTGTTTTGATGTATCCGTTGTTAAGTAAGCACCATAAAGGGTTAGCTCTAGGATCTGTTGCTTTTGGCATCATTGCGGGTGTGTTTATTATTCTAGGTGTAATCATTCTTCTATTACTTTTGACAGTAAGCCACGAGTTTGCAAAAATCGGAACTTTGCATGTATCGTATTTTCAGACCCTGGGTGGATTGTTGCGGGAAGGACGTGATTTGGTGAACCATGTGGCAACGACACTGGCATTCGCGTTGGCGATGCTCTTGTTCACCTGTGTATTTTATCAAACACAATTAGTTCCACGTTGGTTGTCAGTCTGGGGTATTATCGGAGCTACATTGTCTATATTGGCAAGCTTATTATTTATGATTCGCTTCATCGGTCTAGATGCAACCTATATGATGTTGAACATTCCAATAGCCTTTCAACAATTGGTTTTGGCTATATGGCTAATCATAAAAGGATTCACCCCATCGGTACGGGATTCTGTATCCTAATAAAAATGAAATCAATTTCCCAAAAAACAGCCGCGGTGTAGAACACGTTGATATGTTCTACACCGCGGCTGCCGTATCTATTTTTGTCAGTTGAACTTTTGCTCTACTATCCGTTCCAACTGATTAAGCTTGAAATGCTTTTTTCAATGCTTCCAGACCATCTGAATAGATTCCGTGGAACAGCTTGATAGCCTCATCGTCGCTAACCCCTACCGGTGTAAATTCGCCAGACCATTCCACCAGCGTTCCTTTGTCACCATTCTCGCGAACGTGGATCGTCGATTCATAATTGGTAACTGGAAAGGGTGCTTGCATAATGGAGTAGGTGTAATGGCGCTCTTTTTCATTGAAGCCCACCAGGCGCTCTATAATCACATCACCATCCGGATTTTCCAACCGACGCACCCGTCCCCCTTCGCTCATTTCGCTGCTTGGGATATATGGAAGCCAGTCTGGTAGTGAGTTAAATCCACCGATCAATTTCCATACTTGATCAGGAGAAGCAGAGATTTCGATGGTTGCCATTGTGTTTGCCATGTTGATTACCCCTTTTGTCGTTAGATTGGTAGTGGAGCGTCTTGCGCCACCAGTTTCTGTTCACGCATTTCTTGCCAGAAGGCTGCAGGAATCACTTCGTTCATCGCAGCTACATCCTCCGTGATTCGATCCGGGCGACTCGCACCTGGGATGACGGCAGCAACTGCTGGGTTTGCAAGCACAAATTGCAGCGCAGCAGCCTTGACGCTAATGTTGTGACGATTGGCTATCGCTTTGATGCGATCGACTTTTGCCATGATTTCAGGCGATGCTTTCTGATACTCGAAGTGGGTACCTCCAGCCAATACACCTGAGCTGTACGGCCCTCCAGCAATAATCTTGGCATTCATTTTTGCGGCATTTGGCATCACGCGTTGCAAAGCTCGGTCATGATCCAGCAGGGAGTAGCGACCAGCCATCAAGAAGGCATCCGGTTGTGCTTCATCCAATGCCATCGCGATCTCGATTGGCTCTACACGGTTTACCCCGAGGCCCCACGACGTAATGACACCTTCCTCACGTAAACGAGTCAGGGCACGAAAGGCACCTTTTCGTGCACTTTCAAAGTGGGAAAGCCACTCGTCGCCATAGAAGTCCTGTGCGATATCATGCACGTAGACGATGTCCAGTCGATCGGTCTGCAACCGTTTCAGGCTGTCCTCAATCGAGCGAAGCGTACCGTCTTCACTGTAGTCCACGTGGAGCTTATTTTTGCGACCATATTCGAACAGTCCGCCTTTTTCACCCAAGTCACGCAAGGTTGGATCTTCCAGTTCATCCAGGATGATACGCCCAACTTTTGTGCTCAAGACATACTCGTCACGCGGACGTTTCGCGAGGGCTTCCCCCAGGCGAAGCTCAGCCAAGCCGGCACCATAAAATGGGGCAGAATCAAAGTAACGGACACCATTCTCCCAAGCTGCATCGACGGTAGCCAGTGCTTCTTCTTCCGGGATGTTGCGGAACATATTACCCAGAGGAGCCGTACCAAAACCAAGTTGTTTCTTCTGCAGAATGTTCTTCATCTATGAATTCCTCCTAAAGAAGTGAGTATATTTCGTATCGACGACATCCTTTGAACGATACAATCGTCTTCTTCAAAGGTGATGATCATCTTGAGACTCATTATGTGGTATAGTCTCATTAAATAAAAGAACGCACTTTTTAGTACAGTAGGAACCTGGAAGTAACCATTTTCTACGGTGGTTGAGGTTCGAATGAGACGAAATCTCTGATGATAACCATGTTTTAGTCTGATCCAATAAAAGAAAAAGCGTCAGTGTAAGACCTAATAAAGTCTTACACTGACGCTGATTGCATTACCTATTGTCGTTCCCCTTTACTCCACACTTACCAAAACGCGCTCCAACGCATCCAACGCCTGTTCTGCATCGGCACCATCCGCAGTCAAGACGACTGATTGTCCTTTCGACACAGCGAGGGACATGACGCCGATAATACTCTTGGCATTCACCTTCTTCTCCTCCTTGTTCAATCCGATTTCACTGGAAAAAGATGCTGCTACTTTCACAAACAAACTAGCCGGACGCGCGTGTAATCCCTGTGCCAACTGGACGATGACCTGTCTCTCTCTCATCTGATTCACTCCTATCCCTTTCTCGTAAAATAGCTACAGGCCTTCTATAGCCGTTAGCAGTTCTTCTACCTGATCCAAACGAGTCAATCCCGTTTCCTTGTCAACGATCGATGTATAAATGTGTGGAATGACCTGCTTGGCACCAGCTGCGAGGCATACCTCCACAATCGGCCGAATCGAAGCAGCATCGATCCCGCCAGTCGGCTCAAAAACGGGAATCCCGTAACGTACGGCTGCTTCTGCCATCGCCTTGATTTCATTCAGCCTTTCCAACCCATCGACTGGATAAAATTTGACCGAGTGTACGCCAATATCCGCCAGCATCGCGGCGGCTGCATCACAAGAGAGCAATTCTGGCACTTTGTTGCTCATTGGTCCCGTGGTGACTTGAACCTTTCCTGGTTGCCCACCGGGGGCAATCAATGCATTCACGATGGTATGAGAGTTGCCGACTGCCTGTAGCCCGCCGAGCGTATAGCCTGCCGCCGGAAATACCTGATTGACGTGATCCGGTTGTGTCTGCACCGCGACTTCAGCGACCTTCTTCCATTGCGTAGGATCACCTGCGCCCAGCCCTACAGACACGGGTACACCTGCTTGCTGGTATTGTTCAACAGCGGTTATTGCTGCTTCTACGGACGCAAATCCTTTGACCAAGATTCCGATCAGAGCGCGGCCATCAGCCACGGCACATATTTGTTTTGCGTTTTCTACATCCCGTGCCAAAATGTTTAAACGAATTTTTTGTGTGCCCACTTTTGTTATTCTCCTTCTCCCTGTTTTTGCAGCAGTTCCTTCATTCGTGCTGCAATGATGTGTTCTTGCCCTTCATGAAACGGTCGTGGATCAAAGGCGATCACACCCGTATTCACATAATGGTTACGGGTAAAAATAGCTGGATTTCCTTGCTCCAGTTGCCGTGTAAGCTCGTGAGCCGTCATTCCCGTCACTCGTTTGTCAAGCTGAACTTGCACACGATAGATCTCCCTGCCAGCCTCATCCTGTGCGATCCTTGCTTTCACACCGGGCAATCTGTCCAGTTCTCCTGCCAGCCACTCCACTCGCCTGCGCTGCTCGGTAACATTTTGCTTTTCGGGATCGTACTGTCCAAGCGCTGCAAGTAAACCCGCAATGGCTTCCTTTCCTACCTTCATGGCGCGACCAACACCTTTATATTGCGCGCGACATGCGGCAACCAGATCGGCACGACCTGCGATAAACCCAGACGTGGGTCCACCAATTGCTTTTCCGCCACTGTAAATGACCAGATCGGCCCCCATCGCCACGTAACGCCGCAAATCCTCCTCCGCCGCTGCGTCTACAATGACAGGAAGTCCAAACTCCCGACCGAGTTGAATCATCGTGTCTAACGACTGCATCCCTTTTTGAATCGCATGGTGAGATTTGACATAGAGCAGTGCTGCGGTCTGATCATCAATGGCTTCTCGCAAATGGTCTGCTTCTACGTGATTGGCATGCCCGACCTCTACGACTTTCCCTCCGCCCAGTGCAATCATCTGTTGAACGGAAGCACCGAAATGCACCGCGTGTCCTTTTTGGATGATGATCTTGTTCTTCATCCCTTCGGAAAAAGGAAGCCGCTCGATCAAGCTCAGATGGCAACCAGCTATGACAGCTGCTACACTAATGGCAATGCCCGCAGCTGCTCCAGAGGTAGGACAACCGTCTTCTGCCCCGGTCGCCTCTGCGATATGACGACCTGCCACAATCATCAGCTCGCTGATTTCTACATAATCCATAGCGGCTTCGCCCATGGCCTTTGCGATAGAAGGATGGACGGCACTCGCACCCAATGCCGTCATCTTACCGCTTGCGTTAATGACTTGCTTCAACCCTAGCTGCTGATAGATTCCCATGGTTTGCCCATCCCTCCTGTGAAAACGCTTCGCTCTTCCCTCATTGTGTCGGGATCGGGAAAATGGCGCCGAGGAGCATGGCCCCGATAATCGCACCACCCGCAATTGGTTTGTTGTAATAATAGAAAATCGCTGCTCCAACTGTTGCACCAAGTCCAACTGGAATCGAAGCCATAATCGCTGAAATGATGATCAATGGACCTAAGTAACGCCCTGCTGCGTTTCCGGCTCCCATCATGACATCGGCACCAAAGGTGGAGTTCGATGCGTTGATCGTATACTTCCGAATCAAAATAATCACGGTACCAATGATAAAGCCCAAGAGCGCACCTGTCGCGAGCGCCAAAGGAAAAGAAGTCAACGGAGCTGTAAAGCCCGCTCCCAGCATCAACGCTGGAACGCCAATCCCAATACCTGTTTGCAACGAACCTCCAATATCGAGAATCCCAACCAACGGTCCCTCCAAAATACGAGCAAACAAAAAGCTCGCACCAAACGCGGCAGCCGCACCATATCCGCCACCCTTGATCCCCGCCTCGAGCATCGCAACAATGGCGATATCGTTAAAGGCCCCGACATGATACACATAGTAAAGATGAGTACCCGCAAAGATTCCTGAAGCCAAGCACGCCACAAAGAGGGGAAATGCCCATTCTGAATACCAAAACCCTTTTGCCTGCAATTCACCCATTACTTTTTCACCACCGATCCGAATGTTTCGTGTAGCTCTATCAACCACTGTGGAATTTCCACGTACATACTCTTCAAGAGTGCGACATCAAAACCGCGGAAGAAGCCACTGAATACAAACAAGAGAATGACTGCAATAAACATGGATTTGGTAATTTTGTTCCAACCACTGTCATCCAAACCTTTACCGATCAAAATACCCAAGACGATTCCAGGCACTGCATTCCCCATGACCAAGTGCGACAAACCGCCCAAGACCGTTCCCCAAATCCCGGTCCGTTTGCCTGCATCCATCGCCGCCATCCAGAACACAATCGGCATAATCGGGTTGATCAACCAGTTCGCAGCCGGGACCAGTACCTTCGTCGCTACAAGCTGCATCGATTCAGGAATTGCCGTTGCAGTGGAATTCAACACAGTGACCACAACGACACCGACTGCTGCTCCGGCAATCGCCATTTGTTTCGGATTGTGCAACGTTTCTGCGACATTCTTGTTGCGCCAGAGCAACAATGCCGCCGCCCAGTTCGGGATGACGCGATGATCGACATCTTGCGTCAATGCACCAGCACCAACAACAGACGCCCATGCGTTAAACAAAAAACCAAGACCAAATGAGAAGTGGGAAATGGGATCCCCTGCACATGCGTTCAGCTCTCCAAAAGTCCGGAATGCTCCCATCCCCTGAACATTGGGTGCATGGAACATCCTCGCTGCCCCCGCACCAACCCCGAAGCCGACCAATGCCCCGATGACGATCGACTTCAACACAATCATCAATGTAACCATAAAGCTCCCCCCTGTCTGCTTCTATCGCTGACGAACCAACTGCCCCATACCCGCAGTCGTCTCGGTCTGCTGCTGAAACGTTATGTTTTCTACCTGGACCAGACCCAGCCTCACTTGAATATCTACGGTGATGTCATACCGCGTCCGTTTACGGGGGAAAAACAGACCCAAAAATCGCTCATGCTTCACTATTTCTGTCGCAGACACAATGGAAACCCCTACAGGTTCGATTCGCACGACCAAATCATTCGTTTGTCTGGCCACTACATGCTTGATTTGGGAAAAAATCTTGTTAAAGGCTCCTTCTTTCGTATCGCCACTGCCGGATAATCGCAAGGTCTGCGTCGTCTCTGTGTACATGGATTACTTCCCTCCCAGCTTGATGTATTCTTCCGCCATGCGTCTGCCCAGCTCTTCTGTATCCATGAAGCCAAAGCCAATCACTTTGTTGCCGCTACGCAAAGCAGTAATACCAGCATCTACTGAGCGCAAGCCATACTCGACTGGAAAACCATACTTGGTCTTGGCTGTCAGTGCCCCAGCCCCACCACTTCCGCAAAAGGACAGCCCGAGGTCTGCGCTCTCACTGACCATGACATCCCCTACCTTCATATCCGCGCCAACACCTGGAATGACGATCGCGGTCCCGCCAGCTGCTTCGATTCCTTTTGCGATGTTCTGTCCTTTTCCGAGACGATCACCAATCACGATTTTTACCTTAGACATATGCAAAACCTCCCTATATTCACAGCAATGTTTTAAGTTGGCCCCATCTGCATGGCACGGATCGCTTCAAAATGAACAGCCAATAGAAACGCTTCTGTATCATCTACCTGCCACGGACCCTTTTCTTCCGCGAGGACTTTGTGCGAGAGCATAACCATATCGGGATGAATTTCAGCGAATAACTCCGCTTCAATTACGGGTAGCCGTTCACCGTTTGTCATCCGACGCACAAATGCCAGTACATGAGCACCGATGGCCAGCCAGCGATCTCGCGGTATATGAATCTCCATGTGGCGAAACTCCTCCTCAATTTTCTGGAGAATCCGTTTACATTCAGAAATTTCAGATATATATTCCGGTTTTGTCTCAGCCAGTTCCTTGAGAATGTCATCAATCATTTGCATGTCAGTACCCTTCCTGAAGTAATCGCTTGATAAGCCACTACTCTTTCCTTTGTCTCTACCGTTTCTTGTTCACTGTCCGTCAAAATTGTCCGCTCTTTTTTGAGCTGCAAAATGGATACGTCCGCGCATGCCCCTACTTTCAACGTCCCGATCTCGTTTTCCAGCCCGAGAATTCGTGCTGGCGCATACGTACTCGCCGCTATCACCTCATCGAGCGCATAGCCCATGGCGAGAAACTTCGTGAGTGTGTGCGTCAAGCTGTGCACAGGACCATCGATGTTACGCTGGTGAACATCCGTGCTAATGACATGTGGCGTAATACCCTGGGCCTGCGCATGACGCAATGTTTGGAAGCTAAAGCTCGCTTCGCCGTGCCCGATGTCGAGTAAGACTCCCCGCTCCAATGCGTCTTGAGCCTCTGGAATCAACTCGCCTCGTTCGTCGAACATCCCTCCTTTTTTCCCATGAAACGCATGTGTCACCACGTCTCCTTGGTCTAGCAGAGGCAATATTTCCGTGAGTTTTGGCGGAGCGTTTCCAATGTGCACCATCATGGGTACGCCCGCTTCCCTCGCCGCTTCCTTGGCTACGAGCAAGGGTTGAAGCCCGTTTTGCTTGACGACAGAACCGCTCATGCGGGCTTTTATTCCTCGTACGATCGGCTGTTTTCTGATAAGGGCTACCGCTTCTCTCGGGGTTAACCTCGACATGTCTGCGAGCTCCCCACCACCTGTACACAAGCCATCCCCTGAAATGTTCAGAAATGCCAGAACACGAGTAACAGAAGGGTGGACTGCTTCTTCAAGAAAAGCATCAAACGACCATAGCCCGACACTGCCAGCATCTACTACGGTTGTCACTCCTTGCTCGACCCCGACCCGATCCGCGGCTACGCCCAAACTCGTCTTTGTCGGAAAAACGTGAGCGTGCAGATCGATCAAACCGGGCGTCACCACATATCCCTCTGCTTCGATCGTCTCCTGGCTTTCCAGATACATCCCTTGATCGTCGGTTGTCTTCCCTTTCTCATACAATCCAACGATTCGCCCTTCCCGAATAGCAAGATCATAGTGCCCGCTCAGGTTCTGGGAAGGATCAATGACCCGTCCGTTGCGTATGAGTAGATCCACTTTCACTTTCTACCGCCCCTTTTCCTGAAAAATAGCGCATAATGGCCGTCACCTCACTTGACGGAACTTGGAGGTTTGCCTCAGCCATCAATTGGTTCAGCTTTTCACGCCATGCCTTCCATTCTTTTGATTCTGCCTCACCCAACGATTCCCACTCCTCCTGATAGGGTGAGCCAAAAGCTAATCGATTCACCATCAGCAGTAGATGCAGCGTCAGTCCGCTTGCCGTCTGTTCCGTTACGTACTCACGAAAAGCAGTCACGATTTTTTGACTGATCTCATACCCTTTGCAGATGACATCCTGAGACAACCTCTCCACCACTGGCAAATCTGACGGATTGAGATCAGCAGTCATCGTGGGAAACCAAGCTTCCTTGCGAGCATTCACAGTCTGTTGTCGATTTCCTCCCTCCACTTGCAAGGCTTCCAGACAATTCTGAATCTGGTTGATATCTTGGCGCGTTGGAAGGGGACTGACAATCACAACAGGCACCTCGGCTTTGATCGGCAGAACACTGATGATGACATCCACGCGACGACTCGCCAAATACTTCTCTACCTCTGTACTGGAGCACAGGCCTACGACCCGAAGTGAACGCAATTCGCTTTCGAGGTACGTTTTCAAAAATCGAGAAGTCCCTCTTCCTGTTCCGCAAACGACGAGCGCATCTGCCTTTTTCTGCTCCAGCCAGCGATCATATCCCGCTTGGAAATGCAGGACAAAATAAGCAATGTCTGCATCGAGCCAATAGACCCCGCGCTGCCAAAACACTTCTTCGCAAGAGCGTTTGACTGCATCAAACATGCGTGCGTATGAACGGCGAATTTCCTCTGTCAGTGGATTCGCAAAAAGAACTCCCTGGCGATAACGGTTCAAACTGTCATCCAGGTGAGCAAAAAGCAGTCTCATCAGCTCCTGATCCTCGTGCAACGGTGCCAGCATCCGGTTACTAACCGCTTCCGTCAGTTCTTTGGTTGCCTGGAAAACGTCCAAAACAATCCTCCCTGCTCGCGCCTCTCTTGGCACCTGTTCGGTCCCTAACAGCGGAAGGCACGCATACGCAATCTCGTGTTCGGGAATATCGACGTGCAATCGCTGACATAATGCTCGAACCTCGTGTGAGAACAGCTCGTACCCGCTCCAATGCCTCGCTTCCCCCAGCTCGGCATCATCCGCCGTGACCAATTGGCCTCGCTGTACACGATGGAAGACAATGCATAAGCGAATCAGTAAACTAATCAGTGCTCGGTCTGCCAGCGTCTCCGCAGCAGCATTCATCCATGCTTTGATGCTGTGAATAATCTCCCCTAATTCTGCACGGCTGATCAGCCACTTCTCCAATAACGGACCCGTTCTCGCTTCTTGTCCATTTTCCAAAAACATCCCCTGTACCATCCGATACATGTCGATTCCATCCAACAGATCGTGAATCAAGTTTTCGAGGGCATACCGCTTGTGCCGCTCACTCCCGTCTACGCGCACACCATACCTTTGTTTCGTGACGAGCTCGAGACGCCAGCCATCGAGCAGCTTTTCCGCGTCCTTCACATCGGCAACGACGGTATTGCGACTAACACCCATATGGTCGGCTAAATCGTTCATTCGCTGATACCCTTCCGACAGCAGAAGAATGAACAAAAAATGCTTGACCCGATCCTTTTGCGGCAAAATGAGCGTCTTGCTGTCATCAATTTGCAAATTTTCCTTCAAAGCATTTCGATGCTCTTGTTCTTCCGTGATCCACAGCCCTTTATTCGGTTGAGAATGGAGGATGACATTTCGTTCCTTTAGCCATTGCCTGACGTTATCCAGATCGTACTTGACTGTGCGTTCGCTTACCTGGAAATCGCGCGCGACGTCCTTAATTTTCAGCGGATAGTAGCTGTCGAGTATCACCTTCAGTAATGCATGGGAACGTGTGGTTAAAAAGACCATTCCTTTCTCCTTTCCATAAAAAGCTGTGTCCTTGCTTGAGATTCATTATAGAAAACGCTTTCTCGGTGGTAAAGAACGATTCCTTTCCCCATCAATCGTGCAATTTTTGCAATTATCAGTTCGATTCGACAGCAATGAAAAAGATGGCCCCGGTTAAAACTGGGAGCCATCCTCTCTTTATAACCTATTTGACATAGATTGTCGTTTTTGCAGTTGCCTTTGTATCCGTTTCGATGTTTTTCACAGTTGCCTCAAACTTATGTGTCTTTTTTTGCTCCGGATTGAACTTTAGCAGTACTTTGTGCGTTTTATTTTCTTCGTCATATTCTTCATTGATTTCGGCCACGTCATAATTATACTCTCTGCTAAATTTTGCTGAATCCATTCCGGTTGCTTGATAGGTTAGCAGCAAGTAAATTTCATCACCAAATTTAATTGTAGCGGTTTCTGGGCTAAGAGAAGTTTCGATTTTGGGATTCGCGATCACGTCAAACTTTACCACTCCACTTCCACTTATCTCCTCATCTTTTTCTTTATCATACATTTCCAAGAAAAAGAAAGGGGTATAGGTTCCTTCTTTACGTGGGGTAAAGTAACCTGTTGTTACGTACATCCCCTTCTTGCGATCAAGTGTGGTTCTTACTTTTTCTACCTTTTGAGTCGTATCTACTGAATTAGACGAGAAAAATAAAAACTTCGCGTCTTCGCGAATCATTCCCTTATACGGAGTATGTACAGTGAACTTTATTTTTTCACCAACTTTAAGTGTTTGTTCAGGATAAATAAAAAATTCTGAATCTACAACAGGCTCCGTTCCCGGCATGTTGTCTACAAAGAGCCTTTTATTCGCTCTTCCTACCCATACTTTATCTGTATCACTCATCATGATCTCAAACTCGATACCCAAACTTCCCACTCTGTCGCCGATAATATCCTCCGGTGTAAATGTCGCCTTTGACACATAGTTCTTTCCCTTTATTTTCGTGTCTGGCTCAATGGTTATCGTCTGCTCTTTATCCATTTTTGCCTTAATCACGATTTTCGCTTCGAATGATTTTCCCTCTTTTTTCGTAACTGCCTCCATCTGTATCTTCGTTCTGGGAGAATACCTGTCTTTTTCTGGACTTATTTTTAGTTCAACCGGTATCGACTCTTCTATTTTTTCGGATGCCAAAGTGACTGCGGGTGACCACGTGACAAGCAAGGCTACTGCTATAATCCAACTCATGAGGAAATAAATCCTCGAAGACTGCTTTCGCTTCATGAAAAGCATTCCGTACCCCTCCAACCATTTTTTGGTGAAACCTCCATCCAAATAGTACCATCACATGGAAAAGGTCCGCAACGAAAGGTTACGGACCTCTACTTTCAGGCGAAGCTTACAGGATTCCTCCCAAGCTCGCACCTTTGACAAACAATCGTTCGATATTCTTCTCGACAGTTGGATCTGGTACCAATGGCGGTGCTTGATGGGGCTTGGTACGGGCATCGATAATCAGATTATCGCAGCCCCAATGCTTGTTCTCGTAGTAGCTGTTCACGCCATAAATGTCGTGGGATGGATTGCTTCGTGTGAAGGTTGCCCACATAAAGTTTTGTAGCGACGCGCTCATGAAGGTACTGTCATCACAAAGGATAATCATCGGGCAAGACGGGATCGGCCCTCTTGCTTGAATCGCGTCACACAGATTCTGCAATTGCTGCTGGGCGTTTGCGTAATCGGTAAAAGCAGCGCCTTGAATTGACACCACACCTGGCATAATCAGGCGGGCATTCTCAAACTCTCGCAAATCCTTCAGTTCATCCGGCACATCTTTGCACAGCTCTCGTTTTTGATCGCCGTAAGCTGCGAGGACTACCTTACTGCCGCTGTTTAAGCCCGTTCCCGAATAATCCAGCGTATCAATGGTCGTGTTCGTATAAAAATGAACATCGCGATGCAGATCGATTCTCTCCAAAATATAGGTCATAAAATCAACTTCATCATGCGTCGTCAATGGTCGGTTTTCTTCGGCGGTAATGAATAAATACTTGGCTAAGCTCAATTGTCCCGTCCCTAAAATGCGGTTGGCAATGGTGAGCATCTCCGTCGGCTGTTTGACTTCTTGATATGGCGTATAGCGCTCGCTTCCGATGGCAAACAACAGCGGATGTACACCAGCCGCATCGACTGCGTGGACTTCTTTTACACCCGGGATTTCTTGTTTGATCGCATCACCCGTTAACTCGTGGATCAACTGACCGAACGATGTATCTTCTTGTGGCGGACGGCCCACAACTGTGAATGGCCAGATGGCATTCGGCTTGGCGTACACTTTCTTTACCTTCATCACAGGGAATGGATGGATCAGACTGTAATAACCCAGATGGTCACCGAATGGTCCTTCTGGTTTCGTATCTCCAGGATAAATATCTCCTGTGATGACAAAATCCGCATCATTGCTTATGCAGTAACCATCGATATAGCTGTAGTGAAAACGGCGCCCAGATAGCAAACCTGCAAAAGTAATTTCGCTCAAGCCTTCTGGCAACGGCATTACAGCCGATAAAGTATGGGCAGGCGGCCCGCCAACGAAACAGCTTACTTTCAGCGGCATCCCCATTTTGGTCGCTTTGGCTTGGTGGACACCGATTCCACGATGGATTTGATAGTGCAAGCCAATTTCTTTGTTTACTTCATACTCATTACCAGTCAACTGCACACGGTACATACCCAAATTGGAATTCATGATTCCAGGCTTGTCCGGATCTTCCGAATAGATTTGGGGCAGCGTGACAAAAGCTCCGCCATCCATCGGCCAGCTTTGGATGAGTGGAAGGTCCGTTATGCTGATTTCCTGTGCAGTTACCGGCATGCTAGTGGATTTTTTTGCAGGCAATGCTTTCAGAGCTGCAAAGCCGTTCTCGATATTTTTAAATGGCTGCTTTAGCGCTTTCATCGGATCATTGCGCATAGCGATGATATTTTCAGCGGCTTGCCAGGTGCTTCTGAAAATAAACTTACTGCGCTCGATTGTGCCAAATAGATTGGATACCGCGCGAAATTTTGAGCCTTTTACATTTTCAAACAGCAATGCTGGTCCGCCCGCTTCGTAGACCTTCAAGTGAATCGCGGCCATTTCTAAATAGGGATCTACTTCTTCGCGAATACGGACCAAATGTCCGTGCCTTTCCAAGTCAAGGATGCACTCTTCTAAATTCTGATACATATCTATAGGGCTCCAATCACTAGATTCTAGATTTACCTGTAGATCAATACCTTCTCATCATACAGGAAAGATCCTACAAATTCACGATACCCTTCCGCACAATTTCTTGAAGCTCGCTCAATTCTCTGATTTCGTACGTCGGCTGAATGCTCGTCTGATTTTCCTTGCCCTGCGGATTGAACCAGCACGTATCAATCCCGTATTGGGCTCCCCCTTGTATATCAGACGTCAGGGAATCTCCTACCATCAATACGTTCGCCTTCTCCGTCCATTGCAATTTGGAAAACGCGTAGTCAAAAATTTCTCGATCGGGCTTTTTGTAGCCGACCTCTTCGGAAATAATCAGATGCTCAAAAGAGTTGCAAAGCGGTGAAGCGGCGATTCTTGATGTTTGCACAGAGGCGAACCCATTCGTAATGATCGCCAAACGGCAATCCTCCAAACTGTTGCACAATTCAACCGCTCCCGGTACCAAATGCACTTCTTTGCCCAAGGATTCGAGATAGGCACTGCCGAACGCCTCAGCATCGACGTCTAGCTGAGCAGCTTTGAAAAGTCTTCGAAATCTTTCTACGCCCAGCTCTGCTAGAGTGATCCGGCCCTTTTCTAAATCCTCCCACAATCCTTTACTGATCTCTTTGTAAGTCGCTCCATATTCAGACGATCCCGTAGCAAGTCCAAACTGAGAAAACGTCTTTTGCAGAGCATTTGCTTCTGTCTTTTTGAAATCAAGAAGTGTATCATCTACATCGAATAATATGACTTGATAGCGCATGGCAACCTCCAGAAATCTTTATTGATCAAGTATTCGTACAAACTAGACCTTTCTATCATATCAAAAACAGAAGGCTAAACTGCATACAAAAAGCCTCGAACTGTACTAGTCGAGGCCGTGAAGGCGAGCTGGTCATCAGCAAGACGGAAACCGTTCCCATTTCCGGTATTTCACTCGTGGAAGAAGAGCCTTGTGTGGCTAAATTGGGAAACACGGATGAAGTACTTGAATTTCCTTCATTATCTCATGGTATTTACTTTGCAGGAAGTACACGCTTTCCTACCGAATGATTTATCTACTTGATAGAAGGAAGGTGAAGCAATGAACGCACTCTTAGTCATTGATGTGCAAAGCGGAATTGTGAATGGTGGGGATTACAAAGAGGAACTTTTTTTGATGGAACAAGTAATTACGGATTTTAAAGAGAGCAATCGTCCTGTCATTTTTATCAGACATATCGATGCTACAGAAGAAAGTCCACTGAATAGAAGCTCTATCGGTTCTGAAATACACCCTCCATTTAAAGACTATTCCGACTACTCGATCGAGAAGCAAACCCCTAGTTCCTTCTTCCAAACAGAGCTCAGACAAACTTTAGAAAACTTAGGGGTCGAGCATCTTTTTATAATCGGTTTTGAGACGGAATTTTGTTGTATGTTTACGGCGATCGCTGCCTATGATCGCGGATATAAGGTGACGTTCATTAAGGACGCAACTGGAACAACAAATACGGCCGAATCATACGACATGCAAGGTTTAGACATTAAACGGTTTGTAGGAACCGTTCTTCGTTGGTCTAGTGTCATCGAAGTAGTAAACTACGCCGAGTACGCTGAAAAATACAAGTGATGAGTAGTGCATATCTGTTATACAAGGGCTTGCCATCGATATTCCATTGTGGATGAAATGGCGGGTTTTTCCTATGTATCATTTTATTTATGAATACGCGCTTCGCCCCACTCGCACATCAGATTCAAGATCGTCCGCAAGCTCTCTCCTTGCTCCGTAAGTGAATATTCCACTTTTAAAGGAACCTGATGATAGACGGATCGGTTGACCAATCCATCTTCTTCGAGCTCACGTAGCTGTTGGGTCAGCATCTTTTTCGATGCGCTTGGCATATATCGATGCAGCTCACCGAATCTTTTCGTACCTTCTTTTAACAAACAAAGAATAACAACCTTCCACTTCCCACCAATTACTTCCAATGTCGCTTCAACGGGTACGTTATATTGTTTCGTTTGAATATCGCATTCCTCCATGCTTTTTTCCCGATGGTTTGGTACCTTTGTGTACACCTGGTTCCAGAAATTATCTACTTTTCGGCTATATCTCCATCCTATTATACTCAAATCAGCTTACGAAATGGAGGAATTACCTTCAACTACGATCCAAAACGTTCAGTCATTGCTATATGACAAAAGATGTCATGATGGACGGCTTATACTGAATTCAACAACGAAACGATTGGAGGATTTCAGTGTGAAAAGTCTGCGTACGTTTGCAAAATGGGTAATGATTGTAGGATTGTGCTTGATGTTCGTTTCCTCTGGTATTTACAAGCTGATTGGTCATCCAGAGGCCACACTCGCTTTCCAAGGATTCGGGTTTCCCCCTTGGTTCCAAGTTGTAATCGGGTTGGGAGAAGTGCTCGGCGGACTGGGTTTATTGATGAAAAAGTCTTCGCGTTACGCCGCCTATACACTCGCAGTCATTATGCTTGGTGCTACAGTCACTCTGCTTTTACATGGTGACACATCTACTGTAGTGATTCCGCTTGTCTTACTCTTTGTTTTCTTGCTGATCGGTCTACGCCGATTTAATCCTTCTGCTCGCTAACAAGGCCACCAGTTCCCACCTGTAACCAGGTGAGGAGCTGACGGCCTCTCGCTTTTTTTTCAAGCTCACTCGTTTACAAATGCTTCTTTATAAAGTGTAGGAGGGTCTGACTCTAAGTCATCCATTGAAATCGTCATGAGACAAAACCCTTTCCCTGCTAAAAATAACCGTACCTTGTCCTGATTTCAACACCAATTTGCATGGTTCCACCAGCAAGTTCACTATCGCTGTGACAGGCTCTTCCCATGTAGAGAATAATTATTTACCACATACCCTTCTGCCCGAAATCATAGTAGGTAAAGATAGTAAAAAAGGAGGGATGACATGTGGATCAAGAAAAAGTAACAATCAAGATTAACGACAATGGATCAATTCGTGTTACCGGTGCAGTTGAGTTACTGGATGGAGCAGGTGACAACTATGAAGTCGGTTCATCTTTTTCGCTCTGTCGATGCGGTCAATCCGAGAAAAAACCGTTCTGTGATGGAACGCATAAAAAAGTAGGCTTTGAAAGTGCACCACGAGCAAAAGAATGATCCGAAAGAGCGCAGATGCGCTCTTTTTCTTTTATCAATCGCTTTTTATGTCAAATTGTTTCCTCATAGAAGTACTGGTATAATTTTGAAAAGCACTCCGATCACGTATCTGTTCTTTTTTGTATTCTCGTTTTGATTGACGGGGGTTATTTTTTATACCTAAGATAAAGACATTCCGATCCCATATACGCAATGACGAAACACTTTCCTTCGTCAGTTATGGCTGACAAAGTTAGGAGTACACAAACATGTATGCACAAACAGTACGATACGATCAATTTGGTGAGCCCCATAAAGTATTGAAGGTTGAACAACGGCTAATTGAACCGCTGAAGCAAGATGAAATTTTGGTGAAAATGAGCGCACGTCCTATTAACCCTTCTGACATCATCCCGATTCGTGGTGCTTACAAGCATCGCATCAACCTCCCCGCTATTCCTGGGTATGAGGGGGTTGGTACCGTTATTGATACAGGTCCTTCTGCTCCCCGCTCTCTTATCGGGAACCGTGTTCTGCCATTGCGCGGTGAGGGCACATGGCAAGATTACGTCAAAACGACAGCCGAGCTAGCCATTGAGGTTCCTGATTCGATCCCAGATGATATCGCCAGTCGGTTGTACATCAACCCCATTACTGCGTGGGTCATCTGCAAGGAGACCCTTCAACTGTCTTCTCAGCAGGTTTTGTTAGTCAATGCAGCCAACTCAGCCATTGGCCGCTTGTTTATTCAGCTATCCGCTCTTTTTGGTTTTCGGGTAATCGCCATCGTCCGAAACGCAAGATATACCGAGGAGTTGATGGAACTCGGGGCATGGCATGTCATCGACAGTTCACATGTGTCTATCTATGATGCCATCATGAGTGTCACAAACGGACAAGGTGCACATGCGTCTATTGATTCCATTGGCGGACCTGACGGTTTAGAGCTGGCGAAGTCTACACGTGCTGGCGGGATTTTCTTGTCGTTAGGCCTTTTATCGGGAGTTCAAGTGGATTGGTCGATCATCTCGAAAGAGCTTGGCGTTCTCCCACAATTGTTTTTATTGCGCCACTGGAATCAACGGGTTTCCGTTTCTACCTGGCACGAGACGTTTGAGAAAGTCATCGAGCTCGTTCAGAATGGGAAGCTCCTTATAGCTGTGCCTGGAGAAAAATTTGCTTTGCAGGATGTAAAAGAGGCCGTGCAATTTGCGGAGAGCCGTCATCGTACGGGGAAAGTCATCTTGGTGTAAACACCAGAAAAAGACGCTGGGAAAGATCCATCATGCAGCACCTCAAGGATTATAAGCTGTTTCAAAAACACCGAAGCCAAAAATGACCGTGTTCTCGCCCTTTTTGGCTTCAACGAAACATAGGGGGCACTATGGCTAAACATGAAAAGACGTTTCTTAAAAATTATGAATCCAAAGCCTCTGAATATCTGAACGATAAAGAAAAAGCTTCTCATCTCCTAAAAAAAGCAATGAAAAAAGCTGATAAAAAAGCGATCGGTGATGTTTGGGAGAATTTACAGCTACTCTTTAGTATTTTCGGTGATTGGACGAGTGGTAAATACCGAACAATCCCGGTTAAATCCATCTTGATGATTATTGGCGGGATTTTGTACTTTGTTTCACCCGTAGACGCCATCACAGATTTTATTCCCGTTGTTGGTTTACTAGATGACGCGACAATCATTGGACTGGTGTTTCGACAAGTGAGCAGCGACCTTACTCTATACAAAGAGTGGAAACAAAAAGAATTTTTACAGGAATAGGTAAAATCCAATCTAGTAGAGCGAGGGGTGCTTCGATGACGTTTCACGAGTATTTACACTATACATTTCCAACGTTATTGCTTTGACCACCATTGTTTTTTATAGCTGGGATATTGGAAGCCGTTATGGCAACACATTTCCGGCAGCACGATAGATGTCATACCACTCTTCTCGCGTCAAACGAATATGGGCGGCTTTCACGCAATCTTTCATTCGGTCGATATTCGTCGTGCCAATGACAGGTTGCATGTTCGCCGGGTGCCGTAGCAGCCAAGCGATGGCGATTGTCGTGTTGGATACCTCATATCTAGCTGCAATTTCGTCGACTTTTTTGTTCAACTCATGAAATTTCTCGTTTCCAAGAAAAGACCCCTCGAAGAATCCATGCTGGAACGGCGACCAAGGCTGAATCGTTATATCATGCAGCCTGCAGAAGTCTAGTACACTGCCGTCGCGGTTCACAGCCGAGTTGCTCTCCATATTGACGTTGAATCCTTGTGAGATCATCGTCGCGTTCATAATACTGAGCTGCAACTGGTTGGCGACGATTGGTTGCTTCACATACTTGTGTAACAGCTGGATCTGCATCGGATTCTGATTGGAAACGCCAAAGTGGCGTACTTTACCCGTGCTTTCCAGAAGATCGAATGCTTCCGCTACTTCTTCTGGTTCGACAAGCGTGTCAGGACGGTGCAACAGCAAAACATCCAAATATTCAGTTTTTAGACGCTTTAGAATACCAACTACTGCATGCAAAATATGCTCTTTGGAAAAGTCGAACATGCCGGGCCGAATACCACATTTCGATTGCAACAGGATACGCTCGCGAACGCTAGGGCTCATCTGAATCGCTTCTGCAAATACTTCCTCACAACTGCCTTTTCCATAAATATCTGCATGGTCGAAGAAGTTCGCCCCTTCTTCAAGCGCCGTTTGTACGAAGCGCTCCGCTTGCAGCTTGTCTAGTGAGCCTATTCTCATGCAACCGATTGCGATAACAGGGACTTCTAACTTGCTCGTGCCGAGTGGTATGGTTCTCATGTCAATCCTCCGATTCTATTTTTTCAACTGGTACCATAAAGAAAGGCTGGCTTGTTAAAGCGGATTATCATGCGAGCTCATTGGTTTATTCAACTCACACGACGGAGAATCCTGCGGGAATGGAAATCGGGATAGATAAGGTGAATGTACAAGTAAAAAGTCCTTCCCAAATTACCATGGAAGGACTTTGTTTGGTGTAACTTCCCTGTACACACGTGTTTCTTCTGTTCAGAGAAAATAAAGTATTTCACCCCACAGAAAGCGAATTTACCTTTCCTTTCATTCTTCTCTATTTTTCCTCATCAGTTCCGTTTAGGATTCCAATTTTCCCCATCTCTCTATACTTTTCATATCGCTGTTGTGTAAGCTCTTCTGGAGACATTCGTACCAATTCTTTTAGAGATGATTCGATTGCAGATTCAACCATTTCCGCCTGCCATTTTATATCATTTTGTGCTCCACCTTTCACTTCAGGAATGATTTGATCAATAATCCCTAAGTCCTTCAATTCTTTTGCTGTAATTTTCATGTATTCAGCTGCTTTTGGAGCATACTTAGCATCTTTCCATAATATCGATGCCGCTCCTTCCGGAGAAATAACCGAGTACCACGAGTTATCTAGCATATGAATATGATTGCCGATACTAATACCAAGGGCTCCACCACTTGATGCTTCTCCTATTACAATACAAATAATCGGTACTCTAAGTGTTACCATTTCAAATAAATTACGAGCTATTGCCTCAGAAATTCCACGTTCTTCAGATTCTCTCCCCGGATAAGCACCTGAAGTATCAATGAATGTAATAATAGGGCGATTAAACTTTTCAGCTTGCTTCATAAGGCGTAAAGCTTTTCTATAACCTTCTGGGTGTGCCATTCCAAAATTTCTTTCTATGCTTTCCTTTGTGTTCCTACCTCTTTGGTGGCCAATAATCGTAACAGGCATGCCTTTATATTTCGCAATTCCACCGATTATTGCTTTATCATCTCCATATAGTCGATCGCCATGAAGTTCGATAAAATCTGTAAACAATAACGGAATATAGTCCAATGTTGTAGGCCGGTTACGAAGCCGAGCAATTTGAACTCGTTGAAATGGTGAAATATTCGTATAAATTTCAGATTGCATTACTTTTAATCGTTCTCTTAATGCATGAATTTCTGAAGATAAATCGAGATCATTTTTTTCCATATACTTCTGTAATTCATCGATTTTTTCTTTTAATTCTATAATTGGCCCTTCAAAATCTAAACTCATTCACGGCCTCCTTCTATTACGATTTTCCATTCCTTTTTAAGGAAGCGGATTTAGCTATCGAGTTGATTAAGAGTTCAAAGCCATTGACAACTGTTTTCCGTTCAGCTTCTGATAAATCATTGAGAATTCCTTGATAAAAATGAATCGATTGTTCCCGTAAAGAAGCAACCGTTATTTTACCTTTTTCTGTGAGATGTAGATAAACCTCCCTTCTGTTATTTTCATTTACTTCACGGAAAATAAGCTCATTTTTTACCAACTTGTCTACTAATCTACTTACCGATGATTGTTCTAATTTAAGCTTGTTAGCTAATTCCCAAATAGTTAATTTCTTGAGCTCTAGTTCTTCTAACGCCATCATTTGGGAAACCGATAAAGGTTTTTCAAACAGATCTTTTGGAATTCTTTCTGGTTCGAGAATTCCAGTCATTCTAATAAATTTTTTAATATCTGTTCTTAGTTTCAAGGCATCTTCTCGATTCATAAGAAATGAATTACCCCCTCAACTAGTGTCTTGTGCATAATATGTATCATGCATTAATTGCATTATACATGAAATTGATGTAATAACAAGTTACCGCCTTATTTCACATCCAAAGAAAACCATTTTGGATTACCAGTCGACCGTCTCTTACCCCTGTCAAGTAGACGCAACTAAAAAAGCCTAAGCAGCCAGTGTGTTTCGGTTGAAGTGCATCCATTAATGTAGACATTGGAAAAACCCCTGCGATAAACACGGCTGTTGTATTATCCTGCCTGTTAGTTGAATAAATCCAAAAACGAAATAATAAGCGGTCATTATTGACTATGAAAGACTTGTAGGGTATTTGATAATAAATAAACACAACAGCTTATTAATGCTAACTGTTGTGTTTATTGAACCATTTACCCGGATCATTTGCTAAAAACGGCAAAAAGTCGGTTCGTTTTTCATGATCACTTTCTTTAGCTAGATATTCCCTAAAAGTGTGGACATATTTTTATGATTGTTAGCGAGCCAAATCATTTCCTTTGCAAAACGAGCCGGAGGTACACTATGTTGGTCCATGTTAGAATGAATCCACCATGGGCTTTCCATATACCACAACAACTGCAATGAATTTGTTAAGTAACCATCCATAACGGTACGTTCCTCACTGTATCCCTCAATAAACGCTGAAGCCAGGGAAACGTCAAAATAATCACCTAAGGCACATGACATAACTGCCCGTGCAACATCAAGTTGAGGATAATCATATTTCAGTCGATCAAAATCTAGTATTGCAGTTAATCGATTATGATCAAATAAAATATTATCGACCCAAAGGTCACGATGTGCCCACCCAGTAGAAAGTATTTCCAGGTTTTCAATATTCATTTCTTCAGTTGCTTTAAGTTGTGTCTCTATATCATCAAGCAATTCGATCTTCCCAGCTTCCCTCGCCTTTTTCAAAACTGATTTCCAATGTGCTAAACGCTCTTCACGGCTTGGAGGAACAAATTGGGGAGTATCTTTAGAACCAAGTGTCCCGTCGTTTAACAATCGATGCATTTTTCCAGTTGCTCGACCTAGATTGTATACTTGATGTGCATTAGCTTTACCTGGCGAGATTAGTTTGCCCTGGCAATATTCCATGACAATAAAGAGTTCTCCTTTATCTGATTCAAGCAGGATACTTTCATCGTGTGATAAAAGATTAGGACATGCAAGGCCTTGATTATTTAATCTAACCTGTTGAGAGAAGGCAAACTTTAGATCCTCAGGATTATACAGCTTAAATCGTTCTTTATTGTATTGTTTAAGTAAGAATTGCCCTGATTCAGTCGTGACTCTCCATTTCAGGTTTAACCAACCACGTTTTATTGGACTGGATTCAATTACTTCCAATCCAAAAAAATGATGGGAAGCTCTAATTAAGTCTTCCAATATCAATTCCTCTGTCAATATGGACTCCATTTGACCACCTCTACTTACAGTTTAATTGTATGAACTACTTAAAAGTTTCGCTTCCAATCGTGTTTTTCTGCAAACATTGCTGCAAAAACAAGAAAAGCCCTTGTAATCAAAGGCTTTTCTACCATTTCGTATGGAGCGGGTGATGGGAATCGAACCCACGCCGCAGGCTTGGGAAGCCGGAGTTCTACCATTGAACTACACCCGCATGATGTCAACGTCTTCTATTCCAACTGCTTCCAATTATAAACCTGTCTGAATTATTTGTCTAGTGTCTCCAATCGAAGGGTGCCGTGCCACTCATGCAAGAAAAGACCGCCGGGTATCGTCCCCGTCCGGTCTTCTCTGCTTTTTTTCCATCAGGCATGCGCAAACGTTTGCTGCGAAATAATTCGTCCACTCTCCATTTTCACTACCTGATCAGCAAGATGGAAGTAGCGATCGTCGTGTGTGATCGCGATGACACATTTCCCCTGTCTTTTCATTTCTGGCAGCAAGGATTCATAAAAGAATTGACGATACTCAGGATCTTGGTCTGCTGCCCACTCGTCAAAGAGGAAAATAGGTCGGTTTCTTACCAGACTGAGCATTAAGGCAAGACGTTTACGCTGACCCGTAGACAGCTTTGTCGTGCTAAACGTTCCCGTTTCATCCACTTCTACTTTGTCAGCGATGCGAAGCACCTCTAAATATTTGTTCACTTCTTCTTGCTTCTCTTGATAATCGATGCCGTACATCTTCTCAAATAGGTAGAAATCACTGAAGATCGCAGAGAAGAATTCGCAGCGTTGATCAGCATTTACTTTTTGGCCATTCATGAAAAACTCGCCCTCATCCTGCTCATACAATCCGGTGATTAGCTTGGCAAACGTTGACTTCCCGCTGCCGTTCCCACCTACAATGAAGACGATTTCCCCTTTTTGGCAGGAGAAGTCCAGCGGCCCTACGGAAAACTCTTCTCCCTCCTTGTTTTTGTATCGGAAACGCACCTGTTCCGTTGAAAACGACTCAAAATCTTGCACGTTCCGCTCAGCTAAGCTCTTCTCTTCTCTTCTCGTTTCCACTGATAAGGAATCAAGCAACGCATTCAGTCGCTGCCAGCTGATCTTAATCCGAATCAGCTCCGGTACTGCATTCAAAATACCGTGAACAGGCCCTGTCATATACAGAAAGACAAACACATAACTAATCAGCATCTCTTTTTGAAGCGAAGGGAATAGGACCGGGAATAAAAAAGCAACCGTGCCAATTACCACGACAAAAAGCAATTCCCCAATCAAATACACGTTCACAAATTTAAATTGGCCCGCTGATTTCTTATGTCGATAGTCAGAGCAGCTTTTTTCCATATCTGCTTCGAATTCTTTTCGTTGCGCCTGCGTCAAATACAGCTCCTTGAAGCCTCCGATCATATCAGTAATATAGGAGAAAAACACATTTTGGATGTCTCTCGTTTCCTCCCATACTTTGTTTGCAAAGCGTCCTGCCAACGTATACAAGCCTACTGCCACAAAAATGACCGCCAAACAAAACAAAAATCCGTATAGATCCAGCGAGCCCAGATAAATGAAGCAAAACACGAGTGTAACCGCACTCGTCAGTGCCACAACGACACTATTGGCGAACGTACTAATCGTTTCCGTATCGTTATTTAACCCCGCATATATTTCACCGTTATCAAGTGTCTCGTACTTTTGATAAGGGGTCCGAAAAATTCTGCGGATCAGTTCCATTCTTTTTTCGTATACGATTTCATTTGTGATGACAATCAGCCGGCTACGCATCATTTTCTCCCCAACGATATACAACAAGATACCCAGGAGAAAATACAGGAAAATGGATGCGTGAAACTTGTTCGTAGAAGTAAGCGCCAGATTGATCATAAAAATAATCAACGCATTTCCAAATCCGCTGATAAGCCCCTGTATGACAATAGACGTCATGGAGTTTTCTTGCGATTTCGGGAACAAGCGGATGAGTGTGATGTAGACATTAAACAGAGCGAGTCCTGTCACCAATGCGTACATGGCGTAAAAAATGGTGATGGGAAGCCAGACCTCAATGAATCTCCACGGTAAGCCCATAAAAAAAACGTCCGGCAAATAGTATAGGGCGGCTGTCAAAACACTGCCCATGACAACAAATGCAACAAAGGATGCAAAACAGATTCGCCCCGCATTCGCGGCGAGTTTTCGTTCGCCTCGGTAAACTTGTACGAAAATCTGCACGATCCCCCCAACAAGTAGCAACAAAAGGATGCCAAGGATCACAAGAGAAATGCTTGCTAGACGATCCGCTTGAAGATTGGTGTCGGACACGACTACGGGAGCTTCTTTGCCTAGTACGAGATTGACGGCCCCTTCGGCGATAACAGATGCGTTCAACGAATTGAGATTGGTCAAAACGACGGCGCCCAGCTTTTCTTCAGGACGAAATACCATATACGAAGAAAATGCTGGGTTATTTCCGCCGTGCGAAATTTGTCCTCCACCATCCTGATAAATCATCCAGCCTGACGCATACGAGAAACCGTCTGCAGCAGGAGCTACCGAACGATCAGGAAGCTGGGAAGCACGCACCAACTCGGGACGAAACGCAGATGCCTCCAACCCCAGCTGAATCTGCAACCATCGTTCCATATCGTTTACATTGGAAACGACATAACCCGCTGGCGTATTTCCACGATAATCAGGCGCATCATACACTTTTGGGGAAAAGAACTCGATTTTGTGCCCTCTTGCCATCCCCTCCACGGGTGCTTGCGCCTTCAAAAAGGTTTGGGTTAGTCCTAATTTGGCAATGACCTGTTGCTGCACATATTGCTCATACGTTTCTCCGGTGACTTTCTCAACAATATAGCCCAGGATATCGTAGTTAATGGTGGCGTATTCATACTCGGTCCCCGGTTTGCGTACCAGTTCAGAATGATTGATGGCTCGCACAGTTTCTTCGATCGCATTTTCGCTAGAAGAAATAGGGATGGAGCCAATGCTTTCAAACGGAATCCCGCTGGTATGGTACAGCAAATGCTTAATCAGGATCGTTTCCTGTTGTCCTTTATATGTAACACTGAACCACGGAATATAGTTCTGAACCGGGTCGTCCAGCGAAAGTCGTTTTTGCTCGACAAGCTGGTGAACGGCTAACGCTGTAAATGCTTTGGAGTTCGATCCGATTTCAAACAATGTGTCAGAAGTCACCGGCTCTTGCTTTTCGGTGTCAGAGAAACCAAACGATTGCTTGTAAATGGTTTTCCCCTCTTTGACGACCACAACGGCTGCACCCGGGATTTTTTCCGACTCCATGGTCTGATTGACCAGCTGTTCGATTGCCGTTCCGATTTCCGTATCCTGTCGAACGCTTGTTTCGGCGTACACGGGCATACTGCCAGATAGTACGAGAACCAAGCACATCAACAAAAACGCTAATTTTCGTCTCGACTCCTCTATGATCTTTTGCAGAATGATCCACTCCTTTTTAGGCACTGCGTCTGTGGGAAAGACCGTAACCGCAAGAAAACGAGCACATGATGTCAATTGGGATTGGATAGAAACCGTGGCGAATCAAACTCGCCACGGTTTCTTATTACGCATCGCACATATACACGGGTTTCGAGTAGAGGCGCAAGGTTTCTCTCCATTTTTTAACCAATCGCTCCCACTGTTCTTGCTCGATTTGCTCTTGTTTCAATAGGCTAATCGGAATACATAAGTTTAATAGACGCCCGTCTATTTCAAAACGGGTAACACCGGCAGGCAAAACATGCCCTTCCGATACGATACGCTCCAATTCAGCCAGACTGGTTGGTGGGAACCGTATCAAGGCGGTTCCTGTGTCCGGCCATTCGAGCATCCCTGTGGGCAGCCGATGCACCGGATGGCTATAGTTGTAACTGTTAACCAGTTGACGCCATAGCTTCATTCGCCACTCATCATCCTGCCGATTCTCATTTGGATACAGATAGAAACGTTCGTTGTTCCCTATCTTTATTTCTGCCACAGGTGTTTCTCGTAAACGCTCTGTTTCCCATCGAAACACAGAATCTTGCTCCACTGATTGCAACCATGCAGCGACTGGCACAATATGATCCCACATATCCAAGTAAAAATCCTCATGCTCCACTACCTGCACGGGGATATGTTTGCACCCAAGCGCTTGCAGAGCAAAGGTCCGATGTGCACCATCAATGATCAAATACTGGCCGTTTTGCATGAGAATCGCCAGCGGAGGATGTCGCAAAATTCCTTCCTCCTCAATGATCTGTCTGGTCTTGTGTAGTCGCTTGTTTTCATGTGACTCGTGCAAACAAATACGAGATGACTCTACCAGTTTTAGATTTGCTAGCACATCGTACAAAATGGTAACCTCCAGTTAGTCTTGCAAGTGAGTTCCGATCCCCTGCGAGAGCGCTTGTTTGTAGTAGTAGGCAGCAATGGCGATATCAAAAATCGCCATCCCCATCGGATTAAACATGATGGGCTCATCTTGTGGAAATTCCTTCATCTGGTTCAGGCAGACGATATCTGTGATGGATTTGGTATCTTCTTTTTGCAATCCTCTTTCCAGATGCATAATCTCGATGTCTGTGTTCTCACGGCAAACTTCAGTCCAGTCATCTACGATAATGGAGCGGGTATAGTCGAGAATTTTTGGTGTAAAATCGCGTAACGACACATTTAACAACAAAGAGTGACGTTTGGGTTGCTTGTCAATAAAACCATGCGGTGATACCGTGCATGTAATGAACACATCTGCATCGCAGTATGCCTCTTCCCACGTTTGCGCGATAACCGTTTTCTCTTTGATCTCAGCCGGAATATGCTCCTGCTGGATACCCGCAATGTCATAGAGAACCACCTTGTCGATTTTCTCACCTAACATGGCCGTTACCATTTGAAGATGAAGTCTGCCAATCGGACCAAATCCGATAATTCCGACCGTTACATTTTGCAGGGGACGTACTTGTTCGTAATGCTTGAGGAGAAGACCGGAAACAGAAGCCGTTCGAATCCCGCTCACCAGGGCCGTATTAATCGTTGCCACAGGCTTACCCGTTCTGGCTTCGTTGAGGATCGTAATCGAATGCGCGCGTTGGATGCCCTCTTGGAGATTTTTCGGGAAACTGGCAATCCACTTGATTCCCGCCATGTAAGTATCTCCGCCTACAAATGCTGGCATGGCAATAATGCGGTTTGCCATGTCGTGATATCGCAAGTAAGGTTTAACTGGCTGTGCATAATCTTCCTTGTATAAGGAATGCACAGCATGTTCAATGACATCAATGGTTTCCTTCCAATTCTTGCCGACCTTTTCAATATCACTCGTGTTTAGATATAACATTGTACATCCCACCCTGCTTATCGTAGTAGATTTATTGGACACTGCTTAATTGCCAACGAAAGAATGCTTTTGCTGATGCAACCACTGAACCCATTCCTGGTTGTATACGGTATTGACATATGGCATACCACCGTCTGGACATAAAAAGACGACATTCGGCTTGACTACATGCTTTTGATCTTTGAAATAGTTTTTAATCGCCCAGTAGGAAGTCCCAGAAGATCCTCCAGCAAAAATGCCATGCTCAGTGTAAAGCTGATAGCAAGCCTCGACTGTGTCCTCCTCCGAAACATGAACGACCTCATCAATGATCGCGCCCTTGAGTATGTCAGGTCGCATGCTTGATCCGATTCCCGGGATGTATCGTTTTTGTGGCTCTTGTCCGAAAATCACGGATCCTGCCGTATCGACCGCAATGATTTTTATGTTTGGATATCGTTCTTTCAATCGCTGCGAGATTCCAGTAATCGTGCCGCCAGAGCTGACGCCGATAAACGCATAATCCAACGTCTCGAAGCTGTCTGCGATCTCGGCTCCCAGTCCGAAGTAATGGGCGCGAGCGCTATCCGGATTTCCATACTGGTTGGTCCAAAACGAGTTCTTCGTCTCATTGAGAAGGCGATTGACCGTTTGGATGCGCGTTAGGAGAAATCCCCCTGTCTCATCACGGTCCGTTACTTTTACGACCTCATGAGAAAATACCCTGAGCAAATTCTCATAGACAGGATTAATATTGGGGTCAATGACTGGAATAAATTTAATTCCGATTTGCTTGCACAAAGTCGCTAAAGCGATAGCAAAGTTTCCCGAAGATGACTCGATTACGGTAGTTTCCTGCGTAATCTCTCCTCTTTTGATCGCCTCCTGTAATATATAAAAGGCGGGCCTCACTTTTACACTTCCCATGAGGTTGTTGTACTCCAGCTTGCAAAACAGATTGATGTGCTCATGCTCAAGTTTGATTAAAGGCGTATTGCCAATCATGTGACTAATGGCCATCATTTTCGTTAGCATGGTGAGCCCTCTCTCCCGTTTTTTCCCGTCTTCGTCCGATCGATTGAATCTATCTCGGCCCTTGATCAGGCAGATTTTGCATCCATTTTTTGCTGAATGTAACCTGCCAACGTTTTCATATCTTGAAAGTTTTCCAAATGAAGCATGTCATCATCGAATTCAATACCAAACTCTTTTTCAACCTTTACGACCGACTTGATAAAGGTCAATGAATCAATGTACTCCGTAAGTTCTCCGCTTTCGTTCACGTACTCAGAAAACAACTGTAGGAGCGTCTCGTATACTTCGTTTTCCTTTTCCATAGGAGTACCTCCATGTGCTAGATGCTTACACAACAACGCCGACTCGTTCCAGTACTTCTCTTGTGCTTGTGACCGCCTCAAATTCCTGCGTTTTTATGCTGCTGATTTTTTGCAGAACGCGATGAACCATGTCACTGCGATTACTATCAAAAGCCTTTAAAATCATATTGGTCGTAATTTTCCATTGATGTCCGATACTACGATACTGCTCAGCAAGATCTGCAAAGCTTTCGTACTTCTCACTGATCACCTGCAAGACATCGGCATACATCGCTCGTGTTTGTGCCATGCTGATCAAGCTATGGTTAAGGATATCGAGATGATCGTCAGTAATCTCCACTCCACTAGCGAGAAAAGTCTCTACGTCTTTCATAAAAGGATCAAGGGATTTCAGCCCTACCTCGATGTTGACATCATCGGGTACATCCAACTCCCGCTTGATTTGATTGATGTCGCAACGACCCTCAAGTACGCTGAGATTGCTCCTGACCGCTTCCAGCAACTGATCGTGAGTCGGATGCAGGGAATCTGAAAGTACCAATTCAAATGAACGATTGTGGAGTGGATACCATTCACCTGTACCTGCATCCCGATAGGAAGAGTTGCTCGCCAGTAAGAATTGCTCGATGGGCAACAGACCTTTATAGCGGTAGTAATCATCGACGATCAGCAGCTGGTTACCCTCTCTACCGGTGACAATGATGCTATGCATTTCAGGCAGGTCCTGATAATAAGGGTTATACGGGAGTTCTGCCATATTGCAGAGGACGATTGTCGGTATGTCCCGTTCCAAACGTTCTTGAATATTTGCCAAAAACAGGTCGTTTTCCGGTTCAGCCTGTCCTTCTACGCGGATATTGTGAATCCACGTCAGTTCTGCAACTGTTCTCATGTATTGACCGTTTACATCTCCATAAGGAGAATCTTGCGTTTTAAGATAGATGGCACCGCACTGCTTCCAAGCTGTTTCCAAAGCGGAAAAGTTCAAGTATTTCAGAACCGTGTAGATAGAAGCGCCGATGCAATCCAGGTTCGGATGCTTGCTCGGTTGAATCTCGGTGAGTGACATGAGCACTCTCCTTCCTGTCTATCGTAATGGTAAACACATGCGACTATCGGATATCCGAATCACGTTCTCGCAAGGCAAATACTTGTTGCAGAAATTGACTAGTAAGTGACTTCAACTTGTCGATAGCAGCTTCCACATCGGATCGCTTCAACATTTTTTCTTTGTATAAGCTAAGGGCATAACGATTCACCGCGTTATTGGATATCTGCAAAATCTCCTCCGCCAGTTCGCGTACAGACTGATCCGCCTGTGGAATGTACCAGTCCAATAATGTTTCCATCCACAGTTCTTTCCCGCCTAATTGAACGTAGAGCTCGTTTAGATTAGCTTCATGAAAATAGGTGTCTGGCTGCTCCGTAAGTGACAGCAACAGCGTAAGCTCACGGCCAACTTGCTGTTTAGTCTCGACCGCTGTTAGTAATCGCAGCAACTCCTCATCCGCGCTCGCACGCAAGCTTGCCTCGTCATCTGTAACGCGATCGAGAACCATGATCAGCCGGGAATGCGGATCTACATTTGCATAAATCTCCTCAAGCGTTTGGTACGTTGTGGAAAATTTATCGTATTGGATTCGCTGCGCTTGCCCGCGAGTCAAATGATTGTGATTGATGATCGTATAGACCTGCTTTTCATGATCATAGCCAGTAATGACGGTGAGATGATCGGTATGTTCCTTCTGGTATTGCGGTGTGTAAAAGGTATAGTACTCGTCAAACGCAACCATGACGGGCTTGCCATGATCCAGTTGGCGAATGATCGACTCATGCAATTCATCCAGATGTGTGACAGGCACGAGCTTGATCCGATAGCCAAATTTATAAAGCATCTCCTCATCCGACAAATATCCCATAACCTCAGCATGTTCCCGATACGAATAGGGGTACCCCTCAGTATCAAGCTGATAGCCGCGCTTCAACCCGAGAAAAAGCTTAAAATAAGGGATCAGATGAGCATCCTGCTCCTCCATTAATAAAGCGAGACCGCGATCATAACAATTCCATTGACGCCAGGATAAATGACTGACATCGGCATACGAGCTGCGTTTGATTTGCGTACCCTGCCTTGATTTTGCGTTTCGTTGTTGAATAGCTTGGACTGTAGTAGCAGCTGCCTCTGCTTTCGCAACCTGTTCTTCTACATGCCCAGCCGCATCAAGAAAGGCAGCAAAATCAGAAATCGTCAAATGGGTAAGCAGGTCTTGTACTTCTACTTCTCGGTTCAGCCGCTTGGAGATTTCGCTGATCATTTTAATCGCAATGATCGAGTCCCCGCCTAGCTCGTAAAAATTGTCGTGGACATCTACTTCTTCAAGCCCCAGAACATATCCCCAAATGTGAGCCAGCTCTTGCTCTAAAACGGTGTAGGTATCATGTTTTCTCCCACGTACAACCACGTTTGGCAGCTTCGCTTCTCCAGATTTTTGCGGTGCGACCTTGTCTTTTTCTCTCCCGGCAACCTTGTCAAGAGAATGAAGAGAAGAGATGTCCAGCCAACAACGCTTACGCTCAAACGGATAAACAGGGAGGTGCACGCGGCGCGGCTTTTTAAACGTATACATGGCACTCCAGCGTACATCTGCCCCGCTCACATACAATTCTCCAAGCTCTTTCAGATCAGATAACTCTTTGCTTTGCGCCAACAAAAGCTTTTGCAAAAGAGCATTAGCCGCCTTATTCATCGCTTGTTGTTCGGCCTCGGTCAGTATTCCAGGCTCTCTATCCGCTTTTTCCTGGGAGATAACCTTGTGCCAGCCAAAGAAAATATCTGGATCAGAAAGTGTTGACCAGTCGCTTGCGCACAACTTGGAGATTTTTGCGGCAAAATCGTCCATGTCCCTGCAAATCAGTAACAATCGGTAGCCGTAATGACTACGCCCCGTATTTGCCGTAAAGCTGAGACTTTCCAATGTCGGCAGTTCCTCCACTGGCTTGCTGGTCCACTTCTGAAAGCGGAGCAACAGGTTGAGCAAGCTCTCCTTGCTTTTCGCGGATAACGCAATAGCCTGAGTCCCTTCTTCTTGCTTGGGAGGTGGTATGAATCCTGGTGCTTCCTCTACTACGAGGTGCACATTCGTTCCACTCATCCCAAACGAACTGATTCCAGCCCGTCGCACGCTTTTCTCAGGTTCCCACTCTGTCAACGTGTC
This sequence comes from Brevibacillus brevis NBRC 100599, assembly GCF_000010165.1. Classification (NCBI taxonomy): domain Bacteria; kingdom Bacillati; phylum Bacillota; class Bacilli; order Caryophanales; family Paenibacillaceae; genus Brevibacillus; species Brevibacillus brevis. The sequence goes on from NC_012491.1 coordinate 3,367,012, forward strand.
ATGGATGTAAATGGGAGATTGTTCAAAAGGAATCATCCGATTCGCACGTTGAAAGTGCAAATGCGGAGGTATTTGTTTTTGTTTAAGAGACAGGATCACTTTGAAAAGACCAGCCATCCCTGCTACGTGGTCGGTGTGACCTATGTTCGTCTTTACCGAGCCGATCCCGCAAAATTGGCGCCGATTTGTGTATGGGCGAAACGCTCTCTCCAGCCCGTCCATCTCCATAGGATCACCCAGCTTGGTACCTATACTGTGCACCTCGATATAGGAAAGGGTTTCGGGATCAATCTGCGCGTCTTTCCATGCCTGCTGGATTACTTCGGCTTGTGCCAGTGAATTTGGCGCTGTAAGCCCGAACGAATGGCCGTCTTGATTGGCGGCGCTTCCCTTGATCACCACATAAATCGAATCCCCGTCTGCAAGAGCCTTTGCCAACGGTTTCAGCAAAACGGCGCCAACGCCTTCACCGACACCCGTACCGTCTGAATCATTGTCAAAAGGGCGAGTACGACCAGATTGCGATAAAATTCCCAAATCATTGCTTCCATCTTGTAAAGACAGCAAGATGAGCTTGACACCGCCGGCCAGCGCCATCTCGCATTCTCCTCGACGAATCGCTTGGCATGCCAGATGAACTGCCATCAGCGACGAGGAGCAGGATGTATCTACAAGCATGCTCGGACCTTTGAGATCCAACAGGTAGGAGACGCGAGAAGCGATCACCGATTTCATATTGCCAATGATTGAGGTGGACAACGCTTCTGGCTCCAGCTCTCGAATCATTCGTCTATACTCTTCACCAAAATCACTGCTAAATCCCAGATATACTCCTGTACGGCTGCCCGCGAGCATTGTTCCACCATATCCTGCGTCCTCAATCGCCTCCCAGCATGTCAGCAAAAATAAGCGCTGGTTCGGATCCATCTGGCTGGCTTCCTTAGGAGAAAGACCGAAGAGCTGCGGATCGAATTTATCAATTTCATTCAGGTAGGCAGCCTCTCGAAATTGAATTTGCTCCATCGTCAACCCTTTGGCGAGTAACAATGGAATCAAATCGTTCTGGCGCTCCTTGGGAAGCTCTCGGACGCAATCTTGACCAGCTTGTAACAGACGCCAAAAGTCTTCCGGGTTTTCTGCGCTTCCGAATCGGCAAGCAGCACCAATCACCGCAATATCATGTTGATTGGCGTTGCTGTCAGTTGAATGAGCATCCGTCTGCTGTTTATTCAGTTTGACTCGGTTCAGTCCTAATGGCTTGCTCACTGCATTCTTCCTCCTTGGGTCCTCTGCTTACCTGGTTCGGCTTAGCTTGCTTGCCATTTGTTGCTGATCTCGGGAAATCGCTGTAGCAGTTCTGGTTTGCTGGTCAGCTGTTCAAAGCGCATGGCTTGTTCCGTGTCAGGAGCTTTTTTGGTTTGCAAGATCAAACGAAGCAGAGAAAAAGCTTCGCGTACATCCCCATAGCCCCCCTCTTTTTCCCCTTGTTCCAGCTGTTGTCTCAGTTGTTGAAGTGCTTGATAGGGCGTAATCACCCCTTGCTGGTACGCTTCTTCATCGAGACCGCGGTTTTTCGTGCAAACGGCAATCGCAATGCAAGAATCGACGAATTGGGCAATTGCAGCTTGATTACGCGTTTTAGCATCTTGAAGCTCTTGCTGATAACGATCGATCTCCCCCTGCTTGTCAAAGGCAAAGGCGCGAAGCGGATATTTTTTGGCCAAATTTGTCAGCACACTTTTTGGTCCAAGCTCAATTACGGTATTCGCTCCCTGTTTTACCAAGTAATCCATCGTAGCTTGCCAGCGAACAGGGCTGGTTGTCTGGGCTGTGAGCAAATCGACAAGCTGATCAGCATGGACATATGGTTGTGCTGTCACATTGGAAATGACAGGCCATTTGGGATCGCAGTACGTGTACCGCTTCAGTTCTTCATTTAATTGTTCGGCTGCTTGCACCATGAGAGGCGAATGGAAAGGTGCACTCACCTTGAGGGTGACAACGGAAGTAGAGCCTTGCTGCTTGCACGCTTCTTCTACTTGCCGCACCGCATGTGCATGTCCAGAGATGACGATCTGATCAGCGGAGTTATGGTTGGCGACCACAACGATCGCACCGTCACGAGAATGTTCCCGACAAATCATCTCGACAAGTTGAGCATCCAACCCGAAGATTGCTGACATGGCTCCGACACCCTGCGGCGTAGCCGCCTGCATGAACTGACCTCGCCGATAGACAAGGCGGACGGCATCTGCAAACTGGATGGCACCGGCACAAGTCAGGGCCGTAAACTCGCCCAGACTGTGACCCGCCACCCACTTCGGTTCGATGTCCATTTCCTGTGAATAAACGCGGAAGGCTGCGACACTTGCTGTCAGGATTGCTGGCTGTGCGTGCTCTGTTTTGGTCAATTCTTGTGCATCCCCTGCAAAACAAAGTGTTTGCAGGTTAAATCCAAGTGCATCACTTGCTTCTTCAAAGGTGCGCGCCGCAATGGGATGGGCCTCACATAATGCTTGGCCCATTCCAACATATTGCGAACCTTGTCCCGGGAATAAGAGTGCGATTTTGTCCATGTTTGATCACCCTTCTCTATGTCATGTATTCATTCACTAGCATCTTGAGCAATTGCTGGTAATCCTGGGTCATCTCCGTGACTTTTTCTGCCCGGAGGCATTTAGGGTCGAACGCACACACGATATCAATCACGTTGTTTCCTTCCTTGATCCAGAAGGCAAGCTCATGTTCATGGTGTGTAAACGATGCATCTGTAAACGCATTGACACCGCCAAATAATGGAATAATCGTTCCGTCGTTGCGTTCTATCCGCAATTTTTCAAGCCACAACGAGGCGTCTCCCGTCAATTTCTCGATGAACTGTCGTTTGTGCTGCACCTGCTTAAATAGATCGAAGAAGGTATTGACCTCTGACATGTTCACCCGGAATGGATAGACATTCATCTGCAGCTCCCTGGCGACAGCCACTTCCATATAAAGATCCTGCTGTCCTGTCAATTCCGCCATGAGGTATAGGTACATCGAAAGCAGAACGTCTCGTACCTCAACTGCTTCCATTTGACTTACCTGCTGAACATTTTCAAACAGATCATCAATAAGTGAGAATTGGACCCAGCTTGTGTCCACATTCGCTTCTCCACTAGCCCAATACTCAGGCGACAACTCTATCAGCGAGACACGATCCAGCTCCTTCAACCAATAGGTAGCCGTATCAGATTCCCCTTGTTCATCTGCCAGGTCTAAAGCGGTATTCTTCAAAAAGTTGGTCAGGCTAGACAGCGTAGGATGAGCGAACAAATCGGCAATTCGAACCCGTCCAGGGTAAAGCTGTTCAAGCTTGGCATGAACTTGTACCAGTAAAAGCGAATTACCGCCTATTTGGAAGAAGTTATCCTGCATACCGACCATTTCACGTTTAAGCACTTCCTGCCAGATGCCCGCCACCTGTTCTTCCAGTCTGGTAGCCGGGGCTTGATATTCGATGTGCTTGTCTTGGAGTGAATCAGGCTCTGGCAATGATTTGCGATCCAACTTTCCGTTTGGTGTCAGCGGCCACATATTCATATGCGTATAGAAATGTGGAATCATGTAATCGGGTAAACTTTTGCTCAGCATCGCACGCAATTCATCACTGTCCAACGTTCGCTTCGCCATATAGTAGGCAGCCAGGTAAGGATTGCTGGCGGTATCTCGCACACTGACCACTGCTTCCGTAATATCCGGATGCTGAGAGAGGGCAGTTTCTATCTCACCCAATTCGATGCGATAACCGCGCACTTTGCACTGAAAGTCAGATCGTCCCACGTATTCAATACGCCCGTCTGGCATCCATCTCGCGAGATCACCTGTTTTGTACATGCGTTGACCAGGTTGAAACGGATTAGGAATATAGCGCTCAGCCGTCAGCGTTGGCTGGCCAAAGTACCCTCTCGTTACCCCATCTCCTGCAATATAAAGATCGCCATTGATCTTCATCGGCTGCACTTGGAGATGCTCATCGAGGATGTAGACTTGTGTATTGGGCAACGGCGCACCAATCGTTACTTCCTCTGCGTCGGTCAAGTCCTGCACCGTAGACCAAATCGTTGTTTCAGTCGGACCGTACAGATTGTAAAGTCTCGCCTTCGTTTGTGTGCGAAGCCTTTGGAACAAAGACTTTGAAAGCGCCTCTCCTCCAATCAGGATCGCTTTCAGGCTGTCAAGTGCATGCAAGTTGCTCTTCTCTTCCAGCATGAGCTGCAGCCGGGATGGAGTCAGTTGAAGGAATGTGATTTCTTCCTGCAAAATCAACTCCTTGAGCACCTGCGGGTCTGCTTGCTGCTGCTCGGTTGCAATGACTACAGTCATCCCTTTCGTCAGCGGCACAATCGTTTCAAGCAGAAAAATATCAAACGAAATCGTTGTCACAGCCAGCATTTTGTCTGCGCTGGCAAAATCGATGTGTTCTCCGATCCCTGAGCAGAAGCTCATCAAATTGCCGTGCTCAACCATGACGCCTTTAGGCTTGCCTGTAGAACCCGATGTGTAAATGACATAGGCGAGATCACCAGGTGTAGCCTGTGGCGGAAGATTGGAGTCGTCTTCCGTCTCTATCCGGGGATCGTTTACGTCCACCCGGACAACACTTCCCCACTGCTTCTCTGCCAGAGAATCGTGGGTTAACACAAGGGGAGTCATGCTGTTTTCCAAAACATAGGAGATGCGTTCTTCTGGATAGTGCGGATCAATCGGAACAAACGCAGCCCCCGCTTTCAAGATCGCCATGAGCCCGACCATCATTTCCACGGAGCGATTCGTCAGAAGGCCCACGCAAGTATCAGCAGTGACGCCGTGTTGCTTCATCAAACGGGCAACTTGATTGGCTCGCTTATTTAATTCCGCATAAGTAACTTTCTCATCTCCGCATGAAACTGCTAACGCGTTCGGGTGTTTTTCCGCTACTTCTTCAAAGAGCTGGACGACCGTTTTTTCACGAGAGTATTCCAAACTCGTGTCATTCCATTGGTCAATCAGCAGCATGCGTTCTTCTGCTGCCAGCATGGACATCTTGCCGATCAACTGTTCAGGATCCTCCACCATTTGCTCCAGAATCTTCTGGAAGTGTGTGGACATTGACGCGATCGTCTCTTTGCTGAATAGCTTGTTGCTGTACTCGATATCGACAATCAGGCGCTGTTCTCGTTCAATGATGTCAAAGGTCAGATCAAACTGGGCAGAGCGCTGTTCAAAAGGATAAGGTGAGAGCGTCAGCCCATTTGCACTCATGCTACCCTTCGCGTCGCCGGTATTTTGCAAAATGAACATCACATCAAACAATGGGTTACGCGCTGTATCTTTGGGCAGTGTCAGACGATCCACCAGCATTTCGAACGGATAGTCGGCATGAGAGAGCGCCGCCAGTGCCCGTTCTTTTACTTCCTGAAGGAAATCCGCCACGGTTCGATCGCTTCGCGGGAAATTTCTCATCGCCAGTGTGTTCAGAAAGACACCCACAATGTTTTCCAGGTCTGCATGATGACGGCCAGCCACTGGCGATCCGATGATAATGTCTTCTTCGCCAGCGTATTTCGACAACATAATGCTGAGCGCGCCCAATAGCGTCATGTACAAGGTTGCCCCATTGTTTTTTGCCAGTGCCAGTATCTTCTGGGTCATTTCTTGAGGAATCTCAAAGGTTAGGACATCTCCGTCAAAGCTCTGGACAGACGGTCGAGGGTAGTCCGTAGGCAGATTAAGCACAGGAAGTTCTCCATCCAACTCTCCCTGCCAGAATTTCTCCTGAGCGGCCAATACCCCATTTCCAAGTTGTTCGGTTTGCCACACGCTATAGTCTTTATATTGAATTCGCAGCTCAGGCAACTCGAGTCCCTGATACAATTGGAAGAACTCACGGATCAAAATGTTGATGGATACACCATCGGAAATAATGTGATGCATGTCGAACAGTAACAAGTGTTTGTTGACATCTATGCGAATGAGCATCCCGCGAACAAGCGGCGCTTTTGACAAATCAAATGGTCGAATGAATTGTTCGACCGTTCTCTTGGCATCGTTCTCGTCGACTTCACTATACGCCAACGTAAAATCTACGCTCGGTTGAACGGTTTGCATCAATGCTCCATCCACGATGGAAAACGAGGTGCGCAACGACTCATGACGCTGTACCAGCGAGATAAATGCACGTTCGAAAGCCTCTTTGTCCAGCTCTCCTTCAAGCATCATGACTGTAGGGATGTTGTAGGCGACTGCCCCTTCCTGCATTTGTTCCAGCACATAAATTCTCTGCTGAGACGAGGTGGCGGGGTAAGCTTCCCGATACTCCGCTACAGGAATCGCTGACACGGCTGTTTCTTCATTCGGAGCCATCAACACAGCCAATTGACGGATCGTCGGTGTCTGAAACAGGTTGGTGATCGTTATCTCTTTTTGCATCTGCTTGGAGACACGGGAAACGATCCCAATTGCCAAAAGAGAATCGCCACCCAGTCTGAAGAAGTCGTCGTCGATGCTCAATTCGGTGTAACCCAGAACATCAGACCAAATCTGGCCTAAGGCAAGCTCCAGCGAAGTGTAGTGATCGCCTTCCTCCCTACCAGACAAAACAACACGGTTTTGCATGGTCACTTCTGTAGGTACTTCGCGTTCTTTACGAGACTTTTCGCTTGCAAATATCGAATCTCCGAGCTTTACTTTCAGAGACGGTGCCCATTCCTTCAGCACTTGCAAATCAAACTGCCCAATGATCAGGTGCTCAGCTTGGCAAGACAGCGAAGCAGCGAAGGCTTGGATTGCGCCATCCATCGGCATGTATCCGATAAAACCAGGACCTGTTATCCCTTCAAACGCATACCAGTTCAAAGCTATCGTTGGTCTTCCTGTTCGACTGCGAGCTGCACTATAGGCATCCAAGAAGCAGTTGGACGAGACATAGTCACTTCCAGTCGCCCCACCCCAAATCGAAGCAAGTGATGAGAAGATCACAAAGAAATCCAAATGCTCCGGTTCAGCTATCTGATCGAGTATGACTGTGCCCGCCAACTTCGCTTTCAAACCATTTTGAAAATCGGAAAACTTCTTCTTCTGAATCGTCTCAAAGGTGATATGCGCCGCGGATTGGATAATGCCGTTGATCGGTCCGTAACGAGCACGGACTTGCTCGGAAATATCCTCCATTTGCTGACGGTCTGACACGTCGGCTGCGTAGCAGACTACCTGCGCTCCCATTTCCTCTAGCTCCAGCAGGGCTTTCAGCTTTCGTGCCTCAGCAGCACTGCAGTCTGGGTGTTGTAAACGCGCTTGCCACTCGTGGTTAGGTGGAAGTGGCGAACGATTAATCAGCACGAGCGTCACATTTTTTTGAGCGGCCAGATACTTACTAAATGCCAGGCCCAGTTTTCCGGTACCTCCGGCGATCAAGTAAACACCATTTTCACGTATCTCTACAGGCCGTTTCGGAACTTTATCGATATCGCAGCGATTCATTTCAGGTACGATGCGATTTCCTCTATAGGCAACCAATGTGTCATCTCGATTGCAGCGAATTTCCGCTAGAAGCTGGCCTACCAATTGCGATGTTGAACGCCCCTCTGTTGCGAGATCCAGGCTAAAGCACTGCAGTTTTGGATTTTCCTGCGAAATCACCTTGGCTAGACCGAACAAGGGAGCTTTTTCTGGAAAAACAGGTCCGTTTTCATCTACTGCTTGTGCGTAGTTCGAAACGATCCGTAAATCAAGCACCTGCTTCAGATCCAGCTCAAGCAACGCTTGTGTCAAATGATACAGACTGTAAACTCCCAGAGGTTGCGCAGACTCAAGAGCTTCAAGCTGTCTGAGATCATTTGGCTGTTGGACGCCCGAGGTCAAGCTCCATAAATGGATAATCCCAGTCAGCCTTTCCTTTTTGTCCCCGAGGCTCTCGAACACACGCCGCAAATCTGCCGGCTGGCTAGGGTCTAGGATAAACTCGTGGGAAGAAACAGAGGCAAAAGCCTCACCGCTGCGAAGTCTGAACACTTCATGTCCGTCCGATGACATCGCGTCAGCCAGTGTTTCTCCTACACCGCCTTCATCTTGAAGTACGAGCCAGATCCCGGGACGCTGGGTCTGCTGATTGGTTATCAGCTCTTTCGTTTGCCAATGGATCTGGTAGAGCCACTCCCGATACTCTTGTGGCGTATACGCTGAATGTCCGATCAATAGCGCTGAATCAGACAGATCACCCATCGCTGTTGACGACGGATAAATGGCAACCGATTGATAGTTCGTATCTCGAAGCGCCTTTTCCCAACGTAAGGGATCCATCAGTCTGCCTTGCGGTCGCAGCTCGGTGTCTTCGTGCTGCCACCAGTCTGCGGCAAGCCCCCCGATCACATTTGCCGTTGAGCGATTTTTCACGAGCTCGATTGCAAACAGCACACCTTGCTCTGCAAGCAACTGATGCACAATCGATAAGGATGCCCGAACATCCTTCGTCCTGTGTATAGCGTTATTCGCGATAATCACATCGTAAGCATGCAGATCGAAGCCTTGTTCGGCTGGGGTCTGCTCCATGTTGAACAGGCGGAACTGCACAAACGGGTATACTTCTTGGAACTCTTTTTCTGCATCTGCGAGAGACGATTGCTCACCGTCCGTAAACAGATAGGTGACATCTTGTTTCTCAATTTTCGGCAGCAATAAGCGAGTAAGACCGCTGGAACCGCCTCCGAGCTCCAGAATTCGAACGGGACGGCTAAACGAATGGATGTATTGAGCAATGGTTTCCACTGCCATAAGTCCAGAAGGGTTTCCAAGAGTAATGCGATCCGCATACGACTTATATAAGTCAGAAGAACCGTCGTTCGTCACGAATACGTCTTGCCCCGTCATGCTCGTTGAGTAATGGGCAAAACACGCTTTCAATTGAGAGAACGTATCATGCTCATTTGGATAGCGATCCAGACAATCCTGATAAAACGCTTCCGCATCAAGACCCTCTGCATGTGCAGTTAGACGGTATGTCCCTTCAACGGGTTCAACCAGGGAGGCTTTAACGACAAGTTCAAGCATGACTTGGAAGAAGTGTTCATTTTTTCCATCGAACCTTACAGCTTCACCCAATTCTTCCAGCGAATACGTTTGCGTCTGCTTGTGGAAAGCGCCTAGTTGCTTGAAGCATTCAAGCGATAACAAGCCGGAATAAAAAGTTTCATCCTCTTCCAAACTCGTTTGCTTTTGGACATTCACCTGAGTCAGTAACATTTCTCCAAAAGTAAAGAAGGTGGAAGCAATTTTATGCACATCAGCAGTTTCGTTCTCTTGAGCCGCTACAGATGCTACAGCATTGGACTGCTCAACCATGTTGTTTGCGGGTTGATCCGTTTGCACCCAGTGACGGGTTTTGGCAAAGCTATAGGTTGGTAAAGGTACCTTTTTCCATTTGACTGGACGGTAGTATTCAAGCCAATTGATTGGCACTCCTCGTACGTACTGTTTTGCCATTTCTACAGGGTCAGAGCTGTCTATTTGCATGCTGATCGGCGATGAACTTTCCCCACGGGAATTCAGTACTCCGTAGAACACCTGGTTCCCATCAACAAGCGGAGCACCGTCCTCCATCCGTTCTCCCGCGCACAGGCAATGGATCTTCTGCAAAAAGTCCTCTTTGCTGTTGATAACGAAGGCAAGGCGATACCGATAGTGTCCGCGCCCCATATTAGCAGTAGCGCACATATCCAAAAGGGAATGCTCAGAAGGTCCTGATAAAAATGTTTGGTATTTCTCGAGCAAATCCCAGAGCGACTCACTTGTTTTGGCAGATAACGTAATGAGGTAATTGCCAGATTCTGAACCGGCTATCGCCTCGCGCCCAGGAGGCTCTTCCAAGATGACGTGGGCGTTTGTCCCGCTCAGGCCGAATGCGCTTATCCCGGCTCTCCTCACAGGCTGGTCAGCCTCTACATCCCAAGCCTTTAACACATCATTTATATAAACAGGCGAATCAATAAAAGGAATTAAGGTATTCGGCCGTTTCACATGCAGCGTCGGCGGAATCTGGCGATGCTTCATCATCAGAACTGTTTTAATGATCCCAGCCACACCTGATGCCGCTATCGTATGCCCGATATTACTTTTAACCGAGCCTATTGCGCAAAATTGCTTGCGTTTTGAAACTTTCTGAAAGGCATGCATGATCCCCTCAATCTCGACAGGGTCGCCTAATCTAGTCCCGGTCCCATGTGCCTCAATATAGGAGATGCTCTCTGGATTGATTCGCGCCCGCTCCCATGTTGTTCGCAACAAAGCAGACTGAGAAATCGCATTGGGCGCAGTAATGCTGGTAGAACGGCCATCACAATTGACCGCTGTGCTTTTGATCACGGCATGGATATAGTCATTGTCTCTAACTGCTTGATCGTATGACTTCAAAAGAACAGCCCCAAGACCTTCTCCCCACACGGTTCCATCAGCAAAGTCATCAAAAGCTTTGGTTTTGCGATCTACGGAAACGATGCCAAAGTCCGTATCTTGTTGAATCGGAAACAGGGAAAGGTTAACTCCACCTACGAGAGCCATTCGACAATCGTTATTTCCAATGGCCTGACATGCTTGGTGCAGAGCGACCAAGGAGGAAGAGCAAGATGTATTAATCAGTTGGCTCGGACCTGATAAATTCAGCAAATAGGAAATCCGGGAAGCGATAATTGCTGCAACGTTGCCAGCCAGCGAGGACGAATCAACGTTTTTCAGCACACGCTGGTATTGTGATTCATTGTCACAATATCCTAGAAATACGCCGGTAGGAGAACCGCTGATCATCTTCTCGCTATACCCGGCATGTTCAAATGTTTCCCAAGCCAACTCGAGAAACATCCGTTGATAAGGATCCATGGTTCGAGCCTCAGCAGGTGATATCTCGAAAAACGCGTGATCAAATAAATCCACATGTTCGAGATAACCCATCCGCTCATACTGAAAATCTGTGTCGTTAAAAAATTCTCTCGCGACCCTCTCGACATCTGGACGCCTAGCAGCCGGGATATCACTGATCGAATCGTGCCCCTGTTTCAAATTGTTCCAGTATTCTTCGAGGCTGTTGGCTCCAGGAAAACGACAAGCCATACCGATGATTGCGATATCTTGGCGCGTATTTACGTTGGCAGAGGACAATTCTTTCAGCAAAGGAAGTGCTTCCTTTTCATGCAATCGATGAGCTGCCACTTGCTCCAAGATGTATTTTTTTAGCAAACTCATCTTAATTCCCCTTCCTTTTATCGATCAGCTCGGCACCCATGTCTACGGAGAGAACTCCCTCCTTGACCTCCCTCAGCAATTCCAGAAGGGATTCATCATCATCGCTTTGATCTTCCATCGATGCAAACTGATCCTGTTTTCTTTGTTCGAGAAAATCCACAAACATGGCAATCGTATAGTAGGAAAACAAATGCGCGACGCTAATCTCGCTATCCACTAGTTTTACAATTTGTGCATGCATTTTAAGCAACAGCAAGGAATTTCCTCCCAGCTGGAAGAAGCTGTCGTGTACCCCCACTTTTTCGATTCCCAAGATTTCTTTCCAGATCGTAACCAGCTGTTCTTCCTTCTCGTTTCGTGGGGCTACATATTCAGCATCGGACGCCTGTTGTTCATCCACTTCAGGCAATAGCTTGCGATTGATCTTGCCCCCTGCTGTCAAAGGCATTTTTTCAATGCTGACAAAAAAGGATGGGATCATGTGATCGGGAAGCCGTTCGCTGAGATAACCGCGCAGGTCACTTGCGGTCAATTCCTCGGCATTTGCCACGTAGTACGCGCACAATCGAGCCTTCTCTTCTTGAAAAAGCACGGCACACTCTTTTACTAGCGGGTGGGACAATAGCACCTCATCAATCTCGCCCAGCTCAATTCTGTGCCCGCGTACTTTTACTTGATGATCGATGCGACCGCAGAACTTGATATTGCCATTCGGCAGATAACGCCCAAGGTCTCCTGTCCGATAAAGCTCTTGATAACCAATTTCCGGATAAGGGTTGTCAACAAAGCTGGCTGCTGTTTTCTCGGGATCGTGCAAGTAACCGTGCCCCAAGCACAAGCCTGTTATATATATCTCCCCTTGATGTCCGGCCGGAACAAGTTTGCGATTTGAATCCAGCAGCAAAATTTTCGTATTGGCTATCGGTTTTCCAATCGGGATCGGTCCCTCATGGGTATGATCGATCTCAAAGTAGATGACACCAATAGACGTCTCCGTCGGACCGTACAGATTCGTGATACGAACGTGGGAAAACCGCTGAAGAAACAGATGCACAGTGTGAGCGGTGATTTCCTCTCCCCCCAAGATCAGGTGGCGAATCGAAGAAAGTGAATCGTGTATGTCCATCCGTGTTTCCATTTGATCCACCAGCAGATTGAACACCGACGGCACAAAGTCCGTAATTGTAATCTGATAGGTTGAAATGGCTTGCAACACTTGATCGAGCGTCATCTCGAATTCAGGAATCGGCAATACCGTACGGCCACCATGCAAGAGCGGCCAGAAGAGTTGCCAGACCGAACTGTCGTAGTGATGGGGAGTCGTCTGGAAAATGGCGTCCTGCTCTGTACAACCGTAGTGTTCATCCATCCAGCGAAACCGATTGAAAATACCGATATGAGGAACGACTGCCCCTTTTGGTTTACCAGTAGAACCAGATGTATAGATCACGTAGATCGGATCGTCCATATCTACCTGGACATTCAAGTCCCCTTCTTCCCGGATATCATCCGCATCAACGATTACAGCACGTGTCCATTGCACGAATGACGGCTCCTGGCGTATTTCTGGTCCGATCAGCGTCACGGGACAATTCAATTCATCCAGTAGCTGCTTTTTCCGTTCGCTTGGACTTTGCACGTCTAGCGGGACAAATGCCGCACCTGTTTTCATCACAGCTAGCAAGGAAATGACCAAATTCAAGCTACGATTCATCAAGACCGGAACATAGCTTCCTCTTCCAATGCCACTTTCCTTCAACATACGTGCAAGGCAATTGGCTTTGCCATTAAGTTGAGCGTAGGTAAGAGTTTTGTTGCCAAACACAGCAGCTGTTAGATGAGGCGTCCGTGCTGCCTGCTCCTCGATCAGTTGATGGATCGGCTTTGGAGTAGGATGAGCAACATCCGTCTGGTTGCGGGTGTACAACAGATCTGTCCGCTCTGCTTCTGTCAACATTTCGATTGTGTGAACGAAGCGTTTAGGATCGACGACGACTTCACGAAGAATTTGTTGATAATGGCTGATCATTCGTTCGATGACAGCCTCTTTGAACTGCTCGCCCTTATACCGTACGCGTCCGGTAATTCCAGCTTCTGTTTGCTTGCATGCGAATACTATTTGTAGGGACAGGCCTTCTAAAGCAGTAATATCTTGCATGTTTTCTAGTACGAAGGCTGTATCCAGCAGTGCCATCCGATCCGTGTCGGGTAGATCAAGCCATTGCATCATTTGCGAAAACGGATAGTTCTGATGCTCCATTGCCTCTTTGACTAGCTGCTTACCCTCTTTCGCCACTTCTGCAAAAGTAGCTTCTTGATGCATCCGTACACGCAGCGGCAGCACCCGATTCCAAGCGTTAGGGGGAAGCGGATTCTGAAAAACGGGCGTGAGAATGATCATGTCGTCTGTCTGCTTATACCGATTCAGCATGATTTGAAACGTCGACAGAAGGAACAGGTAGAGCTTCATCGGATGATGATCGCAATGGGCCGCAACGGCAGCGTTCAAATCATCTGGAAAGACAAACGATATTTCTTTTGTCTCCTCCTCCCCATCGCCTTCCTTCTCCGTTCCTTCGGTTGGAAGGAGGGAGAGCGTCCACTCCCCCTGTAACTTCTCTTGCCAGTACTGCTCCTCCCGGCTAAATTTCCGACTGGTTAGCAGAATGTTTTGCGAAATAGTAGTCTCCATATGCCCTCCCCCTCTTACTCACCGCTTGCTCTAAAATTCAAAATCCCAATCGACGCCCTGTGCTTGAATAAGGGCTACCTCACGGGTCAATTCAAAGTCTTGCAGGAGGCGCTGCGGATCTTCCATCACCTGCTGCAACAAGCTTTTGAAGTCACTGACAAACTGTTCCATCGTATCTCTTCGGAACAGATCACTGCGGTAATCCAGCTTACATATAAGTCTGTCGAAAACGGGATAAGCCGCCAGATGAAGATCAAGTTTAGCCGTATTGTTTTGCAGTGGATAGTTTTTGACGATCATGTCCTCAAGCTCTAGTTCCCCTTCCGGATTGTCCATGTTTTGCAGGACGAAAATCGTATCAAAAAGGGGTTGACGACCTGTATTTGGCTCAAGACCAAGAGTCTTGACAAACAGATCAATCGGGTAATCCGCTTGTTCAAAAGAGGCTAGCGTATGCTCGCGGACCTCCGCAAGAAACTCGCGATAGGTTTTCTCGCCTTTTGGATAATTGCGGAGGGGAATGGTATTGATAAACATCCCAATGACTTCATCAAACTCTGCAAATTTACGCCCAGCTACAGGAGTGCCGACAACGATATCCTCCTGGCCGCTGTATTTTGCAAGCAATATGTTGTAAACCGACAACAACACCATGTAAAGTGTCGCATGTTCCTGCGTTGCCAGCTCCTGCAACCGCTGCCTCTCCTCTGCCGATACCTCGAACTCAATCGTTGCACCAGGATACGTAAGAGATTCTGGTCTTTCGTAATCAGTCGGAATCGATAGAAGTGGAGCGGGGCTGGTGAACAAGTCTGCCCAATAGTCAGCTTGAAGCTCCCCTGACTCAAGTGCAGATTCCTGCCAAACAGCAAACTCTTTTTGCTGAACTTCCAACGCAGGAAGTGTCACGCCTGCATAGAGACGAACAAAGTCCTCTACGAGAATATCCATGGATACACCGTCTGAAATGATATGATGCATATCGAACAACAATAGATGCTTTTCTGGTGCAATCCTGATTAGCCCCACGCGCAGCAAAGGTGCTTGACGCAAGTCGAATGGCCGTACAAACGTTGCCAGACTGGCCTCCAACTGCTCTTCACTTGCTTCGCTCACTTCCAAACGGAAGACTAACGAATCATGTACAATTTGAACGACTTGCCCATCTCTATAATCAAACGAGGTACGAAGAGATTCATGGCGGTCAAGTAATCCTTGAAACGCATGTTCTACCTTTTCCCGGCTCAACTCGCCCTCGATGAAGCGAGCAGCCGTAATGTGAAGGCTTGTGTCAGCCGGGTTTAACTGCTGAAGAATAAAGAACTTTCGCTGGGCAGCCGTAACAGGATAGTACGATCTGGCTTCGACTGAGAATCGTCTTTTCATAATCGTCTTGTCTGATCCATCAATCACGTTTCCAAGCTCCTGAATCGTTGGGTGATTAAACATGGTTCGCAGTGGAAGCTGTACGCCAAACTGCTGTGCAACCTGCGCAGCCACCGCGTTGATTTTTAACGAGTGCCCCCCGAGAGCGAAGAAATTGTCCCGAGTGCTGATTGTGTTTGGATCGAGCTGTAACACATGCGCCCAGATGTGCGTGAGAGCTTTTTCCGTCTCGGTTGTCGCTGACACCAAAATAGATGTGTCTATGCGATCCTGTATGCCAGGCTTCGGCAAAGCTCCTCTATCCACTTTTCCGTTAGGGGTAAGCGGCAATACGTTTTGTTTTACATAGTGCATCGGCACCATGTATTCAGGGAGCACAGTAAACAGATAATCACGCACATCTCGTGCGGAAAATTCCTCTTGGGGAACGACATAGGCACATAAGTACTTTGCACCCGTTTCCTCTGAAAGCGCCAAGACCACTGCATCCTTAACCGCTGGATGTCTGCGCATCACCTGTTCGATCTCACTCAATTCGATTCGGTAACCCCGAATCTTGACTTGATTGTCCATTCTCCCGAAGTACTCAATATATCCGTCCTCCGTGATCCGGCCTACATCACCCGTTCGGTAGAGGACTTGGTAGTCTGGGTCATCTATCCAACTGGCATACGGATTTGCTACAAAGACTTTTTGTGTCCGTTCGTCATCTTTGTAGTAGCCGTAACCAACCCCCGGACCGGCCACACCTATTTCTCCTTTTACGCCTCGCGGGCAGATACACTGATTTTGATCGAGTATGTAAATATGAGTATTCTGGATCGGTATGCCGATGGGAACCACAATCTGCTGATCACTGGGCATTTCCCGAATAATGTGGTGCGTAATATCATCAGATGCTTCCGTTGGCCCGTACATATTCACCAAAGGAATTTCCGAATAGCAGGCAAACCAGCGTCGTACCAGAGGAGCGGGCAACTCCTCTCCTGTGACTGCCATCCACCGCAGATCAGGCAAGCTACGTTCGGAGTCGGGCCATTCTTGAACGAGATCAAGCAGTACGGAGAGCAGAGACGGTACCACCTCCGCGACGGTGACGTGGTTGGAACGGAGTACGTTATGAAGAGCCTGCGTATCCATTACCGTCTCTGTATCGATCACCAGTACAGAGCCACCCACCAGCAGAACAGCCAGATATTGCCAAACAGATATGTCGAAGCAAAGAGAAGCTGTTTGTGTGACAAGATCATCCTCGCAGAGCGATAGATCGTTGATTTTAGCAAAAATGTGGTTTATCATTCCGCGATGGTGCACCATTACGCCTTTCGGTTGTCCAGTCGTACCCGATGTGAAGATGATATATGCCAAGTCTGTTCCTGCACTCTCCCGATCGATGTCCTCTCCCGAAAGTGACTCTATTAATTGATCAGATTGACCAAAAACATAGAAATACTTCAGTTCAGGTGAGGATGCTCGAATCGGCTCCAACCCATCTAGCAAGTCAGGCTGAGTGATTAACCCTGCAATCTCGCTCTTCTGCACGATATACAGGATCCGATGCTGCGGATAGTCTGGATCAATCGGTACGTAGGCTCCTCCTGCCTTGAACACGGCAAGAATCGCAACAAGCGTATCCACGTTACGCTTCATATAGATACCGATTTTCGTGCCAGTTCGTAATCCTTGCTGGATAAAATGGCGCGCAAGTCGGTTGGATCGCTCGTTTAATTCCTGATAGGTTAACGTTGATTTTCCGTCCGTCACCGCTTTGCGATGAGGCGTCTTTTTTACCTGCTCCTCAAAGAGGCGATCAAAGCTCTGATCGCGTGGAAAATCAATCCGGTTGTCGTTAAATGAAAGAACTAGCTCCCGTACCTCTGCCTCAGATAAGAACGCTATCTCCGCGATTTTCTGATCTGATTGGGTTACGATAACCTGATAGATTCGGACCAAATGCTCTATCATCCGTTCCATCATGGGGAGTTGGTATCTTTGCCCGACATAACGCACAAGTAATTCGAGCGAGTTCCCCTTTTTAGAAAAGAGGAGCTGCAACTCACTCGAGACCTGTTCCAGGCTGTCCTGATCATGAAGAACGTCCAACAAGCAAGTCGCCTCAAAGAACGGTGTGCTGTTCCCCTGCTGTGGTACTTGCAGTTCCTCGATCAACCGCAAGATTGGGTAGTTCTGATGTTCCACAGCGGTTTTTAAGGTCTGCCGAACTTCTTGCAGTAGCTCCTTAATGCTCCATTCCGGGAGTACCTGATGACGCAAAGGCAGCACTTTATTCAAGAACTCACCCGGCTCTGTTTGACGAAAGATAGCCGTTCCAACGCATATGTCCTGATGTCCCGTGTATTTGGACAACAGGATGCCAAATCCACTCAGCAAAGCCATGAACAAACGTTGATCCGAGCCATTGCTCAAATGAATCAGCGCCTTGCTCAGCTCGTCCGGAAACACGATGGTCAGCTCACGAAGCTCAGACTGACGCTGAAACGAGGCCCGAGAGTCTGTTGGAAGGTCGAGTGAATGAAACTCTCGAGAGAGGTTCTCCATCCAATAGTCTTTTTCACGATCAAACTGCCCACTGGCCAGCAAGATGTTTTGTGCCGTTATCGTTGTCAAGCCAATCCCTCTTTTCTGTCCGTCATGTATTTCTTAAAAAGCAAAGTCATCGTCGTCCACTTGTCCCTGTGCTACTTGTACTACTCCATGACCGATCTGAAGTTGTCCGATAGTTCGGTTCGGGTGGGCTACCATTTGCTCCAGAAGAATGACAAAGTCTTGAGCCATCCTCTCGATTGTTCTTCTGTGATACAAGTTCGTGTTATATTGCCAATGCATGCATAGGTGATCCTCAGCTTTAACCACTTCCAAAGCTAGATCGAGCATGGCAGCTTTGCGTCTGAACTCGTACGGTGCAAACTCGATTTGATCGAGGCTGACTTTTTGCTGCTCCGCTGCATGATGCAGGGTCAGCATGGCGTCAAACAACGGGTTCCTTGCTGGATCCCGAGTCAATTGAATCTGACTTACGAGTTGATCGAATGGATAGTCTCCATGCTCAAAACCGCTAAGCACGTTTTGGCGTACCTGCCCGATATACTCTTCGACGGTCAATTCTTTCTTCGGCCAGTTTCGCAAGGCCAAGGTGTTAACAAACATTCCGACAACAGGGGCAAACTCCGCACGTTGTCTACCATCCATATCGCAGCCGACGACGATGTCTTCCTGATTGCTGTATTTCGATAACAAAACAGAATAGACAGCCAACAGAAGCATGTAGAGCGTCGTAGAACTCTGACGGGTAAACGCGTCGAGCTTTTCCACCCAATCTCTAGACAGCTCAGTCAACAACTCGTCTCCATCAAATGTCATGGTTTGTGGGCGAGGATAATCGGTCGGGATTGCCAGCGGTTGCGGCTGCTTGGAAAATGCCTCCAACCAGTAGGCTTCATGCTCGGCCCAACCGATCTCGGCAGCTTGTTCTGATTGCCACCAAGCGAACTCCTTGGCCTGTACCGACAATTCCGGCAACACCTGTCCTTGGTAGAGATAACAAAATTCCTCAAGCAAGATGGACTTGGAAATGCCATCTGAAATGATATGATGCATGTCGAAAATCAACAGATGGTCTTCTGATGAGAGCTTAATTAAGCCGATACGAAGTAAAGGAGCTTGCTTTAAATCGAATGGCTTGAAAAAGCTTTCGATTGTCTTTTCCACAGCTTCCTCGTCTGCTTGCCATGTCTCGATCTCTATAGACAGGTCACTGTGTACTTTTTGCTTCACCTGACCTTCCATCAGATGAAACGAGGTGCGTAGGGCCTCATGTCGTGCGACGAGTTGTTCTGCAACCTCTTGGAGACGCCCTGAATCAAGGGAACCGGTGATCCGCATAACTCCCGGTGTATGATAGCTGGTAGCATCTTCTTCCAACTGCCACAACAGGTAAAGCCGCTCTTGGGCACGTGTGACAGGGTAATATTCCTGTTTAGAAAGCATGACAATCGGTTTTTGCTCCATCTCTTGGAGATTGCCTGTGATCCGATTCGCCAAACCACGAATCGTTGGAGCATCAAACAGGTCACGCATGGAAAGCTTCACTTGAAAGTCACTTTCAATCCTGGATAAAAGCTGAATGGCCTTGAGCGAATGTCCTCCCTGACCGACAAAGTGATCAAGTACACCAGGGGATGGAAGCTGTAAGACATCCGCCCACAACTCAGCCAGCTTTTGTTCGATAGGATTTGCTGGAGGTACGTATTCACTGTTGGCACTTGGCTTTACAGCAGGCAAAGCTTTACGATCGATTTTTCCATGCGGGGTAAGCGGCATCTCCGACAATTCCATAAAGTAACTCGGGATCATATATTCAGGGAGCCACTCCTGCAGGTGCGCGCGAAGCTCATCCGGCTGAACACCGTCCATTTGCACAACATAGTAGCAAGCCAGCTCGGTTAGCCCCATTTGATCAGCCATAGCCAAAACAGCTACTTGATTTACAGCGGGATGCTGAAGGACGGCGCGTTCAACTTCTTTTAGTTCCACACGATAGCCGCGCACTTGAACCTGATCGTCCATCCGCCCCAGATATTCAAAAACTCCCGTTTCACTGAGCAAGCCGACATCTCCAGTACGGTACAGGCGCTCGCCGGTAATGGGATGATACGTAAAAGCTTTCTCAGTCAAATCAGGCTTGCCCAAATATCCATCGGTGATGCCAATTCCTCCGATACAAATCTCGCCCTTGACATCAGGGGGACAAATTTCCCCCGTCTGACCAAGGATGAACATATGCGTATTGGCAATAGGAACACCAATAGGGATTCTGAGCGTTTCTTCAGCAGGCTGTTCTGTGCAAAGAAAGACGGAAGCGTATATCGCTGATTCTGTCATCCCGTAAATATTCGCGATTCGCGCAACACGGAACAGTCGATTCCATTCGCGAACCAGATTAGCGGTCAGAGCTTCTCCTCCATTAAATACCCACTTCAAATTGGGCAATGGATCTGGTTCTTTACGAGAATGCACATGCGCCAGAAACACATTCATCATCGCTGGAACGAACTGCGTGACTGTGATGCGTTGCTCCCGGAGCCAGTCATACAACGCTCCCGGATCTTTTCCGTCTTCCTCTTTCAAAATAGACAGCTTTGATCCAACCATCAGCGGCCAAAACAATTCCCACACCGAATCCGTAAAAGAAATCGAGGTTTTTTGGGCAACAACGTCTGTTTCGCTTAACGGAAAAGTCTCCTCCAGCCAAAACAACGTATTCAAGACCTGTTTGTGCGTAATCATGACGCCCTTCGGTGCACCGGTCGAACCAGATGTGTAGATGACATACGCAACATCATCCTCTGAACCTGCCGGAGCTATCGCCTCATCCTTTTGGCGGCGAATGTCGGACGCTGTATAGACCTTGTATCCTTCGTGCTGGAAGGAAGTCTCGTCCATACAAATGATCGTTTCGATGCTGTCAGGTAGATCCGGGATAATTTCATCCAGATAGATGGATTCTGTTACAAGCACCTTGCAGCGGCTATCCTGCAAAAGATACCGAATTCTAGCTCGGGGATAATGCGGATCAACCGGGACGTATCCCCCACCCGCTTGCAGGATGGCAAGAACTCCCGCTACCATACGGGAGCTCCTGTCTGCGAGAATTCCTACGAGTTGCGAAGGAACCACACCCGCATCTTTTAGGATACGGGCTAGCTGGTTTGCTTCCGCGTGTAGTTCTGCGTATGTTCTTTCTCGATCCGCCTCTACCACAGCGACTCTATCAGGCGTTTTTTCTGCTTGCCGGGCGAACAGTTCAGCGATTGTCACTTTGTTGCGATAAGGTTTGTCTGTCTGATTGACTCGAGTTAACAAGTTCGCTTCATCATCAGTGAGCAGGTTAAACTCATTCAGATCCAGATCGAGCTGCATACGTCCATTCATTGCGACTCTTCCCCTTTTTAGGTGGTGGTGAAAAATTCCCGCAAACGGTTAATTCCCTCGTTATACTTCGCGGCAGAGTACGAGAGGCGCAGTGTGTTCGGGATACCAAAGTCAGAACCCGGTACAGTCGCCACATGTGTAGCTTCGAAAATTTGTGTAGCCAACTCAAGCGAGGTGCTAATGCCTTTTCTCTTCATAAAGGCTTCGCAATCAAGCGTGAAGTAGAAGCTGCCTCTCGCTGGCAGAGCACGGACATCGGGTACATTTTGGAAAGCGTCTATCGTGTAGTCCCGACGACCTTTATACAGTTGGACTAAATGATCAACTTCATGCTGGTAATCAAGCGCAGCCATTGCCCCGAATTGTACGACCGGGTCAGCTGTGAGCAGTGTGTGGTGCTGAATGACCGTCAGTGGTTGCACCAGCTCATCTGGTACGATCGCGTATCCGACACGTCTGCTATACATCCGATACGCTTTGGAAAACGCATCCGTTGTGATGAAGGTAGACTTGGTATTTTTCAGCTGCATCACGGATTCGCACTCGTCATCGAAGTAAGTGTTCGCATAAATCTCGTCATTGATAATAGCCGCACGGCCGTCTACGATGCTGTCGATCGTATACAATTCCTCTCTTGTAAGAATATTTCCCAACGGGTTACCTGGCGTGTTGATCACGACCACTTTCGTCTTGTCTGTGAAATTCTCTTTGAAAGAATCCACATCAAGTCTCAATGTATCCATATCAATTTTGTAGTAACGAACTTTCGCACCGACTAAGAGCGCGCAGAAATGGTAAAGCGAGTAGTACGGAAGTGGCAGCAACACTTCATCACCCTCTTTAAGCAAGAGGTAGAACAGGTTTCGGAAGAGTGTGCTCGTACCGACACTGATCACGAAATTTTCCGGCTTGATTGTCACATCGTATTTTGTTTGATAGTGGGTCGCGAGCTTATCTTTCAGCTCAGGCAGACCACCTGGATATACGAGCGAATATTTTTCAAAGCTGTTCAACGCCTGTTGCATGGAATTGATAATTTCTGGATGCAGCGGCATTTCTGACTTTCCGAGAGTCATGCGGATCGCTTCTCCACCGTTTCTCTCAAGCTCATTTGCCATCTGGTCCAGTACAAACATCAAAAAGCGCTCGTCGTGAAAATTAATTGAGGATCTGATTTCCATATTCTCCTACCCCTTTTACTTTATTTTGGATTTTTCTGCTAACATTTTTAGGATTTTCACATAGCGATCCGAAAGCGATTCAACATATGCCGTCTGAAGCATGGCTGGATCAAAGGTAAAAACGACATGGATACCTTCCGAAGTTTCTGCTACTTGGAGAACTAATGGGCTTCCGGCCATCTCTGGCTCGACTGAGCGTTTGACTTCACGTTTCCAAACAGTTGGCTGAGCTTTGAACGGAATCGTCTGGTTGACAAAAAGTGTCGGCCATTCCATGTTCGTCGTCGCTTGCCAGTGCTCTGACGGATACAACGCGAGCCCTTGCATCCGGGCACGTACTTGCTTCGTTTGATCCAATAATTGTGAAAACGAACTGATCGTCTGCATATCGATCGTGAGCGGTACGATGTTGTCAAAGTTGCCAAACGAATGTTCCAGCACATCTTGTGTCCGATTCGTCGTCACTACCCCAAGCGTCAAACTAGACAATTGGGTGACCTGTCGAAGCAACAGCAGGTAGGAAGCAAGTAAGATGTCTCCCAGCTCCTGATTGGACTGAGCAGCTACATGCAGTAAATCAGCGTGACTTGTCGGGTCGATATACTGCTCGACTTGTCGCTTCGCTACCCCTCCTGTACCAAAGGGTTGAGCAGAATGTAGATTTGCTGCTGCCAACCACTCGTGGCGCTCGGCCTCGAGATGTCCGTAATAAAGCATTTTTTTCTGCCAAACAGCGAATGCTTCTTCGTAGTGAGGCTGTTCTTCCGTAGAAGGTTCATGCCCTTCTGCGATCATCTGATACAGAGCCTCCCATTCCTCTAGGAGGAGTCCGATACCTCTCCAATCACTAATGGAGCTGTGAAGACTTCCAATCAACCGATAGTGATCAGCAGCCAGCTTTACCAGTTCAAATCGAGCCAAACTTCCTGCATGATGTTCAAACGGTCTCTTCTGCTCGGCAATCAATCGATCCCGCAACCATACCGTTGCCTCTGCCTCGCTTTTCTCCTGTAAATCCCAAAACGCAAGTGGAATCGGTTTGGATAAGCCTTGTGGCAACAGCTGTGGAAAACGTCGCACGAGTGCTTGCCACGCTTGCTTCATATATGACGGTTCGATTCTGCTTCGAAGCTCGATGTCAAAACATCTGACAGCCACAATCCCCTCTTCTTGTTCCTGCTTCAGCAAACGTTCCTGAACGAAGGAATAGATGGGCGTAGCTTCCGAATGAAACTCGCCTAGAATCGGCTTAGGTCTTTCGGCGGCTGATTTCCCGTCGGTTAAAAGTAGGTAGGGGGCATCTGTCAGGAGCAGATTACGTCCTACCCGGTCTGCAAAAGAAACGGGGATATCACACGCAATCAGTGTATCGATCCGTTCAGTCAGATTCGCTACCCTGTCCTCTATTTGGTAAACACCACAACCATTTTTCATGAGCGCCCGTTGTTCTTGCAAGTGTTCCATAAGAGGCTCGACTAATTGGATACTGCTCTCACTCGCTTTGCCCAGTGTGATGATACTCGCTTGCGATTGCCGATCCAGATATTTCTCGTGAACACGGTAGCCTAGGAACATAAAGAACGACAGTGCCTGATCAGCATCTGGCGTAAGCAAACGGACAACAGACCGCTGATCGCTGCTTTGCCATTCGTCAAGCTTCATATCCTCGCTCTCTACAAGTTCAATCAAGCCTACCGATTCCAGAAAGAGAAAGGCAACGAGTCTATGATTGAAAAGCACCGCTGGCTTAGGAGCGCTGACCAAATCGTATTTGAATCCAAAATCGACTAACCTTTTCAAAAAATGATTAATATTGGAAATAGAATAACATAGATGGTATGGTCCCGTCCCCTTCTCTTCCAACAAACGAACGCAAGGTGAGGTTTCATCGACTGGCGCAATCAGCTCGATTGGTACACTTCCCGGTTTCATGCACATCGAGAGATACACGTTCTGTTCTGGATCTTGCAGGGAATCGCTCGCATCAAACCCTAGAGTGCCATACATGATTTGAGCCGGACCCAGTTCTGGAACGGCAACTCCGACATGATGAAGGCGGTTCATCATGCCCTCTTTTTCGGTTTGGTGATGTACGATGTCAACATCATCCAATCGCTGCTGCGGATGCTTCAGAAGCGCTGCGAGTACACGCAAATAGTTGTCAGCAAAGCCTTCCATAGTCTCCGCTTTAAACAACTGGGTATCGTATTCCAGCACGCATCTGAATTGATCAGTGAGTGGTGTAATATCCAGCTTAAAGTCAAGCTTCGATGTTTTGGATTCATGCGGAACCTCTTCAAACTGCACGTCACCCAATGTAAACCTGACTTCTTGCTCCCGTTGGTTATGGAAGATCAGCATCGTATCAAACAATGGATTTTGCGTTTGCTGGATGCCTGTAGCGCTACGAGCAACGATTTCTTCAAACGGATACTCCTGATGTTCATAAGCCAGGAACAGACTGCGCTGAACCTCTTGTACAAAATCGGTATACACGAGTTCGGCACGAGGACGATTGCGAATCGGAAGGAAGTTGATAAAGACACCGACAATTCGCT
The DNA here is from genome assembly GCF_000010165.1 of Brevibacillus brevis NBRC 100599. Taxonomy (NCBI): domain Bacteria; kingdom Bacillati; phylum Bacillota; class Bacilli; order Caryophanales; family Paenibacillaceae; genus Brevibacillus; species Brevibacillus brevis. The sequence goes on from NC_012491.1 coordinate 3,392,031, forward strand.
CCAAATCGGGATGGTTTCGTCCAGCTACCAGTGAACCGACAACGAAATCTTCCTGAGACGTGTATTTCATCAACAACACGTAATATGCCGACATCAAAACAGCATGGACAGTCACTTCGTTCTGCTTGGCAAACGCGTGCAAATCACCGTACGTAGAATCAGTAATGAAGAACGTATGGTGATCGCCCTGGAATGTCTTAACAGCGGGACGCGGGTAATCCAGTGGAAAAGCCATAAGCGGGACTCGGTCGCTAAAGGTGTCCACCCAATATTTTTCCTGCTGATTCCACTGCTCGCTCCCCCGCTTCTGCCACTGCCAGTCGGAGTAGTCCTTGTATTGAATAGGCAGTGCAGGCAGCTCTTCACCCACGTACACTCTAGCGAAGTCTTCCATTAATACATTCAGTGAAATGCCATCCAAAATAATATGATGAGAGTTGAACAGCAGGTAATGCTGAGTGGCTGTGACCTCGACTAGGCAAACCTGAAGGAGAGGGGCTTTCGTCAAATCAAAAGATTGCCGGAAGTCCTCCATTACTTCGTCCAATGTCCTGCCATCGCTATGCATCGTTTGAATCTCAAATGGCACATGGTCGCTGATGTACTGATACACTTCCCCATCCTGTACTGTAAACGAAGTACGGAATGCTTCATGCCTTTGGATGATTTCCTTAAATACACGTTTCACTCGACTTACATCCAAATGACCGTTTACCGCGATGACACCCGACATGTTGTAGCTGGTGCTTTCCCCTTCTATTCCATGCATCACGAAAATTCGTTTTTGGGAAGAAGAAGCCCTGTATCTCTCAGCTTGACTGACCCGATCAATCGGCGTGTAAGATATCGCCTGTCTACCTCTGATGCGATCAGCCAATTGTCGAATGGTCGGGTTCTGGAATACATCCTTGATTGTGATGTCCGTTTTTCTCTCTTTTTGCAATCTGGTCACTAGTTGAGCAGCCTTCAGCGAGTGGCCTCCTAGCGAGAAAAAATGATCGTGCACGCTTACTTTTTCGACTGCCAAAAGTTCTCGCCATATCTGTGCCAATTGCTGCTCAAGTTCATCTGCCGGGGCCTCTTCCTTTCCCGAGCGATACTGCGTGTAATCCAGACGTTGCAAGGCAGTCTTGTCTACTTTTCCACTCTGAGTCCGAGGCAAGGCATCAAGATGGACGAAAAAGGCAGGTAGCATGTAGTCAGGCAGATAAGTCAGCACTGCTTCTCTCAGAACGTGTTCCTCAATCGGATGCATCGCGGCCAAGCATGCAACCAGATAAGGATCGCGCTTTGACTCCTGAATAGCCACTACCGCTGCTTCCCGGACACCAGGCTGACGGCGCAGGACAGCTTCAATTTCCTCCAATTCAACGCGGTTGCCACGAATCTTGATTTGGAAATCCTTGCGGCCAAAATATTGCAGATGTCCTTCATCCGTCCAGCAAGCCAAGTCTCCTGTACGATAAAGCCTGCCATACGGGGTCAGGATATAGGACGCTCTGGTTTTTTCCTCGTCAGCGATGTAACCTTCCGTTACTCCCATCCCGCCAACGTACATTTCCCCTATTACCCCTTTGGGCAACAGGTGAAAATCTTGGTCCAGAAGAAAAACACGAACGTTGTAACTCGGATGTCCAATCGGAAGCGGGTTTTCAAAAGGCCCTTGTCGCGGTACACAATACCCGGATGCCGAGATACTATTTTCCGTCGGACCATACAAGTTGTACATCTGCGCTTGAGGTAAAAGGGCTGTATGTCGTTCCACTAACGAAGAAGATAACATCTCTCCTGTACACAACACTTTTTGAATCGAATCCAGCGATCCATCAGCCGCGTGGTCAAGCAAAGCGTGATACATCGTAGGGACAACGAGTATCGCGTTTGCTTGTTGGCTCTCGATGGCAGCCGCAAGCTTTTGCGGGGATTTGTTTTCATGTCGCTGCAACAAGCAAAGGGTCCCACCGCTGATGAGTGTGCAGAAAATCTCGACAACCGATGCGTCAAAAGTCAATGTGGCGATCTGCAACGTTCTCGTCTGCTCTCCGAACCCAACAAATTCAATGTGCCACCAAAGAGCGTTGATTAATTGATCATGCTTTACACGCACACCTTTTGGCGTACCTGTTGAACCAGAAGTAAAGATGGCGTATGCGGTACTCGAAGGCGTCGCTTTTCGCTGTGGTATTTGCGTTAATTCCTGTGCCCAGCAAGCTGGTTCATCCAGACGAAACACCCTTGTTTGCAAGTCAGCAACGAGTTCCAGATAGCTGCCCTCTGTCACGATCAGACTAGGCTGAATCTGGCTTACGATCTGTTCCATTCGCGCTTTTGGCAAGTCTGGATCAAGTGGGACATAGTAACACCCAGCTTTGAGGATAGCTAGCAGTGCAGTAATCATTTCAGGGGAACGATCACACATGATAACTATCGGTCTACCTGCATCTGTCACCTCCTTTTGCAGAGCGCAAGACAGGCGATTGGCTTGCTCTTGTAGCTCCTTGTAGGTCACTGTCCGCTTTCCTTGTACAAGCGCAACTGCATCCGGTGTTTTTTCTGCCGCTTGATCAATCAACTCGTGCACGCAGTAGTTACTCGGAACTGGTACGACTTTCATCTGTTCCTCAATCATCTCGTGCCGCTCATAATCACTGAGCAAGGTAAGGTCACGAATTTCTTGATCTGGATCAGCCGCAATCTGCTCGAGAAGGCTCTGATAGTGAAGCGCCAGGCGTTCGATTTCCTTTGCTTGAAACTTCCATGCCTGGTAGTTGACATGGACTGTCCATTCATCACCTGGTGTTACTTCCAGCACCAATGGATAGTCGGTTGTTTCATGCGAGGTAATATTTTCCAGCTCGAAATCAAGTTCCAATCCGGCCAGCGTCTTGTCGATCGGATAGTTTTGGAAAACGAACAAACTATGCGCCAAAGGGGTTTGTACGTCCATCTCTGAGCAGTTTTTCAACTCAACTGCTGGCACGTACAAGTGCGGGGCCATCTGGTGCTGCTCTTCCATCATGACACCCAGCAGATCTTTGACTGTTGTCGTTTCTGTCCGTTTGACCCGGAACGGATACGTCTTGATGAAGAGGCCGACGATTTCCTCTACTCCGGTGAGATGGGCAGGACGTCCGGCGTAGGCAACTTCAAAAAGAGCATCCCGCGTATCGCTGTATTTTTGCAGCAAAATACCCCATGCGGCTTGCAACAATGTGCTGATTGTCACGCGGTAACGCTTGGATGTTTCCTCTAGTGTCTCCGTCAGCGTTCGACTAAGCCGAAGATGATAAGAAGAATACTTCCGCTCTTCGTTACGATCCCGCATATAGGGAAGCGGTGTAGGCGAGCTAATTCCTTGTAAGGAATCTTTCCAATACGATAAGGAATGTTCTTTCGATGCTTCTTTGAGAAAACGCAGATACTCCTTATATTTCGCCTTTTGTTTGATTGCAGGGGACAGCCCCGAGCACAATTGTCCATATGCCGTAAATATCTCTCTTAGGAGAATGCCAGAGCTCCATCCATCCATGAGAATGTGATGAAATGACCATATGACTTCATAACGATACAACTCCATCCTTACTACTTGGATGCGAATGGTATTGCCCAACTCAAGCGTAAAAGGTGTTTGCTTGTCCTGTGACAGCAAGGCAGACAGTTTTCTTTCACGCGCTCCGGACGGTAACTCGCTCCAATCGAAATAAGGAATCTCCAATGTCTTTTGCTTGAGAATGAGCTGGACAGGGGCTTGAAGCCCCTCCCAGCGAAAAACCGTACGAAGCATTTCATTGGCCTCAAACGCCATCGAAACAGCCTGCGTAAACAACTCCAGCTGAAACTTGCCACGAAGGGTTAGTCGATGCTGTTCGAAATACAGATTGGAATCCTTTTGGAGTCGATAGTAAAACAGCATACCCTCCTGCGTTGGACTTAACGGCAAAATGTCAGCTATATTGTTTTTGTCGATCTTGTTCATCACAATTTTTCTCTCCTGACTCCCTTACCGAACAGCTTCACTCGGCAGGTTTTCCACGATCTCCCCATCTGCATTCACGTACGGCAAGCCATTATGTTCGAAAACATGGTCGAGGCAGTACATCTCTCCCTGTTTGTAGTCCAAAATCATCAGGTCTTCTGAACGGGTTGGGATTAATTCCTTCAACCGCTCTGGAAGATAGTCTGGTCCGACCGCTTGATGCCATTTCAAAACAATTTTTTCAGGGCGCTCGGCTGTCGGATAAAAGCCACAAATCTCTAGTTTTCCAAAGTCGTGCGAAGTAAGAAGCACCCCTTTTTTCTCCAAGCCACCCAGATTGCGTTTGGACTCGGCCACATTCCGGAACGCCTCGTCCAGTGGAATGGCATACTGCTCGACTCCCCTAACTGGCATAAACACCGTCAAATAATACGAAATGATTCGATTATCCAAAAACTTGCGCTGCAAGTCGATCAAGGTCTCGACAGAATCGTTCACGCCACGAATGATAGCAGGCTGTCCGCGAATCTGGACACCGACGGATAGCAGTGCTTGCGTTGCTTGGATCGAAACGTCACTGATTTCCCCAGGATGGTTGAACTGGGAAATCACACTTACCTGCTTACCAGGCGTCTGTCTTACTTGGTCAAAAAACGCCAGCAGCTCTCCATCAAGAAAACGAGCAGGGTCATAGGCCAAAGCCTTGGTTGCAAAGCGAACGAGTCGAATACTCTTCACACTCAATAGCGTGCTGATCAGCTTGATTAAGTCAGAAGTTTTACGGAAAGAAGCAGGGTCTCCACCAGTAAAGAGGACATTATCAATGTACGGATGGGCTTCCAAATACTGCACTGCCCTTTCTGCCTTGTCCATAATATTGGTGTATCCAATATCTTCATGGCGGATTTCGTTCACTTTGTAGCAGAACTGGCAGTTGGCAATACAAAAGTCGTCGATGTGAAGCAATAATGTCTTTTTGTACTTGTGTTGCAGGAATGCTGTTTCATCCTGACGGTACGACTTGTTTCCATACGGATCAAAACGGCCTTTATAGGGTTTCACTCCCGGTGGAGGAAGCACGATATTGATCATCTGGGTACGATAAGGCTCTGATTGACTCGCAATCAACTCGGCATAATAGCGAGTCACCTTGAATGGCATATAAGACTGCTCCAGCAATGCACCGCGTTCTTCCTTTTCTGCTTCTGTAAAGCCGACAATTGTTGCAAACTCCTCAAACCCCTTTTTTCCCATTAGTACCTTGACACTCAATGTAATCCCTCCTGTCATTCATTAAACACTCGTCATTTTTGGCTTCTCGGAAAACTTGGTCAAGCATGAGATTCGCTTCTTAACCAAACAGCAAATCCAGCTCTTTTTGCGTCAATTCCACCTCTTCAAAATCCGATGGCGTAAATTCAGGGACCTCCTGATGGCAGCAATGATCAATGAGCTGCTCCAATTCATTGATAAACAACGTAAGTAACTTCTCCATGGTCTCCTCGCTATACTTGCGCAAGCTGTACGTAACAGAAACCTGAAGTTCTCCTTGGCGAATGAGAGCAGCCACGTCAAGCAGTGCTGTCAAATGATTACCCACTCCGGCATCAACCGCCAAGTTTCCTCCCATGAGAACCAGCTCATCACTCAGTTGATTATCCACGGATCCCAGATAATTGAATCGAACATGGGATTTGTCCACTGCCGCGAGCAGATCAGGCTTTAGCCAGCCAAACCCAAGCCCGCCCATCGGAATCTGGCGCAACTTCTCCTTTACCCCTTTTAGGTGATCGGTCCGATTGGATGGATTCGTTTCAAACAAAACAGGATACATGCTGGTAAACCATCCTACTGTTCTGGTTACGTTCATCGTGTGAATAGAAGACTCACGCCCATGCGACTCCATTACCAGCAAGAGACGCTCCCTATCAAACACATCACTCAGTGTCCGAGTAAGTGCTGCAACCAATAGGTCTTGGGGACCCGTATTAAACATTCGGTTGGCCGTTGTCAACAGTCGCGACGTCATCTCGGCTGAAAGTGTGCGAGTAGATGTAGCACTGTATTCTACCAAGTCTTCTCCAAAATCGAAGTCAGTCGGTAGCTGGTCTTCCGGGATGGAAAACATGTCCCAATATGCTTTTTCTTTGCTTGCTTGAGTCGACTGGTAATAGGCGGAGACTTCCTTGATCCACGCTTGCATCGAATGCGTTTTATCTGGCAAATTAATCGGCTCATTACGTTTCAGACTGGCCAAGGCGCTCATCAAATCTTCCAGGAGAATCCTCCAGGAGACACCGTCCACAACAAGATGATGGGCCGTCAGAAACAATCGCTGAGGTCGATCCGGTCCCAATTCAAAGAGACAACCGGTAAACAGTATTGATTCTTCCAACTTGAAGCTAACAGCACAATCTCTCATCGCCTCAAGCATTCTTCTCTCCTGTTCTTCTTGCGGTACGGAAGAAAGGTCGACGTAAGATACTGACACTCGATTGGTTAGGTGGCGCTCATTGTAAAAGAGCTTCCCCTCTTTTGCCGAGTAATTGAGTCGCAAACAATCGTGATGACTAACCAGTGCTGACAGACTCGCCTCAAACTCCTCCAGCGTTACTTTTTCCTTGCTTTCGAGGAGCAACGACTGGTTCCAATGATCAGCATTGCGGAACTGTTGTGACAAAAACCAAGAAACAATGGGAGATGAAGGCAACTCGCCCGTACACGGCTCTTGTGGGATCTGTTCCACTCCCCAACTCCAGTCACTTCTCGCTTTTAGTTCTGCAATCGTGTCATAAATCAAGATGTCTCTAACCGGAATCTTGATTCCCCGCTGATGCAATCGATAAGAAACCTGAATCGCTTTGATCGAGTCCCCCCCTAGCTGGGAAAACGGGTCCTGTAAACCAAATGGCGAATGACCGAGCACGTCCTCATACACTTCAACCAATAGCTTGTCAAACTCGTCACGAGGACTGGTTTCATCCTCCGCACCTTTTCGCTCCATGACAGGTTCGGGAAGCTGTTTTCGATCAACTTTGCCATTTGAGGTCAGCGGAAATTGTTCAAGCTGCACGATTTGCGAAGGGATCATGTAAGCGGGCAATCGACTTGCCAGTTCTTCGCGGAGCTCTTTTTCCCGGAAAGATGTTTCCGTGATCAAATAAGCACAAAGGTACTTACGCCCCCACGTATCCATGCGATCAATCACCACTGCCTCACGCACAGAAGCATGACCAAGTAGCTGCTGTTCAATTTCACCCAACTCAATGCGGTATCCATGAATCTTCACCTGATAGTCAGCTCGCCCCAAATACTCCATGACTCCATTGGGACGATAGCGAACCAGATCGCCTGTCTTGTACATCACTTTCCCTGGCTGAAACGGATCGGGTAGGAAGCGCTCTTGCGTCAATTCCTCGCGGTTAAGATACCCCCGTGCCACACTATCTCCCGAGATGAATAGCTCTCCAGTCGATCCGATTGGGATTGGCTTCCCATATGAATCCAAAATATAGAGCTGCACGTTACTGATCGGATGTCCAATCGGTACAGATCCTTCGCCATCGGTCACTGGATCGTATTGATAGATCATGCATCCGACTACTGTCTCAGTAGGGCCATACTCATTGAGAATTTCGATTTGTCCGTTCCATTTCGCATGAATGGCCTCAGCCAGACTCACCTTCAAGTCCTCGCCGCCCACTATCACTCTCTTTACCGTAGTAGAAGGCAGAGCGATCTCTTGCAGCAAAAACAGATGGGCAGGTGTCAACTTTACAACATGAGAGCGTCCGTCACTAAAGATGCGCGATAACACAAACTCTGAATCGGAGTGAGGATAAATAACCATCCGATTTCCCTTTACCAGCGGGCAGAAAATGGACGTAACCGTCAAATCAAATGCCAGTGAGGAATACAGAGCAAACGCTTCTTCAGGACAAGAGAGATAGCGGTCTTTCGCCCACGAAATATAGTTGACTAGCCCTCGATGAGTAACCATGACTCCCTTCGGATTTCCAGTAGAGCCTGATGTATAAATGACATAGGCCAAATCATCTGGCTGATTGACCGATTCCAGGATTGCCCCATCATTTCGATACAAGGACGAATCACCGAGCTCCAGAATTGATTTAGACCACGAAATATCCTCTGATCGCGAAGTGTGACGAAGCAACAGGTCCGCTCTCGAATCAGACAGCAGGTATTCAATACGCTGTGAAGGGAGCTGAGGATCAATCGGAAGGTATGCCCCGCCAGCTTTTAGAACAGCCAACAGTCCGATGATCATCTCTGGCGAATGATCTGCTAGCAACGCCACAATTACGCCAGGACCAACTCCTCGGTTTCGCAACGACTGAGCGAGTCGATTCACTTGATCCTGCAGTTCCTGGAATGTCAGCGTGCGCCCCTCTGACTCCAATGCAATTCCTTGTGGCGAGCGCATTACTTGCTCTTCAAACAACTGGACAACCGTCTTCTCGCTGGGATAGGAAGCTGCAGTATCGTTCCATGTATTGAGCTGTAGCGCCAGCTCTTCGTCAGCAAGGAAGTTCAGATTGGATAGCGGTCCTTCTGGATTCGATATCATCTGATTGAGTAGCCGCACGAGATGATCAGCTATTCGGTCAATATCTTCTTCCGTGTACTCGGCGATCTTATAATCCAATTCCAGCGTCAATTGTTCATCTGTATCCCACTCCCTAATAATGACCTGGAGCGAATACAACTGGTGACCGTTGTAAAACTCTTCATTCGTCACGGAGTACCCACCAAGGGTGAAGGGCAGCTGCGTGCTGTAATAATTCACACAAATCTGAAACAGGCTGTCATAGCCATGTTTCTTCAATTCCAACTCTTGAGCCAGCAAATCGTACGGATATTTCTGATGAAAAAAACAAGAAGTCAATTCCCTGTTGACATATTTAACATAATCGAAGGCATCCATTTCCATCGGAACTGCCAGACGAAAAGGCATGGTGCTGGTAAACATCCCGAATATTTTGCGCTCCACTTTGCCTGAACGGTTTAACAGCGGCGTACCAATCACGATTTCTTCTTGCCTCGTACAACGCTGAAGGTAAAGACTGACGAGAGCTACAAACACGGAATTTAGCGAGCATTTCATCTGTTCCGCAAACTGGCGTATTCTTGTCGAATCTTCCTGGTTAAATGCATAGACTTTGCGCTTGCCTTCGGTAGTCTCTGTTGCCTTTTGTAATGTCGTGATTACGGGCAAGCTCTGAAACTTGTCCCGCCAGTAGCGCTTGTCCTTTTCAAATCTCTCAGACTGAGCATAGGCATGCTCCCTGTCGACAAAAGCTTGATAAGCGTGTTCATCTCCTACATGAACGGTACCGCCTGCCAACAACGTGTCATAATAGTGAGCAATTTGTTCTGTCATGATTGAGATGGACCAGCCATCAGCAATCAAATGGTGTAGCTTTACAAAATACCCTGCTTCCTCGTCACTCAGTTGGATCAGACAAAAGTAGAACAGAGGCTCTTGTCCGATTGAAAACGGCTTTGTAAACAAAGCTTGCAGGACTTGTCTGCACCGATCAGGGGCATTCGGTTCCTGACTGAAATCAAACACCTGCAATGGCTGCGGTTCGTACTCTCCAACAAACTGAAGGACTGTCTCTTCCTCCTGATAGTTGAGTCGCAAGGTATCGTTCTTTTGAATGAACAGGTGAATGGCCGCTTCCAGTACATCCAGCTTCACCTTTCCTTGAACTCGCACCATCCCCCCTAACGTATGGATAGGAAGCTGTGGATGTAATTTTTCCGTATACCAGATACGCTTTTGTGGATGACTTAAAGGATAACCGACCTTCCATTGCTTCTTATCCTGGCGCAAAGAATATCCCCCTTTCTGAATTGTGTAGATGTAATCACAACTCAGACATGGTAAAAAATCAATTCAGTTACAAATACTTCCAGTTTCAACTATATAGATGACTCTTCTATAGTGTCAAATGAATTTTCCATAAATTGTTATTTCTGAAAATTGGGCTAATTCTTTCCCTCTTTCCCTTCCTCTGGTGCTGCATAGATTTAGAAAAAAATTTGTGCACTCTATTGATTTTGACTTTCTTTTCACGTAGGATAAAATGTAATATATTGACAAAACAATAAATCCCCGGAAGGATGAATGTGATTAGATGCCTGTGACACTTCGTGAAGTAACTTTGGAAAACTGGGAAGAGTGTATTGAACTGGAACCTACTCCCGAACAGAGCGAGTTTGTTGCCCCAAACCTTTACTCCATCGCTGAATCAAAGTTTCAAACTACATTTGTTCCTTTGGCCATATACCATGATGACACGATGGTTGGCTTTGTCATGTATGGGCTTGACCCCGACGACGGAAATTACTGGATTTACAGACTCTTAATTGATGCGAAGTACCAACGACTAGGCTATGGACGTACTGCCATTTCACAAGTCATTGATATCCTGAAAGCAAAGGAAGATTGTCAAAAAATTGTCATTGGCTATGCCCCAGCCAATGTCGCAGCCGAAAACCTTTACGCTTCGCTCGGATTTCAAAAGAATGGAATGGTTTTGTTCGGCGAGACGATTGCAGAATTGAACTTTTAAGCGAGTTTTCATTACCCAAAAATGAAACAGCGGCGACCTAAGACCTGAAAACCAAGTCTTAGACTCGCCGCTGTTTGAATTGTTTCCCGTATAGTAAAAAGCACACCATCCATGTGTCTGTAAACATCATGGTTAGTGTGCATTCGTTTTTGATATGGTGCCGGTGAAGGGACTTGAACCCCCACGGTTTCCCTCACGATTTTGAGTCGCGCGCGTCTGCCATTCCGCCACACCGGCAAGTGAACTATGAATAAATTAGCACATCATCGATAGAAAATCAATGGTGGGGAGAGACGGATTCGAACCGCCGAACCCAGAGGGAGCAGATTTACAGTCTGCCGTGTTTAGCCACTTCACTATCTCCCCACAATACGTGCTGTCTATCTTCTGCTATTCTCTTCAACCAGAAGCGACATTTATTAATTTATCATGAACTTTGTTTGACGTCAACATATTATTTTGATTAACTCTCTTTTTTCGCCAAGATCTCTTGTGCCCACTCGTGAAAGACGCGCAGTGCTTCATCTACTTCTTGAAAGGTTGCTTCTCCCTCACAGGAGTATTCCGGGAAGTCAAGTATACGGTTTTTGCGAATCTTCACTTGCCCTTCTTCACATTTTATCTCCAAGAAGTAGGGAACAGCTTCATCTATTCCATAACTGTTTTCTAAAAACTCGTAGGTACGTACCCACTCCAAAATTCGAACTTCCGATGCTTTTAAGCGTAGCACCTGCTCCAAGGACATAATCGTTTCATTCCCGTAGTAATACATGTTATTCAGCCCTTCTGCATGAAAATGGACGGAGCCGTGACTCCGCCCTGTTATCGATGTGATAGATTAAATCGAGGAAAGTAGCTCTCTCAGTTCTTTGACAATCACTTGCTGGTAGCCAGTTCCTTCTCCATACTGCTCGAGCATTTCGGCACGCGCTACTTTAATCTTGTCTTCATAATCCGAGGCGTTTCGGTCCGGGTTTTGTTGTTTGAATGTCGTCATGACAGCTTGGACATGCTTCGGTCGTGGTCCCCATTTTGCCAGAACATGTCCACCCGTGTCTGCGAAAATAACAACAGGGATCGCCCGACCGCCCATCGTAAGAAACTCATCCATGAGATCGAGGTGTTCTTCCATCACCATAATTTCCACTGGCATGTCTGTTTCTTTTAAGGCATGCAAGACGACTGGCAAGTTGCGAACGACGTCGCCACACCATTCCGCAGCCAAAATCAAGCATCTGAGGTCATCACGATGCTGGAGAGAAGCAAAAAACGCACGGTCTTGTTCATCCTCCCATGAAAATGCATCCGACCAGTTTTGGTATGTATCCTGATTTTTCGTCATGCTTTCCACAAACGCTTGTGGCTTGAGCCCCGTACGGAATTTATGTGCTACATTTGCCCCCATCTTTTCTCCTCCTTTTGTATCGCTCGCCTATTCTTGGTTTTTATTCGCTGCTTCGTTTGCTTCCTTTTCTTGATTAGCCAGCTCCATCATTTTTTGCAACAAAATATGCTGCGGCATGTGCATGAGGCGTTCCAAGGGTACCTGAAGTGCTTCCGCCAGTTTGACTGCCGTCTCCGGTGATATTTGTAATGGACGCATGTCAATTTTGCTCCTTTCCCTTACTTTCATGAGTCCCTTCAGTATAATACACGGTTGTTAAACCTGCCAGCTTGGTATCTTGTGGCTCATCCGCTAACTTGTGTTCAAAGAAAATAAAGTATTAGACTGATGTTGTTGATTTGGTGCTATTACTGTCTAAGAAAGCTCTTTACCTTAGAAAAATAGGTATTAGACTATTCAATCCTTCCATACAAAAAGGCCGGTCAAAACACAAAAATAAAGTGTTAGACTGGCCTGGTTTATTGAGCTATCGACCCCGTTAGCTTAAACCAGAAATTAGAGTATACATCTAAAATCTCAATTGCTGTCCTACAAGTTTCTAGGCTCAATATATATAATAATTGGACCAAGCCTTCCATCGTCTTTAGTTTTGAAGGTAACTGCAACAAATTTATCTTTATCTAATTTAAACATTTCTTTTTTATCCATCTGGCATTTCGTTCATCCTCAATTCCAAACAGTACAACAGCTGCTTGCTCCACTAGATGTAACACTATTTTCGTACTTCTTCTGTAAGGCTATTTCAGGCTATTTAACTTTTTGATGACATTCTGAAGTCCCAATTCTGTTGACTTCTTGAAATAGAAACTTTCAAATTACTACTCCCAGTTTTGAGAGAACCCGATCCATTTCATCAAAATGTTCTTTGTCGCTTGAAGCATAGATCAAATCAAAACTATCGTTATTTTTCATCACTGTTATTATGCTGTCATCGTAATTCCCATAAAATTCGATGCCAATCCAATGCCGAAAGGAAATAACTTTATTATTAAAATTTTCACGAATAAAATCCAAGTCGGTTTGTTCAATGGAATAGAACGATTCACAGCCGTATTCAAGAGCGAATACGGTTTGCAAATAGGCCATCGCATGAAAAAAATCGGTCAATGTTTCAAAATCCTTTTTCCATACCTTTTCATCGTAACTCATATAGACAGGTGGATTGGACCTGGATAAATCGTTCTTATGGATTCCCCAAACACAGACACGTTGATTCTCGCAATAAAAAATTAAATATTCGTTATGTTTGAAGTGTTGGAGTTGCTCGGGTTTGATCAAACTATCTTGCGTATGATTCAGCCGCTCGTCTTTACCGAGTTCCAAATAATAATCTATAAACACCTGGGGCAATTCACCAAAATTATTTTTAATGGTTTGTATCTCGTCATGACTAAACCCATTTCGTTTTGTAATACGAAACAGCTTTTTAATCATTGTAAAATCAGTCATCCACATCACACCTTATCCTTTGTATAATACTCCATCGTTTGACTTAAGGATATCTCAAGTCGGTCTCCTTAACCATCAAGAGAGCATATTATACACCCAATTTACCATATATTTACTTCACTATTCTGCCTGTTAGTTGAATAACTGGCGCCAGTCTAACACTTTATTTCTCAGTCTAGTACTTTATTTTTCGGTCTAATACTTTATTTTTACGGAACAACTTGTTGATGCTCCGGGAAAAGCAAATCCAGCAGACGATGAAAATGGGCCTACAACTCCCCTATCGCCTTTGCTTCACGAAATGGCAATTCTCCTAGATGATGGCTGCCCCCCTCGATCCATTTATTTGCTTGGTACGTCTCTCCTTGGTTATGGGCAAGCCATTCCTGATGTAGAAGTACAAGCAAACGCGGTGCTGAGAAGCCTTTCTCTTCTACATGCAAATCCGCTTTTCCTCGATTTTCACACTAAAAGGATAGTCCCTCTTGAATGTAAGTGAAGGGACTATCCCCCGTGAACCGTACACTTGCACATAGAAAAAGACAAGCTATTGCTTTTGCTTAGTGAGGATGCATGGTACACCAAAGCCGATCGCGCCGGGCTGGGACATCTGTTCCAGATATGCCAACCCTCGTGCACATTGCTGTTTGCATACTTGACATGTATGGGACGTTACGATTCTTAGCTGTACTTGATTGGGATGCTGTCGTGTATTCTTCTTCTTTACCTTTTTGCCCTTGGCCATCCGTTTTCCTCCCTTTGCCCTAGATCACTCCAGTCTATGAAGGAGAACACCACCGCTCTTTAGGCAAGCATACAAAATCAGGATATTCACCTGCAAAATGGGCCTTGTCATACGTGTCACAAATAGAAAAAGCCGCCGGAGAATTCTCCCCCAGCGACTTATGTGCCTTCCTTATGGCTTTGGACTTAACAACTGGCGCAGTTCCAGCTCCAGTGTAGGAGCATCAACCATACCGATGATCTTTTTTCGTACGATTCCATCCGCGTCAATCAAGTAAGTCGTTGGGAATGCCATCACCTTGTAACGGTTCGACACAGTTCCAGCGACGTCCATCGGTATCGGAAATGTCAGCTTATAGTTGGTGACGAAGGCCATGGCTGCTTCCGGGCTGTCATTGCTCGTGACGTTCACACCATACAGATCAACCTGTCCGCCGTATTTTTCATAGACTTTTTGTAAATCAGGCGCTTCCAGCTTGCATGGTCCACACCAGGAAGCCCAAAAATTCAAGACCAATGGTTTCGCCCTTTTGCCTTCTACCTTGTACGTCTGCTGATCCAATCCTGTCAGTGTAAAATGAGGAGCCGCAAAGCCAACTTCCGGTTTTTGAACCTCTGCTACGATTGCGGCTGTTTCTTGAGGCTTTTCCCAAACAGCAAGTCCGCCCCCCAATAATACGATCACCGCGAGCAACAGCTTTTTCATTTTGTCACCTCTGCCCTACTGAGTTAGAATCCCGTAAAGCCTCCGTACATTTGAATGAGAACGCGTGTAATATCCGTCAGTTTATCTGTATACAGAAGAATACCGAACAAAATCATAATGGCTCCTCCGATTTTCATAAACAGGTCGGAATACTTCACAATCGCTTTCACCTTACTGATGAAGAATGTCATGACAAAAAACGGAATGGCGAAACCAAGTGTATACGCCAATGTGTAAGCCAAGGCGCTTGAAGGATTGGATACACCCATGACGATAATGCCTGAAAGAATGGGTCCCACACAAGGTGTCCAGCCAGCTGCATACGTCATTCCCACCAGTATGGACCCAGTATACCCCAATGGCCTCGATTTTAAATCGATTTTAAAAGAACGCATCATCCAATCCATTTTAAACACGCCAAGCATAACAAAGCCAATAACAGCAAGCAAAATACCGCCCAATTGACGAATCAAGTCCTGCTGGTCGGTGAATAAGCTTCCGATCCAAGATGTAGACAGCCCAAGCGCAACGAAAATGATCGAAAACCCGACAATGAAGAAAAAGGTATGCAAGAAGGCTTCCTTGCGAAAAACCGCTCTCCCTTTCTTTACCTCATCAATCGTTACTCCAGTTATGTAAGACAAAAAGGACGGATAAAGCGGCAGGCAGCAAGGAGAAATAAACGAGAGAAAACCTGCTGCAAAAGCCACAAACACAGTAATATCGCCAGTCATATGTACCTCCGCTGGGTATTTTATCCACTATCTTCTCATTGTATCGAATCTTTGCCCCCTTCAAAAGTAGCAATGACACTTTGTCTTAAATCCGTGACAATTTCATGGCCGAGTACTTCCATTGTACACAAAAAAGAGACGGATGTACCCCGTCCCCTTCTTGCTACTCTTTTTCTTACTGAATCGTAACTTTGCCGCCATCTTGGAGCAATGTTTGCCCTTTTACCACGATCTTATCGCCGGCAGACAAGCCTGTCAAAATTTCGATCTGATCACTGGAGGATTTGCCTGTAGTGACCTCGACTTGTTTGGCAATGTCACCTTCCAGCTTGAATACATACTGTTTGCCATCGCGATCAAAAACTGCACCGCGCGTTACAACGATCGATTTTGCTCCGCTTTCCCCAACCGATGGGAAGGTCACATTCACAACCATATCGGACTTCAGCTCATTGGATGGGTTTGGAATCGTAATCTCCACTGGGTATGCCTTGAGCTGCGAATCCATGATTGGACTCATCGCCGTTACTTTGGCATCAATCGTTTTTCCTGTAGATTGTACGTTTACTTTTACGGTTGTTCCTACTTTTACTTTTGTGATATCAGCTTCTGACAGATTTGCTTTTACCAGAAGAGGGTTCGTGTTAACGACAACCACAACCGGCTGCTGACCTGCCATTTGACCAACTGCACCGCTTACGCTGGAAATATATCCGTTGATCGGAGACGTCACAGTCGCATTCGCCAATTGCTCACGAGCATTTTGTAGACTTACTTGTGCTTGCTGCACAGATGCTTCAGAAACTTGTACGCTCGTTTTTTGCCCAGCTGATTGTAAAGTCTGCTGTGCGTTATCATAAGAAGTCTGTGCTGTTGTCAGTTGGGAGTTTGCCTGTTCCATCTGCTGTGCGGAAATCGCTCCTTGTGAAAAGAGCTGTTGCATCCGCTGCTGGTTTACTTTTGCATCCTGAAGGGCAGTTTCTGCCTGCTTCAAGCTATTTTTTGCTTGCACCAAGCCTTGATCTGAACTGCTGCCTGCTTGGTTTAAGCTGGCTTTTGATACATTGTAGGCTGCTTCTGCTTGCTTGACACCGTTCACCAGATCTTTTTCATCGAGCTTGAACAATACTTGACCTTTTGTCACGTATTGTCCCAGTTTCACTGGCAGGGAAGAAATTTTCCCGCCCATTTTCGGGGAAACTTGCACTTCCTCACTCGGCGCCAGCTTTGCCGTGAGACCAGAATCTGATACTACTGAGCCTGTAGCGACCGTTTCAACCTGTACAGGGGTTGCGGCGGCTTCCACCGTTTCCGTAGGCGGCGTTTCCGCTTGCGGGCTGGAGCACCCTGCCACTAGAGTGATGGCCAGCAATGCCAAAATGACGGGTTTTTTACTTCGTTTCATGTATGTCCCTCCTCTTCCCACAAACGTCTTACGATTCCAAAGCGGGATTGATTTTCTTTTGTTTCTTAGCAAGTTTCTTTTCTAGTTTCAATTGGCGCTTCAAGCGTCTCTTTTTCCCTGCATCATCAAACCAAGAAGCGACGACAGGAACCAGAACCAGTGTAATCAAGGTAGAGAATCCAAGACCGAAAATAACCGTCACGGCCATTGGTGCGTTCGTCTCAGATCCGGCGCCACCAGAGAACGCAAGTGGTCCAATCGCCAGAATCGTGGTGAGTGTCGTCATCAAAATCGGACGAAGACGGATCGGCCCAGCGTGCAGGATCGCATCAAACAGCTCCATACCTTTTGCACGTAGTTGGTTCACGTAGTCGATCAATACAATCGCGTTGTTCACGACCAGACCGATCAACAAAATGTATCCGATCAAAACCCCAACGCTGATCGTCGTGCCTGTCACCAATAGTCCAAGCAGAACGCCTGTAACGGTTGGTGGCACGGAGAACATGATGATAAATGGGGTGTATAGCGATTCAAACTGCGCAGCCATTACCATATAGAGCAACACGACTGACAGGACAATCGCGAGAGCAAGGCTACTGAATGATTCCATCATTTCTTCGCTTTGCCCGCCAAAATCGACTGTGTAGCCATCCGGGAGATTCAGCTTCGAAATTTTCTCTTGCACTTCCCGTGTGACAGAGCTTAGGTCACGCCCTGCCAAATCACTTGTTACTTGAACTTCACGGCTGGAGTTGGCACGGTTAATCGATACCGGCACATCTATCTTATTGATAGTCGCAACCGAGGTCAATGCGATCTGTGCCCCACCAGGAGCGGAAATTCGCAAATTGTTCAAGAAGTTGATATCTTCCTGATACGATTTCGGCAGCTTGAGGTTGACGTCAATCTCATCATCACCCGTGCGATAGTGCGTTACCGTTTGACCTTGGAAGGAAGTTCGAACACTGGAGAGAATTTGTCCTGTCGTCAATCCATACAAGCTCGCCTTCTCAGCATTGATTTTCACTTCCAGCTCTTGTCTTGATTCTTCCAAGCTGGTTGTTACGTTACTCGTACCAGGTACCTTCTCAATCTCGCCTTTAATAATACCACTGATGTCTTTCAGTACAGCCAAGTCATCCCCGCTCACCTTCAACTGAATGGGGGAACCTGTAGACATACCGGCTGGTGCACTTACCTTAATTTCTGGTCCGGCAATATGCTTCAGCTTTTCCTGGAGATCCATCACAATTTCATTGGAGGAACGTTTGCGCTGGTCGAGATCTACCAGCATCAGGGTGATCGTTCCCTGATTGGATGACAATGTGCTCGCTATCGGTGATGCATTGCTACCAACCGAAGTCGCTACAATTTTCTTCTCCGGAACCGTGTTGACAATTTCTTCTACTTGTCTGGTTACTTTCTCGGTTTCAGCCAGAACTGTACCATTCGGCATTTTGATGGAGATATTTACTTGACCTTGGTCCATGGCCGGGATAAACTCTGCCCCGATCATCGGAGTTAATGCGAGAGAGCCCACCATCAGGACAACCGAAGAAATCATGACTGTTTTACGATGGCCCAATGACCATCTTAACAATCCTTGGTAGCCTTTTTCTACTTTGCTAAATCCAATGTTGAACCAAGTAACCGGATTAATTCCACGATAGTTCTCATGATGCGTATGCGACGGAATTTTTTTCAAAATTCTCGAACTCAGCATCGGCACCAGCAAAATGGAGAAGACAAGCGCCGCAATATGTGAGTAAACAACCGTCAATGCAAGTGGTCCAAACAACTCAGAAGCAATACCTTCCGTGAGGGCAATCGGCAAGAATACGCAAATTTGCGCCAAAGCCGAAGCCATAACTGCCGTACCTACTTCTTTGGAACCATCCAAGGCCGCTTCCATCATACCTTTTCCCTGTTCTCGATGACGGAAAACATTCTCGAGCATAACAACCGCAAAGTCAATCAATGATCCTAATCCCAATGTCAAACCGGAGAGGGAAATCAGGTTGATCGTCTGTCCTGACATGTACATCAGCAAGAACGTAGCGACGATCGATACAGGAAGTACAATGACCGCAATTACCATGGATCGCAAGCTGCCCAAGAAGAAGAACAGCAAGATCATACCGATACCGCCACCCAACAGAGCATGTTCAGCGGTCGTGTAAACGGAATCCTTAATGTAGGTGGATGTGTCTAGAGTTGTAATGATTTGAACGCCTTCTGGCAGCTCGCTTTTGATTTTCTCCAGCTCAGCTTTTACATCATCTGCTACCTCAATGGTGTTTCCGCCAGAAGCTTTTGTCACTCTAATACCCAAGCTAGGTGTTCCATTCACGTAACTCATTTGCGTTACATCTTGATGCGTGTCCTTTACCTGGGCAATATCGCTGAGCCTGATGGAGTTTCCTCCGACAGAAATTGGTGTCAGCGCGATTTGATCGACATCAGCAAACTCACCTTGTACACGGATGTTGAGCTTGGCATCACCCTCACGTACCGCTCCACCGGAACCTGACAAGTTGCTACCCTGTAGAGCCTGCTGGACTTGGTCAAGTGACAAACCATACGCCGCCAGTTTGGCTGGGTCGACGGTAACATCGATGATCCGGCTTTGTCCACCGCTGATGGAAGCAGATGCGACCCCATCAATACGCTCCAGGCGTGATTGGATCATATCCTCTGCCATCTTTTTCAATTTGTTGATATCTTGCTCACCCGTCACCGCAAACTCAATGATCGGTGTACTGTTCGGGTCAATACGCAGTACGCGTGGCGCTCTGGCTGAGTCAGGCAAAGAACCACGAACCTGATCTACCTTCTCCCGCATGTCGAGAGTCGCCTGATCAAGGTCTGTCCCCCAGTTAAACATGAGGATAACCTGCGAGGCGCCTTCCATCGATACCGATTGTATACTATCTAAATCGGATACCGTTGCAAGTGCGTCCTCAACCGGCTTCGTAACTAGTTTTTCTACCTCACTTGGAGATCCGCCGTCTACGGATGTAACCACGACAGCAACCGGGAAGTTCAGATCCGGCATGAGATCAATCGCCAAGCGAGGCAGAGAGACGAAACCAAAAATCAGCATGGCCAGAGTCAACATAATCATGGTGACCGGGCGTTTAATCGATAGTTCAGAAAGATTCAATCCACTCACCTCTTTTTTATATATCTGCTAATTTTTTGTGAGAAATAATTCGCATAACGAAATGAACAAGGTAAATCTCACATAACATTTCGTTTAACGAAATATAAAGGGGTGAAACCATTTTTAAACGGTTTGTGAATTTCCCCATTTCACGTCTCGCTGTTGGTACACACGCTCTGTCAGTGACACCCACACAACTCGTCGATCTGCTTGGTCCCGGAATCTGCGGACCAGGTTTTCCTGCTCCAATCGGTTAATAAGACCGGAAGTTGTGCTGTATGAAAGACCGACAGTCTTACTTATGTCCCCCATCGTTTTTGGCCCGTTTCCAAGCTGCTCCAGAATCAAGACCTGTTGCCAGGTTACATCACTTGTATCCAGCTCTTGCTCAGAAATCGTGGTAAACAAAACACTGGCTTCTTGCAGGAGTTTTGCCAACTGAATCAGTTCTTTCATGAGAACCTCCCTTGCCATCCTTACTTAACCACTCCACACCCATAACTAGTCGTTTATTTCCCAAAAATAATTCTACTGAAAAGTATATGTAGTGAAGTCTACCCAGGGGTAGATTTCTGACAAGGATTTATCTATCTGGAGATAGACGACAACGCATGCTAGAATGAAGTTAAGTGATTATCCGGCAGAGAAAGAAGGACTTTTCATTGTTAAAGATAATGATGAAAGCCATACAAAAACGTTTGCTGATCATGTGGTTTTCCATCTTACTTGTATTAGCTTTGCTTCCTGATTCATTTAAACGGGAAACTCCGTTGCAATTTTCCCTTACCATTGTACTATTTATTTGTTACCTTGTGGTATTTTGGATTTCCAAGAAAAAATGGAAGCCTTTCCAATTCGAATTAGTAGCAGTCGTGCTTGGAATCGTTTCCTTAGTAAAGTCTCTCACCTTGGGGGGAGAGGGCTTCGGCTTGATGCTCCCACTCGCTGTTTTTATCGGTTTTCACATTCATGGACGCCGAGCGTTGGCCTATGCTACTTTTTTTGGTACGTGCAGTACGCTTTTTTTATATTTTGAAGAAAACCTGAGATTCACGCACATCATCTCTTATATTCTAACGTATGTGGGTTGCTATATCGGTGCACGTGGCTATCGGATTCAAAGAGAAGCATACGAAACCAACCAACAGCACCTGGAGCAGTTGCAAAAAGCACATACAGAGTTGCAGGAGGCACACTTACAACTTCAAGAAGCAGCGCTTCATTCCCTGCAAGTAGCGGTTCTGGAGGAACGAACGAGAATTGCCCGTGATATTCACGATGCTTTGGGTCATAGTTTGACTTCACTCATTGTCCAGCTACATGCCTTGAAGTATATGTTGCAGGATGGACCTGACAATGCACAAGAAGCCGTGCGCAACATGCTTGGTGTTGCGAAGCAAAGTCTGGAGGATATTCGCACATCTGTCCATACACTGGCTCTGGATAAAACCTCCTTGGGACTTACGCCTCTGCGAGCTCTTTTGTCGCAGGCTCAAAAGCATACAGGAATAAAGATGGAGCTGATATGCTCCGACCTGGACATCCCGCTCTCTCAGGAAATGACGATAACGTTTTATCGAATCTTGCAAGAAGCGATCACCAATTCCTTACGTCATTCTGACGCAAAAGAAATTCTCGTCATCATTGAACAAAAGAATGACATCCTTTTGTTGTCCATCCGAGACGATGGAAGCATCACGAGCGACCAAAAAATCAAACCTGGCTTTGGCCTAACTGGCATATTTGAACGGATTCAACTATTGAACGGAACTCTCGCGTACCGCATTCGAGAGCCCCACGGATTCCAACTCGATTTCAGCTTTCCGATTCACCAGACTGAACAAGAAAGGAGCATGCGAACATGACCGTTAAACAAAAAGAAGGAGCCATTCGCGTGGTCCTAGTAGATGACCAAACCATGATTCGCCAAGGTTTAGGTTATGTCATACAAATGCAAGCCGATATGGAAGTAATTGGGGAAGCATCCGATGGTGTAGAAGCAGTAGAGCTGATTGGCTCCCTCGCACCTGATGTCGTTTTGATGGATGTTCAGATGCCCAACAAGTCGGGTATTGAGGCCACAAAAGAAATCATGCTACAGCATCCTCGCACGAAGGTATTGATCCTCACCACCTTTGACAATCACAATTACGTGGTGGAAGGGATTCGCGCGGGAGCGGTTGGCTATATGCTAAAAGATGCCGACTCTCAGGAAATGCTTGATCTGATTCGCAGAGCCCATCAGGGAGAAGCCCTCTTCCACACCGTAACAGCCGCAAAAGCCCTTGCCGAAGCTCTGCAAGGTCAACGTGAGACACCTGATTCGACAACCACCTCCCAATCAGTCTTGCTAGATGAACTCACGGATCGGGAGTTAGATGTACTTCAACAGATCGCAGATGGCTATCGAAATGATCAGATTGCGCAAAACTTGTTTATATCTGAAGGCACTGTCAAAACACACGTGCATCGCATCTTGCAAAAAATGGGTGTTGAGGATCGTACACAGGCAGTGGCAAAAGCTCTGCGGCATAAAATCGTGAAATAAATCAGACAGTTTTAGGCAGGAGGATGAAGTGGAATCAAGTTTCCATCCTCCTGCTTTATGCTGATGGAAACCCCTTCGCCCAGCTTTGCACAAGACATCGCTTCAAATACGGCAGCAGCCGCTTTCTTCGTATCGATCACCCGGCAAATCACTGCCAACGTCCTCTCACTGTCTTCCCCACCGTCACTGTGACCATTCCCTGTCTTTCCCAAGCATTCGTCCAACAGCTGTTCGATCAAATAGCGCATTTCAATCTCTGACTCACATAAATGGGGAAAGCGAATGATCATTGGATGGAAATCGTGCTCTTTCATAACCTGATATCCTTGTTCTTTCATCTCTTCTGTCCAGCTCTGCAAAACCTCATCAGGTCTTCCCTCGATCTGTTCCGCTACTACAGCAAAATACTCGCCAATTTCC
This sequence comes from Brevibacillus brevis NBRC 100599, assembly GCF_000010165.1. Taxonomy (NCBI): domain Bacteria; kingdom Bacillati; phylum Bacillota; class Bacilli; order Caryophanales; family Paenibacillaceae; genus Brevibacillus; species Brevibacillus brevis. The sequence continues at coordinate 3,415,183 of NC_012491.1, forward strand.
CCGACATTTCCGTAATGAACGGTATAAAGATGCTCTGATTCCTCATACCAAACCTCCCAGTAGCTCCACCTCATTTCGTTTTTTTTCAGCATCCGAATCACAGTTGTTCAACTCCGTTCAAATTGTAACCGTTTTGTAAATTATTCCACTGATCGACAGACCTTGACAACAACTTACAAAAAGATTGATTCGAAAGACTTGCAACTTTTTCTCGAATAGGACTATTCGATCATTTTAACATAAAAAAAGACGGATATTCGATCCGTCTACAGTCACAATGCTATTTTGTTTTTTTAGGAAATGGAAAGAGGTAAACGTATCTCAAAGCGGGCTCCTTTCCATTTCGGAGAGTTTTCCGCATAGAGTTCGCCACCGTGATCCGCGATGATGCGTTGTGTCGTAGACAAACCTAACCCCGTTCCCTCTTGTTTGGTCGTATAAAAAGGAACGAATAAATTTTGCAGGCAAGAATCTGATAGACCAGGTCCGTTGTCTTCCACAACAATGATTACTTGATTGAGAGAGGAGTATACCTTCACATGAACGAGGTTGCCTTGGGTCATCAATGCTTCCAGCGCATTTTTCAAGATGTTTAAGATGGCTTGCTTGATTCGTGAACGATGACCAAACACATGCCACTCGCCTTGTGCAATGTCCAGCTCTAGCTTGATTCCTCTTCGATTGGCTTCTGGCTCCAGTAAACGAATGACGCCATATAATTCGTCCATCACTAAGAAACGTTCCGATACGATTTTATCATCCCTGTACCGTGCCAAAACAAGGACATCATTCAATAGCCCATCAATGCGTTCAATTTCCGTTAAGATAACAGAAAAATAGGATTCACTACGATTTGCTTCCCCTTGCTCCCGCAATAACTGAATGAAGCCCTTGATGGCTGTCAGTGGATTCCGAATCTCATGTGCCATCCCGGCAGCCAATTGCCCCACTGCTGCCAGCGCTTCACGCTTGTTCAATTCTTCTTCGTACTTTTTGCTTTCCGTAACATTCCGAAGAACGGCGATCGCTCCCCACATCTCTCCACTGTAATAAATGGGGCTCGTACTCACTGTCGTCCATTTGCCTCTGTATTCCGCAACATAATGACCGGACTGCCCGCGTTCAATCACCCACTGGACAAAACGCTCGCTTACATGAGGGCGAAGGGCATGATCAATGTTTTCACCAATGAGTTGATTCCGATCCACGCCATATAAATGACAGACCGCGTAATTCGCCTCAATGACTCTTAGCTGGCGGTCAATCATCAAAACGGCAATATCACTGGACTGTAGAACCAATTGGACAAGCTCCTGTTCAGCGAGCATGGTTACATTTTCTCCTTTGGTGTCACTTGTAGGAGAAGTTGGTGTTTTTTCAATTGGAAATTGATGCGAATTTTTGTTGAAAACATCGTCCATTTGTTGCAATATGTAGTCCATCGATTGATAGAGACGAAGCTGTGCTTGCAAAAGCTCTACTCGCTCCATTTCCGTCGTGGCAAGAGAAAATGCGTTGTTATTCATTTCTTCGAAAATAACGTCTCGACACTTGCGCAAAAATTGCTGTAAATACGTAAGATTCATTCCGAGCAACGAAAATTGGTACGCCATTTCACGCCATTTCGCTCCATTCTCGCTCGAATGCACACGTGTCGACTGCATTTACTACTTCAATCCATTTCGTGATTTGCTGAACAAACAAAGCCTCTGTATTTTCGCGGTCTTCTAGAAGCAAAGCAGAGTAATGATGATCTGAAAGAAAGGAAAACGTCTTGGCCACCGCCGCAGGGACCAAATGAGTAAGATACTTACTTATTCGATTTTTCAAAACACTCTGGCTCCTTTTCTCCGTGCTTCATTGAGGCTATTTTCCCAAGTATGTATAGGCTCTATTATGGACGCAAATGAGACAAGATGTAAAGCGGCTTGATGATATCCTGGTGCAGAGAATGACACCATCCAATCAGGTTCTCTTCTTATCCTTACAGACAAACAATCTCGGCTAGCATCCTATTATCGCGCGCTTTTATTGCCGCTTTCGGAGACCCTCACCTCCTAACCGTGTTTGACTGAAACCGCTTTCCCAACATTTTCTATCATATCACGATCGAGCATAAAAAGGTCAAGGATGTTTATTCGTCAACCAATCCAAAAAGCATCTGCCCCCATAGAGACAAATGCTTTCGCTTTATGAATGGGACTTGACAGCGTAATTGCGCAAATCCGATTTTACCGGGCTATTTGGATTGGTTCCTGTATGTGCGCGCTTGAAAGCCTCGCTTTCCGTCCAATTTTTAAACGATTCTTCATCTGTCCATTTCGTAAACACGATGTATTCGTCACCTTCCGTAGGTGCCAGGAAAAGGAACTCCAAAAAACCAGGAACCTCCTTCATCCGTTCTCCTCCATTACCAAATGCACGCTCCAAATGGGATTGGTAGTCTGCTGGTACAGTCAGTCTGTTCATAGATACATACATGATGGGTCACACGTCCTTTTCATTGGGTTCATCTACCAATTTCCATTATACTACTCCTTTGGCGAAAAACCTAAAAACCGCAAACGCTATTCGCGCCTGCGGTTGATTTGTTGCTCGAGCATGATATCCATCAAGAGTGTATCCTGCAACGGATCTTTCGGGTCTGCCGTCAGCAAGGCAGCAACAGCGGCCATCGAACATCGAACGGATTGGTAGGAATAAAAAGCATCTCGCTCCGATTCACTGAACAAAGATATATCCGATCGCTCTTGGGGCGGATATGGGAAGTCAGTCTCGACACCAGCACGATCGAGAACAATGAGTGCCTGTTTAATCGCAATCAATGCTGCACTGACACTAATTCCGTATTCTTGGCGTAGATCTTCCCACACCTGAAAAGCAGATTTTTCTACCCTTTCCTGATTGGAGCGCGTAATGATTCCTGTTTTGCGCCCTTCTTTCAATAACCAATCCACAAAAATATCGTTACGTGGAGGAAAAGCGTATACTTGCAGCTTCATTTCCAATTCTGTCGGGTTATCCTTGGCAAATCGAGCGTGAGCCAACGACATTTCGTAACGTCTGGACGGATGCCCAGGAACCGTGACAAATACCGTATCTTGTCGAACAGCTGCGATTTGCAGCTTGGTTCGCGCTGGTATCCTGCCTTGAGGTGCCTTTTCCCTACGAATATTACCAGGAATCAATTCTACGCCGAATTGATGATACTCCAGCGGTGAATCTATCCAGGGAATGGGCTCTCTCGTCTGTATTTCGTATAGCCCGTTAAACGTCACCCATTCGCCGGGGCGGCGCTGACTGCGAACTAAAACAGCATGAGTTTCTTTTTCTGGTGGCAATTCTGTATCTTGATCCTCCGGTGGGGGATGAATTCGCTTGTGTTCGATAAGAATGCAGTCGGTCATGAACAATCGCTCGAGCAATTCCCGCTTGCTCACCCATTCATATCCGATGCGGTAAATCCGATTTTTCATCGGCTTCACCTCCTTTTGATCGCCATGATTGCATCATCCTGGTTTGTTTCTATTACCCTACCTTATGTAATCGTCGCTTTGTCCGTGCTAACGAGTTCGTACAATCCGCTGAAGCGCTTGGGCTGCTTTTTCAGGTGATTCTGCCCGGCTGATCGCACTGATAATCGCGACGCCATCGGCCCCCGCAGCAAGCACTTCAGTGGCATTTTCCAGTGTGATACCACCAATCCCGACGATAGGCAAGTCATGACCGACAGCCTTGCGGATCTCCTCTAGCCCAACTGGTCCGATGGGCTCACCAGCATCTGCCTTGGAACGTGTAGCGAACATCGCTCCTACACCAATACAATCGACGCCACCGTTTTGGGCAGCAAGTGCCTCTTCGACTGTACCTGCCGAAACACCAATGTACATCTCAGAGCCAACTTTGGCTCGTACTTCTGACAACGTCATGTCATCTTGCCCAACATGAACGCCGTCTGCCTGTAAGCGAATCGCCAGATCTACATCGTCATTCACAAAAAATACGGTATCATGTTCACGGCATAGCTGTTGCAACTGAATGCCCAACTCATATTGTTCCTGAGCAGTTAGCTTGCTTCCTTTATCGCGTAGCTGAAGCGTGCCCACTCCACCGCGTAATGCTGCTTCCACAGTTTGCACGGTCTTTTCACTGGAATACCCGCAATCCTGCGTGCCAATGACAAAATATACACCCATCTTTTCTCGAAGTCTTTGTCTATCACGCATGCTTTATTTCCCCTCCCAACGATCCAATGCCTCTCGATAAGCGCTGGCTGCTGACTTGGCATCCGTTGCATCTGTGATCCCCGATAAGACAGCAATGCCCGCACAACCCGCTTCCAAAACATGCGTCGTCCGATCTGGTGTGATACCACCGAGTCCGATGATCGGCACATGCCATCTTGCCGTCATTTGCGCGAGTTCGTTTGTTCCTCTTGGCGCAAGACCCGGCTTCGAACCACTCGCAAAAATATGCCCGTAGAGCAAGTAATCGACTTTTGCAGCAATGGCTTCCTGTGCTTCCACAACGGAATGGACAGAACGCCCTATTTTTTGACCAGTCTTCAGTACCATTCTCGCTTCCGCAGGAGACAGACTATGGTATGCCAGGTGAGCACCAGCACAACCAGACGCAGCTGCCACATCCACCCGATCATTCATGATCAAGGACGAAAGGGGGATAACATTCGACAATGCCTTTACCCAGTTCATGCATTCCTTTGCGGTACGCTGTTTTTCCCGTATGTGTAAAAAGTTCATACCACCTGCATAAGCAGCTTCTGCCATTCGCATTGCGTCATCAAGCGAATGTCGACCGCTCGTAATCACATGCAGCTCACGAGTGCTTGACATTAGGTTGGACACCGCCTCCAGCGAGTGCTGTCACACATTCCTGTAGCCATTGTGTCGTTCGGTCTTCTTTGTCCGTAGGCGACTGAGCCAACAACTCAATCACGAGACGACGCAAGAAAAATGCTTGTTGCACGGTAAGTGGAAAGGTAATATTTTTGGGCTTGGTTTCTTGTTTCTCCAATGTCTCTACACCCGCCAACAAAATATCCCCGATGGACTCCACAAGTTCGCGAATCTGCTCATTTTGATTTAATTCGTCATAGCAGCCATCATATAGTCTGCACAAAAGTAAAAACGCCTGTGACGACAAGGTCACCGGCTGTACATTCTGCATCGGTTCCGTCATACGTTTCCCTCCACTCGCTAGAAAAACAAAATCTATTATATCACATCATGACCTGTATCAATGAAGAAAACCGCTGATTGCTCAGCGGTCTTTTGCAGTTCCTTCATTTCGATCATTATGATTCGATTGTCGCAAATTTGTGTTGCGATCATTTTCATCCAGCGTTTTACCACGATTTTTCCCGAGGTCTTTGCTGTTGTTGTTCTTTCCCAATTGATTCACCTCCTACGTCGTTCATAGGATAGCGTAACCAATTCGGGTCACTTTATTAGCTGGTTGCCAGTACTCTCTTGCGTTTGTAGATCGCGTAGCCGATGGCGAACGGTACGCGCCATCCAAACAAAAACGCCAGCGTGATGAAATAAGTCACACCTGCAAAAATAAGCGTAGTCGGTACATCTGTCCACCAGGAGCGTATCAGTAAGCCAATGGGTGCCGCTACTGTCCAAGTAATCAGTACCGATAATAATTGTCGGCCCGCAGATTCATACGTTCGGTGTCCGTAGCTCTTGAAAAGCAGAATCGCAATGATCCATCCTACGAGGAAAGGCGCTAATGTTTCGATCATTCCCATGACCGTGACTGGGTAGTTATGAATGATTTTTCCGTAATAAACAAAAAGCACAAAGGCGATCAGATCCCCGAGCAACAATAAATAGCCCGGTGTCGACAAACGCAGTCTCATGTATACCCTCTTTTCCGGGTCTTGTCAGAGTAAACCCTCTTGGTTCACCCCTATTGTACACATGCTCTGAACGCCCTTCAATCAATCCAAGTCTTTATTCACCAAACAGCAACAATTGCAGCTTTTGCTTGACCTCTGGCCATTCACGATCGAGTATGCTGAAGTATACCGAGTCGCGAATATATCCATCTGGCATCACCATATGATTACGCAGGACACCTTCTCGAATGCCACCGATTCGGGCAATGGCACGTTGCGAATTCAAATTGCGCGAATCTGTCTTGAGCTGTACGCGAATACACCCCAGTTGTTCGAAGCAATGGCGCAGAAGCAGCCATTTACATTCCGTATTGACACCCGTTTTCCAGACGGATGGGGTCAGCCATGTAAACCCGATTTCCAGCCCACGATCTTTTTTCGCTATCCCTAAGAATCTCGTGCTCCCGATGATCTGCTCATCTGCTCGGCGAATGATGACGAATGGCAATTCTGATTGGGCTTGTTCATTTTTTAAAGCCTGCAGGATAAAAGCCTGAGCATCTTCTCTCGTTCGAATGGCTATGGACATATGCGGCCAAATCTCTTCGTATGCACCTGCTTCCCTGATTCCGTCCACATGAGCCATTCTGAGCGGCTCCAATCGGACCTGTTTGCCTTCCAAGATAACAGGTTCAATGTTTAACATGTCTGTCTCTCCTCTACTGTTCTGCTTCAATCATCAGGCAGAACAGTTCCTCGAAATTTTTCCAATGATACGGGCTTGCGAGGAAGCTGTCAAGACAAAAAAGATGAGGTTACGCTTCTTCACTGATAATGACCTGCTTCCCTCTGCGTTTTAAGAGTAGAGGGATCAGCAACCACAGAACCGCACAAACCAGAAAAGCAGCGGAAAGCGGCTTCGTGAAGAAGATTGAGAAGTCGCCATTCGAGGTGGTCAACGCTCTTCTCATGTTATTTTCGATCATCGGTCCCAAAACAAGGCCGAGGACAAGTGGTGCCAGTGGAAAGTCGTTTTTCGTCAGGTAATAGCCAGCTACCCCACAAATCACAAGCAAAATCAGGTCAAACGTACTGATTTGCACAGCGTACACACCGAAAACGGAAATCGCGATAATGAGCGGAAGCAGGAAATGGGACGGTGTTTCAATAATTTTGGCAAACACTTTTACCAAAGGCATATTCAAAACCAGCAACATGACATTTCCAATAAACATACTAGCAATCAAGCCCCAAGCAATCTGTGGATGATCACTAAACAATAGTGGCCCCGGCTGTACGTTATACATCAATAAGGCACCCATCAAAATCGCAGTGGTACCAGAGCCGGGAATGCCCAACGTCAACAGTGGAATCATCGCACCGCCAGAAGCAGCATTGTTTGCAGACTCCGGTGCTGCTACACCTGCGATCGCTCCTTTTCCAAAGCGGCTAGGATCTTTGCTCAGCTTTTTCTCAAAAATATACGAGAAGAAGGATGCGAGGGTAGCGCCAGCACCAGGCAAAACACCAATGAAAAAGCCGAGCAACGACCCGCGTGTAATCGGTCCGGCACTTTCTTTCAAGTCCTGCTTGGAAGGCAGTACCCTCCCTACTTTAATGATTTCCTTTGAGGATTGATCGTCTTCGATTATCGTCTTGAACACTTCTCCAAGGGCAAACAAACCAACTGCTATCGTGAGAAACTCCAAGCCTTGGTACAAATCGGGAATATCGTAAGTAAATCGCGCCACACCCGAAACGGTATCCATCCCAATTGTCGCAAGCAACAGTCCCATGACTGTCATAATGAGGGCTTTCGTCATCGACTTACCCCCCAGTCCGCTGACCGCACACAAACCGAGAAGCATGAGGGAGAAATATTCAGCGGGGCCGAATTTCAAAGCGAGATCGGATAATGGATCAGCTAAAAACACAAGCGCTATCAACGCTACTAGCCCCGCGACAAAAGAACCGATCGCTGCAATCGACAGCGCTGCGCCAGCACGTCCCTGTTTGGCCATCTGATAGCCATCCAATGTCGTGACGACAGAGGAGGATTCACCCGGTGTATTTAACAAAATGGATGTCGTAGAGCCACCGTACATCGCACCATAGTAAACGCCTGCCAACAAAATCAGTGCGCTAGCCGCCGCACTCTCAGGAGGCAAGCCAGAGGTCAAGGAAGCCGTAACGGGCATCAGTAACGCGACGCCGCTCATCGGACCGATGCCGGGAAGGACCCCTACCGCAGTACCGATCAGGACGCCAATAAAGGCAAAGACCAGATTATGCCACTGTAAGGCAACGAGAAAACCATCCGCCAAAAATTGCAAGGCACTCATGCTAATCTATCCCCTCCCTATACGCCTAGCCAGGCAGGTAGTCCTGGAAGCGTACCTTTTAGCAAATGCACATAGATGACATAAACGCCTACTGAAAACAGTAAGGAAACGATTGCCGATTTAAGTACGCTTTTACTGCCCATCATGGTGAAGGCATACAGAAGGAATGCGAAGCTCGCGATAACATAACCGAGTTGCTCCAGCAACAAAACATACAAAACTGTCGCTGCCAAAATGAATAAAAACCGCTTATAACGCAGTGGACTCTGCGGCTCGGATGTGGAAGCAACCACGCCTTTCTTATAGGTCTCCCACAACAGTCGCAAGCTCAACAAGATCAGGATGACGCCAAGTCCGAATGGAAACATATTCGGTCCGACCTGACTTCCATACGCACTAGACGAAATATTTTGACTTTCAGCAATAAAGAGTGCACCTACAAGCGCAAAGAACAGGCTACCGATCCGATCAAACATCAGGTTCATGTATACCTCCTAAGGTGTGGAAAAAGGAGGGGATGCCCCTCCTCTCCCTACTTCGACATTCCCAGTGATGTCAACAGTTCTTTGACCTGCTTATCTTGTTCGTCCAGGAATGCTGAGAAAGCAGCAGCGTCCTTGTACTCGCTTTCCCAACCGTTTGCCGCCAATTCTTTGGCCCATGCCTCATGCTTGGAAAGCTCTTTCAGCTTGGCATCCCAGTAAGCTTTTGCGTCTGCTGGCATATTAGCCGGACCGAAAACACCGCGCCAAATCGTGAACGTCGCATCAATGCCTTGCTCTTTTAATGTCGGGATCTCTTTCAAATTGCCGCCGAGACGTTCATCAGAAGTAACGCCCAGCACGCGAATTTTCCCTGCTTTCAAATATTCACCCACACTGGAAGCATCCGTTGCAATGATGTCTGCATTCCCGCCCAACAAGGCTGCCATTGCTTCTCCACCGCCATCATACGAGACGTATTTGACGCTTTTCGGATCAATTCCATATTTAGCTGCTGGTAATACGCCGATCAGATGGTCCATCGATCCAGGAGCAGAGCCCCCTGCCAGAGTAATTTTGCTAGGGTCAGCCTTGATCGCATCCAGCACACTCTTGATGTCCTTATGAGGTGAATCCGCTTTTACAACAAGAGTACCGAAATCTTTCGTCATTTGCGCCAATGGTGTGACCTCTTTGTAGCCAAATGGGCTGTTCCCCTCTTTTTTGTTATGGTTAATCAAGATAGGAGGAGAGCTCACGAATAATTTATAAGGATTGCCTTTGTCTTTGCTTACATACTCAGCCAAGAACACGGTTCCCCCGCCGCCCGGCTTGTTTTCTACCGTGATGGTTTCTGTCACCAGCTTGCTTTCTACTAACACCTTTGCTACCGAGCGAGCTGTCTTATCCCAGCCCCCACCTGCACCGGATGGAGCTACATACACGATCGGCTTTTCCGGGTATTTGGATGCCTCTGGGGCAGGCTGCGCTCCGGGAGTTGCTGTTCCCGTATTTCCGGTACCTCCACCACAAGCAGCCAAAACTAGTGTAAGAAAAGTGGACAATGTGATTAGCACTTTTTTTCTTTTTATCAAGCAAATATCCCCCTTAACCCGCTTATTTGTAAGCGCTATCACGCTTGAACATAATGTACCACCGCGGTAGCCAGGGGAATAGTTTTCGTGCATAAGGTCTATTTTGAAAATTAATCACTTTTTGTTCATATTGTTCATGGAACATGACGGAAGATAGCGATATTTTCTCTCCGGTCTGCCAACTGTGCCATAAATCAAGTCAGCACGCGCCTTTTTTTCCAGGACCAAGTATTCTAAATACCGTCGCGCCGTTGTTCGACTGGTTCCAATCTCGCGGCCAATTTCCTCCGCCGAGACCCCCTTGTCTCCCGTCTGTCTGATCGCTTCGATCACCTTTTCCAACGTTAAGAGATCAATTCCTTTTGGAGCAAGCACATCTCGATTTTTCGGGGCGACCAGTCTTCTGGTCAGCATTTGGTCAATGACTTCCTGGTCTACCTCGACGGCTTCTCTCGTCCGAATGACATGCTTGCGATAGCTTTCCAGCCGTTCACGAAAACGCTCGAAAACCAGCGGCTTGACGATGTAATCATACACTCCGCCGCGCAGTGCTTCCTGTACCATTTCCATTTCCTTGGCTGCGGTGATCATGATCACGTCAACTTCGCGGTAATGTTGCCGAATATGCCAGACCAGCTCCGTTCCCAGCATGTCAGGCAGATACACATCCAACAAAACGAGCTGGGGGCGCGTACAAGACAGTAATTCTTTGGCATCCGTCCCATTCGTTGCTGTAGCAATGACTTCAAAGCCTTCAATCTTGCTGACAAATCGCTTGTTGATATCGATAATCCGCATATCGTCCTCAACGATGAGAACCTCCAGTTTTCTCAAGATGCCACCTCCATTTTTTTGCGTAGAGATACTGTGAAAAGTGCGCCTCCTAGCTCGCTTTTGCCGACGAGAATATAGCCATCCCATTCATTAATGATTCCATGCGCCTTGGCCAGACCAATTCCACGATCTTCGCCTTTTTTCGTTGAGAAGCCGTGTTCGAATATTTTTTCTCGCAGTTCTTCCCCAACTCCCGGTCCTGAGTCCTCGATTTCAAACATGATCTCATCGCCTGTGTCAGACAAATAACACTCCACTCGTTTGTGCTCGACACATGGCTCGTTGACAGCTTCCATCGCATTTTGGATCAGTGTCCCCAATAAAACCACGATCTGTTGTCGGTTAATCGTCGGCGGGAGCTCCTTCAAGTGGCTGTCGTGATGGATGACGAATTGAATTTTCAGCTCCTTGGCTCGATTGTGCATGCCTAACAGCAACGCGCCTATTAATGGGTCAGGAATTTGCTTCGCCAAAAATAAAATCATCTCTTGTTGTGCGGACGTTTCACTCGTAATCAGCTCGACCGCTTCCTGAATCGAACCAAGCTGCAACAAGCCGGAAATGGTATACAACAAATTGTGAAATTCGTGTGTTTGGGCGCGAAGTACGTCCGCATAACGCCTCGCTTGGGACAATTCAGAAGCTAGCTGGTCAATTTCCGATTTGGGTCGAAAGCTGCTGACCACTCCTACGACCTTCCCCCCGAACTTGATCGGAAGTCGATTCACAATGATTTCTTTTCCGCTCATGATCGTTTCGCGATCGAATTGATGCTCGCCTGATTCCAGAACTTCTGGCATACGACTGTCTGGTAGCACTTCCACTATTTCTTTGCGATGAAACTCGTCTTCCGGTAAGTTCAAAATACGAATGGCAGCCTTGTTCATCATTGTAATGCGTTTATTGCGGTCAATCGCCACGATGCCTTCGCGGACTGACTCCAGTACAGCATTTCTCTCTACGTACAACGATGCGATCTCCTCCGGCTCCAATCCCAAAATTAAGCGCTTTAAATAGCGACTGAGTGCAATGGCACCAGCAACACCGCACAACAAAGCGAGAAGAGTCAGAATCAAGATACGGTCTTGGTAGAGGTCAATGGCCTCCTCGATATCCTCTAGCAGAAACCCAACGGAAACGATTCCGATAATGTCCCCTTCTTCATTTTTGATCGGCACCTTCCCTCGCAATGATGGTCCCATGCTGCCAACCGCCTTCGATATGTAAGATTGACCATGCGAGAGTCCAGGCTCGTTATCTCCTCCCACCATTTCCTTTCCAATCCGATCCGCAATCGGATGCGCATACCGAATTCCCTCATGGTTTCCCACGACCACAAACTCTGCTCCGGTTTGAACACGGACGTTTTCAGCGATAGGTTGAATGAGCGCAGGAGGATCATTGCTTGAAAAAGCACTACGCAACTCAGGATCGCTGGCAACGATCTTCGCCACACTTAATGCTTTTTTGCCCACCTGCTCTTCGATCGAAGACGCAACAAGGGAAGAAAATACCATTCCAATTGACGAAACAATCAGAATAATAACGATAGTAATTAATAAGATCATTCTGGTTTGCAAAGACATATGGATTTTTCTTGTCGTCACAGCTTGCTCACCCCTTGCTTCATCTTACCACCCTCATTAGGTAAAAAGGTAGAATCATTCCCATTGTCAATGGCGAAGCTTGTCGTTGCAGGCTATCTTTTTACGACGAAAATTCAGGTATTAGGCCTTCTTTCCCCCAATATAATGTTACAACTTGTATTCAAGACAAACTGGGGAGCTTGTCCGAATACGAGACATCTTGAAAAGCAAAGGAGGGAAAGAAGTGAAGACGCAAACGGTATCAAATGGAATTGTTACCCTGACGAAGGAAGGCGAAGAGGCAATCAAGAACAGTCCGCTTTATAATGAAGGTCTTCGACCGACGAGAACAGCAGAGCACACCTGGACATCTTACAACTTCGCCAGCTTGTGGATTGGTATGTCGATCTGTTTGCCAACGTATGCAATGGCGGCAGGGTTAATTTCCTTGGGTATGAACTGGTGGCAGGCCATTTTGACGATCATTCTCGGTAATTGTATTGTCCTTATTCCCATTCTCCTTAACTCTCATGCCGGGACGAAATTTGGCATTCCGTATCCAGTTTTTGCGCGCCTCTGGTTTGGCTCCAAAGGAGCGCACATCCCTGCTGTCGCTCGCGGTTTGATTGGTGCAGGCTGGTTTGGCATCAACTGTTGGTTCGGAGGTGCTGCCATCGATACACTCCTCATGTCGATGACAGGCTGGGCAAATGTTCCCGGACATCTCTGGATATCCTTCTTTGGCTTTTGGCTGTTAAACGTATGGGTCGCTTATCGCGGTCCCGAAGCGATCAAAAAAATGGAGGCTTGGGCTGCTCCCATCCTGATCATTATGAGTTTGGCTCTTCTCGTCTGGGCGCTAACGAAAGCAGGCGGATGGGGACCGATGCTCTCTGCACCTTCGAAATTCACTACCACTGCTGAATTTCTGAAGGTTTTCTTCCCAGCATTGACGGGAGCCATTGCTTTTTGGGCAACGATGGCCCTCAACATTCCGGATTTCTGTCGGTATGCCAAAAGTCAAAAAGCCCAAGTCATTGGACAATCCTCTTCGTTACCGACCACGATGGGTTTCTTCTCATTCATCGGAGTTGCAGTCGCTTCTGCTACTGTCGTAATTTACGGAGAAGCGTTGTGGGACCCTGCTGCCGTGTTGGCTAAATTCTCGCCTTTCGCCATTTTCCTTGGAACGATTGGAATTATTCTTGCCACATTGACGACCAACGTAGCGGCCAATATCGTCGCTCCTGCCCGGGCAGTGGAAAATCTAGCCCCTCGCCGTCTCTCCTATAAAGCCGGCGCCCTCATCGCTGGGGTCGTGTCGCTCTTGTTGCAGCCTTGGTACATTTTAGAGAACTTCGGCAACTACATCTTTTTATGGCTCGGCACATATGGAGCCTTGTTAGGTCCGATTGACGGAATAGCCATCGCCGACTATTGGCTTGTGCGCAAGCGGCGTATTCATTTAACAGAGTTGTACAAAACAAATGGAATCTACACCTACAAAACGGGTTTTAATGGCAGAGCCATCTGGGCGATGCTCATCGGGATTGCGATTCCTTTTATTAGTAAATACATTCCGGGCTTATCCATTATTTGGGACAATGCCTGGACTGTCGGATTACTAATTTCCCTTGTGATTTACACATGGATGATGAAAAATGATGGTTCGATCTTGAGTGCCAACGATTATGAGAAAATCACGGCAAACAACAAACAAACAATTGCTTCCTAATCGCAAGCTACCGAAAAAGACTGGCTGCCCCGTTGGGCTTGCCAGTCTTTCGTTTACTCACTTACTCTATTTTAAATGGACTGACATCGAGCACAGATAGTATCGCAATCTCTTCGATTTGAACGTCAGGCTCATAGCAAATATAATACGTTAGCTCCGGGCTGATTCGATACCGAATCCCCCGGTATCCACAGGCAATCAAATACGCACGCACCTTGTCCCCTGTCCATTGCAGCCACTCTTCATAGCCCATTCCGTTTTGTCTTTGTTCGAGTTCCTCTTCTGAAAAAGCAGCACGCAATGCATCGATGCGCAGTTCATTTTCCCCATAGCGCTCGTCCAAACAAACGAGACCCTGCAAATGAAGCTGCTGACTCAGCACCACTGCCTTCTCTCCATTGGTTTCTGCATGACAAATCGCATACTGTGCGGCGATTTCCGGATTGCTCACCAAGTAAACACCAGCGCCAAACACTGCCTTTGCACTCGCACCGTTTGTAAAATGACGCCTTTCTGCTCTCTCATACTTTTGCGCTTTCACGACACGAAGTCCCTCACCGTATTCGACCCCTCGATATACAATCTGCCTCATCCCTGAACGCTCCTTTTGACTCTGATGGAATCCTTCCAATGATGTGAAAAGGAGGAAGGCGCGTAACCGGCACCTCCCTCACTCTTTTCTTAAGGTAATAGCTTTACCATATTTTCGTAGGTCTCCGGTCTGCGATCCCGATAAAATTGCCACGTATCTCGCACCTCATGAATTGTGTTGCGGTCCATTTCAGCGAGAATGACCTCATCCTGATCCCGGCTCCCCATGGCGACAAATTGTCCGCGCGGATCGACCAAGTACGATTGTCCGTAAAACTCTCCCATGTTCCACGGCGCTTCTGTCCCTACCCGATTGATCGCTGCCACATAGTAACCATTGGCTACAGCATGAGCAGGCTGCTCGAGCTTCCACAAGTATTCGGATAAGCCCGCTACCGTCGCAGACGGATTAAATACAATTTCGGCTCCGTTCAAGCCAAGCAATCGTGCGCCCTCTGGAAAATGTCGGTCATAGCATATATACACCCCAACCTTGGCAAAAACGGTTTCAAAAACGGGATACCCGAGATTGCCGGGCTTAAAGTAATATTTCTCCCAGAATCCGCAGCCGCTGCTTCCCACTCCGACATGCGGAATATGCTGCTTGCGATATTTGCCCAAATACGTGCCATCCGCATCAATCACAGCGGCGGTATTGTAATACGTTCCGATCCCTACGCGTTCATACACAGGTAAAATGAGTACGGTTCCTAATTCACGGGCAAGGGAAGAGAAATGTTGCACGGTCGGTCCATTTGGGACTTCTTCCGCTGACTCATACCATTTCGGTTGCTGTTCTGCACAAAAATAGGGGCCATAGAAGATTTCTTGCAGACAGATGATTTGTGCCCCTTTGGCTGCCGCCTCCCGCACCATCCTCTCATGCTTCTCTATGGCTTTTTCTTTGTGCAAATGAACCGGTTCGTCTCCGTGGACATCGTTTTTTGCCTGAATCAAGCCGATGCGAATGATATCTGCCATATGCGCCCTCCTCGCCTTTTTACGCTCTCCCTTATTACGGTCTTGCAAAGGTCGATCGTTTTACAAAGCGTCCAGTCCCGGCTTGACCGACGAATTGCTGATCACGAATGACAAATGAGCCGCGCGAAAGCACAGAAATGATATCGCCGTTCACCACCATCCCTTCAAATGGATTGTAGTCGACATTCATATGGTGTGTTTCAACAGAGATCGTGCGCTTCACCGTTGGATCAAACAATACAATATCCGCGTCCGAACCTACCGCAATCGTTCCTTTTTGCGGGAACATCCCGAACAATTTGGCTACTTTTGTAGAGGTCATATCGACGAACTGATTGAGACTGATCTTGTCCTTTGCTACGCCTTCCGAGAAGAGGAGGCGCATGCGGTCCTCAATGATTGGTCCACCATTCGGGATTTTTGTGAAATCCCCCAGCCCCAGTTCTTTTTGTCCGGAGAAATTAAAGGAGCAATGATCGGAACCAACCGTTTGCAAGATGCCGTTTTTCAACGCGTTCCACAAGACGTCCTGATTCCACTTTTCCCGGAGTGGGGGGGACCAGACGTACTTCGCCCCTTCAAAACCCGGCTTCTGTAGATCCGTAATGTCGAGTACCAAATATTGCGGGCATGTCTCCCCGTACACATTCCATCCTTTTTCCCGAGCCTCTGCGATCCGGCGCACTGCCTCTGCACAAGATACATGCACAACATAAAGCTGGGCATCTGCCAGTGCAGTCAATGCGATTGCACGTCCTGTCGCCTCTCCTTCCGCTTCAGGAGGGCGGGTGTAGGCGTGGTACACGGGGTCTGTCTGCCCTTTTGCAATTGCCTGCTTGATCAAATAATCCAAAACGTCTCCATTCTCTGCATGGACCTGTACCAGCGCACCTAGTTCCTTAGCGCGAACCAATGTTTTAAATAACGTCTCATCATCGGCCATCAGTACATTTTTGTAAGCCATGAATACTTTGAGCGAAGTAATCCCTTCATTTCGTACGACTGCTCCCAATTCCTCGAGCACTTGATCGTTCGCATCTGAAACCATCAGGTGAAAGCCGTAGTCAATGACCGCTTTCCCTCTTGCTTTTTCGTGCCAGGTCGAAATGGATGAATGCAATGGCTCCCCTTTATTTGTCAGGCAAAAATCGATGATGCTCGTCGTCCCGCCAAAGGCTGCTGCCTTCGTGCCTGTATAAAAGTTATCGGAAGTAACCGTTCCGCCAAAAGGCATATCGAGATGGGTATGTGGGTCAATCCCTCCTGGGAAAACGTAGTACCCGGTAGCATCGATCATTTCGGCATCTTTCCCATCCAGTTTGGAGCCAATTGCGACTACCTTTTCCCCTTCGATCAAAATGTCCGCCTGATACGTGTCTGACGCTGTCACGACTGTGCCATTTCGAATCCATTTTTTCATCCGATGATCATCTCCCCTTCAACCCGTCGCTGAGTAGACATGCTTTCCCTTGTACACGCTATGCATCCCACGCCGAAAACATGATTGCTTTACAGCTCGCAGCTACCACCCGCAGCCAACGCAGCCTGCCGCTGATTCCAGCTGAGAGGGGCTTTGTCGCTCGGGATCTCGACCATCTCGATCGCTCCTTCCACTGGACAAACGATGGAGCACAAATTACAGCCCACACAATCTTCTTCTCGTACGACCAAGCGCTCTTTGCCTGTTACTGCATCAGGAACAATGTCAATGCATTGATGCGAGGTGTCCTCACAAGCGATATGACACTTGTTGCAATTGATACAGGTCTCTTCATGGATGCGTGCCACGACCTTGTAATTAAGATTCAAGTAGCCCCAATCCGAGTACGTATGCACGGCTTTTCCGACAATGTCCATCACGGAGGCAATTCCGCGCTGATCCAGGTAATTAGTAAGCCCATCAATCATGTCTTCGACGATCCGGAATCCATGATGCATGGCAGCTGTACATACTTGAACACCTGTTGCACCCATCAGCAGAAATTCAACGGTATCGCGCCAATCAGAGATTCCTCCAATACCAGAGATCGGAATACCAACCTTGGGATCGCGTGCACATTCTGCGACCATGTTCAGAGCGATTGGTTTGACTGCTGGTCCACAATAGCCGCCGTGCGCCCCTTTTCCATCCACGTGTGGGATCGGCAGCCATTTGTCGAGGTCAACCCCCATCAAGCTGTTAATCGTGTTGATCATGCTGATGGCATCTGCCCCTCCCAGGCTTGCGGCTCGTGCAGTAAAGCGAATGTCCGTAATGTTTGGGGTGAGCTTGACGATGACAGGAGTTTGGGCGACTTCTTTTACCCATTCGACCTGTTGCCGGATTAAATCTGGATGCTGACCAACCGCAGAGCCCATCCCGCGTTCTGCCATGCCGTGCGGACAGCCAAAATTCAATTCCAGACCGTCTACGCCGATTGCCTCTACCTTTTTGACAATCTCGTGCCATGCTTCCCGTTTATGTTCAACCATTAACGACGCAATCAACGTGTGCTTCGGAAAACGCCGCTTCGTTTCATCCATTTCCTTCAAATTGACCTCAAGCGGTTTGTCCGTAATCAGTTCAATGTTGTTGAAACCAAAGACGCGCTGACCCCCGAAGTTCAGACCGGCAAAGCGAGAGGTGACGTTGATAATCGGCTCTCCGAGTGTCTTCCAGACCGCGCCACCCCAGCCCGCTTCAAAGGCTCGCTGTACTTGGTAGCCTGAATTGGTCGGCGGCGCAGAGGCCAACCAGAATGGATTCGGGGATTGGATTCCCGCCAGATTAATGCTGAGATCTGCCATGATCGTTCTCCTCCTTTATACTGGCTGTATTTGATCATTGAGCGATTGGTGGATGGCATGAGCCGCTCGTTTCCCATGATTGGCTGCATCGACGACCATCGCATCTGTTTTGCCTCCACCAAAAATGACATCGCCCGCCGCGTAAACTTTGACATGGGAGGTTCGATAGGTGCCTTCCTCGACCTCGACAATCCCATTGCGATGTTGGAGCCCAAATGCTTCTAGTAAGGACAGATGTCTGTTTTGTCCGATCGCTTTGACGACATAATCTACTTCGATGACAAAATGACTGCCTGGAATTGCTACTGGACGCTTTCTTCCTTTCTCATCTGGCTCACCCAGCTCCATGCGCACCAGTTCTAATCCTTTTACTCGGCCATTTTCCTCGAGCACACGCGTTGGGGCAACGAGCCAGCGGAATTCTACGCCATCCTGCTTGGCGAATTCGTACTCAAACTGATAACAGGACATCTCCTGAACGGTCCGCCGGTACAGAATCTGGACATTGTCTGCACCCAGCCGTTTCGAACAGGTGGCAGCGTCAATTGCCGTATTCCCCGCACCGATGATCACGACTTTTTTGCCTAGCATCTCGTCTGATAGTGGCTTGGTCTTGGTCTCCTCCACAAGTGCGATGGCATCGAGAACACCTTCCAGTTCTTCTCCCGGGATATTCAGCTGAGGGACATTGCCCATACCGACTGCCAACAGGATGGAGTCATACTGGTCAAGTAGCTCATCTGGCGACACATCCTCGCCGATTCGTGTATGGGTACGTATCTCTACCCCCAATGCCTCTACTTGCTCTACTTCCCATAGCGAAATTTCCTGTGGCAGACGGAACGACACGATGCCGTACGTGTTCAATCCCCCCGCTTTTTCCTTTGCTTCAAATACCGTAACCGCGTAGCCGAGGCGCGCAAGCTCACGCGCTGCTGATAATCCCGCAGGGCCCGCTCCGACGATGGCTACCCGTTTTCCATTTGCTTCGCCTTTTGAAAAAAGCGTGGCCTGATTTTGGATTGCCCAGTCTGTCGCGTGACGCTGGAGCAGGCCGATCATGATGGGCTTGGAGGCTGAATTAAGTACACAGGCACCCTCACACAGCTCCTCGGTTGGACATACGCGCGCGCAGCTCGCCCCGACGGGATTCGATTCCATGATCGTCCGGGCTGATCCGAACAAATTCCCGGTCGCAATTTTTTTGATGAAGGAAGGGATGTCAATCGACGTGGGACAAGCCTTAATACAGGGTGCGTCGTAGCAATACAAGCAACGATTCGCTTCATGGATGGCTTCCATCGGTTTTAGGGCAGGCACGACTTCCGAGAAATTTTTTGCAAGCTCATTGGGAATGCTCATCGGTCCACAACCTCCTCACCAGATCTAAACATGCTTGCTATTAATCAATGTGCGAATTCGCTTTTTTATGATTGTTACATTTCGTATTTGCCTAGTAATGAAACGAAATCAATCTGCTTGAATTGACATGAATGATTTCATGTTTGAATAGGATAAAAACAAACAAGGTAGAAAGGGCCATTCCGTATGAAGGATTACGACCTGGAGATCAGGATAGTGAAACAAAAAATCGCGGAAGCACATGCGCTTCTCAGCCAATTGGAAGCCGAGCGCAAAAACTACCTGACGCAACTCGAAAAGCGCAAAGCGTTTCTCTCTTCGCGCGAAATACTCGACATCCTGGAGTCAAAAGCCGGTCGTGCTGGCAGTATGGCTACCGTCAAACGCTGGGCAGATCAAGGCTATTTAGGAGATTGTATAGACGAACGGGAGTCCTTCCCCCTTTTGGTCAGTAAACAAGGAAACAAACGATTTCTTTTTCCTCGAGAATCCGTACTCACTTATCTATATAAAAAAGGGTATCTTCGCCCGAGCTACGAGGTTTTGGATCGTGTCCAACTCACAAGAAAGAGCGATTGCTGCTGGGGAATCATCACATCCATCGAGCGAAGCGATCAGCACTTCACCTACCAAGTCCAATTGGAAAAAACGGGAGAAGTATTGTTGTCGGTACCAGAAGAAGAACTGCTCATCCCGTAAGGAGGCACTATGGAACTGGCCGTACTCACGCTGGAAAATACAGTTGCCAATCAAGAGAGATCACGACAAATCCGCGACTTGCATAAAAAAAAGGGCCAGACCCTCGCTATACGCTTTAGCGAAGAACTGACCCATATTATTTTAGAAGCACCATGCTTGTATATCCCTGTCCATGAATGGTTGGACGAAGCTCTTGTCATCGAAGGAATCGTAAAAAAATCAACGGATTACTACGAGCTGCACCCACGGACCAAAGGGAAGACTGTCAACCTTCACCTTGATTCAGAATTGGTAGCTGAGCTAGAGCTCATTCGCTCTCTTGTCAGCAGCAAAACGCAGCAGGAGGTCCTTCGTGAGTTGTTTGTTCGAGGCATGCGCTCGTATCTGGCCGAGAAGGAAGCAGCCAGCTCGCCCATCAGCGCCAAAAAAGAGCACTAGTTCCTACTCTTTACTTGGAGAACGTGATTTTGTTACCCGTGATTTGATAGCGCACCGTGTAAGTCTGTTTCTTCTCTTTCATGCTAACTTCAAACACAATTGCTTTTTTCGTCAGATCCGGCTTGACTGAAAGGACATCCAGCATATCAAACGGCTCGTTTGCCTTTTTCTCCATCCCTACAATTTCTATCTTTTCATGGGTAGCGACATGATAAACTCCCACACCCATCATGGTCTGATACATGACCCAGTTGTTGTCCAGCCATGTTACTTCATCGATAAAATAACCTGGAAACAGTTGAGCTTGCGGTGTGTAATCTGGCTGGTAGAAACGTAGATTCGCGGTATTGTACAAATTGTCTGAATCTATCACGGCAATTTTTTTCTTGTCTGGTGAAGGAATTCCGGCTTTTTTTGCCAATTCGATTTTTTCTTTTTCATTTTCGATTCTCAGTTTTTCGATCAGGAACAGGGAATCTTCTTTCGAAAAGACGATGTTCTTTACGTTTTTCAAATCCGCGAGCTTGTCTTTGCTCGGAAAATTACTGTAGATGGTTAGCGTTGCATCATCTGGCATACCATCGTAGGCGATGCCTCTGGAAGGATACTCCCAGGCGTATGTGCCGATTCCTCTAAGGTGATACGAAAAATCCGGCTTACCCCAAGCACCAAAGATAGAAAAATCAGCATATTCTGCGGGTGCCCCTAATTTTTCACCATAGTCTTGCAAGTTTTTAGCCATATCAACAAGCGCTTTTGTATCGGCGATCTGATCACGACGATAAATAGAAATGGCTTTTACTTTATCCTGCGTGAACGTGAAGAACAAGTGATAGCCCTGTTCCGCATAACCAATCAACGCAAGCTTTTCATCTGAAAAATGTGGTTTACCCAAGATTCGGATGATCTCGTCTTTTCTTTTAGAGGTCGTAATCCCTTTTAGAACTTCGCCTTTATAGGAAGGTTCAACGAGAACGGCAAACGCTTGCTTGTTTTCGTCCCACTTCATGCTGATTCCTTGTGGATAATACACATAATCATCAAATTCTTTTACGGATTTCCCCAGAAGCTTTGTGAGCGAATCTTGTTTCCACTGATGGGAAGTGAAGGTATTCACGAGCAGCCCTTTTGACAAATCTGCTGGTGCCTGCACGGATGTTCCAGTACCGCTTTGCGTTGAGGTTGGCATTGTCGTTGATGCGTTTGCTGCAAATGCTGTCGAAGCGAACAAACAGCAGGACAACAGTAGCCTTATCGCTTTCTTTTCCACTTCATTCCCTCCCAAACTATCAGCATGACTATACAACTATCGTCATAAAACAACGGTTATCCCTAAATTATACCAGAAATAGACAAAATCCGCTAAACGGAATTTTTCATTCATGATCCATGTTAGAAAATAAAGCGTCCTTTCCCCGATATTGTGAAGGGAAGGACGCTTTTCGATGCACGGTTTTTACTTCGATTCGCCGTTGAGATAATGAAAGAACGGTTGATCCACCCAAAACTTGTATGTCTCTACCTTTACCTTGGCATTCAGCTTCTGGAAGCCTTCTACGACTTTTGGTGATTCTTCATTCAGGGAGAAAGACTGCACGACATAACGGCCGTCTTTTAACACGTTGTTCGTAATGACAGCATAATCTGCCAGCTCCGTACGAGAATGATAAAGCGGCTGCCACCAAGAAGCCTTGAGCAATCCGGTCATGTCCTCTTGATCCCGTTTGGCATATTTCAAAACAAGTGGCTGGAACTTCTTCTTCGCCTCTACGCTGTCGAATTCCAGGCTGAGATCGTACTCCTTGGCATACGCAATGTAGTTGCCGTTTTCAATCTGAACCACCTGATAATCGGCTGTTTGAACGGGCTCTCCCCATTCTTTCAGATAAATGAAGGCAGATGTTTTTGGCTCAAATTGGACCTTAGCATCGACGCCTTCACTTTTTAAGAGGGCGATTAATTGAATAGCGTGAGCAATATCACTATGCCCATACGTAATCGTGCGCTGTGGATCAAAATGAGGATCGAATGCAGCATCCTTCAGATTGTAGCCAGTAATCAGGTTTTGCTTCAAGCCTTTGTCTACGAGCTCTTGCAATTCACCAGCTTTGATGATTTGCGATTCATTCCATGCTTGAGCGAGCTTGCCAAAAATCTCTTCATCGGCGATTGTTCCCAAATAGTTTTTGGCTGAGCCATGGAATTCTGCTACTTTTGCTAGCAATTGACTCGCAAGCTCTGCGGTTACTGCCCCTTCTACCGAAGCTGACTTCAAGGCATTGGCGGACACAAGCCCCGTGTCAACGGCCACAGCCAGCTCTTGTGCAGCCTGCAAGGTAAGCGTGCCGCCTTTTTTATACGAAATCCCTGCTTTTTTCAAGGCAGTCGCTACTTTTTCCTCGCTATATGTATACCCGAGCTCTTTTAACTCTGCCGCTTTTGCAGCAGCACTGACCGCTTCCCATACAAGCAGCTTGGAGGAATCTTTGGATGCAGGCAAGAAAGTTTTGGCTGACAAGTCTTTTTCCGATATACTTGTAGTAGCAGATACGATCTTGAGCAACGCTTTCTCAAATTGCTCGCGAGTCACTGTCTTGTCAAAAGTCACACCGTATTGCTGCTGTAAAAAGCTGTTCCACTCTGCATGTGCTTCAACCGTTGTTTTCGTTGCTGCACCGACTGCCGTTGGAAAAACGAGCGCCGCTGAGAGTACGGCTGCCGAAGTGGAGAGTTGTAGCCATTTCGCTGATCTGTTCATGAAGAATCCTCCTGACGTATGAAGACGAATCATATTAATATTATTCCTATGTATTTACTAGGGATATAATCAACTACATTAACACTCCTGCATTCATCCTGTCAATAACTAGCATAACCCGAAATCCTCCCACAATCGGAGGGCTTCGGGTTATTTTTTACGTTCTTATTTATCCAACTCTGACCACTTGTTTACTTTCACTGGTGGTGTGTACTCTCTCATCCGATCTAGCAAAACAGCAGGATCACTCTCACACAGGATCAATTCGCCCTGCATAGCAGGAATAAATCCGGCTTCAGTCGCATGCTCTACCATTTGCATCAACGGCGTATAGTAACCATCCACGTTCAACAATCCGATTGGCTTTTGGTGAATACCAATTTGCCCCCAGCTCACCACTTCAAAAATCTCTTCAAAGGTACCCAATCCGCCTGGCAAAGCAATGAAGCCATCAGACAGATCGATCATTTTCGCTTTGCGCTCGTGCATCGTCAGGACTTCATGCAATTCTGTCAGCCCTTTATGTACGATTTCTCCGCGGAACAGTCCTGTAGGCATGACGCCGATCGCTTTTCCATCGCCTTCCAGTACTGCATTTGCAACGCGCCCCATCAGTCCCATGCTAGAGCCACCATAGACCAATTCAAGACCACGAGAGACCAGTTCTTTACCCAACTCCTGGGCGTAACGCTCAAAAAGTGGATTTACACCAGGATTGGAACCTGCATAAACACAAATACGTTTCATGTCATCCTCCCAAAACTTGTTGAAGTAGAATGGCTTTTCCTAAATTTCTTTGCGTGTAATATAATTATACTAAAATCAGGAAGGGACAGATATATGAATATAACTGAGTTCCAAAAATGGGTTGGAGATTTTTATCAAGAACGAGGTTGGACTGGGTACGGTCCGTTTATTCGTGTAGGTTTTCTGATGGAAGAGGCTGGCGAGCTGGCAAGAGCTGTACGCGCCATTGAAATCGGTCGAGATCGTCCTGATGAAGGGGAAAAGCCCGCAGCGGAAGCACGACAGGAGCTGGTGGAAGAGCTAGGCGATGTACTTGGGAATTTAATCTTGCTGGCAAACCAATACGAGGTTCCTTTTGAGGAAATTTTGGACGCACATCGAGCGAAGCTGCAAAAGCGCTATCAGCTCCATCGTTGAATAACAACAGCGGCAGACTAGGATTTTCGCATCTCCTGGCCTGCCGCTGCTTTCATCTATTCGTCTTTTCGTCCAAGCTCGTCTAAGCCAATGTATCAAAGGCTTCCTTCATCACCTGCGAAATAAAATCGATATCATCACTCGTCGTGGTAAACGGTGGCGAGAGTGTTAGCACATTGTTGAAGCTCGGGATGGTGTCGCCATTGCGCCCGATGATTAACCCCCGCTTCTTGCACTCGGTAATCACCTGCGTCAATTTCGCTGGTGCCGCAGGCTCCTTCGTATTACGATCCTCTACCATCTCGATCCCCATCAGGAAGCCGAAGCTGCGAATGTCTCCAACGTATGGATGATCTGCGAGAAACGCCAGCTTGGCACGCAATTCTGCACCGAGTTCCTCGGCTCTCTCCACCAGTTTTTCCTCTTCTAAAATTTCGAGATTTTTCAGGGCAAGTGCACATGCTGCCGGATTGCCGCCGAATGTATTGACATGACGGAAATGCAGATTATTCCCCTGCTCATTGAATTTGTCTGCGATTTCTGCCCGCACAGCCGTTGCGGAAAGTGGCAAGTAGGCGCTCGTAATACCTTTGGCCATAGTCACGATGTCTGGCTTGATTCCGAAATTTTGGTGCCCGAATTTTTGACCGGAGCGACCAAATCCGCAGATGACCTCATCCACGATCATCAACACACCGTACTTATCGCAGATTTCCCGAACTTTTGGCATGTATTCCGGCGAAGGAACGAGGACGCCTCCCCCAGTAATGGTCGGCTCCATGATGACAGCAGCCACTGTCTTCTCGCCTTCCCAATTGATCACTTGATCGTAATATTGGGCGCACTCCAGATTGCATTTGCCGTACGATTTTCCAGCCGGACAGCGATAGCAGTAAGGCGGTGGCACATGAAGGAAGCCAGGCGCTAAAGGCTCGTATTTTTCCTTGCGTATGGATTGACCAGTTGCAGCGAGAGCCCCCATCGTATTCCCGTGGTAAGCGCGATGGCGCGAAATGAATTTGTAGCGGCCAGGCTCCCCGTTCTGGTGATGATATTGACGGGCAATCTTGAATGCGACTTCGTTCGCTTCCGAGCCGCTGTTGGAAAAAAATACGCGATACTCCTCCCCAAGCCATTCGCTGATCTTCTCGGATAGACGAATAGCAGGGACATGGCTTTGTGTGAGTGGAAAATAGGCCAATTGCTTCAACTGCTCGTAAGCGGCGTCTGCAAGCTCCTGTCGGCCATAGCCAACGTTGACGCACCACAAGCCAGACATCCCATCCAGGTATCGATTCCCATCGATATCGGTGATCCACGATCCGCTCGCTTCCGTTACGATCATCGGATTTGGGTTGTAGGGGGACATATGGTGCCACATATGCGAACGGTCTGCATCCAGCAAGCTTTCTTTATCAAAATCTTTCGTCACCTGTCCTTGCTCCATCGCACAATCCTCCTTCTTTTTCGCAAGCAGTTATTTTACAAAAACTTTTTGCGAGCCTATGCTGGTATCGCCATCTTCGAACCATCTGGATGTGACCGTTTTTTTCTTCGTGAAAAAGAGAACCCCATCTTTTCCATTTGCATGCAAATCACCGTAAAAGGACTGTTTCCAGCCCGAGAAAGCAAAGAAGCCCATCGGAGCAGGCACCCCTACATTGACACCGACCATCCCCGCTTCCACTTGTTGAACGAATTCTCTTCCCCATTTTCCGTTGTTCGTATAGATGGTCGCGCCATTGCCAAAACGGGAGCGACTGATCGTCTCCAAGCCCTCTTCAAAGTCCTTTACACGCATGACACTCAAGACAGGCGCGAAAATCTCGTCGCGGACAATGACCATTTCGGCATCTGCCTTGTCAAAAATCGTTGGCCCGAGGAAGTAGCCATCCGGCAACTTTTGCGCTTCCTCACGACCATCGCGAACCAGAGCGGCACCAGACGCGACACCTTTTTCGATATAGTCATGTACTTTAGACAAGTGCGAATCACGGATGACAGGACCGAGGTCGATGCCCTCCTCCAAACCATTCCCCATCGCGAGAGCATTCGCTTCCTCGATCAGATGCGCGATCAGCTCGTCGGCAATCTCCTCGACAGCTACTACAGCGCTGGCTGCCATACACCGCTCTCCTGCACAGCCGAATGCGGAGCTCGTAATTGTTTTTGCCGCCCGCTTCAAATCCGTGTCTGGCATGACCAAATGATGATTTTTCGCCCCTGCCAATGCTTGCACGCGCTTCCCGTTCGTCGCTGCTGTCTTGTACACGTATTCTGCAACCGGTTGCGAGCCGACAAATGAGATCGCTTTTACGTCCGGATGCTCCAACAGACCATTGACGACATCATGCGCTCCGTTTACCACATTGAATACACCGTCTGGCAGCCCTGCTTCCTTTAGCAGTTCGGCAATTCGAATCGAAGACAGCGGCGTTCGCTCCGAAGGCTTCAGGATAAACGTATTTCCTGCGGTAATCGCAATCGGGTACATCCACATCGGGACCATCACAGGGAAGTTAAACGGTGTAATCCCGCCGACTACCCCCAATGGAAAGCGGATCACCTGACTGTCGATGCTGTTTGCGATATTAGGCAATGTTTCTCCCATCATCAGCGTCGGCATCCCACAAGCGAACTCTACCATTTCCAGCCCACGCAATAGCTCTGCTTGTGCCTCAGGGAGATTTTTGCCGTTCTCCATGGTGATCATCCGGGCCAGTTCATCCTCGTGCTTGACGAGAAGACTATGAAAACGAAACATAATGCGCGCGCGATCCACGACAGGGGTAGCACTCCAGCTCACAAATGCTTCCTTTGCAGCAGCAACAGCCTTGTCCACATCTTCTCTCGTCGACAGTGGTACGCGTGACAACAATTCTCCTGTTGCCGGATTCGGTACATCCTCAAAACGTGTCGTCAGTGAATCTACCCACTGGCCCCCGATGTAGTTTTTCAACGGATTTCCAACGATAGCTGTGTTCATCCCTTCAACTCCTCACGATCAATTAATTGACAATTTCATTTTATCCAAAAATAACGCCTGTCAGCACTAGACAAAACGTAACGCATTCCGTAGGGTTAATCTTACATAGTGCAAATGAAGAGGTGATCCTGATGAGCAACGATTTGCGTCTGACCATTGCAGAAATCATCAAGCGTCCTTTGTTTCAACATGCCCAAGTGGTGGCGGGGCATCGTGGTCTGTCCCGTCCTGTTCGCTGGGTTCACGTCTTGGAGACTGCTGATACGGGACAGTTTTTAAATGGCGGTGAGCTGATCCTGTCAACCGGACTAGGATTTGGCGAAGAAAAGGAAAAGCGACTTGCCTATTTAACAGAGCTGATTCGGCGAAAAGCAGTCGGGCTGTGCATCGAGCTGGGACGTTACATCCCGTCCATCCCTGAAGATATGCTCGAGCTGGCGAACCACCACCAGTTTCCGTTGCTCGTCTTTCAACGGCCTGTCCGCTTTGTGGACATCACGCAAGATTTGCACGAGCATTTGATCCATGCGCAGATGCAAGCACTCCGCAATCTCGAAGCCTACTCTCGCAGTTTGCAACAGCTCAGCCTGCAGGCAGCGGGCATACTCAAGCTATTGCA
The DNA here is from genome assembly GCF_000010165.1 of Brevibacillus brevis NBRC 100599. Lineage (NCBI taxonomy): Bacteria > Bacillati > Bacillota > Bacilli > Caryophanales > Paenibacillaceae > Brevibacillus > Brevibacillus brevis. Next base: position 3,443,504 of record NC_012491.1, read on the forward strand.
GCATTTTCAGGTGGCGGTTCAGACGCAGGTCTTCTATTACGCCCCAGATGGCTCGACACAATTTGCTCCGGTGGTTCCGCATGATGTTGCAGTGGAAATGAGCGATTTAATGCGGTCCCATTTTTCCGAACTGGATAGTAGTGAAGCTGGCGTCCGCTTTCTTTCTCTATCTACGACCAGGCAGCTTGCCTATCAACCCGTGATGGCAATGGGGCACGTGCTCGCTTATGTCGGCATTGTTTTGTATGAACGCAGTCCAGATGAGTATTTGCTCTTGACCTTAGACAATACGGTCAGTGCGATGGCCCAAATTTTAATGCGGAAAATGTTTGTGGAGGAACAGGCACTTGCTACGGAAAACCGTCTGTTTGATGATTTGATTGCCAATCGCTCCATACCAGAGGAACAAATGCGTTCCTTGCTCGGTATCACAGGCAACAGTAAAGCAACTGGCTATCACATGATTATTTTATCGTTTGAGAAGCCGAAGAACCTGGCCGAGGATTCCCTTCCACCGCACGATCTGACGGCTATCTTCCGTTCACTATTGACTCGTCATCACTTTCGTCCTTTCATACGCTGCATGGGCCATCGGTTTTACTTTTTGCTGATCGAACAACGACCGCTTGCAGATTCCCGTCGCACCCTGGAAAAAGCCTTTCGCGAGGTCAAAAGGATCATGACGCAAATGCTAGGCGCGGATGTTCCCATACGAATGGGCGTCAGTCGAGCCGGAAAACGGTTGTCAGACGCTGGGCGGCACCTCGCGGAGGCGGAACAGGCACTGGCTTTTTGTCAGGAATCATCCAGTCCGTTTTTCGCTGATCTAGGATTGTTCCGACTCCTGTTCCACGTACCTAGTGAGCCTGTGCTAAAGACCTTCATCAGCGATTACCTCGGCCCGCTGTTAGCCCATGACCAAGCACATGGCTCCTCGCTCGTTCATACGCTGCGTGTCTATTTGGATAGTAACCTGTCCAAGCAGGAAGCTGCGGAAAAACTGTTCATTCATCGTCAAACGCTCTATCATCGCTTGGAAAAAATCGAAGAAATTCTCGGTGAGGATTACACGGCAACCCAAAACAGAATTTGCCTGGAAATCGCCATGCGTGCACAGGAGTGGTTAAGCAAAGAAGAACAACACTAAAAAGACACAACCTATCATCTGTTCAGAAGACGAAGGTTGTGTCTTTGATTTATTTTCCCGGCTTATTCATATACATGCGATAATTCGCTTCTTTGCCTTCCGTTAGCACAACCCGGATTTTGTACAGACCAGTTTGTTCGATATTCACCGTTAGTTGCTCAGGATTGCTGGACGTTGTGGCAGAAGCAAGCTCTTTTGAACGACTGTTATACACGTACAAATCGACATCTGCATCCTCATTCCAGTCTACGGACAATTCCAAATCCCCAGGCTTATTGACACGAATGGAATAATCCATGTATTTCTGCTTCTTCGTCAGCTTTCCTGTTCGGAAAGGCTTCTGTTCAACCGGTGGCTTTTCCTTTTCCTCTTCCTCTCCCTCTTCATCGGCCTTTTGCCATTTTCCCGTAGTTGCGAGCGCATACGGCTGAGGTCCTTTCGGGATGTTATAACCTTCGACCGTCACGGTGTAGGTTCCCTGTTCCGGCTCGGTAATCCATACTTGCTCGACGTTGTTGAGGTTGTCCACTTCGTCGTTGTACGGTGCCTCAAAAAAGTCGTTGCCGTTCAGCTTTTCTCCACTCGGTGTCGTCACTTTCAGATTCAAATCGTTGACGAGTGCACGCTTTGCGACAATGGCAGCGGGATAATCCGTCCACGCAAGCGTAATTGCTAACGGCTTGGAATCATCTGAGACCTTGACCTTATACGTAACTTTTTCACGCGTGCGAATGCCGTCCTTCTCGTCCTTGTAGCTCGTTTCAATCGCATTTGCCAGATTGGCTCGTCCGAAGCCTTGCTCTCGCATATCTTCATCCAAGTTGTCTGCACTCGTCAACAGCATGGCTTTTACTAATGCACCACTCGGGTTTTTTTCCCCTTCTTCCTGCAAAAATTCCCGGATTTGTGCCACACCGCCCGCTAAAATTGGCGTAGCCATGCTCGTGCCGTTCATATACGCGTACTGTTCGTTAAAACGCTTGTAGAAATTTTTGCTCGGTGCCAGTGAAGACCGCGTGGACAAGATCGCTGTACCGGGCGCGACAATATCCGGTTTCAAACGCCCGTCGCCTGTTAATCCACGACTACTCGATACCCACACGTCGTCCGCTTTATCGGAGTTCTTCCCCAAGTTGGGACGAACATTTTCCGTAGCGCCAACGGCAATGACGTTTTTAGCCGTGGCTGGGCTCCCAATCGTTTTATAACCCTTCTCGCCTTCGTTTCCAGCCGCAACAAGCACCGTCATATCTGGATGCTCCCATAAAAAGCGATCAAACAGTAGCGATGACAGGCTGTACTCTCCCTTATCATTCGCCCCCCATGAATTGGAGTGAATGCGGGCTCCCTCTTCGTATGCTTCCTGCAAAATGGTCTCGACATCCGTTTCGAGCTTTCCTTTCGCATTCTCTATGGAATGAAATACGACCTTGGCACCTGGTGCCGTTCCTTTATACTGTCCATTTGATGCTGCTCCTGTGCCTACAATGGAGCCGGCTACATGCGTACCATGACCGTGGACATCACTCGCATCATTCGGTCGGCCAAGTGAAATGAGTTTCTCAATTTGGCCTTTAAAATCTGGATGCATCGTTTGGAGCTTTCCTGTATCAAGTCCGGTATCAGCGCCTCCGACAATTTGTCCCTTGCCTGTGTACCCTGTCGAGGCCAGCTTGTCCGAATGAATGATGGTAGCTGCCACATCATTGTGCAACTTGTTTTCTGGCACGGGGACAACCGCAATGACATCATCTGATTCGATCACTTGTTCAATCGTTTCCTGATCCATCTTAGCGATTGAAATATGCGGAGCATCCTCTGGTGTTTGAATATCTCGTATATCTTGATCCTCCGTCATTTTCGTCATCGTTCGATACATGTCCACCCGTTGATTGAAACCGATGACGGCAACCTCGACCCGCTCTCTGTTGCCTCCTTCAAAGCGAAGCTCGGACGATACCTTTGACTTCGGCGTATAAGCCATAACCTCTTCGACAAAGGACAGCTCCTCGACTTCCTTTCTTACCTGTTCATTTTCCAATTTTGCGATGAATGCATAATCCGGTATGTAATCACCAAGCGTGACGCCGAGATTTTCCAGTTCTTCTTTCCACTCCTCACGAACAGGACCAGATAACTGAATAACGACGAGCTCAGACTCTCTCTTCTTCGACGAAAGCTTGTCCAATGCAAGACCCTTATCCGCTTCGATCTGGATGTTGCCCCGACGCTCTCCCTCTTGCTTGGCATCCGCCGGAATGCCCTCCAGAGAAAGTGTCAGAACAAGTGTCGTGCATAAAGCTGCCTGCCATTTTTTTCGCAAACCAAACACCCCTCCCCCATGGCATATGAAAACCATTTCTATCCATTATAAGAGAAAGGGTGAATTGTCAAAAGAGTAAGAAGGCATAGACATGGGACAAAAACTAATTTTTTGCCCCATTTTCTTCTACTGTCCACTGTAATAGCGGTTGAAAATCGGCCCATGCCAACTGCATCAGCATTTCCTGATTCCATTCCTGCTTCGGAATATCCATCAGTCGTACAGCCTGGTTTTGGATCGCCTCTTGCAACAGGTTATGGCTAAAACGACCGTTGCCATTCAATCGATGATCACTGACTGCTTTTTCCAAAGACTGTGAGATCTTTTCCAGCACGGTCTTCTCAATCGCATACCCCACCTCACATGCAGCCTGTTCAAGAATGTGCACGAGTTCCTTCACGGTGTAGTCTGGGAACGCAATGTATTTTTTAAAACGCGACAAAAGTCCAGGGTTGCTCATCATTAACGTATTCATTTCGAGAGGGTAGCCTGCGAGGACCACGACCAGATTCTCTTCGTGTTTGGTCATCTCCTCTACGAGCGTATCAACCGCTTCCTGCCCAAAATCTCGCTCTCCTCCGCCCAGCAGCGAATACGCTTCATCGATAAACAAGACGCCACCCAACGCTTCGCGAACTTTTCGTCGTGTAAGCGCTGCGGTCTGTCCGACATACCCCGCTACCAAGTCGGCTCTACTCGCTGTAACAAGATGACCGCGTTTCAAATAGCCGATTTCTTGTAAAATCTTCGCATACAGCTGTGCCACTGTCGTCTTCCCTGTTCCTGGATTTCCAGTAAAGACGGCATGCAGTTCAATCGGACTTTTCGGCAAGCCTCTAGCTTCGCGTTCTTGCTGGACAGACACATACGCAGCGATTTTTTTCAGCTCCGTCTTCACTTGAGCAAGACCAATCAACGCTTGCAGTCGAGCTTCCGCATTTCTTTCTGTTTGCGGCGGATCGAAGCCACGTACATCCTCGGGTTTCAGAATCGTAAAGTCATCCCATTTCAGTTCCTTACCGTCTGTCTCGCGCCCTTTGGCAAAGATCGCATCGAGTACGATATTAGTGACTGCCCGTGCATTGCCAAACGTCTCGTCTACTTGCGCTTTTTCAATGCGCTGACCCAACGTAATTTTTGCCGCCTCTGTCAGAGTAAAATCGTTCCGTCCGGCTACTTCCTCTGCGATTTGTACCAGTTCGTCCGCCTGATAGTCCGGCAGCAAAAAGTGGCCCGTCTCTGGAAAACGGCTATTTAGTCCAGGATTGGCGTACAAAAAATGACGCATTTCTTCCGGATAGCCCGCCAGCATTACGACGAAGCGTCCTGCATACTCGCCGCTTGTCATAGCAGATACAAGGGTGTCAATCGCCACTTGTCCGTAATCACTGCCAGAGCTATCCGGGCGCTTCAAGCTGTATGCCTCATCGATAAACAGAACGCCGCCGTCTGCCTGCTTGATCGCATCCATGACGCGCTGCTCTGTCTGTCCCACGTAAGCCCCGACCAACTGAGAACGATCTACCTCGATGAGCTGTCCTTTTGCCAACAACCCGAGCTCTTGATACAGCTTGGCGATCAAGCGAGCCAAAGTCGTCTTCCCCGTGCCTGGGTTCCCCATCAGTACGAGATGTAAGGGGAGCTGGTCTTTCATATGCCAGCCCTTTTCTTCACGCAGCTGGCGATATTGCAGAAATTGCGCCAACTGCCGAACCCGCTGTTTGATCTCGTCCAAGCCGATCAACTGCTCCAATTGCTCTAACGCACTCAAATCTTGCTGAGGCGCTTTTTCGCGATCTTCTATCCTTTCGTTCCTTTGCGGCAGAAGGTTTTCTTTCTGGTCTTGCTGGTTCGTTAAAGCGCGAATCGTTTCTTGCAATTGGACAAGCATTTCACTCGAGTAAAAGACCCCGGATAAAGACGCTCCATACGCTTGAACACGTTCTTGCAATTGTACTAATAAATTTTGTCGTTCTGTGTATAACAGCACGAGGCCAGCAGCCGTAGCTTCCGCCTCCGAATCGTTCCACTGTTGCGCTGCCAGTAGCGTCTCCTCCGCAAGAGCGCGCCACTTCGTGATTTCCGCCAGCTCATTGGTTGCTTGCTCCGCCAGCACTTCAACTGTTCTCCTGCGCATGACGACATTATCTGTTTCACGCACAGATTTGAATTCAGTGAGAAAGACATGCGATCGCAACTGAGAAAAATACAACTCGAGCTTAACCTCTCTCGCGTAGCGATAATCAGGGGCTAGTTGAAGCGCACGATCGACCCATTCAGCTGCAAGTGTATGGCCTCCTGTTTTATGCATTCGCAAAGCAGACATCCGCGTCAGCACCATCGCCTCAGCCAAATCAAGCTCTTCGTCTGGATGTTCGAGGCGTTGCTGTTCGAGCATTTGCAGGAATGTAAGGCATTCGCCTTCGGTTAATGACTGGATGCTAGACGGATTTTCGCTAATACCTGCAATCAGTACCCTCGGGTCCCGTTCTTCTTGATGCTGCATCTTTTGATTGCTCCTCCCGCTCCATTGTTTCATCCCTGTTGTAGCATATTTAGCCGAACATGAAAAGTCTGTCCGAACATTAGAGCTTCGCTTGCATGTTCAATGTGGTTCTTCTCACCTTTTGCTGTGCGAATAAGGTCGCCAAAGCAATGAGGATACCAGCCATCCCAAAATCAAGCCAGACCCCTCCCCATTCTAACAGCATCGCACCTACAACCGGACCTGCAGCCATCCCTGTATAGCGGATGAAATTATACACACCAATGGACGTTGCACGCTCTGCTTCAAATTCTTCGGATAGCAAAATTGTATGTGCAGGCATACCTACACCTAAGGTTAAGGCAAACAGCGTACTTGTTAGTACAAGCAGGAGAAAAGAAACATCCGCCGCAGTCATAAAAAGAAACATCGCCAAAGCATTTGAACCGGTCGTCACCAGTAATGTTTTACGTGCTCCCCATCGATTTTGCAAGACAGCAGACAGCTTGCTACTGATAATAAAGACGACTGACACGAGCAAGAAAACCAAACCGATTATTTCAACGGAGACTGCGTAATGGTTCGTCAATTGGACAGGGAGAAAAAGCAGGAAGCAATAATAGGCGTACATTTGGCTAAAACCGATCAAAATGACAGATGCTCCGACTGGGTGGAGCAAAATATTACGGAAAGACCCTCGTGTAAAGCCGCCTGATGATGTAGCTTGAGCCTTTTTGGTTTCGGGTAACCATATCGCATTGATGCCGACGAGAAAGACTGCACAAATCGCCAAAAACAAAAAGACCGCAGAATGTCCGCCGATACCGCCAATCCAGCCTCCTAACAGTGGACCAAGTGCCGGACTGAGCGCAAGCAGCATCTGATAAGTACCCATCGCAGATGCACGTTGGACTCCTGTAAATATATCTCCAATAATCGTTGCGGCTACGATCGGAATGGCAGCAAAGCCAGCCCCTTGTAAAGCTCGGAAAAATAGTAATCCATAAATAGAATCGACCAGATAGCATCCGATTGACGCGATCGTAAATAGGATCAGGGCAGGTATCATGACACGTTTCCGGCCGAACCGATCGATAAATGGTCCGTAGATGATTTGCATAATCGCAAGCATGACGGTAAAGATTGAAACGGTCCAGTTAATCATGGCTGCACTCGTCTGAAACTCTTTTTGCATGGCTGGTAAAATAGGCATGAACAAATTTTGCGCGAACATACCTAGCATAAGTGTTATCCCAAGTAGGTACAGTACTTTTTTTGGATTCATAGTTACTCTCCTCTTATCTCTTTAACATTGTGTCCTTGGAAACAATTTTCGTAAAAAAAATAATGAACACCCGTTGTATGTTTCTCCTAATCTTCTGTTGCTTCTCTTATGACCTCATCCAAAAATGCCAATTCATCGGGAGTATACCTATCCAAGAATCGGTACACATCATTCTCCAGGCGTTGATGGTAGTGTTCGTGAATCTCGTTTACCATCTCCCCTACTGATGTCAGCCTGAAAAAAACTTCCTTCTGATTGTCTTCGAGCTGATAGCGCTCGAGTAATCCTTTCTTCAAAAGTTTGACTGTTATTTTGGATATCGCACTCTTAGTTACCCCAATATGCTGTGCAATTGTCGTAACATTGACTCGATCTTTTCCCCCTACCTCTTGAAGGACGTGGAGCTCTGTTACGGATAACCTTCCAACTTTATCATAATCAGGTACACTGTTTTTGATCTGGCGCAATAGCAATTCTTCACGTAGCTTGCTGCGCTCCTCCTGCTTATGTAGGAAGGTGATCCATCGATTCCAAAGCTTTTTTTTAGGGTCCAATGCAGCATCAGCTCCTTATCTATTTCGACTTTTGTTTCCGCGGAAACAAAATAACCTTATCATGAGACTTCCTTTTACGCAAGAAAAAACCGCAGCCCTGCATTCGCAAGCTGCGTTCCGAGACCAATCTCTATCCATTTAGATTGCCCAGTTCCTTATCGGCACTGAAATGAGCACGGGCTGCCTCAAACACTTCACTTTCCGATCCGGCCGAGATTTTGAAACTCGATACCACTTTTTTGCCACATCGTACTTGTACGTTGTACTGTGAATCCCCATCATATGTTGACTCGAAATGATAATCCTCACCATTGACCTGAATGGTTCGTTCCATGGTTACACCTCCCACCTTAGTGTGACCAAGCAACATGGCAATCATCCAATATTTTGTTACAAAGAAATCGTTGTGTTTCACCCTTGGTCGACTCACCTGTCGTCATGCTATTCGGCTCTATGAAGTGGTTACAGGGCACAACGCTGGTTCGCCAGCGCCGTGCCCCGTTTTCCTTTTTACATATCAGCAATGCGAGTTGCTTTTTTTCGCGCTACTCTCTTTTCGCGAATCCCCTCAAAGATCGAATAAAGAACAGGAACCAATACAAGCGTTACGAGCGTGTGAAAAATCAATCCCGCAATTACCCCGGTAGCAAGCGGCGCCTCTAGTTCCGCTCCTTCCGCAACAGCGAGTCCCATCGGCAGCATACCGAGGATCGCTGTCAGTTTGGTCATGATTACCGGACGAACACGATCTCGCGTGCCCTGTACAATCGCTTCGTCCAATCCCATCCCCCGTGAGCGGAGCAGATTGATTCTGTCAATTAACAGAATCGCATTGGAAACAACAATTCCTACCAGCATGATGAGCCCAATCATCGCCATCTCACCAAAAGTTCGCTGCGTGACCACGAATCCGAGAATGACTCCCACCAAGGCCATTGGCAACGACAGCATGATAATAAACGGCTGAGATAGCCTCCCAAACTGTGCCACCATAATCACATAAATAAGGGAGATGACCGCTATCAAAACGAGAATTCCTTGCGTAAAGGTGTTATTCTGTTCCTTCAAATCACCAGCGATCTCGATCTTGTATCCAGCAGGCATTTCCACTGTACCCAGCTTCTCATTTATTTGTCTGCCCACCGTACCAATATCTGTGCCCAACAGTTCTGCGGATACCGTGATGATTTGTTCTCCTTTTTCATGTTTGATCGTAATCGGCGATTTGCTGAAATGAAAATCAACCAGCTGGTGTAACGGCACCTGCGTGCCTGTTTCTGTTCGTATCATGATCTGCTGGAGCTGGTCAGGATGTGTCACCCATGTCTCTGGAAATCTGGCAACAATCGAAGTTTCGATACCATTTTGACTGATTGTGGATAGGGGCTGCTCCCCAAGCAGCATGCTGATTTGGCTGTCCAAGGAATCGGAGTCAACCTGTAATTGAGACATTGCCTCCTGCTTCGGTGTAAGCGTTACTTTTTCCTTCCCTCTTTCGAAGTCATTCCGAATGTTGACTACACCAGGGATGCTCGCCAGCATTTCTTCTACTTTTGCGAAAATCGCCCGCGAAACCTCCAAATCTTCGCCCGCAACCTGCAACTCAATGGGTGCAGATTTACCTGAGAATCCAAATGTCATACTCGTTTGTTCCACACCGTCAATCGCATTCAAGCGACCGTTTACTTCTTGCATAAATTCTTCTTTCTCTTGAGTTCGTTGCGACTTGGTCACTAATGTAATATTTAACTCCACTGTCTCTTTCTTTGCCGTAAAAAAGACTTGATTCACATCGGACAGCTCTCTTAACGTCTTTTCCGCTTCAACTGCTGCTGTTCGCGCCTGTTCCAAGCTAGTGCCATCCGGCATTGTTAACGTCGCAAAAATTTGATTCTCATTGGCATTCAAGCCGTTTCCTATTTTAATCAAAGGGAAGAGACTCAAGGCCCCTACAAAAACTCCAAGAGCGACCAGCAATGTGAGAACTCGATGACGAAGGGTTAACGACAGTAATCGCTGGAAAAGAGAAACAATGCGATTTTTCCCTTCTTCGCTAGGGGTCTGCAACTGTTTATCATGTTGGAGAAAACGCTCTGAAAAAATCGGAACAAACAGAAAAGCTGCAATCGTTGACGCAAGAATGGTAGAGGTAACGGTAAACGCAATGGTATGAAGAATAGGCTTCAGCCACTGTTCAAAATCCGCGACCACTAGCGGTAAAAACACAACAATCAAGGTTAATTGGGAAGCAAATACAGGTGCTATCACCTCTTTTGAGCCCTGAACGATGGCCTGTCTCAGCTGCATTCCTTTTTCTCTCAAATGATAAATACTCTCCAGAACAACGATCGCGGCGTCAACAATCAATCCGATCGACAAGCTCAGTGATATCAATACCACCATGTCAATGTTATATCCGGCTGCTTTCAGTGCGATGAACGTCATCAGGATAGAGAGAGGCAGCGTCGTTGCGATGACCATTGTCACACGCCAATTTCGCAGGAATACCCAGAGCACGAGGATTGCCAATATTCCCCCAATGACAACATCTCGACTCAAATTGGTGATCGCTTTTTTAATAAAGGAGACGGATTCAAACATGACTCTTAGCTCATAGCTTCCACCCGCTTCCTCATTGATTTGCCTCACAACTTCCTCGACTTTCTTCTGTGTGGTGATGAGGTCACTCCCTGCAGCGCGCTTTACACTCATTTGTACAAAGAGGTTTCCTTCTGTCATGGAAATAGCGTCCTTCACGCTTCCACGCAAGTCACTCACCGATGCCAGTTGTTCGAGTGCAACCTTGCCCTTGGGTGTCTTGATCAAAACGCTTTTGAACTCTTCTACATTCTTTAAGCTGTTGTCAATCATCACAACCGTGTCGAACCCGGGATTTTCCAATATCCCCACGGCTTTTTTCCAATTCGTACCCTGTAGCTGACCAACAACATCTGCTGGTGTCGTTCGATAGGTAGTAAGCCGTTCAGGTCGAAATGTTATCGCAACCTTATTTTCAAAACCGTCCTCGGATACGACCACTTCCTTCACACCCGGGACGGATTCTATTCGATCCTTAATGGTCGTTTTTAGCAAGGTGAGCATGGTCTGTGTATCGGCACCCACTATTGCGTAGTCGATTAAGTCCTCGTCACCTAAATTCGTTTGCGTGACGGTTACGGTATCCACTACTTTGGGAAATTCGTTGCGTAGCCGATTCACAATATTTTGGGTCTCTTGCTTGACCTTTTCACCTTCCCCATCCTCAGCAAGGATCGAGATTCCAGAAAACCCCGTCCCTGTTTTTGATGAGAAGTTTTTAATCCCAGCTACAGATTTCAATTCCTGCTCTATTTTTTTCGTGACTTTTTCCACCATCTCTTCAGGCGGCAGCGCTCCTCCTGAAATATTCACTTCTATCCAAGGCAAATTCGTTTTCGGTACGAGCTCCACATGGAAAGAAAAGAGAGCACCGATTCCCGTAAGCACGATGAGGAATGTACACAAATAGAGAATCACTTTTCGTTTCAGCAAAAAGAGAATGACCTTGTCCATCGGTTACTCCCCTTTCACCGTAACGACTTCTCCTTCGGCGTAGTACGTTATGCCGGAGATTAGGATTTGATTGCCTGACTGTAAACCCGATAAAATCTCAACGTTATTTCCAATAATTTGCCCAACTTCCACGTCGCGTCTCTTGAGTACACCATTCTCGACAACCATGACGAAGCGCTGTGTTTCTTTAATGCCCACGCTTTGGACGGGTACGAGCATCCCGTTTACTTTGCGTGACATCTCTACAGTCGCGACCATCCCCTCGATCAACACGTTGTCTTTATTGGAAACAGCTATCTCTACTAGATACTTCCCCGTTTCCTCGTTGAGAACGGGCGAGATAAATGTTATGGTCCCTGTTATTTTAGCCTTTCCCTCCACTGCCACAGGCACCGTGTCCCCTTGCTTGTAGTTTTCCCTCACATCCAATGGGACATCGACCTTTAGCTTCACTTCCGAGCCGTCGACAAGGTGAATGATACTTTGACCAGGCTGAGCAAGACTGCCTGCCTTTTGGGTCACATCGATGACCGTACCACTAAACGGTGCGACGAGTTGCGTTTCTTGAAGGGTTTTCTTTGCGAGCTCTACTTCACTGGCTGCTTGTTTCAGATTGGCATCCGCACTAGCAATCTCGTTGACTTCCGCACCTTTTAGCAGCTTATCCAACGTAATTCGCGCCTCTTGTAGCGAAATCTCGATTTGCTCTTTTTCCGACTGCGCACTGTCCAGCTCACTCTGCGAAATAGCGCCGCCCTTAAACAGCTCCCGGGCTGTCTCCCATTTCCGCTGCGCATCCTTCAAACGCTTTTCCTGGCTGTCCACTGCCAAGCGTTGCTTGCTGATGAGGTCCGCGCTTGCTCCTTGCAACGTTTTTGAACGCAACGCAGATGCACTTTGAACCTGACTTTGTGCCGCTTCCAGCCCTTTTTGATAATAGTTCGTATTTAATGAACTTAATACCTGGCCCTGTGTCACCTTTGCCCCTTTTGTTACGTTCATTCGTTCAATCGTACCAGAAGCCCCAAAGGCTAAGTGGCTCTCCTGTTTGTATTCAACGATAGCAGTAAGAGGGATCGGCAAGGAATCCGTCTGTTTTACCGTGTGCACCTGTACTACCTTTTGTTTCGTTTGCTCCGTCTCCTGTTTCGTTTCGACTCCACATCCCGTGATGAACATCAGTACAACGGTCAAAACGACATAGTGCATACTCTTCACGTAGAGTCCTCCAGTAGTTTTGTCATTGTCTTTTTGAATGAAGCTGACATCCTATTCTCTCTCGTTATCGTTATCGTGACCTTGCTCAAGCAGACTTGTCTGTAGCAACAACCTGTTCTTCTTTTTTCTTAAAGTATTGACTCACTTGCTTGTTCAGATGAGCGATCAAGGCGATCACGAAAATGACGGCACCTGAGGCCAAGACGAGATACGGCCAATAAACGGCCTCCAGTAAAATACCGTACAACCAGATCCCAAACGGTACGGCCACTCCGGTAAAAGTGCCGACCACACCAAACATGCTGGCACGCAAATGCTCAGGCGTGTTCAATTGAACAAAGGTAAAGATCGGGATGTTCCCCATGGAGTTGAAGATGGCGGAGACCAATAAAATCCCGACAAACACGCCCGTAATGATCCACGAGGCGTTACTCGTTTCCGGAACAAAAATCGGAAAGATCCACGACATCAAGAGAATCCCTTGCACTTGAATCAAAAGGAAGATTTTATTCTCAACGTATTTGCTTACCTTTTTCATCGAGACAATAGCCGCTCCGATAATGATCCCAATAAACCAGGAGGACTGAATAAAGGAGAATTGCTCCATCGATACTTTTTCGACTCGATAGGCAATATGCAGCAGCCCCACATACATGAGCGGAGGGAAAATAAAGTTGAGCAAAAGGAAAATCAGGAACAAGTACTTGATAACAACCTGTTCTCGGATATATTGGAAGACTTCCTTGATTGTTTCTGTATAGCTTTGCGTTGTCTCCTGTACTACCTCGGCCTTGCGGAAACGGAGAAACATTTGCAAGATACCTGCTCCGATAAAAGAAAGACCATCAATCAGCAAAATCATTTCCATCCCCATTAAACGATAGGCAATCGCCCCTACCAAAGGACCCGCTACATTGAGAATGGCGCTGATTGCTTGGTAAATAGAGTTCATGCTTCCTACTCTGTCCTCATCTACCAGCTCAGGAATGGATGCTTGCAAAGCGAGATACGTAAAAGCCTGAATGGTACTGATCACGAAGGCGTATCCGACAAACAGCCATAGATTCGTGGGAAACTGGAGGAAAAACAGTAAAAACAAGAGAACGAGCGCACCGCTTAACAGCTCGGTGACAATCATAATCTTTTTCTTGTTGTGTCTATCAATATAGGCACCTGCAAAAATATTAATCAGCACCCCTGGCAAATACGAAAAGCCCAGAACAGTTGCAAATGCAGCAGAAGAACCCGTCACATCCGCAATGTAAAGAGCAAGAGCAAATTTGTATACACCACTACCTAATTCCGTGATGAAACGAGTAAAAGAAAAGAGAAAAATATTTAATCCGTATGTTTGGTTGCCCATCTTAACCTCCCTGAATAGTAATCCCTCTAGGTGACGATTTATTTCGGCAAGATGATCCCGCTACACATCACGGACATAAACCCGGAATAGAGCGGAATCCATCTGCCGATTTTCAATACGATGCCTAGGCCACTCTTAGCGTATGACTAGAGGCATTCCTATCAATTTTTTCGCTTCCTCCTCCAAGATCGCTCGCAGCTTCCGTTCATCCTCTCGATATGGCAAAGCCATAAAAATAGTCATTTTACCCGTGGATGTATAAGAAGCCTCAAAGAGAATTCGCTTTTTCCCTTTTATAAACAGGTGATCGTATTCACTTGGTTGACTCTTGTTCTGCTCACCCAGGAAGTTGCAAATCATAGGTGTCATCTGTAAGGATTGGATGAGTGAGTGATGGGAAAGAGGATAGTTCTCCGTTACGTCTGGATTTTGCACGAGATTGGTGAAATGAATGTTGCTCTCCTTTGCGAGATCCAACCGAACTTTCACATACGTTTCCATCTCATCGAGACTCCACGACGGATCAATATGAAGCGGAATATGATCGATGCACTCGCCAAGCACATCGAAGAAATGGTTCCCCATAAAAGATCTGCCAAAGTTCATTAGAAAGATGGGAGCCTTTTGGACTCCATAACTTCTTTCACAAAATCTGGCTAAAAGAGCAATCGGAATCCGCGCATTTTCTATCTCCTGTGGGTTATCCATATCCAGTTCGCAGGTAACAATCGTGTATCCGTCCAAAGCGGATGAAGATGGAAGCTGTCTTTCGATGGACAAAAGACTATTTTCAAATCCGTGAAGATCAAATTCGTCCATAATCTGCTGATCCTCGATTCCGACTGGACCCTTCGTGATTTGCCGGACAAAGTCCCAATACGTATTCCGACCATTTTCCGGGAGTTCTGTGCCATTCTCCAAAGCTTCGTAATACAGGTTCAAGTCGTTTTGCAGAACCTCACTGCTAATAAAATCAAAAATGAGATGCGACGCGGGGAATATGAACGAGTACTCCTTCTCGCTCTCTTTCAGCAAGATCACTTTGTATGACAAAGAGCCGATCGAATCATCCTGCTTGTAAAAATATTCGCTCTGTAAAAGATGGCGCACCGCTTCTTTTCTTTCTTCCGAATCGCCCGATACATCAACAACAGGGAGCGCAATTTCACTAGGGCAAGGATATTCCTTCCAATATGGCTCTTCTCCCTCAAAAGCCAGCGTGCATCGCAGCAAATGATGCCGCTCTAAGACGTTAAGAAAGGCCTTTTCCAGCGTCCTAGAATCGATCATCCGCTCAAAGCGAATCTCTGTTCCAGAAATGTCCTTTTCCTGTACATGATAGCGCTGTGAGGGTGACAGCGGCTGTCTGATAAAGGTCTGCTGATTGATGATCGCCTCCGAATAACGAAGGAGCTGCTGATCAAGGTCGTTGACCAAGCGCTCCTGCCAGGACAACGATTCCTCCTCATCAAACATAGCCTCTTGGGAAAGCTTCTTCTCTTTTTCCCATGCTTTTTGCCCGAAATCCAGATATTGAATGGTGTGCGGCTGAATCGCAGGATCACAAGATCTACGCAATAAGGACAGGATTTCTTGGTGTTTGTCCCGCGCATTTTCCTCCACGTACAGAACAGCTCGGTGCATGCTGCCGAACGGCACCTCTACATAGTTGCTTCGTACTTGGAAATGGGCGTAGATCAAGGTTTCTAGCTCATTTTTATCGTGCGCTTTTGTGGTACGAATCCGGTTTACGGTATCTACATATCCTGCTAGCGCTCTGACCGTATCGTATTGGAAGATCGTTTGAATCTTCACTTCTATGCCTTCCTTATGCAGTCGCGCTACCAGTTGGATCGCTTTGATAGAATGCCCGCCCAGATCATAAAAATGGTCATCCACACTGATTTCCTGGAGGTCGAGCACTTCTTTCCAGATTTCCGCCAGCTTCATCTCTTGCTCTGTAACAGGTGGATTCAGTTGTTTACCCGCCTCCCTGATCATGACAGGCTCAGGTAATGCTTTCCGATCTATTTTTCCATTCGGTGTTACAGGCATTCTCTCAAGGACGTGGATATACGTTGGTACCATATAGGCCGGAAGGGTAGACAAAAGCTCCTGACGCAAATCTCTGTTCCACTCAGGCTGCTCCCAGACCAGATAAGCGATCAGGTTGGCTTCTCCTCCCTGCTCTTTTTTGGCCAACACGACCGCTTCCTTCACTCCTGTCTGGGATTGGATCACGTTTTCAACCTCATCAAGCTCGATACGGAAACCGCGTATCTTGACCTGGTTGTCCATTCGCCCCAAATATTCCAGACTTCCATCCGCAAGCCATTTCACCATATCTCCCGTCTTGTAGAGCCTTGAACCAGAAGTAAACGGATCTGCCAAAAATTTCTCGTTCGTCAATTCCTCTCGATTGATGTAGCCATCAGCGACGCTAATGCCCGCAATCGCTAACTCACCTGGAATTCCCTCAGGCTGCAAATGACCATGCGGATCTAACACGTATACTTTTGTGTTGGCGATGGGCTTTCCGATTGGAACTTGCTGTGGCAGCTCTTCTTGCCCTTCATACGTCCAAGTCGTTGCACAAATGGTTGTTTCGGTTGGACCGTATGCGTTGATGTATCGGCAATGCGCGCTCCATTTATGCACGAGCTCCCAGTTTGTTGCGGAACCTGCGGTGATTAACGTTTGCAATTTCGGGAAATTTTCCGGCTCCAAATACGTCACGAATGTAGGGGGGAGCGTCGCGACCGTTACTTCATGCCGCAGTAAATACTCACTGAAAGCCTGCGAATCGAGTGCGACCTCTTTTGAAACAATAACCAATCTCGCCCCCGTCAATACCCCCATCGTAAACTCCCAGACAGAGGCATCAAAGGAGATGCTGGCAAACTGCAGCACTCTGTCATTTTTGGTGATGCCGAGATCGTTGATGAAAAACTGCTGGAGGTTGGCGATTCCAACGTGATGTAGCCTTACCCCTTTTGGCTTCCCCGTTGACCCGGAGGTATAGATGACGTAGGCCAGGTCACTGGAACGATGAAGGGTCTGTACATCAGATGTAACGTCGGTGTATATGCTCCTATCATCAAGATTGATCAACATTGTTGCAGGGAGAATACGCTCTGCGTACGCTACCGTCGGATCATGGACCAAAACAATGCTGGCACCGCTATCTTCGATCATATAGCTGATCCGTTCGCTCGGATGGTCGGTGCTAATTGGGAGAAAGGCACCGCCCGCTTTTAAAACGGCCAAGATGGCGAGGCTGTATGCGGTAGAGCGCTCCACCATCACACCAACAACGCTGCCTGGTTTTACCCCTTTCTCACGCAGCACGTGAGCCAGCGCATCGGACTTGTCATCTAATTCTTGATACGTGTAGCTGCCATCCTGATCGACCACGGCAATCTGATGCGGTCCCTTTTTGACCTGTTCCTTAAATAGCTGGTCAATCGTTCGCGTTTGATCAACCAGCATCTCCGTGTCATTCCATTGTTGCAGAATGAGAGCCTGCTCCTCGTCCGTGACCATTTGCATGTTTGCAATCGGCTGGTCAGGATTGCGGACGAGACTTTGAATCAGCTGATTCAAATGCGCTCGTACTTTTTGCAGGTAGGCATCACTGTAGGCAAGTGCGTTATAAATAAAGTGAATTTCTAATTCCTTCCCGGGAATAATGCACAAGTTGAAGTCGTAGCTGGTTTGCTCATATCCTTGGACATCCGTGATTCCGAATAAACCGCCTTTTCCATCTTCGTCGGATGCCTCCTCCGTCAATGGATAGTTCTCAAAAACCATCAGATGCTGAATCAGGTTTTGTTTTAATGTGGTTTCGGACTGAATATCCGCCAGAGACATGTATTGGTAGCTGCTTGTGGCTGTGAAGAATTGTTGCACCTGCCCGAGCAACTCCGAAAATGTCTGTTTACCTTCACTGCGAATCCGCATGGGGATCGTATTGACAAACAGCCCAACCATTTCTTCTACGCCAACGAGCTCAGAGGGACGGCCTGAAACGACTGATCCGAAGACAACATCATTGGCATAGTTGTATCGTTGCAGCAACAATCCCCAAAGGGAATGAAAGACGATGCTCAGTGTCACATCATTTGATCTCGCTATTTGCTCCAAACGGGCAGTCGTTTCCCGATCAATGCGGAACACGATCGCTTCTCGTTGGTACCCTTTACCGGTTGAAATATATTCAACCGGTAAAGGAGATTGCTGATCAAATCCATCCAGACTATCTCGCCAGAACGAGAGTCCTTCTTGTTTATTTTGCTTGCCAAGCCAAGTGACATAGCTACTGAAGGAATACGGTGGCGCCAGCTCAGCCTTCTTATTTTGAAGATACGAGCGATAGATATGGAAAAAGTCTTTTGCGACAATCCCCAAGCACCAGCCATCCATAATAATATGGTGGAAGCTCCACACCATCTTGTATTTCGACTCACTCAATTTCATAACGGTCATCCGAAACAACAGATCTTTCTCCAGATCAAATCTTTTGCTCCGATCCCGTACAAGAAATTGCTCCACAAATGCTTCTTGTTCATTCTGAGTCAGGTCAGAGATGTCCTCGATCTGAATAGCTGCTTCTCTTTGCTTCAACACGATTTGCAGCGGCTTTTTACTATCTTTATAGTGAAAGACTGTTCGCAGGATATCGAATCTTTCGACCAGGTCGCGAAAGCTCTGATCAAGGAGATCAAGCCGCAACGACTCCTCCATCGTAATCACCGTTTGTTCGAAGTGAACCTCTGATTCAGGATGAAGGATAAAGTGATATAGCATGCCTTCTTGCATTGGTGTCAAGCGGTATATATTTTTAATTTGAACACCATTCAAACCTCATCACCAGCTATCATTGAATTTTTTCACCCAGCAGTTGGGAAAGATGTTCTAATTCCTCGATGGACATCTCATCGTATGTGAAATCTGTTGGGCTTTGCTCGACTGTCTCTTTCGATAAGCAGTGCGTTATGATTTCTACGATCTTTTCTTGGTAGGCATCCACGAGGCGCTGAATGGTTCCTTCTTCAAACTCTTCACGATGATACGTAAAAGTGAGAGTTAGCTTGCGATTCACAACCATGCCATTCACATCAAGCGCAAAGGAACGAATGGCGGTCGGACTGATTTCTCGGCCCGGTGACAGGGAAGAAGTCGTTATGCTCCCTGATTCCAAGTCTGTATCAAATTGTCCCAAGTAGTTAAAACTGATCTCGGGCTTTACCTGGAATGTTAACGGAACATCGGCTTGTCCCGCAGACAGGTATTGTAAAATGCTGTATCCAACACCTTTGTTCGGCACACGTCTCAGGCTATCTTTTACCATTTTGATTTGATAGCCGAGGGATTCCGATCGGCTCATATCCAGTACGAATGGATACTGGGCTGTAAACCATCCGACAGTGCGTGAAATATCGATGCCCTTCACGATCTCTTCTCTGCCATGTCCCTCCAGATTCACGAGCACATGCTCTATCCCCGCCCACTCTTTTACCGACGAACCCAACGCCGTAAGCAACAAATCATTCACTTCCGTGTTATAAGCCTGGTGGCTCTGCTTCAGCAGCTTTTCTGTGAAGGCTTCATCAAGCTCGATGGTGACATCTGTTGTATCTTGCATAAGCAGTGCCCCATTCGTTTCCGCCTTTGCCAGTGGAGAGAATGGCATTTCCTCGACCTGCTTCCAATATACGATTTCCTGTTGAATTTCGCTTCCCTGTGCATATTTTTGCAATTCTTCTGACCAGGTTTGATAGGAATCGGTCTTCATAGGCAAAGCAGGCTCTTCTTTCTGCAACAATGCGTCATACACTGTATGGAAATCTTCTAGAAGAATCCGCCATGAGACACCATCGACAACGAGATGATGAATCACGATTAACAAGTGATCTCCAGCTTCTGTTCGGAAAAGGCCGAGATTTACCAACGCGGTATCCGTCAAATCGATCCCTTCCTGTATAAGCTGAGCAGCTTGCTCCATTTCCTCTACGTTTTGCGCCGAAAACTCCTTGACCATAATGGGAACCAGGCACTCCTCCAGTTTCCGATGCTCCTGGACAATGTCTGACTCATTCATTTGGAATTTCATTCGCAAAGCATCATGATGCTCAATCAGCTTCGCAAATGCTTGTTGAACCAGTTCTGGATCGAAGCCAGCTTCTCTGAACAACATGACCGATTGATTGTAATGATGAGGGTTCTGATGGTTTTGTTCAAAAAAGTTCATCTGGATTGGTGTCAACGCTACTGCTCCCATTACAGGCCCTTGATCAATTTGTCTGGTCAACGTCTGGAGATATCTAGCTGCACTGCGAATACGCGGATTTTGGAACAAGTCTTTCAATCGGAGCTCATATCCATGACTCCTCAATCTCGCAATCATCTGAAGTGCTTTAATGGAGTCTCCCCCAAGCTCAAAGAAGTTGTGGGTCACACTTACTTGCGCAAGCCCCAGCACATCCTGCCAGATGGTGACCATGATTTGTTCCTGTTCATCGGACGGCTCAACGATGTGTTCCTCCACCAAGAGAGAGCGATCAGGAAGAGGCAGTTTTTTCCGATCTACTTTTCCAACAGCCGTAATCGGCATAGCGTCTAGTCGAACGAAGAAAGACGGGATCATGTAATCCGGCAAATCTTTCGCGAGTAGGTCTCTCCACTCGTCTGCCGCAAGCTCATGCTCTGTCACAATATAAGCGCATAAGTACTTGCTACCATTTTCATCTTCTCTGGCGATAACGATTGCTTCCTTTACCTGTTCCAGCGAAAGCAGCTTGCTTTCAATTTCACCTGGCTCGATTCGATATCCCCTGATTTTGATCTGGAAATCCTTCCTGCCCAGGAAGTGGATATTCCCATCCGGTAAATAGACAGCCAGATCTCCTGTCTTATACATTTTTTCGTAGCCCGGTTCCGCATATGGATTATCGACAAAGCTCTGTCTCGTTAGCTCCTCGTTATGCAAATAACCTAATCCAAGCGGCATACCTGAGATGTAGATTTCTCCTGGGACACCAATCGGCACTCGTTTTCCGTACGCATCGAGTAGAAGAATTTTCGTGTTGAAGATCGGTTTTCCAATCGGGATGCGATCTTCTTCTCCCGTAATTTGATAGGCAATGCATCCGATACTTGCTTCTGTCGGACCATACAAATTCGTCGGAGATACATACTGGTATATTTTCAGGAATTTGGAAACGGCAGACGGAACAATTTCCTCGCCACCGATAATGATCTTTTTGAGCGATTGTAATTTGCCCTGCAGCTCGAGATTTTCGGCTAACTGATTAACGATCACATTAAAAACAGATGGAACGAAATCAGTTAAGGTAATCTGTTCGTCTTCAATGATTCCAGCCATGTAATCAGCCGAGACAGTCATCCCCGTTGTAGGCAAGACTGTTTTTCCGCCATTGGTCAGCGGCCAGAAGAATTGCCAAATGGCACTGTCGTATACATGGTTGGTGGTCTGAAGGACAGATTGCGCTGCCTCTTGTCCAAAATAATCATTCATCCAGTTAAAGCGGTTGACGATCCCTCTATGCGGTACGACGACTCCTTTTGGTTTGCCTGTTGAGCCAGAAGTAAAAATGACATAGATGGGGTCTTCCGGCGATACGGACAGATGATGATTTTCCACTTCCGTTGTCAGCTGCCCCAGATCAATCGGGACCAATTTCGCTCCCAAATCCGTTTCCGTAAAGGCATGTCCAGATTCTACGAATACGAACTCGCTACCCAGCTCGGCAATAACAGACTGGAGTCGATCAACAGGCCACTGAATGTCTAATGGTGAAAACGCAGCTCCCGTCTTCATTACACCTAATAACGATACGACTAATTCCAGACTTCTTTCCATAAGCACTGGAACATACTTGCCTTTTCCTATCCCGCGCTTCAGCAGATCCGATGCGACTGCGTTGGCTTTCTCGTTCAATTGTTGGTAAGTGATTGTCGAGCCTTGATAGGAAACGGCAATTCGATTTGGATAAAGTCTGGCTGATTCCTCGATGGCAACATGGATCGGATGTACCGCAGGATACTCTCGCTTCGTATCATTACTGAGCTTCTCCAAAAACTGCACTTCTTCCAAAGACATAAGATCAATCTCGCCCACAAGAATATCCATGTTCGCAGCTATCTGCCGCAGGACGTTTGTAAAATGGCTAATAAAACGCTCCATCGTTTCAGGCTTAAATAGGCTCGTGCTATATTCGCACTCCACGAAAAAGCCTTCATTTCTCATCTCGACATTCATGACGATGTCTAACTTGGATATTTTCGTTGGGAATGGATAAAGCCTGACCTCTACCCTGTTCCAGTCAAAGGCCGTATCTGCCACATTGTCATACGAGAACATGGTATCAAACAACGGATTCCTGCTTGGGTCACGTCGAACCTGAAGCTTTTCTACCAGGTCTTCCAATGGATAATCCTGATGTTCAATCGCCAATAGTGACTTCTCACTTAGCTCTTGAACAAACTCGCGGAACGTCTTGTTGCCTGCTGGATAGTTTCGCAGAGCAAGCGTATTTACAAACATTCCCACTACATTTTGAATATCGGTATGGTTTCTTCCTGCCACCGGGGTCCCAACGACAATGTCCTCTTGCCCGGTATATTTGGACAACAAAACGTTGTACGCCGCCAATAGAATCGAAAAGACCGTTACGTTTGCTTCCTTCGCCAAGGACTGCAATCTGCGGGATACTTCCGCATCAATCTCGCTTTCGACCGTACCCCCTTCAAAACTCTGAAACTGCGGTCGCGGATAATCCGTAGGCAGATTCATAACAGGTAATTCCCCGCTGAATTCATCTATCCAGAACTTCTCCTGCTTATGCGACTGCCCCGTCGTCTTGATCTGTTTCAACCAAGCCGAATAATCCTTGTACTGAACGGTGAGTGGTTCTGGATTTTGCCCGTTATACAGTTGATTTAACTCATCAATCACAATGCTCACCGATGTTCCATCTGCAATGATGTGGTGCATGTCAATCAGGAGTAAATGCTTGTCCCCCGCCAATTTGACCAACTTAACGCGCAGTAATGGTGCCTGGCTCAGTTCGAATGGCTGAATGAACGTCCGAATGAGAGCTTCTATACGTTCAGGACTGTCCTCTTCGCTAGCATGATCGATGGCAAAATGGACAGAGTCATGGACAAATTGTTTCGGCTCACCATTTACGTAGTCGAAGGATGTACGGAACGCCTCATGCCTTTGGATGAGAGATTGAAATGCGTTTTCCAATGCTATAGAATCCAGCTGCCCGGAAAGAACCAAAGCGCCTGCCATGTTATAGGCCACACTCGTTTCATCGAGTGATTGAACAGTGAAAATCCTTTTTTGTGAAGGAGAGAGCTCATAATGCTCTTGTTTTCCTACCGCCTGAATCAACGGCATTTCTGCTTGAGTCGCTTCGGAAATGACGTGGGCAAAGCTCCTGACGGTAGGATTTTGGAAAACAGCTCGCAGCGGAATCTCTACCTGCCACTCCTTGTTCACTTTGGCAAGAAGAATGGCAGCATGCAGCGAATGTCCACCAATCTCAAAGAATCGATCCAGAACGCCAACTCGCTCGATCCCCAAGACCTCTTGCCATATTTCTGCAAGTTTTCTCTCATTTTCTGTCGCTGGCGCTACGTATTCCTCGGATACCAGCTTAGACAGATCGGGTTCTGGCAAAGCATTTCGATCGATTTTGCCGTTTGGCGTCACAGGCAGCTCTGCCAATTGGATGATAAAGGTCGGTACCATGAACTCAGGCAGGGACTCGGCTAAGAACCCCTTGATTTCGGATGGACTTACTCCCTCATCCGTCGTGTAATACGCGCACAACACAACGGATTCATCTCCCTTTGTCTTCGGGAGCACAATGGCATTGCGAACCTTTTCATGACGTAACAGCTGATTTTCGACTTCACCAAGCTCCACACGGTAACCACGTATCTTCAATTGGTAGTCCGAACGACCAACAAACTCCATATTTCCATCTGCCATCCAGCGGACAATATCGCCGGTCTTATACATGTTCTCACCAGGACGGAAAGGATTTTGGATGAAGCGCTCACGGGTTAATTCTTCTCGGTTCAAATAACTCCGCGCAACACCTGCTCCCCCGATATATAGTTCACCGTAAACACCTATCGGCTGTGGCCGCAATTGGGAATCCAACACATAAAATTCTGTGTTTTGCAGCGGTTTTCCAATCGGAACATTTCCGGTTGTCATTTCAGTATCGCCAGCGATTTCGAAGTAGCTGGAATCAATAGCAGCCTCAGTGACCCCATAGCTATTGATGATTTTGATCTGCCCGAAACGCTCGACCAAACGGACAAACGCCTCGCTTTGGCAGGTATCTGAACCAAGAATCAGCAATTTCAGATGATTGAGCGGCAATCCATTTTGATAAATGTACTCCATAAAAGGAAGAACAAGAGCAGGTGTCGATTCAAACAAGGAAATTTCATACCGGGTCAACCACTGATAAAGAACCGGAAGATCAATCCTTACCTCACTTGGACAAATCACCAAATGTCCACCATGCAGCAAGGCCCTGCACAAATCCCCTGCGAACACGTCAAAAGAGAAACTCGCCATCTGCAAGAGATTCACATTCATCTCTTCTAATTCGTATTCGTACCGCCATGTATTGGCGACACTCACCAGATTGCGATGCTCGATCATGACCCCTTTGGGTTTGCCAGTAGTGCCTGATGTATAAATGATATAGGCGAGATCGTTCGTTCCGGAGATGGCCTCGAGATTGGACGAATCCTCCCTGTAGCTGGTCTCTGCGTCCAGATCGATAATGGCGCCGCTGAAGTCTACTCCGCTCTGCCCATTTTGGTTCACCAGCATGACCTTTGCCTGACTGTCTTCCAGCATGAACGAAATGCGGTCCTTTGGATACTGCGGATCAATCGGAACATAGGCTCCACCCGCCTTCATGACTGCCAGAACAGCGACGACCATGTTAATCGAGCGTTCTGCCAAAATCGCAACGGAGCTATTTGGTTTTACACCCTGATCACGCAGAGTTCGTGCCAAGCGGTTTGCTTTCGCATTCAGCTCCTGATAGCTGATCTGCTCTTCCCCGTAAGAAACAGCGACTTTCTCTGCATGGCGGATTGCTTCTGCTTCAAACCATTCATAGAACGTTGGATGGAGAGGAGCAGGTATTTGCCTTCTCGCTTGATTAAAGTCGGCAACCACCTGATTGATGTCTTCACTGAACAAGTACTCCAAATCAGCTAAGCAACTCTCATTAGACTGCAGAATGGAGTGAAGAATCTTGACAAAGTGTTTAGCCATTCGCTCAACCGTTTCGCGTTTAAACAGATGCGTGCTGTAATCAAATTGGCAAGTGAGCGTTGTTCCATCGTCATGGACATCAAGACTGAGATCAAAAAGAGATACGCCCTTCGGATATTCATACGTCGTCACTTTGAAATCATCTGAGGCCACGTCGTCAAAGGATTCATAATGGTAATCAAACATGGTATCAAATAGCGGATTCCGGCTCAAATCTTTGTTTAGTTGAAGAGCATCAACCAGTTTTTCAAATGGGTACTCCTGATTTTCAAATGCAAGGAGGGCTTGATTTTTCACTTCTTTCAGGAAGTCCTTAAAGGTCTTACTTCCTGTTGGATAGTTACGGATAGCCAACGTATTTACAAACATGCCGATCATTCGTTCCAAATCAGGGTGTTGTCTTCCCGCCACAGCAGAACCGACAATCAGCTCCTCCTGTCCGGTGTATCGGTAAAGCATGACATTGTAAGCAGCCAGCAGTACCATATACAAGGTCGTGTCCGTTTCCCTAGCCAATTGGAGCAACTGTTTTCTGACTTCCTCACCGATCCCCATAGTCAAGCGGTCACCTTCAAAGGATTGAACCGGCGGTCTTTGGTAATCGACGGGGAGCTTCAGCACGGGGAGTTCTCCTTGGCTAAATTGCTCAAGCCAGTACTCCTTTTGAGCCAAGAGCTGTTCTGACTGTTCCCTCTCTTGCTCCCATGCCACGAAATCTTTATACGTCACGCTAAGCTCAGGCAGTGATTCTCCTCTATACGTATGGAGTAGCTCACGAATAAACAGAGAAACGGAATAGCCGTCCGAAATAATGTGGTGCATGTCCACAGCCACAATGAAGCGTTTGGCTGACACTTGGAAAATTTTCGTTCGGATAAGCGGTGCTTTGCTGAGATCAAATGGCTGGATAAAGGTCCGAATCGCCTCATTTACATCCTCTTCGGCCAATTGTTCGACCTCAATATCCAATGGCAGATCGTCATGTAAAACTTGCACGACTTCATTATCCTTGATGACAAAGTTGGTCCGAAAAGAATCATGTCTTTGTACAACCTGTTGCAAAGAATGGATCAGACGATCAAGCTCCAGCTCCCCATCCAATTGTAAGTAGCCGGATAGGTTGTAGGCAGTTCCTCCATCCAAACCTTGTAGGATGTACATTCTTTTCTGTGCGGAAGAAGACTGATAGTAAGGCTGCAACTCGCATGAACGAATGGGTGTAAAAGCTTGATGCTTGGACGAGTCTACATATTTGGCTAATTCACGTATCGTCTGCGATTGGAAAATTTGATGCAAAGGAATTTGCACGTGGCATTCCTTGTAGATTCTACTGAGCATGACAGTCGCTTGTAAGGAGTTCCCGCCTTGTTCAAAAAAATTATCATCCAGATACATCGGGGAGCTTCCCAAGATTTCCTGCCATATGACTCTGATAGTCTCTTCGGTCGCCGTTCCAGCCGGCTCTACTTCTCTGCCGCTCATGCTTCTTTGCCCAGCAAGCCGATCGGATGAATGGATAATTTGGATTTCTCCATTTCCTAGCGGAACAGCAGATTTCGTTGTTCGCTGCCAATGAGACGGGTTTGCATGCTCGAATCCCCCATCTGCCAAATACACCTGTCCGACCGCACCCACAGGGGCCAATTGCTGATACTGATCCAGGACATAGAGGGAAGCTCGTCCCACCTGATCATCTGGCATATCCTGCAAAAGTTCTGTCCATTCCGCTGTATATTTGCCCAGATTGCCATTGGATTCGCGTTTCATTTTTTCCATCTCGTCTGGCTGTAAAAGTGATAGGGTACGAATTCTTTCCTGATCGTCTTCTGCGATACGATCCAAAAGATTGGCAAAGTAGACGCCCCACTGGCGAAGAATCTCCGTGGTTACTACCCCACTTCGTGCATCCAGATCAACAACAAGCTCTCCGCCCACTTCTGTCACGTTTACAAAAAGATCGTACTTGCTGTAAATGATCCGATTGGGCAGCAGCGTAGCCTTCATCTGAGCGAAAGTCAGGTTGTGAAGCGGTCGATCCATATTGAACAACACTGAAAGCTCTGGCAAGTTCTGATGCGACAAATTTTCGGCTAATGCTGCAAAGGAGTAGGCTTGATGCTTTTCCATCTCCGCAACCGCTTGTTTTACCCGAGACAAATATTCCGCAGCCGTATCATCGCCATCCATTTCCGTGCAAATCGGCAAAAGATTAACGCAGTTTCCGATCAAAGACATTTTGCCGATATGGGATTGACCCGCAGTAGGAATCGCAACCACCATTTTTCTATTGCCAAGAATCCGATGAAGGAAGAGGTTAAAAGAAGCGAGCAAGGTAATAAACAGACTGTTCTTGTTTTGAATGCTTCTTTTTCTTGCCTTCCTTGTGATGCTGCTGTCGATCTTGAACGTAATTCTCTCGCCTGTAAAAGATGGTTTTCCCGTACCTCGTTTCTCCAAAGGAAAAACGAGCTTAGGGATTGGATCAGCGAATTTTTCGTTCCAGTACGCGAGCGCTTCCTGAAACGCCGGTTTCTGCATCTGATCTTCTTGCCAGTTTCGATAAGCAGAAAACGGTGTAGAAGGCTCGAGCGCTATTGGTCGTTTCTGTATAAGGGCCGAGTAGATATCATCCAGCTCTTTGATAAACACAGCCATGGACCACCCATCCGCAATCATGTGATGGAAGGTGTAGGAAGTTAGGAATTTGGCGGGAGCCAGCTTGATGACACTTACCCGATACAGGGGGTCCTCAGAAGACAGCTCAAATGGCGTGCCTGTTTGTTCCTCCAGCAGCTGATTCTTTTTTTCTTCCTGTTCCCCAAACGAAAGGTGGCTCAAATCCACAAATCGAACACGTACATCCCTCTTGGGCAGAATCACCTGATACTCTCCGTTGGAATCAATGATGGTTCGCAATGCTTCATGACGATCCACCATGGCTTGGACAGCCTGCTCAAACACAGGGATATCAAGCTCTCCCTCGACCTGTAGTGAGGCTGTCTCGTTAAAAGCCGCGGATGCTTCTACGCGATATTTGACTGCAAACCACATTTGTTTCTGTTCTGGGCTAAGGGGAAGCCTCAGTTCTTCCCCCACCCTTTCCACAAGCGTTGCCTCGGGCTTTTGCCCATCCTGTCTCGTAAAGTTTGTCATTTCGATAACTTGATTTTGTTTGCGTCCTCCACTCGGAGAAGTTGGCGGTGGCTCCGGCAAAAAGCCTCCTCGACGCAAATCATCAATACTCTCCTTCACCGCTTGGATCAGTCTCTCGATATCCTCATCAGTATGAGCAGTGGAAAGGAAGCAATTTCTGCCCTCCCATATATAAATGCCCTTGCTGATCAGATGATAGAAGAACAATTCGATATCGGTAAACGATACGAAGCGGAACAAGGAACCACAATTAATCATCTGGATTGGAATCTGCTCGTTCTTAAAATACGCGTTAAGCGTTTC
Source organism: Brevibacillus brevis NBRC 100599 (assembly GCF_000010165.1). NCBI lineage: Bacteria > Bacillati > Bacillota > Bacilli > Caryophanales > Paenibacillaceae > Brevibacillus > Brevibacillus brevis. The sequence continues at coordinate 3,472,225 of NC_012491.1, forward strand.
TACCAAGTAGAGGGTCTTTTGCGTGATCGCTTCCTGAAGCTGCGGCCCCTGCTCCTTCAAATATTCCAGCGTTGCGATCGCAGCATGCATCGTCAGTGGATGCGTGCAAAACGTTCCGCCCACAAACGTCTTTTTCTCAGCGTTTACCGGGTAAGATTGGTCTCCAAAATGCCAGATTCCCCCATCCACTGCATCCATGAACGCAGCTTTCCCGGCTACAACACCAATCGGCATGCCGCCACCTGGAACTTTTCCATAGGTAACGAGGTCTGCTTCTATTCCATACCATGCCTGTGCGCCACCAAGATGTATGCGGAATCCCGTTATGATCTCGTCAAAAATAAGGGCAGTGCCTGATTGGCTTGTAATCTCTCTAACTTCCTTCAAGAATTCCACCGGCTGCAAATCAGGACGGCGGCTTTGAACAGGCTCGACTAATACTGCGGCCAGTTCATGAGCATGTTTTTTGATCAGCTCAATTGATTTTGGATGGTTGTAGTTTAAGACCAGGACGTCATCCACCGTATGCTGAGTAATACCTGGTGCCATCGGTATGGCCTTCCCATCCTGGGACTCAGGATCAGCAACAGTCAGAATGCCGTCAAATGTACCGTGATAGGAGCCGGAGAATAAGGCGATTTTCGAGCGGCCTGTAACAGCCCTGGCCAAACGTAGTGCCACCATTACTGCCTCTGTCCCCGAATTGTAAAACGCGACACGCTGCACTCCGGTTAACTCGCTGATTAATTCCGCTACTCTTCCAGCCACATCCGACATTGGACCCAGCGGAGGCAAATCAGACTGAATCTGCTCCTCCAGCTTTTTCATGATAAATGCGGGATTATGACCAAGCAGGTTTACACCGAATCCCATCGTCAGATCGAGATATTCATTTCCATCCAGATCCCACATTTTGGAGCCAGCTGATGCTTGCGTAATAATTGGATAAACCATTTCCTTCCAATAGGAACGGAATCCAGACACATTGCGATTGTTGGCATGCACAAATCGGTGCTCTTGTGTATACTGCTTGGATTTCTTTGTCTTTTCCGTATAGCTTTGAATAAATGCGTTCAGATACTCTCTTTGTGTTGGTGTAAAATTGCCTCGTTCACCGATCATCAGTGGCTGATACGGTATAAATGGCTTCTGACGTTCCTCTTCATTCCCCTTGACCTTGACTGGTGGTTTTGCCTCAGGTTTCTTGATCTCGGGAGCAACAGTTACAGATTCAGCGCTTTGTTTTGGTACAAAGCTTTGTTCCTGATTCAACAGCTCCAATTGCTTTTGTAACAACGTAGCCATTTGGTTTTGGTGTTCAGATAAGAGCGAAATCTGCTTTTCGATAATGGTTTCAACAGCCCCTGTGCTGATCGGGACTGGCATTTTCGTGGATTGCTCTCTCGGCTCTGATTGTTGAATAGGCTGAACGTCATTCTGTTCCTGTTCCACAACTACATTTGCTTTCGGTTGCTCGATTGCCATCCATTCCATTTGTTTGGCAGAAGCCACAGCCGGGCTACTGGATAGCTCCAGTGCGATATGCGCTGCCAGCTTATCAACGCTGGTAATGGTTTCAAACAACTCTTGAGCCGGAATGACTACTCCAAACTTTTCCTGTATTTCACGATTGATTTGTACGAGCATAATAGAATCTAAACCTAGCTCAAGAAAATGAAGGGATGGATCAATTTCTTCTACAGCAAAACCCGAAGCTTGATGAACCAACTCTTTCAGAACTTTTGCGATTGGCGCAGTTCCTATCTCTGACACAGTAGCACCTCTATTTCCGCTAATAGTATTCGGCTGTTCCGGAATGATACTGCTCATATCATCTGTAATCCAAGAGCGATGCTGATCGAAAGGATACACCGGCAATGGCATTTTTCTTCTCTTTTTGCCATCCCTGTAGAACGCATCCCAGTCAACCGTGGCGCCCTGTACATACAAATCGCATAAAGTCGTTGCATAGGAATACTTCATCTCGGTACTTGCCGTGTGGTACTTTTCCTGTACATCCCGCGCGGATTGACTCAACAGATGAACAGTCTCTTCTGGAACGCGCTTTTTCCCAGGTGAGTAGACAAAAACATCTCGATCATTTTCAAGCCGGACCGCCAATCGGTCGAGCTTTTGTTCGAAATCGCTTCGGCTATGCAAAATGAGCGCAATCCGATAAGGAAGCGTTTCTCTCCCAGTATTTGCCGTATAGCACAAATCAGACAGAGAAAGCGGTCCGCAAGAAGATAGAAACTCCCGATAATTTTGAATCAGATGTTGAAGGGCTGACTCGGATTTGGCCGACAAGGTAAACACTTGCACCTCGTCTGAGACTGTCAGCTCCGCTTCATTTACCGGCACATACTCTTCCAAAATGACGTGGCTATTCGTCCCGCTAAACCCAAACGAGCTAACCCCGCATCTCCGTGGATGTCCATCTGTTTCCCATTTTTCCAGTCTGTTTTGCACATAGACTGGCGACTTTTCAAATGAGAAATTCCGATTGGGCTTCTGGAAATGAACGAGGGCTGGCAGCTCTTTGTGTTTCAATTGCAAAGCAGCCTTAATCAAGCCAGCGATTCCCGCTGCTTCATATAGATGTCCAATATTCGCTTTGACTGTGCCGATTCCACAAAACTGTTTCTTCTGTGTATATTGTCGGAATGCTCGTTGAATTCCGTCCAGCTCAACAGGGTCTCCCAGCTTTGTACCTGTTCCATGCGCTTCTATATAGCTAATCGTTTCTGGGTCGACTTGCGCATCCTTCCAAGCGTCTACGATTAATTCTGCCTGGGCCTGTGAGTTCGGAGCGGTAATCCCGACAGTAACACCGTCTTGATTAACAGCGCTTCCCTTAATCACAGCATAGATGTGATCCCCATCCTCGATGGCTTTTTCCAAAGGTTTTAACAGAACAGAAGCTACGCCTTCACCCCAACCCGTTCCATCCGATTGATCGTCAAACGCCCTTGAACGGTTGTCAGAGGATTCCATTCCAATTCCAGCCTTCAGCGCTAGCAGGATCGTTTTGACTCCCCCTGCCAAAGCCATCTCACAATCACCGTTTTGGATAGCCTTGCACGCCATATGAACCGCAACCAAGGAAGAAGAGCAGGCTGTATCCACGGTGACAGCAGGGCCGCGTAAATCAAGCAAGTGTGAAATGCGGCTTGCAATGATCGAAGGAAGGTTGCCTACTGCATAAGAAGGCAAATCTTTTGGACTTACCACTGACAAAAGTCGTTCGTAATCGTATCCCAGCTTGGAGAAGCCGACATACACCCCTACTTTTTCCCCTGAAAGCTTGTGGCCTCCATAGCCTGCATCCTCTAGCGTATTCCAAGCATTTTGAAGGAACAGCCTTTGGTTGGGGTCCATTAGCTTCGCTTCTTTCGGGGTGATCGAGAAGAACGAATGGTCAAACTTGTCAATCTCCTCTAAATAACCGCCCTCCACAAGGGTAGGATTGCCCAGCTCGCCTCTTATCAGCGATACATATTGTTCCGTGTCCTTTCGTCTCTGACCATGAAGCTCATGGATACAATCTTTTCCTGTCCGGATGTTTTGCCAAAATTGATCCACATCCTGAGCCTGCGGGAACTTACAAGAAATCCCGATAATCGCGATATCCTTTTGTTTCTGTTGGCTCGTTTCTGTCTCTTTTATGTGATCAGTCGCTTGATCGTCGGGGAAGAGACTGCGAGAAAGCCTGGAGATTGTCGGATAGGCAAACAAATCTGTTACCGCCAACGTGATCCCCATCTCCTCTTCAATCCGCCCTGCTAACTGGGTCAACTGCATAGAGGAAGCGCCTACGTCAAAATAACTGTCGTTTGGTCCCAATTTATCGGATTGAAGCACCTCGCGGCAAATGGCTAGCAGTTGTTTTTCTAATTCTTCGCGCAAGAGAGGTGATTTATCGGTTCTTTCCTCTTTTACCTGTTCGGTGGTTCGGCTTTGCATTTCCTCGGAAACCTCGCGAAATGCTCCGGACTGATACTCCCTAGCCACTCTATATCGTTCAACTTTTCCACTCGTTGTTTTGGGGATGCGCTGAATCGGCAAGACCTCGCTTATTCTCCACCCTGTTCGCTCGTTCAAATGCGTTTTCACTTTCTTAGAAAGCTCCATGAAGTCTTCAACACTTTTCCGGTGAAGGATAAACACTAGAATGTCTTCTTCTTTGCTCTCCTCGTTGAATACCCCGCAGGCAACGACCTTCCCAAGCTCGACTCCTTCGACTTCCTCAGCAATCCGCTCAATATCATGCGGATAAACGTTTTGACCATTCACGAAGATGATGTCTTTTTCACGCCCCGTAATGACAAGACGTTCGTTTCGCATAAAACCCAGATCCCCTGTTCTGAGCCATCCATCAGCCGTCATTACATTTGCGGTGGCAGTAGGGTTGTTGTAGTATCCAGCGGTTACATTCTTCCCTCTAATGTGGATATGGCCAACCGTATCGCTTGGCAGCTCATGATCCTCGTCATCACATATTCTTACCTCGCAAAAATCAATGGGGTAACCGACTTCTACTAGGGTGAGCGCTTCTGGATTTGTTTGATCCGTCATCTTGATTGGCTTTCCTATCTGGATAAACCTACGATCCAGAGAAAGCGTTGTAAAATGCAAGTTTTGATCAGGTATCGATACTCCCACAGAGGCCTCAGCCAATCCATAGCATGGGACCATGCTTGTTTTCTTCAATCCATAAGGGCTCATCTGATCCAAAAAATGATGGATCAATTCTGAGGCAATGGGTTCTGCACCATTTAGAATCGCGCGAAGCGTAGACAAATCCCACTCTTCTGCCACTTCTGGTTTAAACCTAGACAACACATATTTATACCCAAAGTTCGGAGAAGAAGTAATTGTCGCCTTATGCTCGCTTGCTTTCTTCAGCCATAACGTCGGTCGCCTGATAAACAGTGAGGTATGAATAAAATAATGCTGAACTCCTGCGTACAACGGGGCTAAATGGAACGCGATCATCCCCATGTCATGAGTTAGGGGCATCCAGCTTAGAAATGAGTCAGACTCAGTCGTTTCAAGTCTGTTATTAATCGCAAGCACATTATGGACAAGGTTTTCATGCGTCAGGGTAACCCCTTTTGGATCCCCCGTAGACCCAGATGAAAATTGAATAAAGGCCACATGATCAGCAGTAGGATAATAGATTGTGCCCTTCTCTTCTGTTTTCACGGTCTCATCAAGCAGGAAAGACTTCGACTTCAACGATTCCATTTCCGTCAGGTAGTTGTGTTTCCTAAAGAAATCCTCCAGTCGTTTCCAGACACTATCCGTTGTAATGAGATACGGATTGATTAATGTCCGCCAAACCTTTAACAGCTTAAGACGATGCTCTTCGTTATCCCCTACAGAAATAGGAACAGCAATCATTCCACCGAGTAAGCATCCCCAAAAAAGGCAGACAAAAGTTCGAAGATTACTATCTTCAATTTGAAAAACGACCTCATCACCAGGTTTGATTCCACTTTTTTGGAGGATAAATAAATAGCCGAGGGCTTCTTCATACAATTCTTTATAGGAAACAAACACCTCATTCTGGTCTCCCAAAATGAAGGTAACGCCTTTATGGTCCTCGTTCTTCCACAATTCCAGCGCCTCTACTAATGTCTGAACAAAATGCAAAGCGTTGTTCCTCCCTTGTCCCATGTTTGATAGTTTCTAGCTTGCCTGATGAGCATCACCACTCAAAATGCTCCCTCTAGCATTTGTAAAACCCCATACATCGAGCTCTACTTTGATCTCCCCACGTGATACAAGAGATGTGAATTTCCCCATTCTGTGACCCGTTGTACGAATCGCCTGTTTCCCGCTTTCTTTTCCGGGCAGCTCGTATGCTGGTACGGGAAATAAAAAAATAATTTTTCGTTCTGAATATTAGGAACCTTTTTCCGAAAACGATAGCGCCACTTACCCGGAAGAAAAAGCTCAGCCGCTTCTTTTTCTTTCAGCACTTTGAAATGCAACGACCAGATACATAAGTTTTACTTATATTCCCTTTAATTGATTTTACTTGAAGTGTTAAACTGTAAGAAACCATCGCCATAATGAGATGGGTGATTCTTACCTTTTCCAGGAATGAATGTATCGATCAATGATTTTTTTAAATGGCTGGTACTTTTGTCTTCTCTAGTAGTGGAATAAGGGCGACGATTAGTTTAACGGTCACGTTTTAGTGAGTATAGCAGGGGAAATTGGTCATTAATTTGCAAATATTCACGTGGGCTAATATGATAGTAAACAATAAGAATATGAGTGAGTTGGGAATATTTTACTATCCCAAATATTAGAAGACAAGCCTTTAATTATTAATTTTTGCAATTTATTTAAATTAATTTCATTACAATATTACTCTTAACTTATCTTGACGTATATCAAAAAGGCTTTCACCCGCTCTTTCTAAAGAGAAGTGAAAGCCTTTTATTTTTGTTCGATTACTCTACCGAGTAAACCTTTCGGCTGGGAAGCTCCAAGCAATGCAGACGGCCGCCATATACGGCACCACCGTCAATGCCTATGATTTTATTTTCTCCGTAAAACACATCATGTTTACCGTGCAAATAATTGGTTGGCGTGTGACCAAAAACTACGGTCTTCTCACCCTGGTAGCCTTTATGGAACTCATCACGTATCCACATCAGGAGATACGGGTCAGTCTCTGCAACTGGAGTCTCGGGATGGACACCCCCGTGAACAAAAATATAATCATCGGTTTCATAATAGCTGTCTAAGCCAGCCAAAAATTCCAGATGCTCATTGACTGAAGCAGTAACTTCCAAGGTCTCTGGTGCACCAGATTCCGTATCTGCTGCGGCATGACCATAGCTCGCCAACGTCTTTTGTGCGCCGTTTCGGAACCATCGTTCGATAAAGACTGGGTCTTGCTCGAATGATTTAACCATCATATGATCATGGTTGCCCATTAACACAATTGCCCCTTGTGCATGGAGTTGTTTTACCTTTTCGACGACCCCCTTCGACTCTGGTCCACGGTCTATATAATCACCTAGCAGGATCAATTGATCGTTTTGTGGATCGTACTGAACTTGCTCTATCAACGATTCCAGTTTCTCCAATTCCCCATGAATATCGCTGATTGCCAACAATCTTTTCATCCTGCACCCTTCTTTCGCTGTCATGTCTTTCTATTGTACGCCCCATTTGACCTGATTGCCAGCATGTCTGCCCCTCGAAAGCTTGCAAACGTGAAAAAAGCCAAGGCCCAAAAATCAGATTAGGCCAAGGCTATTCCATTTCTTCATGCTTATTTATTCGGCATCTCATTCCAGAATGTAATCTCTTCTACGTCCAGACGAGTAGTCGGATGACCAGGCTCTGCCGCTTTACCAACTGCAATCAGCATGACCGTTTCATATTGATCCGGGATTTGGAAAGCTTCCTTGAATTTCTCGCTGTTATAGCCTCCCATTGGCACCGTGTCATACCCTCTTGCCTTGGCAACGAGCATCAATTGCATCGAGACGAGACCTCCGTCTACCAAAGCAATTTCCTTGATGATTGCTCGATCCCGATTTTCATAACGCTTGTTGATGTTGTCGATGAGTGTAGCTTTTACTTCCTCTGTCATGTAGCCTGCTTCTACCGCTTTTTTGTAAATGCTCCCGGCTTGCTTGTAGCCCTCATAATCGGCTAGAACTGCAATGATTGCCGCAGCCTCTACCACCTGCTTTTGGTTAAATGCGATGGGGAGCAACTTCTCTTTCAATGGCTGTTCATCGATAATCAAAAACCGCCATGGTTGGAGGTTAGAGCTGGAAGGTGCCAAGGTTGCTTCCTTCAGCATTTCTTTTAGTTCATCCCGCGAGATTTTTGCTGTTGGATCGTAATGACGTACGGAACGACGCTCCCGAATGACGTCCTTAAAAGCCTTTTGATCGATGACTTTTTCCATGATTCCATCCTCCAGTGATATGGTTGCTATTTAGTAAGTTACTAACTTTATTGCGCAATAACTTGTGTTCAAACTGTACCACATATTCCAATTCACTGGCAATCTTTTTGTATGCAAAAAACGCTTTGGCGAATCACTCACATCCTGTTATGGATGCAAGCGCGTCACCAAAGCGTTTATCCGTTTATTTGTTAAACCGGAGAAAAGGCGGATAGAACGGCTGGCTGTCTCACGGTGTCTCCATTCGGGAGCTCGACAACGAGAAAGCCACTCGCTTCGTCCCCAGCTGTTTCCCATCTCAATGAAAAAGCTTTGCGGCTAAATGCTTCCTCTTCGTCCAAACAACCAAGCATCAACTTCAATGTGTCTGACGTAATCGGCACAGGCACAGCTGCTCCTTGCTCTTGTGGAAGAGAGAGCAGTTTTGGCGCGTCTTCGAAATATTGCACAGTATCGAGGAGCAGAGAAACCTGCTGCCAGCTTAGCGGTGAAACAAAGGCTTCAAACGCCATCTATTCATCATTCCTTTTATTTACGATGATCTCCATCGAACAAATTAGCCTGGACATTCGACGTTTTCTGTTGCCCTGCTGTGCCAGATCCGTCTCCTGAGCCTTTTGCCGTCGCTTCGTCCTTCGGTTCATCTGTCGGCAAAATGGTTTCAAAAGCAACTGCTTTTACCCCACCCTCGATCAGTTGTCGGCCAATACCACCTTGCTCGTTGACGATCACTTGCTCTGTCTCAACAAGGGTCCATTCGTTCTGCGACGTCCAGGCATAAACCGTTTCCTCGAGGAACATCGCAACAAGCTCATGCGGGTTATTTTTTCGTTTACGAATCAACTGTACCCCTTTGCCTGCGCGAGCCTGAAGTGGGATTGCACCAATGGCTGTGCGTTTTACAACCCCTTCAGCCGTCAACAAGCTAAAGGCACGCGAATCGACTTCCTCAATCGGAAGCATCGTGATGACATCATCGCCAGGAGCAAGTGCGATCGCTTTTACCCCGCTCGACGCTCTACCCGTTGCGCTGACTTCGCTGCGCTGGAATCGGATGCCCATGCCATCTTTCGTCGCACCGAGTATTGCTCCAGCTTCGTCCGCCACGAATACATTCATAAACTCGTCATCGCCGCCTTTTAGCTTTGCAGCTACCAACGCACTCGAACGATTGGTTTCGTATTCGGACAACGCCGTCTTTTTCATCAAACCATTTTTACTTACATGGTATACATACAGCGGTTGTTTGAAGTTTTCTACGATCGTAAAGCCAACGATCCGCTGATTCTTTTCCAACGGGATGATATTGACGAGAGCCGAACCGATATCCTTCCACTTATCGTCCGGGAAGGCGTTAACCAGTGTGGCAAAGTATTTACCATCCTGGGTAAAGAAGAGAGCAGTGTGAGACGTATTCGTCTCCATGAAATAACGGACACGGTCGCCTTCTTTTACCCCACATGTCTCCAGCGTTCCCCCCACTGATTTGAAGGAGCGCGGGCTCGTCCGCTTGATATATCCTTCGTTCGTCAGGGTTACGATACAATCCTCTGCATTGATTTGCATGGCAATATCGATTTTGATTTCCTCGATCTCGCCCTGGATTTCTGTTAGACGCTCTTCTGCGTATTTTTTCTTGATCTCGTTCAGCTCGCCTGTAATGACTTGAATCAGCTTTTTCTCGCTTGCCAAAATCGATTTCAGTTCCTCGATTTCTTTTGCTAATGTAGCCAATTCTTTTTCCAGCTTGACGATATCCAAGCGTGTCAAAGAAGCGAGCTGAATGCTCAAGATCGCATCGGCTTGGTTGTCGGTGAAGCCGTATTTCTCCATGATGTTTTTCTTGGCATCTGCACGGTCTTCCGAATCCATAATCGTATCGACGATCTGACGCAAAATGGACTTGGCGCGAATCAAGCCTTCCACGATATGCTCGCGGCTTTGCTTTCGATCCAGATCATATTGGCAGCGATTCGTGACGACTTCTTTTTGGTGGTCGATGTACGCCCCCAACAAAGCCTTGAGTCCCATCTGACGGATGGTCCCCTCATGAATCACGTTCATGTTGTAATTGTAATAGATTTGCAGATCGGTATTTTTGTACAGGTAGTTGAGAATCGCCTGCTCATCCGCTTCTTTGCGAATATCCACTACGATGCGTACTTTTTTCTGCTCGGCCTCTTTGCGACCCGTTTCATCGCGAACCGCCAGTGCCCCCTCGATTTTGCGCTCCATCACAAGCTCATCGATTTGGCCGACGAGCTTCGACTTGACCACTTCGTAAGGGATTTCGGAAACGACGATTTTTTTGATCTTGCCGCCTTTTGGCTCCTCTACATGGGTCTTCCCGCGAATGATGAATTGGCCACGGCCTGTCTCAAACGCCTTGCGAATTCCGGACAGCCCTTGAACAATACCGCCAGTTGGAAAATCTGGACCTTTGACGTGCTGCATCAGCTCATCCAGCGAGATATTCGGGTTCTTCATCTGGGCAACAGCCGCATCGATGACTTCACCCAAATTGTGAGTAGGGATGTCTGTTGCAAAACCAACCGCGATCCCAGCAGCGCCATTCACGAGAAGATTGGGAAACCGTGAAGGCAATACTGCCGGTTGTTGAGCGGAGTTGTCGTAGTTCGGGATGAATGTAACCGTATCCTTTTCAATATCACGCAGTAGCTCATTGGCCAATGCTGACAGTCTTGATTCGGTATAACGCATAGCGGCTGGCGGATCTGCATCCAAGCTACCAAAGTTTCCGTGGCCTTGAATGAGCACCTGTCGCATTTTCCACCATTGCGCCATCCGCACCATCGTTTCGTAAATCGCCGAGTCACCGTGCGGGTGATAGGTACCCATCACGTACCCGACTGTTTTCGCTGATTTCCGGTATGGTTTATCGTTCGTGTTGCCTTCTTGGTACATGGCATACAAAATACGGCGCTGTACCGGTTTTAGTCCATCGCGAGCATCTGGGATCGCGCGTGAGAGAATAACCAGATTGGCATAGTCCCCAAAGCGCTTTCCCATAATCTCCGCGAAGCTCTGATTAATAATTTGATTGGACAGCATGCTTACTCATCCTCCCCCACTTCAAAGGTGACGTGGTTCTCAATCCACTCACGCCGTGGTGGGACTTTATCACCCATCAAAACGGTTACCAGCTTCTCACAGTGAGCGAGGTCTTCCAGTTCAACCTTAATGAGCTTGCGCGTCTCAGGGTCCATGGTTGTTTCCCAGAGCTGATCGGCGTTCATCTCACCCAATCCTTTGTAGCGCTGCACTTCAGCACCGCGTCCAACCTTTTTCAACGCCTGTTCCAGCTCGTAATCACTCCAACAGTAGATCGCCTCAGTCTGCTTACCCTTGCTTTGCTTTTTCACCTGATACAAAGGCGGTTGCGCAATATACAAGTGACCAGCTGCAATCATCGGGCGCATGTAGCGGAAGAAGAAGGTCAAGAGCAGCGTTTGAATGTGCGAGCCGTCAACGTCCGCGTCAGACATGATGATGACTTTATCAAATGCACAGTTTTCGATGGAAAACTCTTCGCCAATATCGGTTTCAAGCACCTCGAGGATCGTACGGAACTCTTCATTCGCCAATACCTCGGATAGCTTTGCTTTTTCCGTGTTCAACGGCTTCCCACGCAGGCTGAACAAAGCTTGGAACTCTGAATTACGCGCCTGCTTTGCAGAGCCACCTGCGGAATCCCCCTCGACGAGGAAGAGCTCATTGCGTTTGGAGTCTCTGTATTGCGGCGGAGTGAACTTTTCCGAAATCGATTTGCGCTTTTTCGCGGTTTTGCCTTTCTTGTCGCCGCGCAGGGCTTCGCGTTGTTTGCGTAGCTCTTCGCGAATTTCAGCAGAACGCACTGCCTTGTCAATCAGCAGCTTGCCTATTTCCGGATTTTCCTCGAGGAAGAAGCCTAGCTTTTCGGAAACAATCTGTTCTACGATTGCCCGTGCTTCTTCGTTCCCCAGCTTGTCTTTTGTTTGGGACTCAAACTGGACGTCAGCCATTTGCAATGACAATACACCGAGGAAACCTTCCCGCAAATCGTTTCCAGTCAAGTTCGGGTCCTTTTCTTTCAAGTACCCTTTTTTCCGGGCAAATTCGTTAAAAATCCGGGTCGTACCGTTACGGAAGCCTGTGACATGTGTTCCGCCATCCGTTGTTACAATCGAGTTGACATAGGACACCAATGTCTCTGCATAGCCGTCATTGTACTGAAAAGCCAGCTCCACATAGATATTGTCCTTTTCTCCTTCGAAGTAAACGATCGGATGGAGTGAATTTTTTCCTTCGTTCAAGTAAGAAACGTATGATTTCAAGCCATCTTCGAAGTAAAACTCTTCCCGTTTCTTTTCAGGTCCACGTTCGTCAATCAGAACCATGCGCAGCTTTTTCAGAAGGAATGCCGTCTCACGAAAACGATCACGAATCGTCTCATAGTCAAATCGAGCATTGCCAAACACCGCATCATCCGGCAGAAAACGTACCGTTGTTCCAGTGCGTTTGGTGTTCCCCGTGATTTCAAGGCCGGTAACCGGTTTACCGACATGCTCCGTTCCATTTGCATCCACAACATATTCAAAGCGCTGCTTATGAATTTTGCCTTCGCGGTGGATTTCGACCTCAAGCCATTTGGACAAAGCCACAACGACACTGGAGCCTACCCCGTGCAAGCCACCACTTTTTTTATATCCGCCACCGCCGAATTTCCCACCGGCATGGAGCGTCGTAAAAATAACTTCCGGTACAGGTCGGCCAGTCTTGTGCATACCCGTTGGAATTCCGCGTCCATGGTCCTCTACGCTGACACTGCCATCCTTGTACAAAGTGACGATGATGCTATCATTAACGCCTGCAAGCGCCTCGTCTTTGGCGTTATCTACAATTTCCCACAGCAGATGATGCAGGCCACGCGAGCCCGTGGAGCCTATGTACATTCCAGGCCGCTTTCGAACAGCAATCAAGCCTTCTAAGACCTGAATATCTTCTTCCGTATACGTTAATGTTTGCTGTGTTTCTGTTTCCTTCAATCGCGCTCTCCCCTCTACTCTTCGGACACGTAGAAAAAACGATCATGCCTTTTTTACTGATGGCTAGCGTCGTATTCACCTTTTTTGAGAAACGCCGAGATGATTCAATCCCCTTGAGAGGAACGTTTTCCTAATAAAAGCGAACACTTAATCGCTATTGTACCGTATGGTTCCCATAGTATTCAACGCTAGTAGCAAAATGGGGCAAAAAAGCCACCTCGCCCCTAGCGAGATGGCCGATTCTTCTCAGTATTCCTCGTTTCTCATTCGTTCTGTACGTGACAAGCATATTCCATTAATTAGTGTAGCACTAATGGTGAAGATTGGTCAAAATGAAAAACCAAAACATTTGTTTCCCTTTCTCTATTTCTTCCCCCACTGCGTAAATCCTGCTACGATCAAGGAAAATATGTCAATGGGTTTCTTTCTTAGCGTTCACCGCCGTGCCTCAGGTATTTCCATTCATTCGCTCATAAGCTTTGGACATCCTAGTAAGGCATCGATTCCTGAGGCGAAAAAGGGGGGAATACTTTTGATCAGTGCTACCAAGCCGTTTGTCAAATTCCATAAGTATGATGCTGAGCTAGCTTCTGACGTTCATGCACTAAATTCTGCCGGATACAATAGTGATGATATCTGGGTTTTGAAATGGAATCCTGATAAAAATCACTCCAATCAACGAAACAATTTTTATAAATACAGCACCCATTTTGAAAGTGCCGTCGGTCACATTGACAGCATGGCGCATTTCTTTGACAATGGCGGTAAAGAACTCCGTACCCGTCTCGAAAAGCTAGGTCTTACGAAAGACGAATGCTCGGCATTGGTTCGGGAACTGCAAGATACCGACTATACATGCCTTCTCGTTGTACGAGACCTTAAGGATAACATTATTAAAATGAATGACTGATCGACCGCAAGAAAAAGCCACTGCTTGGTTTCTAACGCCAGCAGTGGCTTGTTTCATTCCTATCGGGATTACTTGTCTTCTTTAATCAGTTCGATGCCTTCCAGCACTTCGTTCAGCTTCGCGTAAACAGTGCTCTCCTCGTCCTCTTCCAAAGGTACCATTTCGCCGCCGTCCACTTGGAATACGAAGATATCTACTTCTTCATCTTCTTCGCTTTCTTCATCTTCCACAGCTTCAGCCAAGGCAATATATTCTTTACCGTTCAGGTCGAACATAGCCAATACTTCGAAATCCCCCAACGGTTCACCATTTTCATCGTCCAATGTAATGATATCGCCCAACTCGAGGTCTTTGTTCTCTTCTGTCAATGTGTTCACGTCCTTATGCTGATATTCGTACTCTGTTCCATCATACCGTTTTTTTCCGGGAGAAGCAAACAGGCGAATAACTCTGCGTCTTCCCTGTCCATGAAAAACAACCTACCACTTGAGGCAGGTTGTTAGCTGATTACTCACTATACTCTTCAAGAACACCTTTTTCAAGCAAAAATGCTTCTTCTGCCTGAAGAATCGTCACGATCGCTTCGCGTTTGACATACATGCCAGCAGATGCCAGACGGCTCTCAATCGCACGAAGCAGTTCTTCAAAATCAATGATCTGCACTTGTTGATCGCTCACAAAAAAAACCTCCCTTTTCCCACGCACCTTTTTCATTGTACACGAACAGGTCGTTTCTTCCAACTCCACCATTTTCGACGAATTGGTTTTAACAAATAAGCGCTCCAGATGACGAGCACAAAAGAAAGAACCACGTACACACATGAGAAAAACAACCACGGTGCAAAAGTGATGTCATCGGATTGATCGAACGACTCGCCTAAAATATCGAACAACACGATGATAGGGTTCATCCCTGCCAACATCTGTAGCTCATACATGCTCCAAACATTCGAATTGACGTACCGTTCCGGATGCGCCTGTTGCAAGGACTCACCGATAAAAAAGAACAGTAAGCCAGTACCTACCACAAAAAAGAAGGCAATGCCGTATGTGGTGACCGTCGAGATCGACGTTCGTTTAATCCAAGTAGAACAGAACAATCCCAGCGACCCGAGAAAAAACATATTCACCGCAAGAAAAAGGACAAGCTGGGCCATTTGTTCCGGGGAGACGCTTCCGTACAGCATCACGATACTGTACAAAGGCATCGAGGCAACCAACAGTAGCGTAGAGAACGCCAAAGACGTAATGAGCTTGCTCAAAATAATCGTGCGCGTCGACAATTGGGTCGTCAGCAAAATATGCAAGGTCTGGCGTTCTCTCTCCCCACTGATCGCTCCAGCAGTCAGGGCAGGTGCCACAAAGCAAACCATCGCGTAGTGTATCCCCGCAGATATCAGAAACAGATCCCGGTTATCCCCTAACGCTTCGGCCTTTAAGGGGTCCATGAGCAAAAAGCCCATCGGTATTCCCCCCATGACAAATAAGTAAATCGCTAAAATGAGCATGGTCTTTCTCGAGCGGAATCTTTCCCGCATTTCTTTTACCAAAAGAGGATTGAACAAGAAGTCGCTCACTCCATACCGACTCCTTCCGTAATCGCTAAGAAGACGTCTTCTAAATCTTTCTTGGAATCTCCATAGTAGACGACTGCGACTTGCTCATCCAGCAGTTCTTGAAGCAATTCAGCTTTTTGTTGCTCCGTCCCTTGAAAGTAGAAGCGAAAGCCTCCCATATAATCCATCAATTGATGCACATACGGAGAGCTCGCTAACAGAAGTCCCGCTTTGTCCAAATTCCGCAGGGCTCTTAGTTGCATACGACTTTGGCCTGTGTCCCGATTACTGACCTCGTGCACGGAGCCATACGCAATTAATCTGCCTTTTTCAATGACACCAATATCATCACACAGCTCGGCTAGCTCCGGCAAAACATGGGAGCTGATAATAATCGTCTTACCCATTTCGCGTAGTTGCTTCATAATTTCACGCAATTCGATACGAGCACGCGGATCCAGTCCTGACGCCGGTTCATCCAAAATCAGCACGGCCGGATCATGTACGAGACAACGCGCTAACCCTAGACGCTGTTGCATGCCTCGAGATAATGAGTCGACGAAAGCGTCTGCTTTGTGAGACAAATTCACTAGTTCTAAAAGATCACTTACAAGTGCCCGTCTTTTGGAGGCAGGAATTTTGTACGCTCCGGCATAAAACTCCAAATACTCCACCGCTGTCAAATTGTCATATACACCAAAAAAATCGGGCATGTATCCCACTGACTGGCGCACACTGGCAGGGTCTTTTCGTACATTGTAGCCACAGACAAATGCTTCCCCTTCACTCTGTTCCAGAAGGGTAGACAAGATGAGCATCGTGGTAGATTTTCCAGCGCCATTTGGACCAATAAAGCCAAACACCTTTCCTGGTTCGATGGAAAGGTTCAAATCCGTCAACGCTTGCAAATTGCCGTATCTCTTTCCTAAATGAACGGTTTCGATTACCATTTCCGCACCCCCTCTACCTGGAAAATTGGCTCTGGTAGAGCTAATCGTGACGTTCCATTATGGGAAAAACGAAGCAATAACGATTGATTTGGCGTTAACACTTGTTGGAGTTCTTTGTCGAGGACAAGTCTCGTCCCACGCTCAACAGGTATCCACCTACCACTCTTTTGGTGGAAGTATTCTATCCGGAAAGGCTTAAATGAACTGTGATTCAGTGGTACCGTAATTCGCTTCATATTGATCGCGGCTTTGTCTGCACGCAGCTCAAACGTAATGCTGCCCTTTCCAATCTGCCAAATGTATCCGGTACTATCGAAGTCCCCTGTCGTTTCATACACCTCTGCATCAAGCAAGCCATACGGAAAAGTCACGATGCCTTGTTCATTCGGCTGGAATTGAATTGGCTGCTGAATGACATTCCAGTAATGTGCTTGGTGAGGCACCTGCATTGTCATCAGAGGAAGAGGCTCTGTCGTTGTACCGATGATACTTACCTGATTTCCCTCTTCGTACTCAACGACTCTTTCCCTCATTTCTTTGATTCGCTCTTCCAACGTTTGCAATTCGTTTGATGCTTGTGGTTTTCTTGGCATAAACAGGGGCTCAAGCACACTGTCAATCTGTTTTTCTTCTCCCTTTTTCAAAGGACCAAGAGGAATTCGCTGAAAACCAATTTCAATATAAGTTTGATCGTAGGCAAACTCCGTATTGTTTTTCACGTGCCCTTGCACACGATTCTCATTGATTCGCAAGGAAGCATCAAAAGCCCCCATGTCGTGCTTTACCCCGATACCGATTGCCTGTTTCGGTGTCAAATAGGGTAGATTACGGAAAGAGAGAAGCTCCTCGCCATTCATTAGTCCCTCTGGTCGATAATCATTTCGTCCTACTGTCAAGGGCAGAGCAACGATCGAAGGTTCAAGCTGAACATCATAGTCGTTCTGATCCACCCCTAAAAACGTTGCGGCTGAGCGAACATGAGCCAAAGACTCATCTAATATATCGATCTTGGTTACGGCGTAGCTAGTACTCGTTTTCACAACAGCAGGCTTTCCAATCGCGAATATAGCGACGGTCAAGAAAATTCCTCCCAACGGGATGACTCCCCACGCCCATTCAGGTTTTCTCATTCTTCTTAGAATGAAGTATGTCAATGGTGCGAGTACAATTACGTATCCGCCCCATAACGCTACCATCCAGGTTGGCGGAGGAGTTTGCACTTCAGGAATCTTCTTGCTCAAGTCTAGAAAAGGCCGGGTCATTTGATCCATAAAAAGCTTCTCTTCAAAAATCTTCTTGGCGCCATGCTGGGTCATTGCATTCTGCCACAGTTGTGGATTGAATTGCCACGATGCCAACGGCTCTGCTGTCACATCATAGTTGACAAATAGTAGCAACCCTCTGCCGTATGGTTTTGACACAAATAAGGGCAAGTCACGGTTGTATACACCAATACTGCCTTTTGGCGCAACTTTTGCAATGTCATACTCACTTAGTGCTTGCTGCAGATCGATATTACCAGCTTTTCCGGCTTCCACAGGGAGAATATCAGCAAACCGCTGGATCATCCCATCTTGATTGGGACCTGCGGAAACAACTACGATCCCTCCCAGCTGGATCCACTCCTTGATCGCAGCCATCTGCTGATCATTTATTGTGGAGCCACTATAGCCTGCCAGCGCTAACATATCTATGTTTTCGTAAATCCATGATTGGTCAGGTAACATTTGTTCCGTAAGATTTTGTACGGACAAGGGACGATTCATTTTGGATTGAGACTGATTGACGGCAAGGAAATGAAACGCATTGCCCTCCTCGCTAATCACCCCAATTGTGCGTCCGTCTGTTGGATATGAGATACGCAGCTTTTCACTTTTGACAACTTGACCGTTTTGCGTAACCTGAACGTACCAATCATCAAGCAATATTTGGGTAGGCATATCAAAGTATACGGTTGTACTCTTTCCTTGCTCGAGCTTTATCGGACGCCGAAGTTTCAATTCATTATTTTTTTTGACTTGTCGCTGCGATAACTCTACAGATCCTGTGAAATCCTTTTCCTGGCTGGTTACCTTTACGTTTAGTCTCATCCATGATTCATATTTGACGATACCACTTAAGGGTATTTCGAATTGTATGTCTACGTTGCTCTCTGCCATAGCTGGGCGTATCGAAAAGCTAAGCCATGTGATGACAAAGATTAACACCCATTTCCATCTCATGCTTGTTCCTCCGCTCATTTTCGTGACGCCAAAGAGATAACCAGTTGTTGCAGTTGATCATGGCGTGAGATAAGCAGTAAGTGCTTACCTTTGTTTGCCCAGTTTCCTTTGATCAGCTCTTCCGAAGACTGGTTTCTCAATGGTAGCTCGCGTGTCACAAAAGGCTCTACACCCACGTTTACTTCCATCAGTGTTCCATCGGGGTGTGTATAGGTCAATCTCATATCGGAGCTCCACGATGCCCACTGTCCCACTGCAAGCGAGGTAACTTTCCCTGTTCGCATTTCCATCAGCTGTACTTCACCGGCTTTATTGAAGGCAAGCAAGCTTCCATCTGGTGACCATTCAGGCTGAGAGCCTTCTACAAGCTTCCACTCTTGGAACGAAACTGTGCTGCTCACCCAAATTTCATCGACGCCATTTTTCGAGCGGGTAAAGGCAAGCGAATCATCGTGTTCAGACCAGCTTGGTGAAGAATACAATACCCCTTCTTCTTCCTTCAGCAATCGGCTGCTTCCTATGCTGTAGCTTGTCGGCATCTCCACAATCCATATTCGCGATAATTTTTTATCTTGCTCGACGACAGCGATTTTCTTCCCGGAATTAGACCACGCAACCCCCGTGTATTTGCCTTCGGTTGGCGGCAATTTGATCGTGACTGGCTTTAGTTCCGCGTCGATTGGAATGGTTTTCAGCTCTGTATTGTTATGGATATACGCGAGCTGTGTGGCTTTGCTATCAATATCAACAAGCTCCACGGCCGCTTGTGCTGGCAGCGTAAGTACTTCATGCTCTCGAACGGCAAGAGAGGAATTGTTCCACCACACAAATCCACCTATGGCAAGGATGAGAGCAGCAGCAGCGATTCCGCTCCAAACCAACTTCCCAAACTTTTTAGGAGCGGCATTTGGGGCCTTTGTCTGTTTGGCTTCGAGATCTCTCATTTTCTGGAGCAATTGTTTTTTCAGGTCTGATTTCAGCTGATAATTGACTGGAACCGATCCGCGCATCTGCTTCAAATGGGCTAGGAGCTGGGTTACGGTCTGATCATCCGATTGATTATCCTGGGGGTGCTTCTCCTCTTCTCTCATTCGGAGTCCCCCCTCTCATACATCTTCTGAAGTTTTTGTAATCCGCGATAAGAAATCATTTTGATACTCGATTCTGTTTTGCCGAGCACCTCAGCTACCTGACTGATTTTGAGATCAGCAAAGTACCGGAGCATCAACACGTCTCGTTGATCCTGAGACAACAAATCCAGACGATCACGAAGCAGACGAATCTCTTCATTCGTCAGCGCCTGTCGTTCCGGCTGCCATGTGTCGTCCGGCTCTGCTCCTAGAAAATCCTCCTGGTCAACCGGAAACTCCCTGTTTTTCCGCATAAAATCTACATATGTATTGTGAGCAATACGAAAAATCCACGATGCGAAAGGACTTGTTCTGCTATATTGCTCGAATTTTTCTAGCGCTTTTAAAAAGACCACGGTGGTCAAATCATCGGCATCCCACGTACTTTGAACCCGGCAGCGTAAATACCGGTTGACGCGATCAAAATATTCGTCATATAGTTCCGTAAATGGACGAGATTCATAATAATCTCCGGATGATGGCCCCGATGGTTGCTTCATAGCCATTCCCATTTGCGTTTTCCTCGGTTTCTTCCAGACTGAAGCATGTTCTCAGAATGGACTTTCTCCACTGCATTCTGAGACTACTCTAACTAAGTAATACGTATTTCTTAGGAAGAAAGTTTCATAATGTGGCAAAGTTTTTTGAATTATTTCCCTAATGCGGCATCTAATGCTATCTGAATGTCTTGAACAGCCTCGATTCCGACCGATAACCGTACCAGTCCCATCGTGATTCCCGTTTCCTTGCGCTGCTCTTCAGAAAAAGCACGGTGAGACGTCGTAACTGGATGAGATACACTCGTCTCCACACCTGCCAGAGACGGAGCCAGCTTGATCCAGTCAAGTGCCCGGTAAAAATCGTAAATCTTTGTCTCGTCTGCCAGAGCAAAGGATATCATTGCCCCCTGTTTTTGCCTTGAAAAAAAGAAGGTCTCCGTAGGACTTGGGTAATACACCCGTGCAACTGCAGGATGATCACGAAGAAACGCAGCAATCTGACTGGCATTATCGCATTGACGCTCCATTCTCACTGCCAGTGTTTTCAAACCCCGCGATGTCAACCAAGCCTCAAAAGGACTGAGGGACGCACCGTAGTTGACTACGATCTCGGTAGCACGCTTGATTATCGCCTGTGATCCAACCAAAACACCTGACGTCACATCGCTATGTCCACCTATGTATTTGGTTCCACTGTGCACGACAAGATCTGCTCCGAATGAAACGGGTTGTACCAAATACGGGGTCGCAAACGTATTATCCACCATGACGGTTAAGCCAAGTCTTTTTGCTTCCTTGATCCAGTATGGCAAATCTACAACAGTCAATAGCGGATTGGTGATACTCTCCACGAAAAACAGCCGCGTGGTCGGGCGAACATGATCAGCAAGCTTTGTCGTTTGCCCAAGCTGAATGCATCCAAGCTCGATTCCAAACCGCGACAGCTCCTTATGCAGTAGAGCATAGGTACCCCCATAAATTTCATGGGATGCCAGAACGTGATCGCCAGGGGAAAGAACGGCAAGTAAACCCGCCATGATCGCTCCCATACCGGAGGCAGCACTGACACCTGCCTCGGCGCCTTCTAAAGCTGCGATTGCATGAGCTAGCTCAGCCTGGTTGGGATTTCCATTTCGGGTGTACAAGTATTCACCTTCGCCGACGTAGTATTGTTCTACTTCTTCCAAGCCTTCGAAGGCAAAAACAGAGGTTTGATAAATCGGTGTCGTTTTGCTCTTTACTCCCTGCAAAGGGTCATGTCCGATATGTACCGTTTTGGTCTCAAATCGCTCTGCCACATTGATCACCCTTTTCTCCCAATCATACCACGCGAGATTGGAAAGGAAACTAGCGGATTGGCAAATGCTCGACGATTTGTGTTATAATTCGAAACCGAACCACCCAACGATATGATACAAAGGAAGGTGCATAAGATGAGAAAAATGATGACAACTCTGTTCACATGTCTGACGGCAATCGCCTTGGTTACGGGTTGTTCTACAGGAAGCAATCAAGCCGCTCCTAATCAACCGACTACGCCAGCAGAGAAACCAGCATCCAAAGAGCCAGCTAACCCACCGGGTCCAACCGGAGAGAAGAAATACGAGAAGGCTCCGGCTATGCAGATTGACAAAGCAAAAGATTATCAAGCAAAAATATCTACTTCCATGGGAGACATTACAATCGATCTGTTTGAAAAAGATGCCCCCATTGCTGTCAACAACTTTGTCTTCCTCGCAAAGGACAAGTTCTATGACGGCATCAAGTTCCACCGCGTGATCAAAGACTTCATGATTCAAACAGGCGATCCATTGGGATCTGGCATGGGTGGTCCAGGTTACACGTTTGAAGACGAATTGAAAAATGGTCATAAATATGAACCAGGCGTGGTTGCCATGGCGAATTCCGGTAAAAACACGAATGGTAGCCAATTCTTCATTGGTTCTGGACCTGACGTGACAGGATTGGACAACTCTCCGAACTACACGATTTTCGGAAAAGTCACGGGTGGCATGGATGTTGTTCAAAAAATTGCCGGAACAAAAGTAAAGAAAAACCCACAAACGGGTGAACCAAGTGTTCCAGAGCAAACGATTACTATTAAATCCATTGCAATTACAGAAAAATAAGAGCAGCCTAAAGCTGCACACGAAAGCCACTTTCTCAACGGGAAAGTGGCTTTTTTATCGAGGAAACATCTGGTTCATGAAAACATTTTCACATTAAATGCTGTTTTGTAAATAGTGCTATGGTGCCATTTCCCTCTTGAACCACTCCAGTAAGACCGATAGACTTGCAAAAGACCTGATTCGCTTCCGCAATCAAAACGCAAAAAGCGAAAAGGAGTGGTTCACACCATGTTGTCACGAGAAGCGCCAACGCGCTTTTTCTTCTTTTTGAACAGTTTTGGATTGATGCTGTTATGCTTATTTGTAACACCGACAAGTGCAATGGCACCACAACCGGTACCAATCCTCCCTGTTCTCGATAGTACAACGTCGCCATCGGAACAAGTTTCAAAGAAGGAAAAGAAACCAACCCTATCTGCTACAGCAGTAAAACGCGAGTCTGTACAGGTTAGTCGTGATAGTCGCCCCAGAGTGGTTCGCAATGGAAAAGTGAAAGTTTCGGAGAGGGATATGGAACTGCTCGCCCGGTTAGTTTATGCGGAAGGCCGGGGAGAACCGTATGAAGGACAGGTAGCGATTGCTGCCGTTGTATTGAATCGGGTTGCTTCAGATGATTTTCCAAATACGGTACGGGAGGTTATTTATGCTCCCAATGCGTTTTCGCCTGTCCATGACGGCAATTTGACACATAAATTGAATGAAAGTACGAGAAAAGCGGTCCAGGACGCAATGAATGGAAAGGATCCGAGCAACGGTTCCCTGTACTTCTTTAATCCGGATACAGCTAAATCCAAGTGGATTTGGTCACGTCCTGTAACGGTTGAGATCGGTAACCATCGTTTTGCTCGTTAACGCGTTACTCACAAAAAAAGATTTAATAATACTTTATTTTTATTTAATTGATGTTTTACTTTTGCTTGCTATGTTGTACGTGTAAGCACTTTTTCAACGCATTGAGAAAAAGTTCGATTATCTTCTTTGGATGACTTTTTAACGTAAGCATGTTTAGATCGATCATTCAATCTGAGTATGCCTACGCTAATAGCTTTGATTGATTGACTGTTTTGGGTGAGAGCAAACCAGTCATAGAACAATCAGTCGTTCTTTTTCTCAATCGCCCCCAATAATTAGGCATTCCCAACTGGGAGTGCCCCTTTTTTATTTTCAAACCCGTATACAGACATAACACCTTGTCTTTTGCTACAATATACCTGTATGGAAAGGGGGCAGTTCGTTGCGTTTGTACAGTCAAATGACACTCGCAGAGCTCCAGGAGGAAATGGAGCGCCTGCACGTAGAAGCGAAAGAGAAAAAGAAGCTTGGGGATCACTCACAGCTTGCGATCATTACACAAAAGTACTTTATGGCGAAATCGTACTATTTAGGAACAAGTGAGTTCCGAATCGGCAGCAAATACAGCGTGCCTGATTACGATCAGCCGTTTACAATCGATTATTTCAACGGCGTCTTTGCTTGGGGACGTTTCCCTGATTCAGACGAGCAAACAGGTTTTCCAGTAGGAATGCTGGAACTATGGTTCGACTAGAAAAAAGAGATCGGCACTCGCACACTTGTGCATGCCGATCTCTTTTTTCTTGCCCGGGCACATGCCGCAGCAGATGGATATACTAAGAAAAACGAAAGGGAGCCAACCCGCATATGGACTGGATTTCTATCATCCTTTTGGTACTACTTGCGCTCGGTGTTATTGGTAACAACGCAACCGTATCCATTGCCGTTGCGATTCTTCTCTTAATGAGGCTCCTGTCATTGGAACGATATTTTCCTCTACTCGAGCAGCATGGATTACAGCTCGGGATCATTATACTGACGATTGGCATCATGACACCGCTGGCAAGCGGCAAAATTAATCCTTCGTCTTTCTTGGAGATTTTCACAAATTGGCATTCGCTGCTGGCCGTCGCCGTCGGTATGTTTGTGGCCTACCTGGCGGGAAAAGGAACGGTCTTGATGTCCCAAAATCCATTGATCGTTACTGGCCTCTTGCTAGGTACAATCGCTGGTGTCACTTTTTTCCGAGGTGTTGCAGTCGGTCCTTTAATTGCAGCAGGGATTCTCGCCTTTATCTTGCAATTTCTCCCGAAGTGATTAGCTCCAGCGCTCTTTTAGCTGAAGACCATAGGCCAAAATTTGTTGTGGCGTAACCATGCGGAAGCCTTGCTGTGCACGATAATCAATCGTAAGCAGATCAGATCCGATATAGGCGATCGTTTCGCGATCTATCAGAAACGTCAAAGAATCGACCTGGTAGACTTCATCCTCGGGACCTTGGCTATCCCACCACAACGTATACTCTACATTCATCCCGCAGCCACCGACTAGCTCACCGTTGATCCGAATGGGCTTATCTGTACTTGCCATACGTTCTTCGGCCTCTTTTGTCACTTTTACTATCATGTTTGATGCCACCCTTCTCATGATTTTCCAGCATGCTGAATGCATCATCTCTTTCATGATAGCATACAATGCTTGAAAGGCAGCAGAAAGGACGATCATCTATGAACATCTACGAACAAGATGGGATTTTTGTCGCGGAAACGGAGTTCCAATCGGAGCTCGTTGTCATTTTTGCGAATACGTGGGAGGAAGCCAAGGAAAAACTACTCGTTCGGCTTCTCGTACTAGAAATGATTGGTTGAATAAAAAGCGGGTCGCCCAGTGGACCTGCTTTTTTCCATGTAAAAAAACAAGGAGCTACCCATACATGACAGATACGACCGTAACGGAAATTTCCGAGCAGCACCTGGTTGCTCACATCAGACAAGCAACGACCAAAGCCAATCGTAACAATGTCACCCGCACACAAGCATACCTCGCCTTTTATCTCGAGCACCAAGAGGTTCACTGGGCGTTATTGGCCCATCTGGTCTCACGAAATGGCGGGTGGAACATGACCGATTTAAAAGGAGAATGGCTACCGCTTATTATGGACGCACAAGCAATTGAGCCGTTTTTTTGGTTTTTGGAAAGATCTAACTGGCTGATTTTTCACGATGCCTATCCGCAATTGCTTCTGTATGCGGAGATGAAACGAACGGGGACAGATTTAACAAAGCTTTTGGCACCACTTGGTGTTTCAGTCTTTATGCAATCGTATTGGCAAGAGTTCCTCGCAACCAAAGACAGCGCGCGCCTTACACATGCTCTCATCGTCAATGAACAGCAATATATCGAGCAACGTGTCGTACAGAAGCCGTTTACACTAAATCGCATTTTCAGTTCGTTTGCATTCGTTGCTCAATCTGCTCTCTCGATGAATCAAGTGCTCATTCCCTATAAAGCGCATTCTACTGATCGCCGGCTTAGTTTGATCGGGTTACATGTTCATCATTTTCCCGACATCAGAAACCGCATTCAGATCGGAAAAACGTTGTATCAGCAATTGTTTGGGGATTCTTTTCGCTTCGAAAAAATGGCCTCCTACTGCTCTCGTATTCCTCATACTGGCTCCCGAGCAGATTATTGGCCGCATTTGTTCACCCCTCATCATACTCCTTCTACCAAAGAAGATGCTTATCAACTACGCTTGGATGGACATGAGTTGCTAGAAGGAAGCCCGAAGATATACAGCCCCCGTCTTCAAGATGCATGGGCTGACTATGGACACGATCCGGCAGATGGGGTAGATTGGTTTCGAGATGAAAAATGGCACAAGGTCGTGAATGAACCCGCTTCACTGCCTTCCATCGACAGTGATTCTTATGTGCGTTCGCTGCAATGGATCGAATACGGAGTCAAACTCGTCTCAGCAATCATGTAGCTTGGAGAGGAGGTCAGCCTCATGGAAAAATGGATGCAAGAAATGGCGTTGAATCAAACAAGTTTTTTGCTATCCTGCCAATTGCCGAGTGGTACCTTTCGCCTTGGCCCCCAACGTGACCAAATCAATCCGTACTTTACTAACCTCGGAATTGTTTCCCTCATCCGTATGAAGGAGGTAGAGGCTGTTCGCGGTCATCTCGATTGGTATTTGCAAAACCTGAATGCGGACGGCTATATCAATGATTTTCGTCTTGAACAGGACAGAGAAATCGATACCGGCACAAATGATAGCGAAGATAGCTACCACACCACCTATTTTAGCCTGCTAGCAGAATGGATACGAGCAACGGGGCATACGGACTGGCTGCATTCCAACCACGCTACACTCTTGTCCCTTCTCCGAGCAGTTGCCCGCCTTCAACAGAAGGACGGTCTGACCTGGGCGAAGCGTTCGTATCGGGTCAAATATTTGATGGACAATTGCGAGGTGGCCAAAGGACTGGCAGATGCTTCGTATTTATTTTCGTTGATCGGAGATGTGGAGGCTGCCGAGGAAGCGGCTTCACGTGCGAGGGCCTGTGAGCTCGGCATCCGTGGAATGTACAGTCGGATTCGCAAGTCGTATGCCATGTATGATCGTACGTATCCCGGCTGGCGAAAATGGTACCCGGACGTCACTTCCCAAGCGTTTCCCATTGTCTACAGCATGACAGATGCCAATACGGCTTCGCTACTCTACCAAAGGATCACAGACGCTTTCCCGCACTTTGATACGTTTCAGACTGGTGATTTATACCCTTGGATGACGATGGGGGTATGCGCGCAGTTGATGGGTGATAAAACACGGGTGAGGACCATGCTCGTGACCGCTACAGATTTGTACATACACGGTCTGAGGTACCCGTACTGGCTGCTTCAAGATTCCGGACGCTATATCGAGTTACTACTTGAAGTGGATTCATGAGGTTCAGATAGGAGGTCCTTTACCCAACGATAGCAACGCTCGAGCTGTTCTTCTGTAACTTGGTCGGAACGATGCTCGAACATGATCTTTACGTGTGGGTTTTCCTTCCGGATGATTGTCAGGTAGTCCTCAATCGGTGCCCACCCTTCTTCTGGTTTCCATTCAGGAAGAACGGGAAAGTGAACGAATTCTACCCCACTCGCGGTCACCTTCATACTCTTCAAATGAATGCTAAACGCATATTTCGTATACGTTTGGATGACCTGACGCGCATCGAAACACGGGTCGATTTTTTCTTGCAGGAATAATCGACCCATATCGAGACAGAGCTTGATCGTTGGATATTTCTGCAGCAAGTCCTCTAAAAATTTTGTCCCATACACATATCGGTTGAGTGCATCGAATTCAAGGACTGGTGTGAAGTGAAACTCCTTGCCTTTCTCAGCTAACCACGCAAACACCTGCTCACTACGTGATTGAAACTCTGCTTCTGTGTAGACTTGCTCCCAAACAAAGTCTCGCGAATCATGAAAACGCCAAACATTCCAGTCGACGCGCTCATCCAAAATGACAGGCTTCGGATAGTGGAATAAGACATAGGTTGGCGAAAGGAATGCCATATACGCCAGTTCCCTCTCTATCCTTTGAAACGCCTCTGCTCTCGTCTGATCATGAGCATCCATGAATAAAGCATCCCGCAGCTTGGATTGACATGCACGCAGCGGAAAATGAACACCAACAGCAAATCCTTTTGCTTGTGATTCGCGCTGCAAAATTCGGATATCCTCCTCCGACTCAAATAAGCATGCCTCTATTCCGTAAAAGCCCTCTTTAAAATCTCGTGCGTATTTTGCCTGATCAAAACCTCCGTATTGACCAATCATGAAATTTTTCATTCGAGGGTTTCCTCCGATTTTCCACCGTATAGCAAACGCGGGAAGTCTATCCCCGCGCTTGCTCTACTTTCTTTCAATTTTCGTACCCGAGTCGTGCGTCACCACAAGAAATGGGATCAATTCCCCTTCCTCCCAATAAAAAGGCAAGACAGAAATCGGCACTTGCCCTTTGGATGCAAAATCATAAGTAAGTCGAGCTAACAGATGGGCTCCAGCTTCTCCTGCCATATCCGCCACAATCAGCACATCCTGATGCGGAATCGCGACTCCAAGCGAGTCTCCTTGCTTTTTCTGATCCATCTCCGCCAGAAATGAATCCAGCAAAATTCGGCTTGCCGCATAGCCGTCTGTCGGACTAATAAAATGGATGTGCTGGCCCCCTACCTCTTGTGACTTCACTGAAAAGGGGAGCTTTCGCAAGTTTTCCATTGCGTATGCATGAAGCTGCTCGCTCGTCCAGCCTGCTTCCTGCAACATCGGCTTCTCAATCAATGCGTAGCCTTCCCCTTGATCTAGCGCGTACAGGACGTACGTATCTGCTGTATGTTCCTTCACAACCCAACGCTCCGGGTACTTGTTGATCATCGAGGCATGGCGCAAAACCGGATAAATGTTAGGCTCTTGACCGATTACTTTCAGTTGTCGATCCAATTTACTCACTCCCTTCCTCGTTTATTACCAAGGTGGATTATCGTCGTCCTCCGTTGGCGTGCTCATTGGGGTATACGCTACGTTTTGGCTTCGCTCTTCGATTTCTTTCACGATATCCGTCAATGCCTTTGGCTTTAAAAACTCAACAGGGGACATGCCACGCTCGAACTGTAGCTGCTCGCCTTCTAACAATACCAAATAACGCCCGTTTACTTTCGCGATATGCAGGTTGGTACCGTAATCGGCCAATAATGTGCGGATCTGCATATGATCCAGCTTGAACTTCAGCTCGACCTCTGGTTGGCGATCTGTAATGATTTGCATCGCTTCCATCACAGTCTCATGCTCCCATTTTTCTGCGAGCTCCCGCTTCGGACTTGCGGCAATGAGTTCGATGGCTTCCTCTTCCCTTACCCGTTCTTCCGACTCTTCGGGATACGTATATTCAATGTGCTGTCTTGCCAATGAAATGACTTCTTCAGAGACGATCTGCGTCATCGTTTGCGGATACTCGATAAAACGCAGAAACTCCTCGAAATACCGTGCGTGGGAGAACTGATGAATTTTCACGTGATAAGGATCATTCATTCCCGATTCGATCATATACGGATACATCAGCGATTTCATGTTTTTGGCGTTAATCGCCATGCGCACATTCGATATGAGGCTCTTCTCGTCTGTGATGACTGCTGTTTTTTGTTCGAAATCGCATTTTAAAATAAAGACATAGCGCTCATCAATCAGATCGAGCCTCGTCCGGACCACAATCATGACCCCGCCTCTCACCTGAGAGGTTCGTAAATATGACTGAATCAACTCCTGGCAGGGCTCCTTGCTCTCCCCTGGTGTCTCCGCTGCCAACAATCGATTCAAGAGGGCATAGTTAGGGTTCGAGTCCAATGGATGTCCAGGTTCCAGCACAAATTGACCCAGTTTTGTCGGCGTGCCTTCTGTCTTCGGATTCATCTCGACTTTTCTTTTCGCAATCCGGGCGAATTCCCCATCGAGAAAATCTTTCAGTTCGCTTTTCTGATATTCATCATGGCCCAAATAGCGCGTCATCCGCACTTGTTTTATGCCATCCTCTTCTTCAGGTTGTTCCATCAGATAAAAGGATAACCAATCAATTGTAAAATTCATACCCTTCGCTCCTGTCTGCATGTAACGAACTGATTATAGCAAACCTATTGAAAAAAAGGTCAGCTTTTTCAAATCATGATAAGATGAAGGGAGGAGGGGAAAATCAGACAATGTGGACTCGTATGAAGTCATGGTGGAACGAAATAATACGCGATAAACCATATCGGCCCGGCCACCTGGCAGGACACTATGAAATAACAAAAGTACTGGGGATGGGGAGCTACGGGATCGCATATCTCGCAACGCACAACCCTACAGGTAATCAGGTTGTGCTGAAGCAAGTGAAACCCAGCCTGCGTCACACACCAAAAGGAGAAGCCATGCAGGCGTATGAAAAAAAGGTGCTGATGTCCCTCTCGCATCCGCAATTCCCTCGCTGTCTGGATTCCTTTACTTACCGGCAAGACTCGTTTATAGTCATGACTTATCTAGCAGGCCCGACACTCGAAGACATGTTGTTTGATCAAAACATCGTGGCTGATGAGCAAAAATGCGCCCAATGGATCCGCCAAATCGGGGAGCTCGTGGCCTACCTCCATATGCAAAATGTGATTCACCGCGACGTACGGATTCCCAACGTCATCTGGAAAGGGGACAAGCCGTACTTGATTGATTTTGGCCTCGCCAGGTTCGTTGGTGATCGACCGACATACACGGCTGATACCTTGTCCGCCTACCCGTCTGAAAAACAATTGAAGCGTGAAGTCGCTCCTTCCAGTGATTTGTACGCATTGGGACATTTCTTTTTATTTTTGCTCTATTCCGGATACGAATCGGAACCAGACGCACCAGAAAAAAGCTGGGAAGAGGAGCTTTCTTTATCTCCTCCGATTCGCACGATGATTCGGCGTTTGTTACAAATGGACGCCCCTTATGAGAGCGTTCAGGACTGGCTAGAAGAGCTAGATCGCTATTTGATCCACTCCCATAAAAAAAGAGCAGGGCATCCGTAGACCTCACGGATTCTCCCTGCTCTTCTTCGTCCTTCATTCGGCAATCGGTTCTTGTCTCGCCTGTTCCATCTTTTCCTTCAGTTCCCCTGCTTCCTGGCGCAGCACTTGTCGTTCGTGTTTCGTCAGAACTTCTCCACCAACTGTGCCGTTTACCAGCAAATCCTCTTCATATAACCGATCTTTGCGCATGGAAACCTCCTGCAGACAAGTTGTGTGCTTCTTGTCCTACTTTGTTCCAAAGCTGCCCTTCTTATGTGCACGATTTTGATTCCGCTTGGCAGGGCTCGCATTTTTAGCTGGAGCTCCTGGCTTTTGTGCTGGCGCGGGCTTTCGTACAGGACGCGGATCTTCCAGCGCTCCGTGGGTCATGAATTTTTCAGCGATAGGCAAGCCTGTTTGCTTGGAAAATTTTTGGATGATGAACTGTTCCTGTGGCGTAACGATCGAAAATACCAGTCCGGCACGCCCCATTCGCCCAGTTCGACCACTGCGATGAATGTACGTATCCGCATCCGATGCAGGATCATAATGCACAATACATTCCACACCTGGAATATCAATGCCACGTGCCGATACATCTGTCGTAATCAACACGGGGAATACTCCGTCCCGGAATTGTTGCAGGGTGCGGGCACGCTCTTCTTTCGTAGCATCACGGTGCAAGAGTCTGCACGGCAAATTGTGGTAATTGAGCTTCGATACAATCTCGTCCACTTTTTCGATTTGGTTGACAAAAACAATGGAGGAGCGAACATTGACGAGGCGCAGTAAACGACGGAGCGTATCCACCTTTTTGCGTGGATCGGTGACCAAATACATGTGTGCTACTCCTGCGGCCCCTTCTGGTGCCGCTGCACGAATAACGGCAGCGTCTTTTGTAAAAATCTCAGCCGTATGTACGACTTCCTCTGCGATTGTCGCTGAGAATAACAGTCGTTGCGTATCACGCAGTGTTTTTTTCATAACCTCTTGGACTGGCTTGCCAAAGCCTGCATCCAGCATACGGTCTGCCTCGTCGACAACAACTGTCTTCACTTCATGGACCTTTAGCTTGCGCTGCTCAATCAGCTCCAACAGTCTTCCTGGTGTTGCTACGATCAATACAGGCTTCTTTTTCAGTTTCTCGATTTGGCGTTTCACATCGACACCGCCAATAATAGACATCACAGCCGTGTCCTTCCCTGGCAGAAGGCTTTCTGCTTCCCGCGCAATCTGAACAACGAGCTCATGCGTCGGTGCAAGTACAATGGCCTGTACATCTTTTTGCTCCATATTGACTTTCGATAAAATCGGCAATAGATAAGCAAACGTCTTGCCTGTCCCTGTCGGTGACTCAACCAAGGCATCTCGACCAGCCATAATCAACGGAATGGCTTCACTCTGTACCGGTGTCGGTGTTTCCATTTTTCGCTCTCGCAATATAGTCAACAGCGGTGCGCTAATTTGTAAATCTGCAAACGTGGTGCTCACAAAAACCCTCCTGGCATAAAGTCGTGCATTGGGTAAGCTTACCACACTTTGCAGGTAGAATACAGAGGTAAGCCAGTCCTCGTGAGTCAAGGTCCTTTTCGAGATAAAAAAACAGGCGAAATCCGCATTGGACTTCGCCTGACCTTCCTTCTACCCGTTATTGGAATCGAAACGGGTTTCCTGCTTCTCACCCTGGTCTTGACGGTCCCGGCTGGTGGTTTGGTTACGTGTCCCTTTTGGACTTTCCATGTACTCCTCTACTTCCTTTTGAAACTCCGCATCATAGTCACGCACACCTATCACCCCCTACTCTTATTTTGACCAGGCTGATCACATATTATTTTCCTGAAACCTTTTTCCCGGTCATGCGTCTCTTCATATAGGAATGATAACTCTAGTACAATTTGTTAGATGGATGTGAATCATGAATGGAGACGTTGTCTCGGACTCGCTCACGCAAGCGAGCCAACCGCAAAAGACCATGGCGTTGGATTAAGAAATGGATGCTTGGCATAGCCTTAACCTTTACAACCTTGGCTCTACTGGGAATTATTTTTTTATTTGGAACGAAAAACGGCGTAGAATTACGCGAGTGGGCGGCAGGTACTTTGCTGACAACCCAGCACGATTACTGGGCTCCTTATACATTTTTACCCGATGAAAAACTGAAAGAACTTAAGCAGCAAATTACACATCCCACTGTTATCAATTCTGAGGATACAGGCTCAGCCACGACAGGACCTGCTATTCCGCCGAGATCGAATCTGGTAACCGTCACACTTCCAGAGAAACCAAAAGAACTAATCGAGGTCGAGGATATTGACGTCTCGAAAGGCAGTTATTACTTTAAAGGAAAAATCATGTACATTAGCGACCCGAGCAGAGTACGGCTCGTCGTCACGAATCGCAAGGACCGTGGAGATTTGCTCGATGAGTTTGTAAACAAAACAGGAGCCATCGGGATCGTCAATGCGAGTGGATTCGCCGACCCAGACGGCTACGGCAAAGGAGCACGAGCTTACGGCGTCGTCATCCACGAAGGAAAGATTTTGCAGGGCTACAACCCGAGAAGCGGAGAAACTGCGTTAGGGCTTACCTATGACGGTAAACTGATTACAGGCAGCTACTCGGCTGAACAACTCGTGAAGATGGGCGTGCGTGACGCTGTGAGCTTCCGTCCGCAGTTAATTGTAAACGGGAAAAATATGTTTGAAGGAAAGCCTGCCAAGAGCTGGGGTATTCAGCCGCGTACCGCGATTGGACAAAAAGAAGATGGGACAATTGTATTTGCAGTCATTGACGGTCGCCAACCCGGGCATTCCATCGGGGCGAGCATGAACGACATGGCGGAGCTATTGGCTGAGCGAGGTGTTGTTACGGCAATGGCTATGGACGGAGGTTCCAGCTCCATGATGCTGCACAATGGTGAGGCCATCACGAAGACGTCTTCTCCCTATCATCGAGGCCGCTATTTGCCAAATGCGTGGGCAGTTTTTTAGAAAACGGCGGGGTTGATTTTGAGGAGGTTACAAATTCTTGGACAAATTGTTTCACTATAGTGAAGACCCGGCCATTACGATTTTTCAGCCTCGCGCACATCCCTCTCACCCCACACTTGCTCCGGCTGTATGGGCGATTGATGCAGAACGAGCTCCGATGTATTATTTACCGCGGGATTGCCCGAGGATTTGCTTCTACAAAAAAGCAAATTCTGAGCCAGCAGACGTCGAGCGCTTTCTTGGCTTGACGAGCGCCAAAATGGTTATTGCGATCGAAAGCAAATGGTATCCCGCGCTTACACAAACAACGCTGTATGAATATACCTTCTCTCCAGAATCTTTTTATAGCTGGGACGAAGGTGCAGGCTACTATTTGTCAGAGGAAACTGTTTCGCCACTAGACGTAAGGCCATTAGATGACCTTGTACACTGTCTTAGCCGATCGGATATTGAATTGCGAATCACCCCTTCGCTGATGCCGCTCCGAGATTCATTGCTACAAAGCAGTCTGCACTTTTCCATGATCCGTATGCGGAATGCGTCGCTCACATAAAAAAAACAGGCAGTCTCACCCAATGATGGCTGCCTGTTTTTGCTTTTACAATTTAATCGGTGTTTTTGCCTGCTCCAAGCTCCATTTCTCAACATCCCACGTCTGTGTAACCCAATCCTCATAAAATTCAGGTTCGTGGCATACGAGAAGGACGGTCCCCTTGAACTCCTTCAAGGAGCGTTTGAGCTCTTCCTTGGCGACGACATCCAAGTGGTTCGTCGGCTCGTCAAATACCAGCCAGTTGCTTTCGCGCTGCAGTAATTTACAGAGACGAACCTTTGCTTGCTCGCCCCCGGACAGAGCGTTCATGTTACGATTGATATGCTCATTTTTCAAGCCACAACGTGCCAGCGCTCCGCGAACCTCATGGTTATTCATGGAAGGGAATTCATTCCATACGTCATCGAGTGCAGTAATTGGCTTCGCCTTCACTTCTTGCTCGAAGTAAGCAGGATGGAGGAAATCGCCTTTCTCCAGCTTTCCACCCAGCGGAGGAATCACACCCAGCAACGTTTTCAGCAGAGTAGACTTACCGACACCGTTCATGCCAACAATCGCTACTTTTTCACCGCGCTCCAGCTTCACACTAAGCTTTGGCAGCAATGCATGCGAATATCCGATCTCCAGGTTTTCAGCCTCAATGACAAAACGGCTACTTGCCCGGGATTCTTTAAAGATAAACGAAGGTTTCGCAGCCGTTTCCGGCTTGTCGATGCGATCCATTTTATCGAGCTGCTTTTGACGGCTCTTCGCGCGGCCGGTAGTAGACGCACGTGCCTTATTGCGCGCAATAAAGTCTTCCATTTTAGCGATTTCTTCCTGCTGCTTCTCAAATGCGTCAAAGTGCTGACTGCGTTTTGTCTCAGACTGTGCCAGGAAGGATTCGTAGTTCCCTGTGTAACGATTCAACTTGGTAAATTCCAAATGATAAATCACATTCACGACTTCGTTCATGAAGGTCGTGTCATGGGAAATCAGCATGAAAGCGTAAGGGTATTCCTTCAAGTAGTTTTTCAACCACACGATATGCTCTTCGTCCAAGTAGTTTGTCGGCTCATCCAGCAACAGAACAGTTGGTTGTTCCAGCAGCAATTTTGCCAAAAGAACCTTGGTACGCTGACCACCGGAGAGAGATGCAACATCGCGCTCCAAACCGATTGCACTCAAACCCAAAGCGTTGGCGATTTCATCGACTTTTGCATCGATCAAATAAAAGCCGCTAGTTTCCAGCTTGTCTTGAATTTCGCCCATGCGCTCCAGCAATTCTTCCAGTTCTTCTGGAGATGCCTCAGCCATCTTTTCACCAATCGTCATCAGTTCAGACTCTTGCTCCAACAACGGAAGGAAGGCATCCTTGAGTACGTCACGAATCGTTTTACCAGCTTGCAGCTTGGTATGCTGATCCAAATATCCGTATTCGATTTTGGGCATCCATTCAATACGACCGTTATCAGGCAAGTTTTGGCCTGTCAAAATCCCCATCATCGTTGATTTTCCGGTACCATTTGCGCCTACGAGTCCTACACGGTCATTCGGTTGCAAACGGAAAGATACATCGCGAAACAAAACACGGTCCCCAAAACCATGGGACAAATTCTCTACGATCAAAACACTCATGCTCTATTCTTCCTCCTGATCTGTTTCCTCTATGAGGCTTACAACAAAATTCTTTCAAAAAAAGTAGGAGCGTACCTTGCCACATAAGATTCGCCCATAAATGCCAATTCGTCCAGCCTGACACGCATATCCTGAAGGTTGATGCTTTCCCCGGCGATATTCAAAATCGCGGCTCTTGTCATCGCCCTCAGAATCGTGACTTCTTTTGCCAACTTGTCTCCAAACAGCTTTCCGCTATGCACAATCTCTGAGCGATGATTGTACGATTTTTTTACAAACTGTGCAATCTGTTCACGCTGCAAGGCAGTTTCTCCAAAATAGTACGCCATTCGGACACGCAATTTATAGGTAATCTCGCCTTTTTTGCCATCGGGAACGAACAAAGATTCTAATGCAATCCACAGATCCAACAACTGATCCTCGTAGTTTTTCTTCTCCAGCGAGAGCGCATAGCGACGAAAAGCAAGGGATGGCAGCTTCTGTTCCACTAATGAAGTAAAAATACCCGCCGTTTCATCATCAAATGAGTACTTGTCACCATCAAGCGATCGCTTCAAATACGTAATACCATACATATTGCCATTGACGGTGATGATGTAAGGAATCGAACAAGTCCCCGTTGTGCACGCTAGATTCAGCTTATTTTCGATTTCTTCAATCCACACCCGATCATCCGTTACTTTCATCTCTTCGTGATCCCCAACTAAAAATAAACTGCTAGGATCTACACGCAAATCAAAGGTTCGCTTGTTCTCGTCCATCTCATTGCGTAAAAAACGAGACGCGATCTCATATGGCCTTTTTGCGCCGGATATGAGCGTGTACGAATTAGGCAAATCGATCCGAACGGGCTGTGCTGTTGTTGAATTGAATACGGGGGCGATTAAGACTGGCATAGTTCTCGCTCCTTCCAGACCAGCAGAGCTCGTTTATTGTTTACATAATAAATATTATGTTCTATAAACAGTATCGTGCCATTCTGTAATTTTGACAACATATCAATTCCTTCTAAATGTGGACATGCTTCCTTACCATACGAGTTTGCAACAACCTCATTATAGAATACCAGCATTTCCTATGATTCGTCATCATGTGTTTACGCCAAACTAGGTAAAGAAGGAGTTGATTTTATGGAAAAGGACCATATTCTAGATGAAAATCCGCATCAAACTTACAATAATGTAGCCCGCCCGCTAGAACAGACTGGCGAACCCCAGCCTGGGTCTAAAAAAGTGAAGCAGCAAAATCATTCTCGCTCCATTCAAACACGCGAAGGATAAGTAATGGCACCTGGCTCCATTGCAGTCAGGTGCCTCTATCCTTCCTTTTTTTACATCAAAAATGATTGAATTGTCCCACAAGGATGCACTATGATAAATTTAGTATCCTTGATGGAGGTTAAGTGAAGATGATCACCATTCCACTTCCGGGCAACCATAGCCCTCTTTCCAATTTGATCAGCTATAGTGTTTCTCCGCTGTACGAGATGGCTGCTAGTTTGTATACACTTGCCCAAGAGACACCTCCCGAGCGATTTGCGCATTGGACGGAAGAAAAAGTAGAGCAGTTTGAGTCTGCCCGTCTTTTAAAAGAATGGGGCTATTTTGTCCCCCTCTTTCGATATGGGATCC
Organism: Brevibacillus brevis NBRC 100599; assembly: GCF_000010165.1. Classification (NCBI taxonomy): domain Bacteria; kingdom Bacillati; phylum Bacillota; class Bacilli; order Caryophanales; family Paenibacillaceae; genus Brevibacillus; species Brevibacillus brevis. The sequence goes on from NC_012491.1 coordinate 3,509,766, forward strand.
CTGACTCATTTGACCCCTTACATACAAAAGGTGTAATGGCTGTCGATGATCAATATGAGTACTTCGTAACACTTCCCACCGATCATTTTGTGCGTAGTATAAAACCGATCTTGGAGGAGTGGATATTGCATCACGATGCTCCTGTAGTTGCCTTCGATTTAGAAGAAGATGCCGATTATGTGAAAGGCCGTTTTAGCCTGTTCGTTTCATCTTATTGGCAGCTATTTTTTGAGGCGAATTGGGAGGCGATTGCTCCAAAATTTGTTCGTGAAGCTGAACGGATTTATTACTCTTTACAAGGAATCAAATCCCTTACTACCTATCTGCAATCCATTTCTCCCACAATTACTTATGAGACAGAAACCCATCGGCTTACCTGTCCGAGTAATGGTCCTAGCTATGATGCGCAGCATTTGATTTTATATCCTAGCTATTATTATGCACAAGAGCCCACGCTTACGAAAAAAGGCTGGAATGCCCATTTGCTTTATTCCATCTCGGAAGTACCCACTCAACCAAAAACGCCCTCATGAAGGGCGTTTTTCATGTTGCATATGTGCGACAATTAATTTATCTAATTGTTGGCTGATTCTCACGATTTCAGGGTCAAGAAAATTGTAACCTGCATCTTTTGCTGCGCGCTCTAGTTTTAGTCGCAAGTCATCAATCATCCGACTCGTAATTTCCATGCTGCAGACCTCCACCTAACGTTGTCTCCCACTATTTTACATTATTTAAGATCAGGTGGAAAGGGGAAGATGTGGAAGAAAAAGCCTTGCACCCATTTCCGGCACAAGGCTTTTCCCACTTCTTATTTCATGACGTGGATCGGACGACCCAAAGCCAATTCAGCAGCTTCCATTGTTACTTCACCCAGTGTTGGATGTGCGTGGATGGTCAGCTCGATGTCTTCGAGTGTTGCGCCCATTTCAATCGCCAATCCGATCTCTGCGATGATGTTGGATGCTTCTGGACCAACGATTTGCGCACCCAATACGAGATTCGTTTCTTTTTCTGCAATCAGCTTCACATAACCTTCGCCTGCATTTACAGACAGAGCGCGACCGTTTGCTGCGAATGGGAACCGACCTACAATGTAGTCGATGCCTTTTTCTTTTGCTTCTTTCTCATTGATTCCAACGCTTGCGATTTCTGGATCGCAGAATACAACCGCTGGAATCGCCTTGTAGTCAACTTCTGCAGGATGGCCAGCAATCGCCTCAGCAGCAACCTTACCTTCGTAGGAAGCTTTATGAGCCAATGCAGGACCTGCTACGATATCTCCGATCGCGTACACGTTAGGAATGCTCGTGCGGCCTTGCTTGTCGACAACGATCAACCCACGGTCAGTCATGTTCATGCCGATATCGCGAATACCGAGTTCATCTGTATTCGGACGACGCCCAACAGTAACAAGTACGTATTCCGCCTCGATTTTTTGTTGCTCGCCTTTTACTTCTGCAGTTACGATCACGCCGTTTTCTGTCTCTTCCATTCCTTGTGCCAATGCTTTTGTATGGATGGTAACGTCGAGCTTTTTCAGCTTGCGTTCCACCAAACGTGGCATGTCTGGCTCAAATCCTGGCAAGATTTGATCGGAACCTTCCAAAATCGTAACTTTTGTACCAAACTTCGCGAACACAGTACCAAGCTCGATACCGATGTATCCGCCGCCGATTACCACAAGGCTCTTCGGCAGTTCAGTCATGGACAACGCTTCAGTAGAAGACATTACGCGTTTGCCAAACGGGAATGCAGGCAACTCGATTGGACGCGAACCAGTTGCAATGATGCAATGCTGGAAGCGATAACGGTTGACATCATAACCGTGGAATACACGCACTTCATTTTCACTTACGAACAGCGCTTCACCAGGGATTACCTGGATTTTGTGGCCTTTGAAGAGGGAGCCTACGCCGCCAGTCAGTTGCTTCACGATGCCGCTTTTCCACTCTTGTACTTTGGCAAAATCCACTTTTACATTTTCCATGGTGATACCCATGGATTCTGTATGTTGTGTGTGCTCATATGTGTGTGCAGCGTGGATCATCGCTTTGGAAGGGATGCAACCTACGTTCAGGCACACACCGCCCAGCTCAGCTTTTTCCACGACAGCTACTGTTTTACCAAGTTGAGCTGCACGAATCGCTGCAACATATCCACCTGGACCGGCACCGATTACGAGTACGTCAACCTCTGTAGTAAATTCACCTACTACCATTGTCTCTTATCCCTCCATGACGAGCAGCGTTGGGTTTTCAAGGAGCTGCTTCACGTAGTTGACGAAACGCTGTGCAGGTTCGCCATCAACCAAACGGTGGTCAAAGCTCAAGGACAGGTGCAACATTTGACCTACCGCGATTTCTCCATTTTTCACAATCGGTTTTTCGCTAATGCGGCCAACACCCAGAATAGCTACTTCTGGATAGTTAATGATAGGCGTGAAGAACATACCACCCGCAGAACCGATGTTTGTGATGCTGAAAGTAGAACCTTTCAGCTCGTCAGCAGTCGCTTTGCGGTCGCGTGCTTTCTTCGCCAGCTCGCCGATTTCGCCTGCGATTTGGAAGATGGATTTGCTGTCAGCGGATTTCACAACTGGAACGAGCAAGCCTTCTTCTGTCGAGGTAGCGATACCGATGTTGTAGTACTTTTTGAAGATGATTTCTTGTTTCTCATCGTCGATAGAAGCGTTGAGTTCTGGGAATTTCTTCAGACCAGCTACAACTGCTTTCACGATCATAGGCAAGTAAGTCAGCTTCACACCGCGCTCTTCAGCAAGTGGCTTCGCATCTTTACGCATAGCGACAAGCGCTGTAACATCCACTTCGTCGAAGATGGTAACGTGTGGTGCTGTGTAAGCAGATTTCACCATTGCTTTCGCGATTGCTTTACGCATACCTTTCATCGGAACGCGCTCTTCCAGCTCGCCTGCTGTAGGTGCGTGGTGAACAGTTGGAGCCGCTGCTGCTTGTGCTACACCTGTAGCTGCTGCAGGAGCTTCAGTAGCTACTGGAGCTGCCGCTGCTTGTGCAGTTGGTGTTGGTGCTGCTGCTCCGCCAGATACGAAGCGATCTACGTCTTCGCGTGTGATGCGACCCAATTTGCCTGTACCAGGTACGTTAGCCAATTGAACGCCTTTTTCGCGAGCGTATTTACGAACGGAAGGTGTAGCCAGCACATGCTTACGGTCAATTGGTGCCGCTACTGCTGTTGCAGTTGCTTGTGCCATTGGCGTTTCCAAAGTTTGATTCGCATTTGCGCTCACTTGGGAACCGATGTCGCAGCCTGGCTCCATTTTGTCTGCAGCTTGAGGCGCTGGTGCCGCTTCAGCAGCGTGGGAATCGCCATGACCATGGTCTGGCAGGTTCGGAATTTCGCCTTCTACGTCAAACTCGATCAGTGGATCGCCGACTACGGAAACCGTACCCTCGGTTACTTTCAGCTCGATAACTTTCCCTTTAACAGGCGACGGTACTTCTACAACCGCCTTGTCATTTTGTACTTCCATGATTACTTGGTCTTCTTCTACGGAATCTCCTGGCTGTACGTGCCATTTGACGATTTCGCCTTCATGGATACCCTCGCCGAGCTCCGGGAGTCTGAATGTAAAACGACTCACAGTATCTCCTCCTTATAACACTTCGCCATAGTAGTAAGCCTATATTTCCCAAAAGAAGGCGGAAAGCTTTCAACTTTTCCGCCATTATGTCTGTTTCTCAATTAAAAATCGAGGACTTGTGTCAGCCCATCTACTACGCGTTTTACGTCAGGCAGCCATACATCTTCTGCTTGAGCAAACGGGTAAACGGTATCTGGTGCTGTAATACGCAGTACTGGTGCTTCGAGGTGCAGGATCGCACGCTCGTTGATTTGCGTGATGATTTCAGCCGCAACACCAGACGTTTTTTGTGCTTCTTGAACCACGATCGCACGGTTTGTTTTCTTCACAGAAGCTACGATGGTATCGATATCGAGTGGGCTGATGGTGCGCAGGTCGATTACTTCTACTTTTGCTCCACGCGCTTTCTCGATTTCTTCTGCTGCTTTCAGGCTGGTATGCACCATCGCACCATAGGTGATGATGGTAACATCGCTACCTTCTTTTACTACGTTTGCCTTGCCAAGTGGAATCGTGTACTCTCCTTCTGGAACTTCTTGACGGAAGGAACGGTACAGCTTCATGTGCTCCAGGAATACAACTGGATCGTTATCGCGAATCGCGGAGATCAGCAGTCCTTTTGCATCATATGGGTTGGAAGGGATAACCACTTTCAGTCCCGGAGTTTGCAGCATCAAACCTTCCAAAGAGTCCGCATGCAGTTCAGGCGTTTTTACACCGCCACCAAATGGGGAGCGGAATGTAATTGGGCTCGAGAAGCGACCACCAGAACGGTAGCGCATACGGGAAGATTGGGATGCTACAGCATCAAACGTTTCAAATACGAAACCGAAGAACTGAATTTCTGCTACTGGGCGGAAGCCGTTGATGGAAAGACCGACAGCCAAACCGCCGATTCCGGACTCAGCGAGTGGCGTATCGAATACGCGCTGCTCACCGAACTCAGCTTGCAGACCTTCTGTTGCACGGAACACCCCGCCGTTGTTACCTACGTCTTCACCGAAGACAAGAACGGTTTCATCGCGCTTCAACTCTACGCGCATTGCATCCGTAATGGCTTGAACCATTGTCATTTGTGCCATGGCTTATTTCGACTCCTTCGCCAGGAATTCTGCCTTTTGCTCTTCGAGTGCAGGCGGCAGTGTCTCAAACATTACATCGATCAGTTCGCTAACTTTCATCTTAGGTGTTTCGTCCGCTTTTTTGATTGCGTCCGCAACAGCTGCTTTCGCTTCTTCGATGACAGCTTCTTCGTCTTTTTCGCTCCAGAGGCCTTTTGCCTCGAGGAACTTGCGGAAACGGATCAGTGGATCGCGCAGTTCCCACTCGCTTTGCTCTTCACCTGTACGGTAACGAGTTGGGTCGTCACCAGCCATGGTATGAGGACCATAGCGGTACGTCATTGCTTCGATCAGAGTCGCACCTTCGCCATTCACGCCGCGCTCTTTTGCTTGTTGAACCGCGTAGTAAACCGCGAGAATGTCCATACCGTCAACGCGTTCGCTAGCAATACCAGCCGCTACTGCTTTGACTGCGATATTTTCAGAAGCCGTTTGTTTTTCGAACGGCAGGGAGATCGCATAACCGTTGTTTTGGGAGAAGAAGATAACAGGCAGTTTGTATACACCTGCAAAGTTCATACCCTCGTAGAAGTCACCTTGGGAAGTTGCACCGTCACCAAAGTAGTTGATCGCCACTTTCTTTTCACCGCGCAGCTTGTAACCCATTGCAACACCTGTTGCTTGTGTACATTGAGCCGCGATGATGATTTGTGGCATCAAAACGTTTACACCTTCAGGAATTTTGCCACCCTCGATGTGTCCGCGGGAGTACAGGAATGCCTTGTGCATAGGGTAACCATGCCATACCATTTGTGGAATATCACGGTAGCTAGGCAGGACAAAGTCTTCCTTGGAAAGAGCAGCCTCAGAACCGATCATGCTTGCTTCTTGACCAGCTACTGGTGCATAGAAACCAAGACGACCTTGGCGGTTCAAGCTGATTGCGCGTTGGTCCCATACACGGGTAAATACCATTTTACGCATCAGTTCACGCAATTCATCATCGGAGAGCTTCGGCATCAAGTCAGGACGAACAACCGTACCATCCGGGGCAAGAATTTGCAGCGGGGCGTTGTTCTCTGTTTGTTCAACAGCAGTGGATACGCTCATCACATTCACCTCGTCACTAGAATAAGGGGCTTCCTTTTCCGCGTTGCCCTTTGTCATCTATCTGAGCATCTGCTCGATAAGCGACGAATGCCATTCGCGGGCGGAAGTGACCCTGATAAAATCCAGAAGAAAGTTGCATGGTGCAAGAAAGGGCTTACAGCGCCGTTTGCAACACCCTGTTATATTGCAGTCAAAATACCTGTTTAATGTGTTACAGTATTGATATTACAGGGTTTATTTCCTCTCTGTTATCATTTACTATATAAGCTGTATCAGTTTTTTTCAAGGCTTAGTTTTTTATTTGAGCAATCAGGGAGTGTGAATCGATGTCTGATTATGTAAAGCGAACCATCATGAAAGAAGAAGTGCCTAGCATCCACGTGGACACTCCCCGCTCGGTCAAAGTATACCTACCGCCGGGGTACAATGAGCTTCTTTCTTACCCTGTTGTGTACTGCCAGGATGGGAATGACTTTTTTACGATGGGACGAATCGCGACCATCTCCAATCAACTGATTCTGGAAGAAGGTATCGAACCCTACATCGTTGTCGGTGTCTCCGTCGATCGCAACAAGCGCACAAGCGAGTATTCTCCATCGGGGTCGAGAAATGCAGCCTATCAGCGCTTTTTCACCGAAGAACTGATTCCTTACATAGAGGAGCGCTATCCTGTGCGCCGTGATCCTGGTTCACGCATACTGGCAGGAGATTCTTTGGGTGGAACTGTTTCTTTGCATCTCGCATTGAAACATCCCGATCTCTTTCCACAAGTACTCGCGTTGTCCGGGGCGTTTTTCCAAACAACACTCGATCCACTTTTGAATCAGGCCAGTCTCTCCTGGCTGCGAATCTGGATGGTTGTCGGCCTCGATGAGACTGCTGTAGAAACAAGCGCGGGTACCTTCGATTTCGTGCACTGGAATCGCGAGGCAAAACAGATTCTTGAGGACAAGCAAGCAACCTTGTCCTATCGAGAAAAACCAGGGAATCACGTCTGGGGTTTGTGGCAAAAAGAGCTACCAGATGCCTTGCGCTACTTCTTCCCACCTCCCCGTCTGTAACCATTACGAGCCATTGATTTCTTTGATGTCCTCGTATCCGTAGTACCGGCCATCCACCAGGAAAATGCCTTGGTGGTTGGCTTTTTCAATTTCGCCCGCAACCTGATTGGCGTCGTTTAGGACGATGTTGACAATCTTGCTCTCGTCCCGTTTCATTTGATTGAGAATGCGTTCTCGCTCTTTAGCCGAGATCATATCCATCCCTCTTTTCCCCTATGTTGGATAGCTATAGTATTTCATTGGCGGCTCTGAATTACACACAAGTGAGTTTGCCGAGTGGAACCAAAAAAAGCCTTGCCGCTCTCCATGTTTCCGAATACGGCAAGACTCTTTTTTTATTATTCGATGGTTGTATATTTAAAATCTCTACCACCAAACGGATTGTTCAAAAATCCTTTGACTTTGTCATTTTTTATATACGGTCTTACGCCATAATACACAGGGGCAATCGGCATTTCCTCCATTAAGATGCTCTCTGCCTCACGCATGATCGCATTACGCTTCGTCGGATCTTTTTCCAAGTAACTCTGGACGATTAGCTCCCGGTATCTGTCGTTTTCCCAAGCAGCGTCGTTCGTCCCCACTGTTTTGTCCTTGAAAATTTCCAGGAAATTGATGGGGTCGTTAAAATCAGCACCCCAATTTCGGTAGGCAAACTGATAGTTTTTGGAGCGCTTGTTTTGTAAAAATACTTTTTCCTCCAAGCCACTGATTTTTACATCAACACCCAAGCTTCTTTTCCACTGATCTTGAAGCACTTCAGCCAGCTTTTTCTGACGATCGTCACCTGAACCATACGTGAATGTCACGATAGGCATCGTCGAAAGCCCCAGCTCCTTTAACCCTTCAGCCAATAACTGTTTCGCTTTCTCTACATCCTCTTGAAAATAGTCATTTCCGCTAAGTTGCATGGAAGGCGGAACCCATGCAAAAGCCGCTGGCACCCCTGTCTGCACAATTCCGTCTACCAGAGGCTGCCGTTGGATCGAATACGAGAAGGCTTGTCGAATCTTTTTATTCGTAAATGGAGACACGGTTGTATTAAAGGTAACGGCAACTGTGTTCGGATACGGCGCCATTACGATTTTTCCTTCGTCCTGCAAGGCGGGAATCACGTCGACGGGCAACACATAGCTTGGATGCCCTCCCCAATCCAAATCACCAGAATCAAACAACGCTTGAGCTGTGTTGGTATCAGTAATCATGCTCCAGACGATCTTGTCGAGCTTCACAGCTTCTTTGTCATGATAATTCTCGTTTTTCACAAGAACCAATTTGTTTTTATGCTCCCACAGCTCCATTTTGAATGGGCCGTTGCCTACGTAGTTGTCTGGAGACGCTGCCCAATCCGGATGTGCCTCCAAGGTCTTTTTATGTAAAGGAAACAATGTCGGGAAAGCCGTCAATTCATAAAAAAACGGGGCTGGCGAATTGAGCTTGACCTCTAATGTAAAATCATCTAGTGCTTTAACCCCTACGCCTTCATGCGATCCTTTCCCTGTGTTAAATTCCTCTGCCCCTTTAATGAAATAAAGCATATAGGCATATTCGGACGCTGTCTTCGGGTCGAGATTTCTTTTCCAGGCGAACTCAAAGTCATGGGCGGTTACCGGATCTCCGTTGCTCCATAACGCATTCGTTTTCAATTTGAATGTGTACGTCGTCAAATCCGCGGAAACCGTATAACTGTCGGCGATAGCGTTAGCTATTTTCCCATCCGGTCCATAGCGAGTCAGTCCTTCAAAACAGGCAGTAATGACATCAAAGGAGGTACCATCGGAAGCAAGTCCGGGATCCGCTGTCGGAGGCTCTCCACCGTCTGCGTTCCAATTCAATACCATCTCTTTTCCCGTTGGCTGCACTGTTTGAGATGCCTGATCATTCGGTTTGTTCGTTACCGCCGTTTCACTTGTACTACATCCCGTAATAACTTGAAGCAGCAAGAAACAACTCAAAATGAAGCTCTTTCTCTTTCTCATCGAGACCATCCCCCTTGATTCCATTCGATTCCATACACCAGTAAATACTATTGCTTTATCACACTACTATGATAACGCAAGTGTAGGAGAAACAAATCAGACGGTATGGCGAAAAACAGATCGTGTATAGAGTCTTGTTTTGTACAAATTGTCTAACTATTTCGAATTGATGGTTGAAGCAAAGAAAAAAGCCAGTCTTCCCTTCGACTGGCTACAAGCGTTTGATTCAATTACACTGTTACCAATAATTCCTCTACTGCTTCCACCACGGTCTTGATATGTTGATCGCTAATGTGTCGATGCGTCGTAAAGCGAATGACATACTCGTCAAAATCGACCGCGAGCACTCCTTTTTCCTCCAAACGTTCCAAGAAGGCGACAGCTGTTTGTCCAATCGAGTCCGTATTCACCAGCACGATATTCGTCTCGACTTGCTCCACCTGAAGCGATAGCTGGCGCAAGCCTTTTGCCAATTGCTGTGCCCGTTCATGGTCTTCTGCCAATCGATCGGTCATTTGTGTCAGAGCGATGATGCCCGGCGCTGCCAAATACCCTGCCTGACGCAATCCACCGCCTAATTTTTTTCTCCACCATCTCGCTTCTTCGATAAACGCACGTTCACCAGCCAAAATGGAACCAACTGGAGCACTCAGCCCTTTGGACAAGCAAATCTGAACGGTATCGGCATAAACGCTTAGCTCACTGACTGCAACACCTAGTGCCACAGCCGCATTGAAGAGACGAGCACCGTCCAAATGAACGGGAACACCGTGTTTTTGCGCGATATCATAGACGTTCTTCATTTGCTCAACAGAGATTACCGCCCCGCCCGCGCGATTATGTGTATTTTCGAGACAGATCAATTTTGTCCGAGGAAAATGGATATTGTTGCCCCGAATCGCCCTCTCTACCTCTTCTGCACGCAGAGCACCGCGTTCACCAACCAGCGTCCGTGTTTGCACGCCAGCCAATGCCGACATTGCGCCGCCTTCATAGTAAAAAATGTGCGAATCCGCTTCCGCAATGACTTCGTCTCCGTTGACACAATGCGTCAAAACAGCGACCTGATTACCTTGCGTGCCACTTGTTACGAACAGCGCAGCTTCCTTTCCGAGTATTTCAGCCGCGATCGCTTCCAAACGATTGACAGTTGGGTCCTCCCGGTAAACATCATCCCCAACCTCCGCTTCCGCCATTGCTCGAAGCATCTCCTCGGTTGGCTTCGTAACGGTATCACTTCGCAAATCGATTTTCATAAATGACTCTCCCCCACCCTGTTGTCATTCTCTAGTCATATCGTAACACTTTCAACATTGCATCCTGATTTCCCTCTTGCTAAGATGGAGGGGTAACTTACATACAGTTAGGGGATTTGACCTGTGAAACTAAAAATCACTCGTAACGCTGCCAAGCAATTGGCTCCAATCATCGAGCAAGAAGAAGACAAAGAATTGAAACTGCGCGTTTATATTACGCACGCTCACGGTGATCATGCACATTACGGACTCGCTCTGGACAAGCCAACAGAAGAAGATGTTGTGATCTCTACCGACAAAGAGATCGATGTGATCGTGAAAAAGGATGAGCCTTTGCTGGATGGCGTCGTCATTGATTACCTCTTCTTGCCACAAGAAGGTTTTGTGATTACGAACCCTTCTAAAGGTAACACAGGCGACCACTAAGCATGATACAGATAAACCCTCTGTTTTTTTACAAGCAGAGGGTTTTCTTTGATGAGTCGATTCTTATTCGTCAGTAGCCATGGTGTAGAGCGCTGTTGGTAAATCTATTAGCAACGGTGAAGAAACGTCATCAACCTGCGTCATAACAAGCCGATGGACTGGACGTGTCATCGCGACATACAATAGCTTCGCGTCCCATTCATTATTTTGATAGGCGTCCACATCCAGCAAAATGACCACATCAAACTGCAAGCCTTTTGTTAAAAAAGCAGGCATGACGGTTACGCCACCTGGAAATTGGTTATCCTTGCTGCCTAACAGAGTCAGATCAGCTATCTTGTCTTGCAGGCCTTTATGTGCTTTTTTACTCGCTAGGATCGTTTTCGCTACGATCGCAATCGTTTTGAAGCCTTCCGACTGGTAGTCTGCCACACGCGAAGAGATGTCCTCCCACAGTTGCGCTCGTGAACGAGCCTTGACCATGATTGGTTTTTCACCATGACGCAAAACCGGTTTTGCCAATACCGTCTCGGGCAATTCAATTTGCCGCAACACTTCGTTAGCACAGCGCATAATCTCAATTGTCGAACGATAGCTTTGCGACAACGTATAATAGGAAGGAAACAGCTGCGCAAATATCCCCTTGGTCAACTCTTCCCAAGCATGAATTCCTCGGTAGCTATGAATGCCTTGCGCAATATCTCCCACGATCGTGAGCGAGTTTCGCTTGGTTGCCAATGCAATGACAGCTATTTCTAACGCACTCAAGTCTTGTGCTTCATCCACGACCGTATGATCAAAATGCTCCGCCTTATTCATTCCTTCCACAATATGCTGCAAGTATAGCAATGGCGCGATATCTTCGGGCTCCAATCGCTCCTCTGCAAACAGCGCAGCACTTGACTGAGTCACATCACGCACAACTTCGTCTGAAATGTCAGCAGGTGCGAGTTTGCGCAGCAATTCCTCATCAGCAATCAGCTCGCGATAAGCTGTGAAGATTTCCAGTCTTGGAAACGAAGTCAGGTACGTATCCAGGATTTGCTCCAGCATTTTCTCGAATTTGTACAAGCCTTCTTTGTCCAAATCGACTTTTCGTTCTCGTAAATGGGCAAATAATTGCTTGTTCATTTCTTGTTTTAAATGCTTGCGAAGCGCTTCTACTCGACGATGATACGGCATATTGGCGAATTGCTCCAAGAAGCATTGGCGAATAAAATCACCCGGAATGGAAAAGACTTGCTTTGTTTTGTTGTATAAAAAGCTGAGTTTCTTAAAAGGGATTCTCGTTTCGACGATATGCCGAATGTATTGCTCCAGCGCCTCCCGACAAGCGAGCGATCCTTTGAAGCGAAGCCTGTTTCGCGTCATTTCTTGCTGGCGCTCGTCCTGCCCTTCTTCGAAGAACAATTGAAGAGGCTTATCGGGACTCACGATTCTCCACCCTTTTGGCAGCAGAGGCTTCACAAGACGCGCTGCCCAATCTACAAAGGTAGACTGTTGAACGTCATCGACTCCCAACTCCGGCAAAACCTCGGATATATAGGTAAGAAACATCCGGTTTGGCGCAAACACCATGAATTTTTTGGACATCATGGAATCCTGGAAGTTATAAATCAAATAGGAGAGCCGGTGCAGCGCAATCGTCGTTTTTCCGCTCCCCGCTACACCTTGCACGACAATGGGCCGTTCTTTTTCCGCCCGAATAATATCATTTTGCTCGGATTGAATGGTAGCGACGATGTCTTTTAGTCTGCTATCGTTCGCCTGATTTAAATTGGCTGCCAAAAATTCATCGATGAAGCCCTCCTGCAAAAACTCGTCAGGATGCCCCATTTCGCGGTTAATTGTTTCTTTTACCGCTCCATCATAGATACCGACGATCTTCCCGTCTTCAATCGCAAAATTACGCTTTAATCGAACTTCTCCACGCACGATCTCGCGTCCCATCCGATAAAACGCGTCTTTGCTCTCACCAGAATAATAAAGACTGGCGATAGGCGCACGCCAATCCACGACGACAGAATCAAATGTATCGCTGCGTACAATTCCCCGTTTTCCTATGTAGACCTGATCCAGCTCGTAGATTTCATCCTTCAAGAAGTCCACTCTGCCGAAATAAGGCTTCTCTCGCCCCTGATCTTCCAGGTAGCGCAAATCCTTTGCCTTTTTAGAGTTAACGACCTGTTTCACATAGTCATCGGTTGCCTCGCGAATTTCATTGCGAAGCTGCTCCATTTCTTCATCAATAGCTGAAATGGTTTCATCCAGCTTTTTTTGTTCCCATTCATAATCACGATGCTGTGTACTCACCTTCATTCCCCCTCACATGTATCGTGTACGTATCAGGACCATTGCCTAGCCAGCCATATTCCAACCGCACATGAAAGTAGACCGACTCCCAAACTGAGAAGAGCATATAATGTGCCCCGCAACAGATGTCCTTCTCCCCAAAAAGTGACCACTTCCAAGGAGAAGCTAGAGAAAGTCGTAAATCCTCCCATGACACCCGTTGCAAATAAGAGATAGAGTGTTGGAGATAAAATGCCACGTTCTTTCCCCAGCACGAACAAGATGCCAATGATCAAGGATCCACAAACATTGGCGATCCAGGTTCCCCACGGCCATTCCGGCTGATTTGCGAGTAAAGACAATAGGTAGCGCACAAGAGAGCCAACTGCTCCGCCAACCGCCACAGCTATCCACGCCATCGCTTTCCCTCCCTGGCTATCAAAGCGTTATGTATGTCACAGAAAAAGACACCCTAGCGTCAAGCGAGGATGTCTGTCGTATCAGTAATTGTTATCTTACTGTTTTGGCTTATTTTCTTCAAGGTCTTCCACATAACGGATGGAATCCAAATTTGCTCTCAGTGAAAGCTTAACGGCGTCAATGTACTTTTGGCGCAATGCTTTTTGCTCGAGCTTTTCCTCTTCGGTTAAACCTTCTTCGCGAGATTTTTTGACCAATTCGTTAATGCGTTTAATTTCTGCGTCAGATACCACTGCTGGTTCCTCCCACTCTGTAGTAGTGCCGCTTCATTATACCACATTCGAGTGATCCCGCAAGACAGCCGAACACTTACGGCATATCAGGCATGATCAGAGTCTGACCCGGGTAAATCCAGTTGCTATCCAAGCCGTTCGCTTCCTTAATTTCTATGATATAGTCACGAACATCCGTATGCTGATCTGAGTAGCGAACAGCTAACGACCATAGACTATCTCCGGATTGTACGGTTACTTCTATGCCTTGTGGCTCGTCCATTGGTGAAGCAGCAAACACTAGTTCGGTCAACAAGTAAAAAAAGAGAGTAAATGTAATAAGAAACAAGAGTGCTTGACCTCTCGTGATACCAAAACGAACACGACGTTCTTCTTTTTTCTCGAAACGATTACGTACTGTCGATGAATTCATGATAATGGCCTCCTTACAAACATACGTTCTGTTCTCTTGTAAGCTCATAATAAATGAGAACATATGTTCATGTCAACAACGAAACGAACTTATGTTTGTCGAACGCAAGCTCCCATGGTATAATATAGGAAAATATGTTCGAGAAATCAGGGGTGTCTTTCTATGTCAAAATTATCGAGTAGACAACAAGCCATCATCGAGTTCATACGAAAGGAAGTTCGTGATAAAGGATATCCGCCTTCTGTACGTGAAATTGGAGAGGCAGTTGGCCTCGCTTCCAGCTCAACGGTACATGGTCATTTGGCACGCTTAGAGAAAAAAGGCCTCATTCGTCGAGATCCTACCAAACCTCGCGCCATCGAATTGCTTTCAGATGAAGATCGTTTTCAAGACAATTTCGAAGACTCTGTCGTCCGTGTGCCAGTAATCGGAAAAGTAACCGCTGGACAACCCATTACAGCCATTGAGGATGTGGAAGAATACTTCCCGCTTCCAGACAATATCGTGACTTCCGACAAGGTCTACATGCTGCGCGTCTCCGGGAATAGCATGATTGATGCCGGGATTCTCGACGGAGACTACGTCATTGTTCGCCAACAGCACGTAGCGAACAATGGTGACATTGTCGTAGCTATGACAGAAGAAGATGAAGCGACCGTCAAAAGATTTTTCAAAGAAAAGAACCACTTCCGTCTCCAACCGGAAAATGCCACGATGGAACCGATCATTCTGGAGCATGTCACCATTCTCGGTAAAGTCATTGGTGTCTATCGCCTCATTCACTAGTTTCCACGTAAAAAAGGACAGCCTCGGCTGTCCTTTTTGTTTTCTATATGTTATCTGGCGATAAAAAACCAGATGATCATCGTAACTTGCAAGATGACTTTTACGACCGCACTGCCCAAAAATCCAATTAGTGAGCCTACCCCCGCTTTCACTGCTCGCTCCATTGACTGCTTCTGTACCATCAACTCTACGAGAACGACGAATACGAACGGCAAGATCAGCATACCAAACGGTGGGAAAACGAAAATCCCGAGGATAATTCCGGCGGCAGCAGCTATGGACGACCACTTGGACCCCCCGTACTTTTTCACAAAGTACATGTTCGTCAGCAAGTCAGCACCGTAAAGCAGAATGCTTAGAACGACCATTCCCCACCAAAAGGATGCCGGCAATCCCGCTCCAGGATCTGCAATGAAAAAGTGATAGAGCAAAAAGCCCCCCCACAACAAGATCGTATCAGGTAAAACGGGCAAGAAAATTCCTGCGATGCTTAGCAGGAACAATAACACAACCACGACCCACAAAAATATTTCCATCCACTACACTCCCTTCATTTAGGTATACGAGTGATTACCAATTTCGTTGCGCGTTTATTCACTTTTGTCTACACTATTTTAAAAGAAAGTAGACATGGGGGTAGTTTCATGAAAAATTGGCATGATCTCTCTTACCTGGGCAGAGGAACGATGCGCCAAAAAGCGGCGTGGAAAGCGATTCAACAGACGCATATCATGGAAGTACTAGCCGATTACCGTCCAGTGCTTGCCGGAACCATCCCATTGGACATTGATGTTGAGCAAAGCGATCTGGATATTATTTGTGAGAGTCGTGATCTGGATCAGTTTGAGCAGGTTGTCCGTAAAGCGTTTGGCTGCTTAACCAGCTTTGAAGTGACAAAACTCGATCTAAAAGGGATTCCCACGTGCGTTATTTCGTTTTTCACAGCTGGCTTTTGGTTTGAATTGTTTGCTCAACCGGTTGCAGTCGAAAAGCAAAACGCCTATCGTCATATGGACATCGAAGCACGATTATTACATATAGGGGGCTTGGATGCGTGTATACATATCAGGGCTCTGAAGCAAGACGGCCTCAAAACAGAACCTGCATTTGCTCGATACTTTCATATTCCGGGTGATGATCCGTATGAGGCCTTGTTGCAATTGGAGTCGTTGACCGAACAGGAATTACGCCAAAGAGTTCAGCCCCTACGAAAGGATTAATCTGCTAGCAAATCTATCAACTTGCTGGGATCATAAGGGGTAAACAGTGACTGGCGTTGCAACCGATCATTAAGGAGGACATACTATATGGATTGGCTGATAGAGCTACCGCTCCTCACTGGAGAGAATCGGGTAGAAACAAACGTCGACTTCTCATTTAAGAGATTCGAGTCAAGTGGGCTTCAGGAGCCCCCAGATTTTATCCATGATATCGTCCTGCAATGGGCCATCGCCCCTTTTGTTGTTCATGAACATACTGCTTATCGGATTCCGGCCCACAACGATCCCGAGATAGAAGCGTATGCTTCCGTCAATTTCACAAGCCTGTTTACGAAAGTACGGGGAATATGCACAAATGGAAAGATGGAGGAAATTAGGCTGGAGGATTTAAAGCCGAATATAAAGCGTTCTTTTATCGAATCGGTCATACATACAAGTAAGATTAATCCTCTGGTAAGCGATTTTTATCTACAGGGAGAATGTGAACGTAGTAATCTCCTAAGCATAAAGCTGTTCCAAATAGACAGGGATTCCTTTATCAAGCAGACTACCTACCTTCCCCAACCGGATCACAAAAGGCTCTGGGACTTTATGAATAGACCATTCAAAACGTGTGACGAGGTCTCCATATCCCCCACGAACTGGGTGCTCAGTGACTACCTGCTAGAATCCCCCTTTCTCCTATTTCTCTCACGCTATGCAAGTGAGGTTGTTTTAACGGTGAACGAAAAAGATCAGAATGTTACTATGGTTTCATTTAAAGAGTAATCAGGGCACTCAGCTGGCCGACGTAACCAGCTTCCTGTTCTCAGGATTACCGACTTTTTGTTTTTTGTATTCAGCTTTCGTCTCTCGTTAGCGTAAACTTTTCTTCATTCTAAAATTCATCAGCTTAGTGCTATTGCGTTCAACGATTTGCGATTTTACTACGATGTACCCTTTTCTTTCAAAAAAGGGTCTAGCGGTAATACTCGAATCGGTTTCTATTTCGGTTAGACCTAATTTTTTGGCTTCAGATTCAAGTGTGTCTACCAATGCTGAAGCAATTCCTTGCCCCTGATGCTCTTTATGAACAAATAATCTATCCAGGTAACCTTGTACACTCATGTCAGAAAAGCCCACGATATAACCATTCATTTCAGCAACATAGGAAATATTACTCGTCAGAGCTTTCAACCAGACCTCTTTCCTCTGCTTCAAATCCGCTAGGGAAGCCCAAGCATTTACTTGTTCTTGCGTGTAGTCTTGCTTATTTATGGTATGTACGGTCTCATAAAATAAAGTGATGATCTGGTCAATATCCGTCTCATGAAATCTTCGAAGTAGCATGGAAACTCCCCCTAGAGTATAACGTGGCTACCGAATCATGCCGGTAGCCGCGTCTCGTTTGTTTATTGTAGCATCGTTCCCCCGATAGTTTACGCTCATTTATTCACATGGATATGTACTTTTCGTTACCTTAACAACCACACCGCATTGTTGCGTCCAACAATTGGGGGCCGTTCATTTGCGGTCTGCTTTTTTGTGAAGAACTGAAAGATCACCTTACTCCACTGATTGAACCACCGAATGCCGTGATGCCATTCTGGATAATACAAACACAGCAATGATGGCGATGAGTACGCCGAGTACGCCGAACCAGGTAATGGATGCTAAAGAAACACGGTTAACGATCAGCCCGCCAATTCCTGCGCCGACAGCCATGGCAAGCTGCATCATGGAACTGTTCAAGCTCAGCATGACGCCCGTGGATTCAGGAACAAGCGAAACTAGGTTAAATTGCTGCGCGGGAGCAGATGACCATGCGGCAAAAGACCAGAGGATCAAAATGGCGAATACGGCAATGACCGACTGTCCGACTAAAGATAGCAAAATCAACGAAATGACGTGAAGCACCATCCCAGAAACGAGCGTGTATTTGATGCCATGTTTATCCGCACTGTAGCCGCCGACTTTCGAGCCAATCAAACTGGCAACGCCGAACACGAACAGAGCTGCGCTAATCAATGATTCATGTAAATGAGTTACCTCTAGCAGAAAAGGGGATAAGTAAGTATAGACGAGGGAATATCCTCCCAACCAGAAAAAAGTAATCGCTAAAGCAACCAAAACCTGACGTTTTTTTAACAAAGCAAATTGTTTGATCAGAGGGATAGGCTTGTCGCCCTGCATACGTGGTATAACTCCAGCAATGACAAGCATGGCCAAGCCCGCGACAATCGCAATGGCCAGAAATACCGCTTTCCAGCCAAAAGCAGAGGCTATCATTCTGCCCAGCGGGACGCCGATGATGAGCGATGCGGTAATGCCCATGGTGACGTTCGCGATGGCGCTGGCCTGCTTACCTGGCGGAGCAATTTTGGCGGCGATACTTAGCGCGTTAACTGTGACCACCCCGGCGCCTAACGCCGTAATGATTCTCGCGGTAATGAAGAAACCAAAGTCAGACATTATAAATGTCAGCAGGTTTGCGGCAATAAAGAGGCCCAGCGAATAAAGTAGGAGCTTAAGCCGGTCCATTTTGGCCGTCAGCGCCATCAAAATAGGAGTGCCGACCGCATAGGCCAGGGAATAAACCGTAATGAGCTGACCTGCTGCCGCAACGTTTGTTCCCAATGTTTCTGCAATTCGGTCTAATATTCCAGAAACGATGTAATTGGATGTTCCAACTAAAAAGCTGATCAAGGCTAGAACGTAAACTTTCCAAGTGCTCTTCATCATTCACACTCCTGATGTGTTTTATATAACTATCTTTTTGTCGATAACGAAAAAACGCCACGGCTGCATGGTAGTAGCTAAAAGAGCCAGCGCGGAGCTTGCCGTAATGTTTCGGTCTATTCCTCCCTCAAAATCTTGATCTCGGGATCATAGTTACAAACCGACATGGTTCCCTCCTCCTTTTGAAAAAACGGCATTCAGCATTTTGTGTCAATACAACATCAGTTGCTTGAACAACACTTGTTGTATTTGTATGCTATAATAGCAACCGAATGGTACGCAATCAGCAATAACCATAAACCGTTGTATAGACAACACCATTTCTATAATGTCGTTTTACTGGGGAGATCTTAACCATGACCATTAGAAAGAATGAAGCTGATCCTCGTGTGATACGTACACGGCGACTCCTTCAAGACGCTTTTGCTTCATTAATTCAAGAAAAAGACTTTGAATCGATAACCGTTAGGGATATTGCAGAGCGAGCTACTGTTAACAGAGCGACTTTTTATGCGCACTTTGTAGATAAATTCGAAATTCTTGAGGCCAGACTAATGGAATCATTTATGACAATCATGAATCATAGAATAAGCGGTCACGAAGGATTGAATGAAGAAACAATTCAGAGTATCTTTCTCGGGGTGTGCGAATTTCACATGGGTCTAAGCACTATGTGCAAAAGAAGAAATACATCGCTTGTACCTGTATTCGAAATTCGAATAAAGGAAAAAATTCAAACGATACTTCTTTCCTTTATAGATAAAGACAAGATGCTATCGACTCCAAACCAGCAATTCTTAATAAATACAGCTTCTGTCATGTTAAGTTGGGGGATGTATGGGGCTGCTTACGTTTGGAACAATGAAGGGCGTCTAATAAGTGCGGAATCATTTGTTAAACAGTCTTTGCCCTTAGTCATGAACGGAGCCAAAGAACTGCTGGGATAGGTCATTTTGTTGTGTATCACAATGAATCGCCCCGCCATTCTTGTGTGCTGTACGACGATCTGGCCTCAATCTGTTGATCATCCTTCCCGATCGTCGACTTGATGTGACCATCTGGGTGGATTCGTACATCCACCCTTCAGAAGGGGGATTAAAAAACTACCAGTCTTTATAAACTGGTAGCACATAACTCATATATTGTAATAATCACATTTGATCATTTTTCGGCAACCCCCGATGGCACGAAGCTATTTTACTGTTTCACCTACTGTGTCTTTTCAAACCTTTTATGCGTGGGAAGTAAGCGGAAAACGAAAATGTTCTGTCTCCATTTTTAACGAGGGGCGAACAAATAAGACATCATCGGTTGTTGTCATCCATGCAGATTGGATCTTTTCATTCTCACTATCCGGCATAAAGTGAAAATGAATGATCGTTGTCTCAGCGGTTATCAAATGAGAAATGACCATTTCTATATCAACTGGTTTTTTACTTACAACATCAAATACATGCAGTTGTCCATCTTCTCGTTCAAATAAGACAATCACATCCGCCTCTTCGAGATAATAGATCGCATCCCGAAAAACAAGCAAAAAGTAAAACATCAACAGATGCTCGCTATCTTTGATGCCTAGTCTCGTTGAAACGGGGATTCTTTTCGCAGCAAATTCCTTCATAATATCAAAATCAGCCTCATTATCAACATCCAGCTTACGCAAGACCGATTTTTGTTCCACGTGCTTTTTCAAATCGGTTGCCAATAAACGAAAACTACTTTCAGGTACTCTCTCAAATCCAAACTTCGGATAAAAATCGAGCACGGTATCATTGGCATACAAATAGATAAAATCGTATTCCTTCTCGCATATTTCAAGAATATGGTTCATCAATTTCGCTGCCAGCCCCTGGTTGCGATAGGCAGGATGCGTCATGACCGTTCCGATCTGAAGTGCCTTGTAGTCTTTTCCATTGGATGTCACGATCATCTTACTGGCAGAAGCGTTCGCAATAACCTGATCCCCATCCAAATAGGAATAGCAGACATAGTTGTCATTCCAAAAGCCCTTGTTATCCCATTCTCTAAAATCGAGCTGAAAGATCTGCTTGGCGAGGTCATTAAAGCTTTCCTTGTATGTTTCGATATGCTTGTAGTCACTAATCAATCGATATTCACGCATATAAAAACCTCCCGTTCTATTTTTTGTGCGGTTTGTCATCATCCATTCCTTTTTCGCAATCCCTTCTTTCCAAATAAAAAAGACCACAAGAAGAATTCTCTTCTCATGGTCAAATTTATCGTTGTGATGAAGATACCTATCCCGAACTGAATAGATATCATGCACAAACGTGAAATTTGTTTGAATGAGATATAATGCCTTCTAATCGCTTTTGAAAAAAGGAATAAAAAAGAAACCAAGGGCACGCCCTTCATTTAACCTTTTCCCATATAAAATTCATTCGAATTTTACTTAGCGATTATCAGTTTCATCATACTCAATCAAAACCTCTTTTCACATTCGATACCATTACTATATTTGACTTTCAAAAGGTTGTAAATGAACATTCAAAATCCACTCACATTTTTGTAAGTATCGTTATACAAAAAAGCCATTTTCTTATATAATTCAAATACCCCCTTTTTAAAAAAGGGGGACACCGTTTTCAAAATGGACCTCGAGGGGGGTGTACCAATGGCGAATGCTCTCAATTTGCCACATACCGCAGCGGCTCATGCAAAGCCTAGAAATAGTGAGGCGATACTTTGCATGAGGTGGTCTTCCGTTTAAACGAATCATCGCCTTCATTTGCGTATCTCATTTCCTATTTCTTGGCTTTGCCCCTTATTTGCCTATCTATAAATAAGGAGCGAGCAGAAATGAAATGTGTGAAAGCAAATTTAATCCTTCCTGAATCGTTACTCGCGGAAATTCAAAAGTACGTGCAAGGAGAAACCATTTATATTCCGAAGACAAAAGTAACCCATCAAAAATGGGGGACGCGCACTGGCGGAAGAAAACTCCTGGATGAGCGGAATACAGCTATTAAAAGCAGTTTTCGGGCCGGGACGGCTATTTCTCAGTTAGCGGAGGAATACTTTTTGTCTACAGAGACGATTAAAAAAATCGTGTATACCAAATAGACGTTTATAAAGCACTGAAGACCTTTTCATTAGGTTGTCAGTGCTTTTTTATGGCGAGTTTTTTTTGGAAATGTCCTTTCCCTTTCTCCTCACCTGCAAACACGCTAAAGTTAAAGAAGAACCCACCTTACAAGACAGAAACAGGAGGAACCGCAACATGGAACCTTTTATCCATACGCATCAATATCACTTCATTAAATCACGCGTTCAAGCAATCATGAACGCCTATGCGACCAGTACAGATGTCAACGTGATTCGTGCTCGAAAAGAAATCGCTCATGAAGAAGTCTTTCAATTGTTCCCAAACATGACGGAAGAACAAAAAGAGATTTTGCATCCGATTGACTCGATAAAAGAAAAGGCAGAAGGAAAGCAGTTTTTGAATCAGCTTTCACCGTTTGTAATTCCATTCCCTGCTATCACAGAGTCTTCCATTAAGAAGCTCTTTCCAAAAGTAAAGAAGCTAAAGGTATCGAATTTAGCTGAGATCGATTTTTCAGAAATCTCTTATCTGAGCTGGCTAGACACTGCGACGGAAAAGAAATTTATTGTTGCTTACCACGAAGGAAAACTGATTGGCATACACGGACAGTTTACAAATGTAAACAAAAAAGGCGTTTGTGCGCTCTGTAATCGCTTTGAGGAGATCGGCATGTTCATCCTTGAAGCCAAAGGTTCCGGGGATGGAACGTATTTGAAAAAAGGAAACTACATTTGCCAAGACAGCGTGTCATGCAATCAAAATATCATTTCGCTGGATAAGCTGAACGATTTTATTGCGCTAATGGTGAAATAAATCTGCTACTAAAAAGAAAAAGCCGCCGGGTCTTCATACCAGGCGGCCTTTCCTATTTCGCTTACTTGATCTCGTTCAGACTCTCTTCCAAACGATCCCACGTTTGGGTGATCCCCTCTAGCATCCCCATGTCCATGACAGTTTTGAGAGCTTCCGCAGATACATATTCAGATCGGCTGACCAGCTTCGTCTTGCCACCCAAATCGATGAATTCCATCATAACCTCTGTCGAAGGCATCGCATCGTTTGTGTTGCCTTCTGCATCTGAAAAGTAATCGGTATAGATGATTTTCTCGGGCTCAACTATTTCCTTATAAACACCTTTGCCCCAAGATTCCATGCCGTAAAAATCACCTTGATTCTTATCCACGCACTTCATGCAGTAGTGCCAAACACCACCTGGGCGGAAATCAACATGACAAACTGGGAGTTCCCAGCCTTTCGGTCCCCACCAGCGCTTGAGATGCTCAGACTCCTTAAACATCTTGAACACGAGATCTCTAGGCGCGTCGAATACACGCTCCAGTACCAGCACTCGCTCGTTCTCTACCCTTGAAACCATTGCGTTTCTTGACATAGTAATTCCTCCTCATTCTTTTGAATGAATCTCAAGCTTTTTCCTTGTTTTGCAGTTCCCGCAAATAGTCTTCCAGGTTATCAAATCTTTCTTCCATAACACGCTGGAATGACCTCACCCATGAATCCAACGCTCGGAAGGGCTCGGGCCTGAGTTTGTAAAATCGGCGGTTGGCTTCGGCCTTCACATCCACGATCCCATTGTCACTAAGCACCTTCAAATGCTTCGAGGCTTGGGGCTGGCGAAGCCCCAGTTGGTCAGCGATTTCCCCTACTGTCAGAGGACCGTCGCGCAAAAGTTCGACGATTTTCATACGATTTGGTTCAGCCAAAGCACTCAGCGTCGCCATGTCCATGCCCGGATTCATCCCTGACATGTCACTCACCTCGTTACATGATGGATTCTACGCTCATCTCATCCCCTTCAGCGTTATTGTGATCGTTTTGTTAGGTAAAATATACACCAAAGGGAATATTCCTGTAAAGGAATATTTAAAGAAATTCCGACGTGTCATTGTAAGTGATTAATCAATAACTGATTGCTATTATTTATTTCATAGAAGTACGATTCTGCAAATGTTGGATCGTTGCCGTTATACCCTCCTCGAAATTCGTCGCAGGAATCGGCCCAATAAGCCGTTTATATTTTTCTCCACTAAGAATCAACGGTTTTTCGGTTAAGTACAGCATCTCGACAACCTCCTTCATCACCGGGACGAACATCCCCAGCAAAGACAAACCCATTTTCCCAAGAGGAATGACAGGCTTCACGGTGCCACTTGCTTTTTGAGCAATTCGCACAATGTCTCGACCGGAAATGATGCCTCCACCTGGAATGTGCCAATTTTGTCCATAAGCAAACTCGCGGCAGGCCAACTCTACAATCATCTTCGCTGCATCAGGCAAATAAACAAACTCGCGAGGAACATGCATATTCCCAATAAAAATCCCAGGTTTTCCAGCCGCAATTGCTTCCAGTGTGGCCCCCAGATACGATGCTTGGTTAGCAGTAGGTCCGTAATAATCCGGTAGTCTGACAATCATCGTTCGATTATGATCCCAGCGATTGCTAAACAGCATTTGTTCAAATGCCAACCTGATTTTTCCTTTCTTCGTATGCGGTTGCTTTGGATGCTCCTCCGTCACTGGTTCCATCTGCTTTCTTCCGTATGGATAGATGCCGTCTACCGCAACTACTTTCATTCCTCTCTTGTTGGCGGCTTCCATGATCGCTTCGCCAAGTGGGATCAGCTTATTCACCATCTCGTGATAAGGAACGTTTGCACAATGAAATAGTACATCCGCTCCTTCCGATGCTGCTACGATGTCTGGAGACCGGAATGCATCCCCGACTGCTAATGACAAATGTGTTGGATTCCCCAATTCTGACGCCATTTGCTCTAGCTTTTGTAGAGAACGCCCAAAAGCAATCGTTTCAATCCCTCGATTGATCAGCTCTGTCAAAATTGCCGCTCCCGTTCCGCCTGTTGCCCCGACTACAATCGCTTTATTCATTCGAATCATCTCCACTTGTTTTATTTGTGATTGATCAATTACTAACTCATTTGAAGAATAACGCTTTAGTTAGTGATTAGTCAATAACTAATTATCTCAATTTTCCCTCCGTTATTCCTCCATCAATTCTGGCATGTCCAAAGCCACTGAAATATTACACAGCATTCCTCTTGCCAAGAAAATAAGCGTTCTCTCTTCCGGATTCGCGATGCCCGCTTCACGAAAAGCTGTTAGGACGATCTGACGAACCCCCCGAAATGCTTCGCGCATTGCCTCACGAATCAAAGGCTCTTGAATCGTCTGGGCTTGCATTTGAAGCAGTATTTCATTTTGATGCGAAGCCAAAATCTTTTCATATGCCTTAATTAAATCTGTTTCCAATTGCTCTTTGGATGCGGACTCCACAACGAGACGGAAAGAGTCGATGATCCGCTCCCACGATGCCTCTAATGCTGCCAGTAACAAAGCTTCCTTCGATGCAAAAAACTTGAAAATATATGGCTGAGAAATCTTTGCACGCTCTGCCACTTGCGCTGTCGTTGCCCGGAAATATCCGATTTCAGCAAAGACTTCAATGGCAGCAGAAATGATTTCCGTTTTACGATTGACCGACGCCATTTCTAGATCGTCTCCCTTTTAGTGACTCATCAATAATACCTGATTATACGTCAGTTTGTGGTGGGTTTCAAATGACGTGCAAAACTCCCATACAGGCTTGCCATGAACTTCGCGATTGATGATGATGGGCCAGAATGACTGGAATGCTGATAATTTACTTTACGGTAGATTACATTTTTCCGAATTTTCCATATTCTATATATTAAATTGAGTTTGTGTGTGCTATCATTGAAATGAAAGTTATATTATCCCATTTAAGGAGGTGAATAACAATGTTGAAGAAACTACTTCAAAAAATGGGTGCTAACTCCATCATTCCATGCCCTCGGGGGTGCATACCAGCAGGTAAACATTGTCTGTGTGCCAATTAATGTTAGATAGTAATTAAAGACCGTCCCAACAGCTATGTGCGTGGCAGAGGGATGGTCTTTTTGCGTCAACTTTTCTAGCTCACCAGCTACTCGATTTATTTTCGAAATATATGTTGTGCCCGGTCGTATACTTTTTGAAAAATGAAACTTGTATAGGGGGAAGATTTATGAAAAAAATTGCTCTGTTTGGTATTGCTGCTGCACTATTTCTATCGCTTTCATTTCCTAGTGTTAGCAGCGCAAAAGAACAACGTATACCTTGTGAAGTTGACGGGTATTGCGGATGGCCAACCTATAGCGTTTAACGCCAATACTTACCCTCGACAAAATCGTACCAACAAGGCTGTCCCAAATGCCATAAATAGGGCTAGGGGATAGCCTTTTTTTGTCGTATATCCCCGGCTGATTTGACATTTTTGAGCGGTTGGACATGACAGGTAACTGTTTGTTATATGCCCAAATTTTTCGCCTACTGTGATATCGCCCTTACATAGCTCCGCAATTTGCATAGCTTGAGTTTGAGGTTCTTCCTCATACTTTTCAAAGGGGTGATATCGATGGGATTCTTTGACGACAATTTTGCTTTGGTCTTGGTTCTTTTCGTTTTATTAACAATTGTTGCTTGCAGTTGTGATGAGTGCTAATATACCTGTCCAATGTTATGGGCGGCTAAGCTGCCCTCTTCCTCCCTCTTCGAAATCATTGAGCTTTGAGCCCTTCTTTGTCCAATCCTCCCACGGTACGCTTTCGTAGAAAGAGGATTAGTATTATGGAGAGGATAGCTGAGGACACCCTGTCAGACGACAAAACCTACCATTTCACCAAAAAGAGCCGCCCGGTTCTTTTCCGAGCGGCTTAACGTCTTCATGTCAGGAGTCTAACGACTTGCGACTACATACTTCCAGAGTATTATATATTTTACGCCTTTCACTTGCGACTTGCTTTGCATCTGTCATTGCATCAAATGAAAGGTTAAGTTACAATGTGTAAATATTTGCCATTTTATTGAAATTTAGTATAATTACCTTTGGTTTATGGATTTAGAATTTGGTCAGAATTGATCAAAAGGAGTGTTCTAGGTATGAAAAAACAGCTTCTCTCTATTTCACTGTTCGCTTTACTCCTCTCTGGCGCACCTGCATATGCTTCCGCTTCTACCAGTGCTCACGTACAAAGTGAACCAAACACAGTCTCCGTTGAGCAACAAAAACAAGCACAATCATTCACCAAATATTACTACCTTACTCCTGGGCAGTTAAGTCCAAAAGAAGCGATTTATCTCAAGAAAGGGCAGGAGCTCCGTATCCGTGCAAATGGTAGCTTTGCTAATTACACCGTTTATAATGCTCAAAATAAACAGATTTGGAGCGGTACGACAGGTATCATTATTAAGGCTGATGAGGACGGGGATCGCTACGTACAATTTCAAGCGCCGTATTCTTATCAGGATCAAAATGTAATCGTAGCTACTTATACGATTCAGTAAAGCTTGAATAGATTTTAGCCCGTCTTGATAGTGAAGACGGGCTTTATAACGTTTTGCATCACTCTTCCATATAAGCCTTCCACTGAAGAGTGTTACAAGCGTTGACGTTGTTTACCCCTTGTATGAATAAAGAGGAAACCAACATGAATTTCAAAAAACCGTCATAGTGATCCGCATCATCGCCCTATCTTTTGTGTCAATTGCATGGTTATTGCTTTTTCAGCAACATGTTACCAATCTCCTCTAGGAGCATTTCCTTTCCAATTGGGCCAAAGGCTTTGGTATTGAATGTTTCATTGGTAATCTCATAGAGATGGCCTTGTTGAACTGCCTTGTTGCTTTTCCATACTGGGCTATTCTTCAGTTCTGCGTAAACATCATCCGCTTTCCCTCCGAAATTGACGAGGAACATATGGTCTGCCTGAAAATTCGTCAGTCCTTCTAGCTCGATCATTTCCATTGTTTTATCTGTAGGTGTTCCAGCTGCCGGCTTTAGGCCGAGGTCAGTGAACAAGATATCTGCATAGCCATAGTTCCCGTACACACGGAACAATTTTGGCGTTACGGCCAGGAACATAAAGGTCTCGTCGCCGTACGCTTGCTTGAGTTGCTCGCGCATTTCTTTCGTCTTCTCGTCATACCCAGCCAGCCATTTGTTCACGTCCTCTTCTTGTCCAAACAGGCGACCAATTTCTTTAAACTTATCACGCCATTTGTCCATGTCTGTCTCCAGAACGACAGTCGGCGCGATTTTGGACAGCTGCTCGTACATCTTTTGCTGGCGGTTATTCATAATAATTAGGTCTGGCTTTGTTTCTACCACAGCTTCTAAATTGATAGAGTCATCCCACATCCAGCCAACTGGTTTTACATCTGTCAGCTTATCCGCCACGTGGGACATGATTTTTGTCTTGTATGTATTGGCCGTAGCAACCGGCTTGTGTCCCAAAATGAGAAGCTCCTCCGCTGCTCCTGATACGTCAGCAATTCGCTTTGGTTCCGCTGGGATCGTCACTTCCCCCATCAGGTGCTTGACTACGCGTGTCTCAGGCTTCTTCGGCGCTTCAGCAGCCGTTTGGCTGGTTCCACAACCCGCCGACACGGCAGTAACTACTGCGACCAAGCAGGCCAGTACGATTTGTGTTCCTTTTTTCATGTGCTCATTTCTCCTCGTCACGTGGTGTTTAGTGTGAAATATCATTTGATAATGATTATCATTATAAGTGACAGAGTAGATAATCACATATTTGAACTCTTATGTCAATGAT
Source organism: Brevibacillus brevis NBRC 100599 (assembly GCF_000010165.1). Lineage (NCBI taxonomy): Bacteria > Bacillati > Bacillota > Bacilli > Caryophanales > Paenibacillaceae > Brevibacillus > Brevibacillus brevis. The sequence goes on from NC_012491.1 coordinate 3,538,136, forward strand.
TTTTATATTTTTTGTGTATATATAAAAAAGAGCTTGTCCCATTGTCTCTCGACTTTTAGGACAGCCCCTTCCAACCTAAGGCCAAGTTGATGCATAAAAAGCATGTTACAGATTGGGAATTTCTCCGCATCCTCTTGCTTTTTAATGTCATCGTAGCAATACTACTTTGGTTCATAGTTGCCGTCGTGCTCGATTCAACTGTTCTTGATCACGCAACCCTGGATTACCCTATTCCCCTTTTCTTAAGTAATTTCGAGTAAAGTTCAATCGAAATGAAACAGCAAAATAACGAAACGAATACTGATTATAATTTGAACTAGGTCTCTTATCTGAGACGAGTATGATAACCTTTCTTTTCTTAGTGGAGGGAGCGCGATTATGCATAAGGTAGTTGAGCCAAAAATTCTTTACTTTGGGACGCCAGTTGTACTCATCAGCACATTAAATGAAGACGATTCTGTCAACTTGGCACCTATGTCTTCTGCATGGTGGCTGAATCAATCATGCATGCTTGGAATGAGTAGTTCATCTCAAACCGTTGCCAATTTATTGCGTGAGCGTGAATGTGTTTTAAATCTTCCTTCGTCTGATCTTGCTCATGCGGTAGACCGTCTAGCTCTCCTAACTGGGCGAAATCCTGTCCCGGAACGTAAGGCTAATGTGGGATACCGATTTGAACCAGATAAATTCAAAACGGCTAGGCTCACCCCCAAAGATTCGGACCTGATTCGTCCACCACGCGTTGCCGAGTGTCCAGTTCAATTAGAGGCAATCGTAGAGCAGGTCCATAATTTTGAACTGCCCAGCTCTTTAAAAGCTATTGAAGTGAAGATAATACGCGTTCATATTGATGAACAAATCCTAATGACTGGCGAGGAGAACTACATCGATCCTGAGAAGTGGAGCCCACTAATTATGAACTTCTGCGAATTTTTTGGCCTTAGCCCCAAGGTGCACCCGTCAAGATTAGCCCCAGTTTTTGGACCTTCTCCAGGTTCCATTGGTAAATCGAATTAAGCATCATTGGGTGCTTTTGAGCGCCCTTTCTTTTCGAACATTTTTACCAGAAGTTAGCGATGAAGCGGAGCGTTTTGGCTTAGGAATTGGAATTGTAGCGTATGCCTCCGAACATACTGAGACAGCCGCTATCTTTTCACTGAGCCAAAGCAAATAGAAAAATACACGATTACTGCCCGAAGTTATAGAGATGATGTGATAAAAGAATGGCCCAAAGATTGGACTTTTGAAGGCTATGACCAGAATCTATCGGAATGGATCATCTTAGATAAACTTCTTGTAATTAAAATGATCAGTGGTCTCGAGAAGGAATTTGAATTACCTTCATCCGAAGTCCAAGATTTCATCGACTGGTACAATAGCCGTGCAGATGGGCGTGGCAAAGAAACATATATATTCGATAAGGACTTTAACAAGGGGCCTTCTACTTCTAGAAAAGATTATGTTGCATCAGTAAGATTCAATCGATTGAAGTGATGGAGTATACCAAATAACACGACGAGGCACCTCCTATCGAACAGGAAGGTGCCTCAAGTTTTTGAAGACGCTGGACTATACAGAAAAGAATAGATGCAACAAATACTAGTGAACGAAGCACAGCTTCTTACAGTGTCTCAATGTCGAATAGCTCACATGGTAAAACTAACTCCGGTGAGTTCATATGAAGGGGCGGTCCGATTCCTCAAATTGGTGGGCGAAGGCATCGATTGAGTCCGGATCGGCAAGATCAAGCTCGCCTAGTTCCGCTTCAGGAACGGCCTCCATTACAACTTTGGCTTTGTCCAGCGAACGGGCAGGAACGATTACTTGTGCGCCTGCCTTCGCGAGTACCCTCGATACCTCCAAGCCAATACCAGAATATCCGCCAGTCACAATGGCAACCTTACCGGCCAAATCTACTCCTTGCATGATATCTTCGGCAGTTGTACGTGGTCCGTAACCGGTGTGCAGCGGTTGTTGCGGTATCCGTTGGTTTGCTTCAATCGTCATAATCTTTTTCCTCCATTTGATGCCCATCCTTGATCTCTTGAAAATACTTGAGCTTGTATCGAATGATTTCAGCGGTTGCGCTCAATTCGGATATGCGTTGCTCGATCGCCTCCCGGTGCGCGTCCAACAACGCATAACAGTGCGCATCGTCTTTTAGTGAGTAGTGCTCTACGTACTCTTTGATTTTCTTCAGTGGCATGTCTGTTCTTCTGAGATGGTTCAAAAAACGGATACGACCGATATCTCCCTCGTCGTACATTCGTTTTTGTCCGCCGCCTCTCGTCGGCGAAGCAAGTAGTCCGATTTTCTCGTAATAACGAAGGGTATCCGTAGAAAGCCCTGTCTGCTCTGCAACTTCGGAAATCGAATACGTCCGTTCTTCGTTCATGAATGCCTCCTTACTTGCTCAACTTTCTCTTGCGTTATAACCTTACTCCTTGGAGTAAGCTCCAAGTCAAGGTCTTCCTTGCTCTTTTTCTTATGGGGAGTTAAGGAGGAACTTTAAAAAAACTGTACAAAAATAGCTGCTTACACAGACTATTTTGTACAGCATGATACTTATGTACAGATCCAATTTTGCTTGTCATGTATGGTACAAAAGAATTGAGATTGGTTTTTATGATGTACAAATTTTTTTATAGAGAGACTTTAGGTTCGAAATGTAAAGGACGTCAGATAACTTTATCTACCTGTTCGAGCAGCTTCGTAGGTCACTTCGATAAAAAAAGCCCCCAACTGCTTTAAGCAAATTGGGGGTTACAAGAAGTAATACGTGAATAAAAAAGTAGTCTTTAATATAGTAGGATATCAGCTCTATATTTACTACAAGTATATATTAGTATGCATACCTTCTCTTGCCAAAAAAATAGCTCAGACTAAGTCGTACGCCTTATCCCCAAGAGAATGCCCGCTGATAATGCTTCTATGAAATCGATTCATTCCAGGGGCATTCCATTTGAATGAGGACGTCTAATCAAGCGAAATTAACCCAAAATGTACTCGGCCAATACGCTCTGTATCTGGTAAATATTCAAGTTCTTGTTAAATTGTTTTTGGATCGGTACTGCACTTCCTGAAACCCAAATTTTCAATTCCGCATCCAAGTCAAAATTTCCGGCTGTTTCAATGCTAAAATGATGAATACTTTTATAAGGAATGGAATGGTACTCTATCTTTCTGCCAGTAATACCTTGCTTATCAACTAATATTAACCGCTTGTTGGTGAAGATGAACATATCGCGAATTAATTTGTACGCCTTTTCTATTCTTTCATTGTTCGCTAAGATTTGAGCATACTCCTGTTGAACCTCTGCAATGTTAACTTCCGAAGCATTACCCATTAGACCATCTAATAAGCCCACATTAACGTCCCCCTATTCAACTAATTGATAAATCATATTCTCCAAGCAGCTTAAAATTCCTACTGAAGTAGTTACTTTTTCCTCAAGGAGAGTGATTACCTTGAAATTCAGGATATAGAAGCCTATGCTGTTAGACTCCCGAAATATTGTGTTAAATCACTTAAAAAGTGGAATGCTTCAGTCAATTTCTTGTGTGACAAGGTATTTCGCACCGAAAAATATTGTAAGTAATTGGGTTTATTTGTAACATTTAGTAGAATCTAAAAATTAGGAGATGATAGAATTGAAATGGTTTGGTAAAGTTGCTTTAGTTACACTACTTTCTGCTTCCGTTTTTCTACCATCAGAAACATTTGCTGCCGGCTTCCAGCAGTCTTCGACCAAAGAAGCAGCACCTGCTGCGACTGAAACAAAAGTATTAAGCTTTGAGCAAGGAACTAGAGGATATTCTGACTCTGCAGATATTTATATTAATTCTCCTACTGTTCTTACTGTTAAGGTGACTCAAAGTGGAATAAATGTTGATAATCCGTTAGTAGAGTACGCGATATATAGACAAGACGGAACTGATTATAACCCAAACTTTGGACATTTTCTGTTTCCTGGGACAGGTTCATTTAGTTTTCAAAGTACTAAAGTGTTACCAATAGGCCAATATTATATTAGAGTTAAGAACAATGGAGCCGGGAAAGTTCGTGGAACTGTGTCAGTCATCACTCCATAAATACCCTTTCTTATTTTATGGAGGCTTTCTACTGAAGGCCTCCTTGCTAGAAGGGTATCCATAGCGTGCTTTTTAATATGCTCGTGTTGTTCGTCTGTGATATTCCCCAATATATCCCATTGCGTAAAAGCTACCTTGACCCTACACCCCCTCAAAAACTAACTACGGGATTAAATTTCTGCAATGGCCCTTTTTGCAAAGTAGGCTAATGCCCAGAGCGTTTTCATCTCCGCAAATGTACACTAAATTAAATACTTTTGGAGGAGATATTTTCGATGGCCATCGATCCACTTTGCAGGTAATTTGGTGATATACTTGAAATTCCGCCCCAGATAATTAATGGCGTATGTACCTTAATGACAGTTAGGAATATTCCCGTAACTATTTTAGGGCGTCTTTCTCGTTCAGCTCTAACGGTACCAATGATGTTTTCATTTGAATCCGTGGATCAAAATGGGAAGGCGCTTTGTTTGGGTGAAACTGTAATTCTCCCAGAAGAAATTAACCCATGCATTTCAGTTCTTCGGCATTACGATATACTCGTTATTGCCCTTCACAACCATTGGCTTTTTAACAACCTTGTGATGTAAAAATAAATTCTACGAAGCCAGTCAAAAATCACCTTAGATTATAAGAATGACTAACATGCAACTTGTTTCAAGTGCCACATCATCAAAAGTGCCATTACAAGGCCAACACTGGCGGTCGAGTGGAGACTTTTCAACATCATAGCAGACGGGACTGCTAATGAGGACAAAGTTATGTTTAATCTAGCGGAAACGCCCAGTCAAACTTTGTGATCAACATGTATACGGTATATAGATATATACAGAGAGACGTCCTAATTTGGACGTCTTTTTGACGCGCCTTAGACCGTCAAAATTGCATTTTAGTTTCGTTATGTTCAATCTGTCATTCAATAGCCCTGTGCTTCCTAATAGGCACGAATCAAAATGGTTGATAGATCAATATTTTACAAAAATTTGAAATTGAGTTACGCTATTATTACTAGAATTTTCTGTAAAGGGGGTGATCCTTATGAAAAAGCTTTTTGCTTTTGCCCTAGCAGTCGTTATGGTAATGTCAGTCTCTACGGCTGCTTTTGCATACAGTAAACCGAATTGTAGTAGCAGTGGCGGCGGTGGCGGCAGTTGGGGTGGTGGTGGCAAAAAACCCCTTGAACACCATTGTACACCATATTAATCCCAGATAATTTGAGTAAGCCTCCAATTGGGGGCTTTATTCAATTACCGTTTTGTTACATACTATCGAGTGATGCAATACAACCTTGAGGATAACACTTACGCCGAAGCAAGATCTGTTGAAAACGATGCTGTTCAAATCGAACGGCTATTTTACTTTTTACACCGATTGTTAAATTGTGAATGAATCCATCCCCGATATGAATTTGTATAGGACTTTCATGGTCAAAGACCATTCCTATCGGCTTTCAATCTATCCTCCTCTAAACGCCTTTTGTCAATTTCTTCGGATTTCGTTGCGGCAATCACAGCCCTCCTGTTTTTCTGCCAGCTCCATCTATACCGGTCTACCTTCAAAGTAACGCATTTACCCAGTCAGTATTATCGGAGTCGGATCGAATTGCCATTGTTGAAGGTCAACGATTTCGACAAAACAAAAGTGAGTGAGGAGAGTTTCTCAATGACTCAAGAAGGCAGACAAATACACAATTTGTAGGATTTCCATATCTGTCTTATTCACCCTAAGGGAGAAAATCATATCCTATCTGGAAAGTCGGACACTTTGGCCAACCTGCTCAGGCACCTATGCTTGAAACTGCCTAGCGAAAAGGAGTTGAGAAGTTGACACATTCAGCGAAAAGCACCTTCAACAGCTCTATTAAAATTGATGTCCTGATCCCCGCTATTGAGAAAGACCTCGGCACTCTTCCCTATGTCATTGACAGCATCCGTAAGCAAGTGAAGCATCCTGTCGGTAAGATCATGGTTGTATCGCCACCAAGCAAACGAATTCAAGCCCTCTGCCGTCGTAAAAACTGCACCTTCATCAATGAAAGACGCGTCCTTCCAATTACAAAAAAAGACATTCACTACCAGACCAAACGCACCAATCGCTCAGGCTGGCTGCTCCAACAATTGTTGAAGCTGGCAGGAGGAAACTTGACCAAGCAAAGGTATTATCTTGTGATTGACGCCGACACCATTCTCATCCGACCTCATGTCTTTCTCGCCAATGGGAAAACTGTTTTTTACTGCCGTAACTGGAGTCGTCCCGAGTATTTTCGCACCTATAGGAAATTAATGGGGGCCAAACCAACCGCTTCGCGCTCTTTCGTTGCCCACTATATGCTGTTCGACAAATCGAAGCTCTCCCGACTGAAGTCTAAAATTGAAGCTAGGCATAAGACTAGATGGTACTGGGCGATTATCAAGAAGACCAACAAGCAGAGTTATGCTGGCTTCTCCGAGTTCGAAACTTATGGTAACTTCGTGAAAGCTCACTACCCCGGTCATCTGGTTGTAAGAAGTTCCCTTAACAAAAGCTTATCTTCAAAACCAGCATCACTCACTCGCAAACGAACCATCAGACTGGCTCAGAAATACAGGTCCATCTCCTTTCATAAACGCGGCTGGTATATCCGGAAGAAGAAGAGCGCGAGAAAAATGAAGCGCTGATGTGTATGCCCACTTCTCAAAGAAAATTGAGATAGATATCATGGACAAGTTTGAAAGCTACAAGGAAAGTATGTACTCAGAAAAAATAGCGGGCAAAAATGTTAAAATCCTGAAAAAAACAAAATTGCCCACCAAATAAAAAACCACTCTCACCTACAGGTACAAGGGGTTTCGCTTGTGAATTGCGAGTGGGCTATCCATGTAAAAATGCCCGATATATGCTGCTTAGAGCCCTTCAACTTTGGAGGGCTCTTGTCTTCATTTCGTATTTCTAAATGATTGGAGAAATGTGGAGTGCCGACGGAATGGACAGCTCCTATTGTAGCTGCCATTACAGCTCGTAAGTCTTTTCGGTTGCAAGTTCCCCACTAATCACCAGAGGTATTCTTGCCTGTTTTATTTCTTAATTCGAATAAAATTAATACACATAGATATGCAAGTGATGAGGTTAGCCATACAATAAAACTATCATTGTAGTCTACGTATCCAACACGGTAAAGCGAAATAAAGCCCAATATAACAACCAGTACAACAGTAAAAATAGAGAAGTTTTTACATATTTTTTTAATAGCCATTCCAGTCACAGCAATCACCTTTTTCAGAATGATACCTGCTTTTATAATGTGCTAAAGGACGTCCATTTGTTGGGTTTAAGTTTTCTGAGGGGATGGTGGGGGTACATGCGGTCTTTCATTTCTTTTTCTCCAACTCCGCCTTTAATCTTGCATTCTCTTCCAACAGCTTTTGAACGTCCGGGACATCCTTGCCGGAAAACCAGCCATACAAATCGTCTCTTGCTGCATACTCTGGCAATTGATCACGAAGTACCATTTTAATGTGCCGTACATCTTCAACATAGTAGATAGGAATTTGTTCCATGACCGATTGCTTAAACTCTTGAAATTTCTGATAATATTCAATTGCTGCGAAGTCGTAAGGCTTTAATCTTAATGCTTCATCTGTGACAACAAAAGCAAATCTAGGTTTGCCCGCTTCTCCGGCATACTCATATTCCCAATGCGTATAGCTCTTGGATTCATCAGGAAGTGTTAAACCATAGAATCCTCCGAGAATCAGGATATATACATCGGACTCGTCGATCCATCTCTTCCTCATTTTCATTGGACTTTCCTTGAAAAATTGCTCGACTCCAGCTGGGATATGACCGGCTTGGAGTACGGCTTCAACAGCGGTATGTCTTTCCTCAATAAGATCGTAGTAAGTAGACGATATGTATATTTGTAATTTTCTTCTCATAATCCCACCCAAATTAAAGAATTAGTATAACTAGAATCTACCACTCACTCACTTTATTTGTCAAAATTGACTTGAGTTTTCATGCAGGAAGCTTTCGCAAGATATTCTCTTCCCTCGGGTACAAACCTAAAAAGGAATTCATTTTTACTTGTTTGGAAAAAATACGCTAGAAAAGAGCGTTACAAAGGCTAGCCTACCTGAGAATTATGAAGCGAATCAATCTGGGACCTGGATAAGTCTAAGCGGCTTTGAAGTAAGCAAACATATCGGTCCTCGAGATTCGGGGATTTCCTTTCTCACACTGGCATTGTAAGCAATGAATTTAAAAACAGATGAAGAGTATCCTCAATGGTTTCCAATCGCTAACCAATTCGTCTGAAAATAGTGGAACCTATCCTATCGCAAAGGATACGATGTAAGATAAGGTACTAGATTGTAAAGGTAGTTTGAAGCCTAACCCATTTCATCTTGTGTTTGATAGAAATCCATATCCAACTCTATCTGTGGCTAGAAACGATCTTCTTGTAGAATGTATTACTTTGCCCCCCTCCTCCTCTACACATCGATTTGTAAGACAACCTCCAATGGTGCTACTGTGAACCATAACGGGAATTCCCACGAAGTGAGCGAATCATCCCTCTAAACGAAGAAACTGCGGAAGCCATTCGTGATTTGCAAAGTCAAGTAGGTAGTGTACGAGGTTTTACGGATAACCAAATCGGCAAAGTTGCTAAACGATTATTTGTAAGACGAGGTCTGCGCCTTTCTCAAAAGGTTCTTGGCCCTGGGGCTACCATTGCGGGGCCTCTTGCAACTGCATTACGTTCGGGGACAGTAAGAAATGAAGAAATTGACTGGATTAAGAAGAATTTTTTCAAATCAGAATTGGAGCTTGGGCACTGTTTACGCCTTCCACAAGAAGGCCCATGTGAATGTGATCTTTACTTATCATGTGCGAAATTCGTAACAACAAAAGATTATGCGCCACGTTTGCGTGATAGAAGAAAACGGGAGATCGAACTAATAGCTGAAGCGAAAGAAAATGGATGGGAACGAGAAGTTGAACGACACATGTGTACAGTACAGCGTATTGACAATTTGTTGCTCGAGCTTGATGAACCCGTTGAAGATTAGCTTTTTAGTCCACTATTATACAATATCGATGCATATCGCTGTTGAAAGAGCATACAGAGAGGCATACACTAAGAATATCTTGTTGCAAGGAAGTGATTATCATGGAAAATTCATATAATAACGCTACAGCTAATAACTCTGAGGACACTATGAAAGAAGCGATTGTTGTAGGTGAATCATATCACTTCTGGTTGGATGCAGAGGAAGATGTATATGATCAAAAGTACAGAAAATAAGAGTCGGTGTGTAGAGAAAATCCCCTTTCGTCAAAAAGGGGACTTTTCCTCGGACATTAGATGGATACAGCTCGCTAGCGGAAAAATTTACTCCCCTGTTTCCGCGAATTTCTTTATACGGGCACCGATCTCGTCACGAACTCGTTGAAACTCAGGCCATTCTTTTCCCGCAGGATCGTCAAATCCCCAATGGACACGGTTTACATGAGTAGGAGTGGTTGGACAAACGGAATCGGCATGGCTGCATAGTGTCACGATCAGATCAGCCTTGTTTAAAATATCCGAGTCAATGACATCTGATGTTTGATCGGAAATGTCTATGCCAACTTCTTTCATTGCTCGAACGGCATTTGGATTCACACCATGGGCTTCAATCCCAGCAGAAAAAACATTCCAGGCGTTACCTAAGTATTTTTTTCCCCATGCTTCCGCCATTTGGCTTCGGCAAGAATTTCCTGTACATAAAAAGTAAATCGTTTTTTTGTTTTCCATGATGTACACACCTTTTAGCTTCAATCAGGAAATGTGCTACTAAAATATTTGCGCTTGAACCATAAAGCTACATTAACTAATGCAATCATCACAGGTACTTCCACAAGAGGGCCGATGACGGCTGCAAAGGCGGCACCTGAATGAATCCCAAACACTCCGACTGCCACAGCGATAGCTAATTCAAAGTTATTACTACCTGCTGTGAAAGCAAGCGTCGTAGTAACGGGATAATTTGCGCCAATTTTTTTCCCCATGTAGAAAGAGATAAAGAACATGAGGATGAAATAGATGAGAAGTGGAATGGCGATGCGAACAACATCAAGTGGAACGTTTACGATGTTTTCTCCTTGTATTGAGAACATGACAATGATGGTAAAGAGTAAGGCAATCAGAGTCATGGGGCTAATTTTTGGGATGAACACTTTCTCATACCAATGTCTGCCTTTAACTTTTACAAAAGTAAAGCGCGTCAGCATCCCGGCAAGAAAAGGAATACCTAGATATATAAACACCGATTTTGCCACTTCCGCCATCGTGATACTAATGACTGCACCCTGCATACCAAGCCATTCCGGGATTACGGTGACAAAGACATAAGCATATACTGAAAAGAAAAGCATCTGAAACAAAGAATTGAAAGCCACAAGTCCGGCAGCATATTCTGCATCACCTTTTGCGAGGTCATTCCACACAATCACCATGGCGATACAACGTGCCAATCCAATCATGATCAGCCCCACCATATATTCTGGTTTATCTGGCAAGAAAATGATGGCTAATAAAAACATCAAAACCGGGCCTATAACCCAGTTCTGAATAAGGGATAGCAAAAGAACCTTACTGTCTTTAAATACACGCCCCATTTCTTCATATCGAACTTTAGCTAAAGGAGGGTACATCATCAGGATTAAACCTATAGCAATCGGTATGGATGTTGTACCAATTTGTAAGCTATTTAATCCATTGGTGAAAGCAGGAAAGAAAGTTCCGATCATAGTCCCTACTGCCATAGCAAGGAAGATCCAAAGGGTCAAGAAGCGATCTAAAAATGATAGTTGTTTCATTGAGCCTCCCACTTTATCTTAGCAGCAAGAATTGGTTGCTTCTGTTTTTGAATCTACGCAGCAGGATGTGGACTCGATTTTATGAACGTCACTGTCAGACTTTGTGTAGAAAAATTCCCACTCATTACCGTCTGGATCAGTAACCCAAAATTTATCCTGCACAGCATAACAACATGTCGTATCCATTTCGTCACGAGCGAAAAAGCCTTCTTTTTCTAGTCTTTCCTTATGAGTCAGGATTTCATTTGCACTTTCAACCTGGAATCCGAAGTGATTAACTTGATTTCCGCTTACAGCGTCCCGAACATTCAATGTAAAGTTTAATCCTGGGGTTTCAAGCAAGAACTTAGCATAATCAGGCTTTACCTTTACGGGGTTAACCCCAAAAACCTTTTGATAGAACTCAATAGATTTCTCCAGATTGGTAACGTTAACGCCAACATGTACATACTTCATTTAAGATTCCTCCTTTAATTTAAAAACTATTAATCAAAAAAAATTGATATAAGGTCTAAAAAAATTAGCAGCAGCTGCCTTTGCCTGTTTTCCTGAAGATACAACAAAGCTCATCCGATAAGAGGTGGTTCACTTCATCATCATTCAAATCGTAGTAACTCCAGGTACCTTTTGTCTCTTTGATAATTAGGTTGGCATCCAATAATATCTTGAGATGATACGATAACTTAGATTGAGGCATGTCAAAAACCTCTGTCAGGTCGCATACGCATGTTTTGCCTCTTTGACAAAGCTCATACATAATTTCAAGGCGCTTCTGATCGGAGAGAGCTTTGAATTTCTTCTCATATTGCTCCAATTTGTGCTTGATATCGTTCATCGATTACAACCTCATTCATCAATTTTTTTTGATGCATTTATTATATGCACGATCACCAATAAGATGCAATAATTAAATCAATTTTTTTGATATAATATCCTTTTCGATAGGTGATAGCTACACTAGTAACCCTCGACGCCCAAAATCAATGGTGCAAATTTTGTCCACATAAACTCATAAAATCCATCTGCTGGTACAATGCATCGTTTCCTCTCAAACAAGCGGCGAAAGGCTGGCTTTTCAGTGAGCGTCTCAGCGCGTGCTTTTAACCTATATACTTAAGATTATGTTAAAGACTCTATACTAAAACATTGACGCTATAAAGTGGTAGTTCATATAAGGAGGCTTGAAGGATTAATAAGTGTACAGAGATATAAGTTTTAGACTGGCGTTGTTGATCTAATCAGTTTTTTCATTGCTAAATCCGCTGCCTTCGTACAATTAGTTTTCTACAACCCTTTTTAAAAGAGTCAGAGTCAGTCCAGGACACGAAAATAAAGTCCTAGACTGACTCTTTTTCATTGAACTAACGTACCCATTAGTTCAATGTACGTAATATATAATCCACTTATTGGCATAAAGACATTGGCATCCGCAACGACAAGCTCTAACAGTCAATGACTAAGTAAGATTAGACGTGCATTTATTATAATCAAAGATCCCATCTTAAGCTGCGCACATTCATACGAGGTTCAAGATGTTTTTTATACTCTCAATTATCCCCCCTCCCCCTATCTAACCTAAGAAAACTCTTCTAATCTGCAAGCCTTCATTAATACAAAAGAAGCCGCCAAATTAGCGACTTCCAAGGGAAAGATGTTCGTGTCCTTCGACACCTCGGTTCAGCAAATTCCAAAATTGTTCAACCATGACCGATGGGGGATATGGCATCGAACGGATAATCCACCATTCCAATATACCCACTGTTGCTGAAGTTAAAAATTGTACCGTAATGTCCCTGTCCATTTCCTTATCGAGATTGATTGAATCCAGATATTCACTCAGACTTTCCCCGAACATGGTCTCCATTTGATTTCGAAATACTGTGCTTCCCTTACTTTTCAGCATTATGGAGTAGAAAGAAGCATGTTGCTCCAAATATTCAAAAGTGTGAAGTAATGCGGTTTTGGAAGGGAGATGAACTAGGTGATCTCCAGACATACAATGTCGAAGTAACTGGTTAATTTGAGCTGCTATACATTGCTCGCGCAGATCGTACTTGTCATCGAAATGCAAATACACTGTTCCTCGATTGACATTTGCTTCTACCGCAATTTGATTGATCGTTATGCTCTCGAATTCCTTTTCTGACATCAGCCTCATAAAAGCATCTATAATCGCTTGTCTCGATTTTTGAATACGCCTGGCCAAATCCTTCTCTCCTTTATCCCATCCAAAAAATGATCACTTCAAAGCCCTCTGTTGAAAAATCAACAACCGAGCTTGTTTTAACCATTGAACCCCATTTATCACACTGATACATTCACTATATAAAACATATTTTGGTAATTCAACATATGTTCAAATTAAGAGGAGGTATAATTATGAAACTTACAGGAAACACGATTTTCATTACAGGTGGTGGTTCGGGAATTGGACGTGCGTTAGCAGAAGCACTCCACCATCTTGGAAATAAAGTTATTATCTCTGGTCGAAGTAAAGAGCGTTTGGAGGAGACAATCAAAGCGAATCCCGGCATGTCCGCAATGGAATTGAATGTACAAGACCCTGCCAGTATAGAAGGGGCTGCCAAGCAGTTAATCGAAGAATTCCCGGATTTGAATGTCTTGATTAACAACGCAGGCATCATTCAACCCGATGACGCGGCGGGCGTGATTGATGAGGATATTTTGGTTTCGACAGTCGCCACAAACTTGTTAGGTCCGATTCGGTTGACTTCTGCATTAATCGACCATTTGAAGTCCAAAGAAGAAGCCGTGGTCATCAACACGACTTCGATACTTGGATTTGTTCCGTTAGCGGCAACTGCTGTATACTCCGCGACGAAGGCAGCTCTTCATACCTATACGCTGTCCCAAAGATATCTGCTTAAAGACACATCGGTAAAAGTAATAGAAATTGTGCCACCATGGGTTCAAAGCAACAACGATGAACCGCGTGCAATGCCACTTGCGTCATTCATTGATGCAACGATAAAGATACTTGGTACGGATACAGACGAAGTTCTGGTCGAAGAAGCGAAAATGTTTCGAAATAACCCTGGCCCGAACGAAGGTGTTTTTGTGACCCAACTTAACGATACGATGAAGTCTGAGCCTCCAAAGATTCATTAATCCACCTATTATTCAATTTCAAAAATTTAGACGAACATGACTGTGATGTCGCCCATCACAGAAGACTTTAATACAGACCATAGTGAAGCAGATTGCCGTTCAGCAAGGTCAGAAGCATCGAGACATTGAACTGGAATTCGACGAGACCCTACGACAGTGTCTAAAAGCCCCCCCAGATTGTCCAAGGGAGGGCTTCCGCATTAGTTGAAATGGTTGTTGCTCCATGCAAAAATCTGACGGCAAGTTATCCAACTAACGAGCAGTTATGGTTAAGAAATCACTAGATCAACAACACCAGTATAAATCATTTTTTCATCGGAAAGATGGAGAGGCTTAGAAAACAGTCTATTCTTTCAGCCAGCACCCCTGATCGGCCACCTTCAAGTCGGATAGAATGTCACTACCTTGATGCGCTTATATCTTTTTTCCTGCGGAAGAAGCGCTGATCGATGAAAAAAGCAACGATCAAGGATAGGATGCCGAGCAAAATTGGTACGCCAAACGCTTCAAAAGAGAAGGTTCTACCTTCTAGCTTCAGATGATCGGTGGCGCGATATTCGAGCCGCTTTGCAGCAAATTTCGCCGTCCCAATATCCTCCTGCTTGGCCAAATCCTCGAATGCAGGATCCATTGCAAACCGATCCATTGCTTCGCGATGTAAGTACAGTAATTCCGCGCTGTTGCCGCTTTCGTTCCATTGATTTATATCTTTGGCGGCGGCTGATTCGGCATCGGCACCGACGACAATCATTTTCGCTAGTTTCGGCACGTTTTTTATCTGATAGCGCGCGACTAAGTTCAGGCCATGCTTCGTTACGATCGGTTCATTTGCACCGGAAACAGTCAACGTCGATGTCGTGCCAGAAGCAGCGTACGTATCGAATGCGGCGGACAAATCTAGTTCATCAACGCCGTTATACAGCAGAACGCCCGCTTTTACTTTGTTCCATTGATAAGCGTTGTTAAGTATGAACGTTATATCGCTGAGCCCGGCAGTGAACGGTTCCATTTGCGGTTTTTTCACGTAATCGTAAGATGGATAGTTCATCTCTACCGCTACTTTCTCCGCCGCCTCCTCACCCAACTGCTGTGAGATGACATATAGTGTAGCGTCAATTCCCGATGTCAGACCCGCAGAAGATATGATATTGCCTTGTGGGACGTAGCGCAGATCTTTCACCCACTGGACTTTCGGATATTGTTTAATGAGTCGGTCGATGTCTCCCCAGTGCGTTGCGGCAGATTTGCCGTTAAGTAAGCCAGTATCAGCCAGGTTTTCTGCCCCATTGCAAATGGAAAGCAATAAAGTCTTGTCGCTTGCGTGCTTCTGAATCCATTCGCGGACAGGCGTATATTTTTTCTCATCTAGAATCGGCATAAACGGTATGACGATAATGTCCGGGCTTTTGCCGAGCATCGCATCCATTTCGTCAAACGAATAATGCGGAACGACATCGAGTCCGCCGGTTAGTGATTTTATTTCACGATCGGGTGCAACGCCGTATACATTGTAAGCTTCCGTCATCGCAAACATCTCGTATGGGACGAGAAAATCGAACACTTCTGTTGATTCATTCGCCAGTAACACTGCCACTGTCGGTTTGTTTGCGTCATATTTCGGTACCTGCACATTCGTCAATGCAGGTGCGGCTTTATCGTAAACCGACATTACCTCATTCATTGTATTGACGAACCCGAGAGTGCCTGCACCTCCTACTACGACAACAAAAACGATGAGATAAATACTGATTCGCCATACAGTTTTCACATGCTTACTCTCCCTCAGGCTAAATTTTCTTACCCATAAAATGTAACAAACCAATATATACTTATCATCAGTCTGAAGCCCGATTACGGGGCTGGCCTAATGTAGGAACCACCTATGGACCCAGGTCTCTTTCCTTTTCTAAACGTGACTCGATAGGGCTACTAGAGTTTCATGAACAGAGTGACATACCACTAAAGAGCTTTCTTCAGATTTGGCTGGATGAGTACAAAAAAGACACTATCCGTAAAAACACTTATCTACTGCATCAAAGGAATATTCAGAAACACTTTCTTCCCTATTTTGATAACATCATGCTTCAAGACGTAAAGCCAATAATGTATCAAAAATTTTTAAATCAACTTACTGATAAAAACTATAGTAAACGATCCATCGAGATCGTCCATACCACAATGTTTAATGCTATGGAGAAAGCAGTCACATTAGCTAAAATTGAGAAAAATCCATGCTTAGGAGTTACAATCAAAGGTCAGTCAAAAAATGATGGAATTACGTTCATGGAATCAAGTGACATACCTCGTTTTTTACAGGCAACCCTTTAATATGATTACATCTACTGGATATTTAATTGAAACTGGTATGCGAAAAGGTGAAGCAGCTGCTTTACAGTGGCCAGACATAGACTTTAAAAAATATACGATTAGCATTAATAAGACTCTCGATTTCGGAGCAAAGAACAAAACCGAGCTTTTTGGTGATACTAAGACGTTTAACTCCAATAGGACGATCAAAATTAGCCAATCACTAATCAATGATCTCAAACATCACTTATCCTACCAAAACAAAAACAAATTAGGATTCGACGAACTCTACCATCATGATCTAAATCTCGTTTTGTGTAGAAAAGATGGTAATTTCATACCGAAGTCTTCATTGTTTAACGCCTTTTCACGAACGCTAAAGAAAGTAAGCATCCCCTCAATGCCTATCCACTCACTACGTCATACTCACGCAGTCTTGCTCATGGAAACTGGAGCGGATATGAAATACATCCAAGAGCGTCTAGGTCATGGCAGCATGCAAATTACCGCAGATGTGTATGCCCACATTTCTAAAAAAATCGAAAGCGACAACATGAGAAAATTTGAAGACCATATGCAGAAGATTTATGGGTGATTTGTGGGTGCGTTTGTTGGTGAAATGATTTTCACAGCCGCACCCACAAATTTTTAAAACCCCAAGTGCACCCAGGGGGCAATCCAAGCTCCTGGGTGCACTATGCTTTATAATAAATGACCTTTTCTCTCATGCTTGTGTGTTAACTGAATCGCGAACTCCTCCCGCTTCCATCTAAGCATATAACTTACTGCGCTGAAAACGAATTTCAGTTTTTCGAGAACTTATTGATCTGAGTTGAGACGCTGGTATTGTACCTTCCCGTACATCGTGTAAATCACATTAGATGAAACATTCAGGTATCTGGCTACTTCCTGAAGATAATCAGAAGTAGCAAATCGCTGGTTACGATTCGTGTACCCGCAATTTCCGGATACGAATAAACATTTCACAGCAAAAACCCGTCTCCTCAAAACAGGGACGGGTTAGCTATTTCTTGAATACATTCTGGCATGTCGTTTTTTGGACTTCCAACCATTGCTGATACAGGGTAGGCTATCATCTGTTCATGATCATATGGTACAAGTAGCGATTGTAATCAGTCAGCATTGAACTTTTCGCGATCAAGCCACATCGATTCGTCCTCTTGTTCCAATATCACAGGCATGCGATTGTGGATGTCCTTGACCACCTGATTTGGCTTAGTGGTGATGATTATACAGGTGTGGAGCTTATTACCTTCTGGACTCGTCCAGGTATCAAATAGGCCAGCAAAAGCAAACGGTTCTCCCGTCTTCATCATGATCCGCATCGCTTGTTTCCCCGATTCACGCTGCTCCCATTCATAAAATCCATCTGCTGGTACAATGCATCGTTTCCTCTCAAACAAGCGGCGAAAGGCCTGGTGCAATGTTATATCGTGGCTGCATATCAAAAGGTATAACCTCGATTTGAAACCTTGCATTCCACAGCTCCAAGTTTGTCACCAGCGTAAAACGTCCGCACATACTATCACCTCTTAGTACAATCATAGCCGAATGGCAGCTTGGTATACCAGCTCTAAGCAGTGAGAATGAAATCAACAAATACTGGTGATCGCAGCATGCCGCTCTTCGTCCAATTCCGCATTTTGACACTCTGGTAATTACTCGTAACTCACCTTCATGATGTCCAGAAAGGGGATTATCCGTATTGTTTCGTTTTCCTCCACATGAACCAGCCTTGTACGCGAATCAAGAACTATGATCCGCCCTCGGATTTTTTCAGGGAATCCCCAAACAGTTAGCGCTCTTTCGTCGCCATCGTCTTTTGCTTCAACGAGCTGATTTCCCAATTCTTCTAATTCAAATTCATCCCGAGTCGGTCTTTTTGGTGTGGTTGACTTTGCCATCTATTGAACCTCCTAGCTCCTAACATCGATAATCGTATCCATTGGTATCCATTGGTATCCATTGGTATCCATTGAACATCTTCATCTGTAAGCAGCTTTACCTTTCTAATATTCGTATCTATCCACTCAACTTTTCCCCACATCCTACAAGTAGTGTCCGTTGATCTGGTAGCAAAAAACGCATCGAAAATGGATTTTCTATCTTAGAGGCCATTTCAATACACCGTTCCTTTCCCAAGTTTCGAACACTTCCATCTGATCGGGCTCAGACCTATGCCACTCAATGTATTCCTCTTTCGTGAGAGCATCGAGTATTGTCATGATTCCGCCTCTATCACGACCTGTCTTGATGCATAGTTCATCTGCAGTTGGCGTCCTTCTTCGTCCTGCCGAATAGTTGCCGATCACTCTTAATACCTTCCGCTCGATGTCAGACAAGGCCAAAGTAACCACCCCGAAGAAACAAGAACGTTTGTTTGTATTATATGCGAACAAAACGGGAACACGCAAGTAACTTAAAACTCATCTATATGTTTAGCTAGACATGTACTAATGAAAACCCGTTTCCTTTTAATGTGGAGGCGGGTTGTTTACCACTACGTTTTTGCCTTCCGATATCCTGCAGCCTGTGCTTCCGCTTCTGTACAGAACAATTCAATGTTTGCAGTAGTTTTTTCGTAGGACATCCCGCCGAGAACATGGTAAGTGGGCCTTGTGAAAGGCTGATCGTCTTGGGAAGTCTCCTGGATTCGAGTCTCAGTTGGCCACAGCTTCTACGATCGAAACGTAGCAACCGGTATCGATGACGCGATTAAACCGTAAATCAGCCCCAGCCAGCAATCGGCGGAATTCCTCTTCCGTATGTTCTCGACCTCTTCGTAGATCGCCATTCAAAGGACATCCATTAATTTACTTGTATGAGGCGTATCTCCAGGAGGGAGAGCTGGGTCCATGATGAGCACCCGACCGCCAGGAGCCGTCGCCTCCCAACAACTTCGCAAGATTTGAGTTGCCTGCTCGTCGGGCCAGTTATGCATGATGTACTTAAGCACATAGAAGGAAATTGGATACTTATGTTAAAGTTATAGAGAAGATGGTGACATTATTTTAGGGGGTACAACTATGATTGGAATATTAGCAGGAATGGGTCCAAAATCTACTGGGCCATTTGTAGATAAAGTAGTAGACCAGTGCCAAAAGATATATGGAGCAATAAATGACATTGATTTCCCTCACATGATGATTTATTCATGTCCAACGCCTTTCTACATTGATAAGCCTCTCAACCATACGGACATGGAAATGGCAATTATTAATGGGGCTCGCAGACTTGAAAAAACAGATGTTGATTTTATTGCCATCCCATGTAATACGGCACATATCTATTTTAACCAAATAAAGAACTCAGTTTCAGTTCCCATATTAAACATGATTGATGAAACAATAAGAGAAATACCAAAAAACTCAAAAAAGGTAGCTCTTTTAGCCACCAATCCAACGGTTCAGTCTGGAATATTTCAAGATGCTTTAGTGAGAGAAGGTTATGATTTTTTACATCAAGATCGTTGGCAAACCTGCGTGAATCAAATAATAGCAAAGATTAAACAAGGTCAAATCGATGAGTCCCTTCTATTATGGGATGAATTCTATTCAGAATTAGCTGAAACGATTGATACCGCTATCATTGCATGTACAGATTTAAATGTTGTTACAGATAAAATATCCAATGATATTTCCTTTGTTGATTCATCAACTTGTCTCGCTCAAGCCGTTGTACATAAATATTTATCATTAATGGACAGAGGTTAATCTTTCCTATTAGATGAAAGTTTTTAGTTCATGGTCTCCGTTCGGCCCTAAATCAAACCACTGTGGGAACACAAATGAAGTAGCCATAACAGGAATAGCCGGTAATCCTTAGCGTACAGGATACCGGCCTTTTTTGATCAAACGGGGCTTAGTCCGCATTTTGTTGGCGGACCCCTTGCAGAAGCATTTTATCTGTTGCTCGGTCAAGTAGCGTAAAGACTAACCACGGCAATTCCTCCAGAACGCCTTTCGGATTGTCTATTAGCCTCTGTTTCCATTTGTCAGGATCGTTTAACAATCCTTTTGCAGCAAGGCTGTCAATTGCCTTCAAGCCTGCTTCGCGCTCCCATTCCTCCAGCTTTAATTCTGGTTGTTCTTTATCCACAGAGTTGCCAGACTTATCGACATCATACTGGTGAAGGTTATACGTTTCGATCAAGTTGATCAGTTTCTGTGGATAGGTCGGATCAGTCGCATACCCGCCTTCTTTGATCTTCTGGCAGGCTATCTTGTAATCAGCCCCAAGGACGCCATGGTATCTAGTAGGTTTGTCCCTTGTACCGTTCAGGATAAGGGCTGAGTGATCGGCAATCGATTCGGCCCAGTTATTGTATTTCTGGAATTCCGCGCTTGTTTTAATTGGGGTCGATCCTACATACTCCGTAGTCGGCATGTGAACGCTGCCCGCGGTGCCGGTTCCTTTTTTTCACAAATGTCTGCTTCCAAAGCTGGTGCCCCAGTGTTGCGATCCCAGCAGCAAGAATACCCTGAATCGTTGCTTGAACACTAATGGCTCCCATAACTCCCCAGGCTAGTCCAACGCCGCTTACAGTTAGAAGCATGGAATCAGCCAGTCTGCTACCTTCGGTGTTTTCTTTAGAATCACGCCAACAAACAGGAGCGCGACTACAACAATCAATACTTCATCCAACAAGTATTCGTTGGCTAATGCCAACAGGTCCGTTTCTTTCATACTGAACATCCACCTTTCAAGATTTAGTTCTCGTCATCGAGACGATCAAGCCGTTTGTGCGCTTGCTTTGTAGACTCTTCCACGCGAGTTACACGTTCGCTCAGTTCGTCGAACCGTTTCCCTTGCGCTTCTGATCAAGGCGGATATCATCTACCCCACGCTTAATAAACTCGATATCCGCCCGTTGAAGGGCGTCAGCGCTCGCCTGCTGTGCGATATTGCCCTTGAACGCCCTGCCCACCCAAGCAGGATTCCACTGATTGCGGCTGCTACCGTGATGAAAGGTGTCCATGTTGCAAAGTCCATACCTGCATCCTCCTAACCCCACCCCCTGGGGGCAAAAGATAAGGAGCCGCAATTAGCAGCTCCCCATGAAAATAGCTATGCGATTTTTAAGAGATGGTTGGATTTAACCAGATCTCCCGGTGTTACTTTCCCCAACTCATCAGGCGTTAAATTAATGCCTGCGGCAGCAAACATTCGGTCCACTGTCTCCGAGCAATTCAAACGATGAGGCGCATCACGGATCGGCAACCGCGTGAGCAGATACAGCCCGTTTGTAATCGTCTGCCAGAAGTCGTAGGGCGTGCCGATGTGGGCAAAAATGATAAGCCTCTTAAAAAATCAAAATTGCCCACCAAATAGAAAACCCCTCGCACCTACAGGCACAAGGGGTTTCGCTTATTAGTAAGCAGTCATGTATTGCTCGCGCTCCCAATCGTGAACGCGTGTGCGGAACATATCCCACTCAATTTCTTTCGCTTCAATAAAGTGTACCAATGCATGCTCGCCCAATGCTTCGCAAATTACCGGATCTGCTTTCAGGCACTCGATTGCTTCCTTCAAAGTAGCAGGCAAGTTCTCGATTCCGTTTGCTTCGCGGTCTTGCTCGGTCATCACGTAGATATTGCGATCAATAGCAGCTGGTGGTGTAAGCTTGTTTTTGATTCCGTCCAAACCAGCTTTCAGCATAACTGCCAACGCCAAGTATGGGTTCGTTGCAGGGTCTGGGCTGCGTACTTCAATACGCGTGCTCAAGCCTCTGGACGCAGGGATACGGATCAATGGAGAGCGGTTTTTCGCAGACCAAGCTACGTAGCAAGGAGCCTCGTAACCAGGAACCAAACGCTTGTAAGAGTTTACGAGCGGGTTCGTGATCGCAGTAAAGCTGCGAGCATGCTGCAAAATACCTGCCAGGTAATGCTTGGCTGTTTGGCTCAGTCCCATTACATCGGACTCGTCATAGAAAGCATTTTCTTTCCCACGGAACAGCGATTGGTTCGCGTGCATACCGGAACCTGCTACACCGTACAGCGGTTTTGGCATGAAAGTCGCATGCAGACCATGTTTTTGCGCGATGGTTTTAACAACCAGTTTGAACGTCAAGATTTGGTCAGCTGCTTGGAGTGCATTCGCATACTTGAAGTCGATTTCGTGTTGACCTGGAGCTACCTCGTGGTGAGATGCTTCCACTTCAAAGCCCATTTTTTCCAGCGTCAAAACGATATCTCGACGGCAGTTTTCACCGGAGTCGAGTGGAGCAAAGTCGAAGTATCCGCCTTGGTCATTCAGATCCAGCGTAGGCTCACCTTTTGCATCCAGCTTGAACAGGAAAAACTCAGGCTCTGGACCTACGTTGAAAGCTGTGAAGCCCATTTCTTCTGCTTCTTTCAAGGCACGCTTCAAGATATAGCGCGGGTCTCCTTCGAATGGAGAGCCATCTGGCATATGGATATCACAGATCAGACGTGCAATCTTGCCAAACTCATTGCCCCACGGGAATACTACCCATGTATCCAGATCTGGTACCAGGTACATGTCGGATTCCTCGATGCGAACGAAGCCTTCGATGGAAGAACCATCAAACATCATTTTGCCATCGAGTGCTTTTGGCAATTGGGACAGCGGGATTTCTACGTTTTTAATGATCCCCATCAGATCGGTAAACTGCAGTCGAATATACCTTACGTCCTCTTCTTTGGCCATGCGCATGATGTCTTCTCTTGTAAACTTGCTCACATTTCTCTCCTCCAGTCTCTATATCGGCTTTCTATCTAGTGGAAGAAGCGGGAAAGCTCTCCACGTATCAATGCACCCTCGCCATGGCGAGTGGCATCGCGATACATAATCTGTTGCCTTAGGAGCTGATGCAGCTCTTTGTCGGACATGTCCTTGCGTTTCTCTTCGGACGTCGTAGTAATCTCTGTTTGTTCCATAGCAGGCTCTTGCATTTGCAGGACTTGCTTGATCCCTGCAATATTCAGTCCTTTTTCAATCAGAGCCTTGATTTCCAACAAACGATCTACGTCGTTGAAAGAAAAGAGCCTCTGCTTCCCTTCTGTGCGGGCGGGCTGAATCAGGTCGTTTTGTTCGTAATAACGGATTTGCCTCGCAGTGAGATCCGTCAGCTTCATGACGATCCCAATGGGGAAGAGGGCCATATTCCGGCGAAGGTCATCACTCATGACTTGTCCCTCCTGTTTCGTATTTCTTAGTCTTATTCTATTTTATAACAAAATCTCTGTCAATAGATGTTAGATAATATTACACGAAAAGTTATGTACAGTTTTCTTACATAAAAAAACGACATCCTCCATCATCCAGAGAATGCCGCCATTCCTTGCGTTTTTATCTTATTCACCCGGTATTTCGAGCAAGCCTTTTTCCAGCATCCCATTCAACGCCGTCAAAATTCCCACTTTTACGTGCGAGTACGTCAAACCGCCTTGAACGAAGCCCAAGTACGGTGGACGAATCGGACCATCTGCCGAAAACTCAATGCTGGCCCCTTGAATAAACGTACCGGCTGCCATAATCACAGGATCAGCGTATCCAGGCATTTCGCTTGGATACGGAGTGACGTGGGAATCGACTGGTGCTGCTTTTTGTATCCCTTGGCAAAACGTGATCAATCGTTCAGCACTGCCGAATTCCACGGATTGAATCAGGTCGGTTCGCGGCTCATGCCACAGCGGATTCGTTTTGAAGCCCAAACGCTCCAGCATTGCTGAAGAGAATACCGCTCCCTTTAAAGCTTCTCCCACGACGTGTGGAGCCAAGAAGAAGCCTTGGTACATCTCCAGTAGCGAGTAGAGCGATGCACCGCCCTCTGCACCAATTCCAGGTGCTGCCATCCGATACGAAGCAAGCTGAACCAAATCCTCGCGTCCTACTATATAACCGCCTGTTTTGACCAAGCCGCCACCCGGGTTTTTGATGAGAGAGCCTGCCATGATATCTGCACCTACGTGCAATGGCTCTTGCTCCTCCGTGAACTCTCCGTAGCAGTTGTCTACAAATACGATCAGATCAGGCTTGATTTCTTTTACAACCCGAATCATTTCTTGGATTTTCGCAATGGTGAAAGAAGGTCGATCTGCATAGCCTCGCGAACGTTGAATCCCGATGACCTTCGTCTTTGGTGTAATCGCTTGTGCGACTGCAACAAAATCAATTTCACCTTCTGGCGTCAAAGGCACGTAGCTATAACCGATGCCGTAATCCTTGAGTGAGCCCTGCCCTTCGCCGCGCACACCTACTACTTCTTCCAGCGTATCGTACGGTTTGCCCGTAATATAGAGAAGATCGTCGCCCGGACGAAGAATACCAAACAAAGAAATCGCGATCGCATGCGTACCCGAGATGATATGATTGCGCACCAAAGCGGCTTCTCCACCAAACACTTCGGCGTAAATCGATTCTAACGTTGCACGTCCAGAATCATCGTAGCCATAGCCTGTGGATGTTGAAAAATGAAATTCATTGACTTCATGCTTTTGAAAGGAACGCAATACTTTCAGTTGATTCGTATCCACCAAAGCGGAAATTTGACGGTGTCTCTCTGAGATTGTCGCTTCCACCTCAAGTACAAGAGGACGAAGCTTTTCTCCATGGGAAAAATATGAAAACATCTGTTACTTACCAACTCTCTTCAACAGTCTCTGGTTTATCCAGGAGGAATGGAGCAATCCTGCCGTATATCGGATTATCCTTGTTCACGCGGACGGTGATCAAGTAGGCCGCTTCCTCTTCATTAAATTCTTGTTCCATCTCTACCCCATCCCGATGCAAAAGGGAGAGAATGTCTCCACGTTCGACGGGAACGCGCAGTTTCATCGCATTGAAAGATTGAAGTGCAAATGACTCAATCCGGGTGAGCAGTTGCTTCAGGTCATCTTCCCGCATGGCAGAAATCAAAATCGATTCGTCTGCACGCGGCAAGTAAGAACCCTCTGTAAGCATATCTGCCTTGTTGAAAACGACTAAATGCGGAATTTCTTCTGCTTTTAGCTCGCGCAAAATCTTGTCGACAACTTCCATGTGTACTTGGAAATCAGGGTGATGACTATCCACCACATGCAGGATGAGATCTGCTTCCTTAACACCTTCCAGCGTCGAACGGAATGCAGCGACCAGACTCGTTGGCAAGTCTTGAATAAAACCAACCGTATCCGTCAATAGCACATCCAGTCCACTCGGCAGCTCCAATTGCCTGGTCGTCGGGTCCAAAGTGGCAAACAGTTTGTCTTCCTGCAACGTGTTTGCATTCGTAAGCTTGTTGAGGATCGTCGATTTCCCAGCGTTCGTATAGCCGACTAACGCAATCTGGAACACATTGTTTTTCTTCCGACGCTCCCGATGCAATTGTCTCGTCCGAACGGTATCCTCTAATTGCTGCTTGAGTTCACTGATCCGCTTCCGAATATGGCGACGATCGCTTTCCAGCTTGGTTTCACCTGGACCACGCGTACCGATACCGCCTCCGAGACGGGAAAGCTGCTTCCCTTGCCCGGCAAGCCGCGGCAGCAAGTAGTTGTACTGCGCCAGCTCTACCTGAATTTTCCCTTCACGCGATTGTGCACGCCCTGCGAAAATATCCAAAATGAGCTGCGTGCGATCAATCACTTTGCAATCAAATACTTTATCCAAATTACGAGTCTGGCTCGGAGACAACTCATCGTTGAAAATGATGACATCTACATCCAGCTCTTCAGCCCTCTGCGCGATTTCATCAATTTTTCCTGTCCCCAAATACCAGGCAGAATCAACCCGGTCCCGATTTTGCGTGATGACGTCCAGTACTTCTACACCAGCAGTATCGGCCAGCTCATGCAATTCTTCCATGGAAAGACGGGTTCTTTCTTCATCCCGATTATCTAAATAGCAACCAACCAGTATGGCTGTTTCTTGCGTTTTGATCAGATCGTTCACCGATTCACGCCCCTTCCTGATTATCATACCACATTTTGCCCAAAACGTTACGACAGCGGGGCATGCCAACTGAAATCAACTTGTATCATGGGTTACCTGGCGCTTTCTCTAAGAAAAGCTCCTTGACGAAAAGCGGAATCACTTTGCTTATCGCTTTGCGGAGCTCCTTCTCATCGTATCCATCAGGCAGGGAATCCGCCTCTTCCTTGAAGAGATCTTCTTGAATGCGGAGATTCAGATTTTTCAGGATAACCCCCATGTCTTTTACACCAAAGGTCTCTTCCATTACACCTTCGTCAATTAATTTGTAAAGAAACTTTTCCACGCGCGCGCGCGTTACATACTGCTCTACGAACAACACTTCTCCTGACTTCGGTTGATTCGGGTCTTTCGGTGGCTTTAGACGTTTGACTTCACTAAATACATCCGTGACGATCTTAACAAATAACTGTCGCCCAAAGCGATCTCGGTAATCGGCATTTTTCACGACAATGCCCTCACCGATTTCTTCATCCCGGAGCTTGCCACCTAGCGCTGTTTTGCCGACAAACGATTTGAGATGCTCTTCCCCGTGATATTCCCCCTGATAAAAGACCGGTACAAGATGCAAGCCAAGTCGCTGCGCCTCCCTTTCCACGATAGCGAAATCCACATATTCGCAGGCTACGGTATCGTATAGATCAAATAAAAAGAACTGCTTTTCATACTGAGGATATTTAATTTTATGCGGATTCAACCACTCTCCGAAATAAACCATGCCCGCCAGGACTTCCTCTTTTGGGAGCTGTTGTGTCCATTGAAAAAAGCCATGCAAATTCTCTTCCTCGTGTAATTCCAGATTTCGAGAGAATGCCCGGATGCTTTTTGTTTCTTCATCGTATCGAAAGCTTGCATTCGCCCCGTCAAGCTTTTCTTGAATAATAATGAAATTCCCTTCGTTGAATACACCTTCTGTCGTTTGATGTCCGAAACGTATGACGTCCGTATATTTCTTTTGTTCCATCTTAATCCTCCGCATGTTTGGTAAAGCCCTTTATTTTGGAAGATTATATCATATTATGGAATTTTGAATGGGATTCCTTGAAGAAAACAGAACGACCATCACTCTTCATCTGAAGTGCACCCCTTAGAATAGACATTGGAAAAACCCCTAGGTTAATCCGATGTAATTCTAGGGGGTGCTTTTCGTCATGGCAGTGAAAGGACACAAATGTAAACATTATCCAGAATCACTCAAGGTAGAAGCGGTTCGCTTGCACGTGGAAGAAGGATGGAGCTACAGAAAGATTGCAGAACACCTAGGGGTCCAGGATAAATACCGCGTCAGAACTTGGATGAGAAAGTATCGTGAAAATGGAGATGCATCATTCAAGGACGGGCGTGGAAATCCTCATCGGGTTGAAACGGAGCAGGACCGGGAAATTCGGCGTCTACAACTGGAGGTAGATGTCTTAAAAAAGTGGTTACAAATCTTGAATCGGGAGGGTTGCAAAACAAGCACATCGTCGTTGACGAGCTAAGGGACAAACGAAGCGTTCAAGAACTGTGCGCTTGTTTAGGTATAAGCCGAAGCGGTTACTATGCGTATGTGAAACGCAAGGACGATGATCCCGACGAACATCTCAAACGCAAAATCAGAAGCATTTATGAAGAACGGGACAAGACGGTTGGCTATCGTCGTGTCCAGGACGAGTTATACCGCCAATATAACCTGAAAGTAAATCACAAGAAAGTGCTACGTCTCATGCAGGAGCTAGGCATGCAGGCAATCATCCGTCGTAAATACATCCACCGTACCAGTTATGAAACGGCTGTGTCGGATGGCAGAATCACGGAAAATTTGCTGCAACGGAATTTCACTGCGGAAGGGCCTAATCAAAAGTGGGTAACGGATGTCACACAGTTTCGGGTATTTGACCATCGGATTTACTTATCTGCTATAAAAGATCTATGGAACAATGAGATTGTCGCTTATCATCTAAGCCAGCGTAACGATAATCCACTTGTGTTAGAAACCTTCAAGAAAGCATTTGAAAAACAAAAAGACGTGGCTGGATTGATCGTTCACAGCGATCAAGGGTACCAGTACACGTCCCATGCTTACCACGACATGCTGCCAAAGGTTGGAGCCCAAATCAGCATGTCACGCCGAGGCAATTGTTATGACAACGCCTCTATGGAGAGCTTCTTTTCGCATCTGAAAGTTGAAGCACTCTATCCCTATGATATCCGAAGTATAGAGGAAGCACAAAGGCGAATAGAAGAATTTATTCTCTTTTATAACGAGAAAAGAGCACAACGAAAACTAAATAAGCTGACGCCGGTTGAATACCGACGTCAGCTTATAGCCTAGGGCTTATTTCAATGTCCACTAAATGGGGTCTTGACCAATCGCGGAGTAATGGTCGTTTACCTTTCCTCTTTGGTTAAATGACTCACTTCTCCCGTTTGTGCATTAATTTGCAGAATAATATTTACTTATCAAGATGTCTACACAAAGTAGACAACGTATTTTGAGATAAACATATTTGCAATCAAATATACTAAAGTAACATAGATAATAAATATGGTGATATCGAGTGCTTTATTTGTCTTACTTCGATTATTTAACCCCAACCTTTTGACACCAAGATATATGATATAGAGCGCCACAATGTAAAATAGAAAATAACTAAAATAAATAGGCGCAGAATCTCCTAATGCATGTTTATCACCTAGCATATAAACAAATACTTTTCCGAAAAACAAGAAAGTCCCAGAGAGCGAGTATATCATCAAGTATTCTATTATTTTCTTCATAGGATTTACCTCCTTGCTAACACACGCCCACAAACCACTCCAATAACTTGATATCCTGTTTCATCGCCATTACTTCCGGAAATAATCAGAAGCACTTCCTTCCATTAATGAAGACGATCTTCTTGATGCAATCAAGTAGTTTCCCAAGGTACTTGTTTATCAGGTGCCTTTCTTATTTTAATGAGCACATCCAATTTCGCCCAGTGACTTTTCCAATTCGATCTCTTGCGTAAAAATTGGCAGGTTTTCCGATGTTCCTGAGTATACTTTCTGTATGATGGTCAAGGCAGGTGAAACATGTGAAGCAAGCAGGAGCCATTCCTCAAACTGAGGTGCTCGAATCTTCAAGTAGTAATAATCGAATTCAAGTTGTATTCAATCGTCCAGTAAGTGTTAAACAGCTAAATACTTTACCTGAAATAGTTCGTACCACGTCGAGTTCAAATTTAACAACTGTTTTTGAAGAACTAGAAAGCCTGATTGGTTTACATGAAGCCAAGAAAACGATTTATGAAATTTATGCGCTCATCAAAATGAATAAAGCAAGGGAACGACACGGGCTTAAAATTGAGAAGCAAGTTTTTCATATGGTTTTTAAAGGAAATCCCGGTACTGGGAAAACAACAATTGCCCGCCTTTTCGGAAAGATTTTTAAGGAAATGGGTGTTTTAACGAAGGGCCACCTAACTGAAGTTGAACGTGCAGACCTCGTTGGTGAATTTATTGGGCACACGGCACAAAAGACCCGTGATCTTGTTAAGAAAGCCATGGGAGGAATACTGTTTATCGATGAGGCCTACTCTTTAGCTCGTGGCGGCGAAAAAGACTTTGGGAAAGAGGCTGTAGATTGCCTTACAAAATGCCTTGAGGACTTCGGCAATGATTTCGTCTGTATCATTGCTGGGTACAACGATGAAATCGATACATTTCTTGAGTTAAATCCGGGACTGCCTTCACGTTTTCCCGTCCACATCAACTTTGCTGATTATGAGGTGGATGAGTTGATGGAAATTGCAAATGTAATGGCAAAGAACAAGGAGTACAGAATCTCTGCTGAAGCAAGTGAAAAACTGAGAAGAAGACTGCTAACAGTAACGAGTGATCCGTTTCAAGTAAATTTCAGTAATGCAAGATATGTACGAAATAATATTGAAAAGGCAATACGTGTGCAAGCCGTTAGATTGCTCAAAATTCCTGACCCAACCCGTGATGATTTAATGAATTTGAAGTCTGAGGATTTTTCCATTTAAAGACAATAAAATCCCTCTTATTGAGGGATTCTACTTTTTCAATCTGAGCCTGTCCAAAGCGAAGCAAAACACCACGATTCCAAGCAGTGATCCCGAGAGAAACGGGACAACTTGCTGCAAAGGATGGATGAGGGGTGAAATTCCTTTTACCACAAACGCGTGTAAAAAGACCGTCACGATCCCAAATAACCCCACTCCGAACCAGAACAACCATTTTTCCAAAACAGGTACCTGTCTCATGACGATCTGTCTGTTTCTCCGCGCTCTTCGCCCAATCACATACAATATGGCCAAGCCGCCGAAAAGGGTACTACTGTGCTGTAGCAGCTTGTAAACGGGCACGTGATAATAAGCGAACGAGATGGATTGTTGCAAGAACAAGAAGTGGTCAACCATACGACCACCGTCATGCGTGAAGGCGTCCCATGCGATATGACTCAAACTGCCGATTATCGCGGAGTATACAAATACAATTGCCATTTTCCACGCTGGCATTCTGCTTCCCTTGTTTGTGTAGTCCAGCCCTCGCCCCATCCACTCTGGCAACCGTGCAAGCATCGGCTTTTTGACCACGTATTGGTACAAAAACGCTAATAGGATCGCGATGGGCAAATCAACCACCCACAATCCGAGCATGGTGTGACTGTACACGCTGAATGGCTGCATCCGGAAAAAATACTCAAAATCGGGTGCCATACTGCCAAAAACAAGGGCAGAGAACGAAAACCACTTGCATTTGCGTAACGGTAGTACAATAGCCGGATGAGCAAAAGTAAAAGGCATGTGCTTACTCCTTTTCTTGATTAGAGCGGCAATAGATTGGCAACTACCTGCTTGCCGCTTACTTGAATCCCTTTATCCTGTTTTCCGCAATGAGCCAGATCTTTGATGAGCTGCTCAATTAATCGCTTGGCTTCCTGACTTTCCTTTTTTTCCAATTTTACAGTCAGCTGCACGGCATCTCCGGATGAAAGAATTCGTTCTGCCTGTCTTTTTTTCGTATCGTAATCATGGTCTTCAATGTAGGCACTTAGACGAATTTCTTTTATTTTTACGCCTTTTTCAGCTTTCCGGTTTTTGGCGTTTTCCTGGATAACCTGTTCCTTATAGTTCGTTCGATTCACTAACTGACAAGGCGGCGGACTTGAAGCCAAAGAAAGACAGACGAGGTCCACTCCCTGGTCTTTTGCCAGTTGTAGCGCTTCTTTTGTGGAGATGATTCCGAGATCTTCCCCGTTTACTCCTGTTACATGCACGACAGCCGCTTTTATTTTTTCGTTCAGGATCATCTTGATCTCACCTAACCTGTTCTTTCGATTTTCAAGGACATGATTACTTCTCCAAAGAATGCTGCGTATCCTTCCAAAGCTCGTACATGCAAATCATTTTCATGACGAAGTCCAATCGTTTTTTGTATAATAGGACAAGGCATGAACTTACGGGCGTCTTTCACAGAATATTCGTTAGCACACTAATTCATTGGGGGTACTTTGGTGGAGTTCAGTTATGCAACCGCATTAACCCATTCTGCATCGCATGTAATGAAAATGCATCGGCAAAATGTAGAATTTCTGATTCAGAAATACGACGTCTATCCCGGCCAGCCCATTCTCTTGATGCGCTTGATTGAAAAGGATGGAATGATACAAAGCGAATTGGCCCGAAAAATCGGGGTAAAGCCCGCTACGCTTACCGTCATGATTAATCGGATGGCCAAATCGGGACTTGTCGAGCGCAGAGAAGACGAACGGGACCAACGTATCTCCCGCGTTTATCTTACCGACAAAGGTCGGATGGCTACCAAGCATGTCAAAGAAGTATTACGCGTCATTGAGGAAAACTGCTTCATCGGATTCTCAGAGGAAGAAAAGGATGTATTGCGTGGCTTGCTCGATCGCATGCACAGCAACCTTCAAGCATATTACTTGCAAAATACGCAACCCACTTCTGAGCTGTAGAGAGCTTTTTTCCTGGAAAAACAAGTGAGAAAGGTTTGACAACTTATCGTGAATCATATGGCAAAAGAACTTGATCCCTCTTCTCTGACTGGCAACAAATCACGACGGCTGTGGATGGCTGCGATTCTAGGATCGCTTTCTGCCTTTGGCCCACTGTCCTTAGATATGTATTTACCTGCACTTCCTATGCTTGCCGATGATTTGCAGACGAGCACCTCCATGACCCAGCTTAGTTTGACAGCATGCATGCTCGGCCTGTCCATCGGTCAATTATTCGCAGGACCGATCAGCGACGTACGTGGTCGAAGAATCCCTTTGATTATTGGACTCATTTTGTATGCGGTCTCTTCCTTTTTGTGTGCGGTAGCTCCCTCTATTTATACGTTCGTCTTACTTCGCTTCGTACAAGGTCTTGCTGGTTCTGCTGGAATTGTTATCGCCCGCGCTACGGTTCGCGATTTGTACGCAGGGACAGAACTGACGAAGTTTTTCGCTCTCTTGATGCTCATTAACGGGATCGCTCCGATTGCGGCACCTATCGTAGGGGGACAAATCCTGGAATTTACGACCTGGCACGGCGTGTTTGTCGTACTGGGTCTGATTGGCGCTATCATGTTTCTCGTCGTGCTGCTCGCTCTTCCAGAAACATTGCCACAAGATCGCCGCTCCAAAGCGGGAATCGGCAATACACTGGCGACCTTTGGTACCTTGCTGAAGGATCGCGTTTTCATGGGTTACGCCGTGACGCAGGGGCTGGTGACTGCTGCTATGTTTGCCTACATCGCCGGTTCGCCCTTTGTGTTTCAAAAAATATTTGAAGTGTCTCCACAAACGTTTAGTCTGATTTTCGCGATTAATGGTGTCGGCATTATTATCGCGAGTCAAATCACTGGGAAGCTGGCAGGTAAAGTGAAAGAAACTTCCTTGTTCATTGCCGGGATTACTATTGCGGGAGTCGGCGGAATCCTCCTTCTGGCAATGATTCTCCTACAAGCTGGGCTTATTGCTGTGCTCGTTCCCCTATTCTTTGTCGTATCCAGTGTAGGGATTGTGGGCGCAACAGGCTTTTCCCTTGCCATGCAAAATCAAAGCAAGGCGGCAGGAAGTGCATCTGCTCTCCAGGGGCTACTTTCCTTCATTAGCGGCGGAATTGTTGCGCCACTTGTGGGAATCAGTGGCGAGCATACCGCAGTACCGATGGGGATCATCATTGCGCTTTCTACAATCGGCGCCATTGTCTGTTACGTAGTCATGGTTCGCCGGAGTTCTTCAGCATCCTGATCAATCCCCCTATTGCAAACATACGTTCTGTGTATTACAATCAAATTATGGGCAATAATAGTAAGTGGATTTGACAAGTTGGTCATATGAAAACCAAGGGAGATGTTGACACATGGCATTGCGTTTGATTCCTTACATCGTTTTGGACGGTACTGCAAGTGAAGCGATCAGCTTTTACGAGGGTGCGCTAGGTGCTGAAGTGCTATTCAAGCAAACCTTCGGTGAAATGCCGGAAAATCCGGAGTTCCCATTACCTGCAGAAGCCAAGAATCGTATCGGGCATGCTACTATTCGCGTCGGTGAAACTGAAATGATGTTTTCCGATATCTTTCCAGGTCAACCGCATCAGCCTGGTGATCAAGTGACCATCTGCATCTCGACCGATGATAAAGAACAATCTCATAAGATTTTTAATGCCCTGCAAGAAGGCGGTCAAGTGATTATGCCTCTGCAAGAAACGTTCTTCAGCCCAGCATACGGCAATGTGAAGGACAAGTTCGGCATTACGTTCCAAATTTACACGAATAATCATTGCATGGAGTAATGTGAAAGCCCTGTTCGCTTCAACGGCGACAGGGCTTTTTTATTGATACTTTGGATTTGGACGTTGATGGTATTTCCAACACTCGGGTCAGATCATAAAAAAGAACCAGGATCACATGTATCCTGGCTGTTGGTGTTACTTCTCTTACTGTTGGTTGTTCTCCTGAGACATGAGCGATACAGGGCGTTGCGGAGTGAAAGTGGAGATCGCATGCTTGTATACTAATTGTTGCTTGCCTTCGCTATCAATCACAATCGTGAAATTATCGAATGCTTTAATATACCCGCGCAATTGAAATCCATTCACAAGGTAAATGGTAACCGCGATGTTTTCTTTCCGCAAATGATTCAAGAACGTATCTTGAATGTTGATCGTCTGTTTCATGTACACTACCCCCTAAAAGGACTTGTATGTTATATATTCGGCAATTGTTGAAACTTTCCTGCCAATATTCGCTTGATAGTTTCCACGTTATTCCTCTGTTCGGCTGAATCGGTCATGTCAAACCAATGAATTTCTTCCATGCGCCGGAACCAGGAAAGCTGGCGTTTGGCAAAATGTCGCGTTCGCTGCTGTATGTCGTTCACCGCTTTTTCTAGCGTGATTTCTCCATACAGGTAAGGGATGAGCTCCTTATACCCTAAGCCTTGCATAGAGACCAGTGACGCGTCGTAACCAGCATCCAAGAGCCCCCTCACTTCCTCAACCAGTCCCGCTTCGATCATGAGTTCGACCCGGTGGTTGATTCGTTCATACAGCTTTGCGCGGTCCATCGTGAGACCAATCATCACCAAATCATAGGGTGAATGCTTCGCCCGGAGCTGAAAGTCGGACATTTTGTACCCGCTGCTTTCATAAATCTCCAATGCGCGAATCACCCGCTTTACATCATTGGGATGCAATCGTTCCGCTGTAATCGGATCGACATCGGCCAATCGGGCGTGTAGTGCTTCCACACCTTCACTGTCAGCCAATCTTTGCAGTCGATCACGCAGCTCAGGGTCTTGAGAAGTGGTGGAAAACTGAAATCGATGAGTAACCGATTCTATGTACAGACCTGTCCCGCCGACGATAAACGGAAGTCTGCCACGTTGGTTGATGTCTGAAATCAACCCTGCGGCACTTTCCTGAAACATCGCAACAGAGTATTCCTCGTCTGGATTTTTAATATCAATGAGGTGATGCGGTATGCTCGCAAGCTCCTCAGGTTCTGCTTTTGCGGTGCCGATATCCATCCCACGGTATACTTGCATGGAATCTCCGGAAATAATCTCACCGTCGAACTGTTCGGCCAGCTCCAGACTAAGCTGGGTTTTGCCGACCGCTGTTGGGCCAATAATTACAACTAGCCTTTCTCTCTGTTGCAAGGTCACTCCCCTCCACCTATCTCTTTGTAGCTGTACACGACCTGCTGGCCGCGGGAGCGAAACGGCGTAAAGCCAAAGCGCTCGTACATCCTACCTTCTTTTCCTTCTTTCATTACCACACGTTTTCTCGCAACACGCTGCGCTTCCAAAACAGCCTCCTCGGAAAGAGCCTCTGGATTGGCGAGCTCACGGACTCCAGCGATCCCCGACGAGCTTTGTACAGTTATCTCGAACATAGGATCGAAATAAACGACGTCGAAGGAACGGGTGGGCAGTCCTCTCAGTACTTCTAGATGGTTGCCACATCGTACCTCAATACGACGCATCGCTTGCTCCAATTCTTCCGCATCGGATGACCAGTGCCGCAGTCCATCTTCTACCAAGATGGCTAGCAATCGCTCAGATTCGATGCCAACAACTTTCCCATTTGCACCAGTCGCATGAGAAAACACAATCGCATCAGCACCCAGACCCAAGGTGGCGTCCAGCACTTTATCCCCTGGATGAATTTGGCAAGCAACAAGCATAGTATCAGTATCGCCGCGCATGAGCCGCTTTATACGAAAAGCAGATGTGTTCGGATGAAAAAAGAATGGTTTTTTCCCCGGCACTTCCAGACGTGCTCCGAGAGCGGAAACCACCAACACTTCTTCTACCCCATATCGCTTGCGCATTTGACCCAATGAAAAATCGCGTCGATTCACAACTTGTAGCCCCAATGTACTAGCCAATTCAGCTGCGTGACGCAAGGTTTCTTCACCCGGCTCAAGTCCTGTCGTAACAATCACGCCTTTGTTCCCTTCCTTACGTCTTCGCCCTTTTGATCAGAACTGCTGTTCCAGAAAAACGACTCGACGGTTTTTACATAAACGGTAACGATCATATTATTGTAAGCAGGATTAATTTGCCGGTCAAATAGAATCTGAACCAAACTTTTTTCCTGTTCGCTATGACAATCATACCATTTTTTATGAAAGCGCGTCGGACTGTAGTATGATTTTCAGTCCATCAGCTTCACCCAAGTAAAAAAGACCCGCGAAGTTCCGTGGGCCTTGTTGCATAGGGGTATACGCCAAGTGAATGAAAAAGTTATCTCCACTCCTCAACGGCAAGGTTTGCCTGTTTGATCCAGTTCAGTCTGCGGTTATTTAACAGACCGAGATTGTAATAAACAATCGATTGAGCACCTGCGTCCATTGCTGTTTTCACCCTCGCTGCCAACTCGACTGCTGACTGGATTTGGTTATGATGCAAGGAAAAAGCGGCTCCCAACGTCGCTTCTGGCGCTACAAGCTTGATTGCATGGAATGTATAGGCCACATCACCGGCAAAAAGGCAGTCGCTTCGATCAAAATCCGCTCTGGCTTGACCTGCTCTAGCGTATCGGTAAAAAGGGCAATGGCGTAATGCTGAACCTCAGGCTGCGATGGACAAAGCGCGTATGTGTATGTATCCCCCCAAATGTTTTGCACACAAAGATCTGGGTGAGCCAAGCCAAGTGTAGAATTGTGAAGGCCAACCCACCAAGTATGGAACCCCATCCCTGCCTGCTCACAAGCTTCCTTTATTTTGCCAAGAATGCCTGCTTGTGCGATTGGCTCGTGTACAGTCGGGCGCAAACGGTTGTACTTCGACCATTCGGGCGTAAACGATACCCCTGAAAACGGCAGCCTGCGAAACGTTTTACTTCGCGGGTGAAAAAATCTCCCCTGATGGTAGCTGCTATTGACCACCGCTGTATTGCATCTGGCTTCTTGCAATGTTTGCATCACAGCCTCGATACCACTTTCGGCTATATCCCACGGATAGATAAACATCCCGGTTTGACGTGATGAACTCATTTTGTTTCACCTCGTTTTTGCAAGTAATCATAAGTCAGTGTTTGCCTAAAACCAATTCCAATTTTCAAATTTTCTGAATAATACCCCAAACAAAAACCCCCAAATCCCATACATCTTCCATGTTCTTAGTTGCAGGGATACGCCCTTCTTCAACATCTCATATTTATCGAATCAGTATATAGTTCATAAATATTTCATTTTTATTTAACATTTTATTATTATTTAGCATTTTATTTTTGTTAGAATCTGAAAGAGTTTTACATTACATATAAAGAAAATAGGGGTTGGCATCATGATTGCATTGGATAATAAATGGAATTCACTTAGGGTGTTCTACGGCCTAACAAAAGAAGACTTAGACCTCTTGTATTCACACAAAGAGTTCTTCAGCACTCACTCAAAAGAAATCGTAGATTGTTTTTATGAAGAATTGGAAAAACATCCTAACTTGGATCAATTGATTCGTACAAATGTAACAATGGACCAATTAAAGAACATGCAGATTTGGTATATCGAAACACTTTCTTCTCATGTTATTGATGAAGAATATGTAAACAGCCGAAAACGAATTGGAACAACCCATGCGAGAATTGGATTGTCTGCTTCTTGGTTTTTGGGTGGATACTCACTGTATTTACGTCTTTTTTCAGAAAGAATTCAATCGCTAGAAAACTCAGCTGCATTTTTTCAGGCTCTTTTCAAAAGAGTTTTTTTTGATTCTGCAATTATTCTTGAACAGTATATCGGTGACACGATGCGTGAAAATGTAAGCTACCGCCTCAATATGGAGCAAATGGCAGTCGAATTGACAGCTACAACCCAGGAAGCGCTTAGAATCTCTTCCGTCTTCACCGACTCCGCAACCAAACTATATGAATACAATGGTGAGATCGCTCATTCCATGAATGTGTTAAAGGAGCAGAATGAGGAGATTGAGAAACTCAGTGGCTTCGTAGCAGATGTTTCTACACAAACCAATCTTCTAGGCCTTAATGCTGCGATTGAAGCTGCTAGAGCTGGAGAGCACGGACGTGGCTTTACCGTTGTTGCTAATGAAGTACGTAAATTAGCCGATAAATCAAATGCCTCATCTAAAGACATTTATCAATCCCTACAGAACATTAACAATCAATTACTTAAAATTGATCAACAGGTCTCATTATCAACGGTTTCCGCTGAGCAATTAGATACTACTTCCGAGCAATTATTTTCTATCATCCATAAACTAGATGAAATTTCTCGTCGTCTTCAGAATAAACACTAACTACTTCTGAACGGCCAAAGGAGCTTTTTTCTTTGGCCGTGTTCTATTATGTAGCTCCTCCCTTTCTCTCACGCTTCCAGGACCTCCAACACTGTCAATTGCCGCCGCGAGATCGACCTGTCTTGATACATAGTTCCTCTATTGTTGGTGTTCTACCCCGCCCTGCTGAAAAAACAAGAGCGTTTGTTATCTAGAAATAACCACTAAACTGAGCTAACAATAGAAAAATTAGGATAGGATTAATAATGTGTCACATTTAGCTTGGGCAGGCACGGCTACATCGTCGTTCTCGAAGCGGGTGATAACGTCTGCGATCTAAGAAACGTCGGACTTAACCGTGAAGACGGAGGACTGCTGGGGAGTTGTCCCGAGTACGTCGAACTCCTCGACGTCGGCGAAGCTCTTCAGTG
This sequence comes from Brevibacillus brevis NBRC 100599, assembly GCF_000010165.1. Lineage (NCBI taxonomy): Bacteria > Bacillati > Bacillota > Bacilli > Caryophanales > Paenibacillaceae > Brevibacillus > Brevibacillus brevis. Next base: position 3,577,136 of record NC_012491.1, read on the forward strand.
ACCCCAAAAATCTCGCAGAAGCCCGTTTGCGCCGACTTTGCAGTCTAGCGTGCCCATCCCAAACCATGCACACCAAAGCGCCTTTCCAAGCCTTCTGCGAGTTTTTCCGAAAAAACTTGCCGTTACTTATGATACGGTTCTCCGCGCTTGATCTTAAACTAATTTGCCAATTAGCTTAATGAAGCGCCAGTCAGTCTAATTTTTTTCTGAGTCTGACACTTAATTTCTCCGCTTCGTCCTCATGTTCAACCCTTAGTTGGTTGAAGTAGTCCTCAACCTGATTAAAGAAAGCACCGGAAGTGCTCCAGCGCAGCGCAGGACGACAAAGTCCTGCCGTATCTTGATAACGCTCATTCTTACGTCCCTCCTGAAAATAATAATGACCCCTCGAAAAGGGGTCTTGGTCTGGATCACGAACTTGATATATATAAGAAATTGTAATAGATTCGCTTTTTTAAGTTAGCAGGCAGCATTCCTAATATGAAGCATAATCACAGGGAGATTTCAAAGTAGGAGATGATACATTGAAAAAGATTAGCGAGGGTCGAACAGCCGAAGTATTTGCTCAAGATCAGGAGAAGATATTAAAGCTTTATAGGGACGGATTTCCAATGGAAGCGGTGAAATATGAATATGAAGTAAATCGGATTGTGGCCTTCCTTGAAATTCCTGCTCCAAGAGCGTACGATTTGATTGACTTTGATCATAAGAAGGGTATTGTGTTCGAAAGGATTGAGGGCTCAACACTGCTTCGTATGGGTGTTCAGTTTCCTAACGAACTCGATTGCTTGACTAAAGAGTTTGCTGAACTACATTATCGCATACATAAATATGAACTTGATGTGGAACGAATTGGAGGATCATCCGTCCTTAATCAGAAAGAGGTCTTGGCTCGTAACGTTCAGAACGCTTCCCAACTATCTAGCGAAGTGAAGCATGAGATCATTGAATATTTGAAAAATCTACCGGATGGAAACCGTCTATGCCATGGTGATTTTCATCCAGAAAATGTTATGATCGGTGAGCGTAACTGGGTAATAGATTGGATGACAGGGATGATCGGTAATCCTGCTGGTGATGTCGCTCGAACTTTGCTATTATTCCGTTTTGGTACGCTGCCTGATGAGGCTCCAAGTAGCGTTAAAGATGCACTTGAACTGATGAGAGATAAAATAAACGGAGTATACTTGGAACAATATCTTTCATATTCTGGTCTGCAGTTCAGTGACATTGATGAGTGGATGTTACCGATTGCAGCGGCTAGACTATCGGAATGGATTCCTAACGAAGAGAAAGCACTACTGTTAAACTTAATCGAAGAACGATTGAAGTAACGAAAAACAACGGTTTTTTGAGCGAGCATAAATGAAAGGGCCATCCCCCAAAAGGATGGCTCTAAAACTTGCCGTTACAGACAGCGCGGAGAACCGTATCACAAATTGAAGTTGTTATTTAACTCCCTCTAAATGATTAAGAATACTCACTCTAATCTCATGAATTCGTAGAACGGGTATCGTTAGTTCAATCAAAAAGCGGCAGTCTAGTACTTTAGCTATCTATCAATCAAAATAGTTACTCTAGTTTACAAGTAGTTCTTGTTTTTTAGGGGTGAAGAAAAAAGAAAAGCCCCACTTTTTAGTGGAGCAATGCCATCGGGTGCCAGCCAGGACCGCCGTCCAAACGTAGTCCCCAATCAGGACCAGTTAATAGGTCCTCGATGGAAGAAGCTCTGTTCCAGCATGAGATTTGCTTATTGACTTTTGTTTTTTCCCGCTTTCTTTTTACAGTAGAATACCCTCCCCGGATTTTTCCGCAGGAGGGCATCGTTCACATCACACGCTTAAACATTTTTTCTAAGTCATAACTAGTAAAATGAATCACAATCGGCCTGCCGTGCGGGCACGTATACGGACTGCTCGTCTTGCGTAGCTGATTCAGCAAGCTTTCCATCTCTGCATGCGTCAGGAAGCGGTTCGCTTTAATCGATGCTTTGCAGGACATCATGATGGCAGCTTTTTCGCGCATCAGAACGACATTGGCTTGGGTGTTTTCTCCCGTTTCCAGTACAAACTGAATGAGCTCCTCAATGACCTCAAGCTCAGCCCCTTCTGGGAACCAATGTGGATGAGCGCGAACGATAAAGGTCCGTCCACCGAACGCCTCGATCTCCAAACCAAACGATTGCAAAAGCGACAGGCGCTTCTCCAGTTTGCTTGCCTCTGCAGCCGTATATTCCACCGTATGAGGAAACAGCATGATCTGGCTGGAAATGTCCTCTTCTGCAAGCTTGTCCATGAAATACTCGTAAAAAATCCGCTCCTGCGCGGCATGTTGATCAATTAAATACATGCCTTCGTCATTTTGCGCGACGATGTAGGTACCATGGACTTGACCAACTGGATACATAACGGGGACAGGCGAATCTGTTTCATTTTCATTGGTGGCTTCCACGAGTGGCGGTGTTTGTTCGGTACCCGCTATGGCTGAATGATCCTCGCTGCTGATTTCATGGATTGGGTACGCAGGAGATGGTGCCTGGGCAATGTCCAATTGTACCGGAATCTTCGGCTCATTAGGCTGGAAAGCTTCCCTGGTGTCTGTTTGATCCAATAGAGTCGCCTTCACGATTTCATGCGGGATAGCCTCTACTTTTGCAGCCTCTAGCTTTTCATAGTTGGCCGCAGTCTCCTTCACCGTGCCATTCTCAAAAGATGGAGCGATAGGCGTCACTAGATCCACTTGCTTACTTGGTACCTCCTGCTTGGCCATCCATTCCTGGAGTCGGGGACTCGCGGCTAGTAACGGCGATTGCGGAGTATCAGGCTTGGTAATTTGCAGGTCAAACTGCGGTTGAACAACCTGGGTGACGACCTTAGCTTTTGGTTGAGTAACCATGGGTCTGACAATCCCCAAGCCTTGTCGCAATGTCTCTTTTACCGATTGTTCTATGGCACTGCACAATTCATCTTCTTTACTGAATCTCGCCTCTAGTTTGGCAGGATGTACGTTCACATCTACCAGTGACGGATCCATTTCGATCTGCAAAGCTACAATCGGATAACGACCGATCGGTAACAATGTATGATAACCGCGCATAATCGCATTGTTGATCGAATAGCTACGCACGTATCGACCGTTTACCAGTGTCGAAAGGTAAGAGCGATTCGCCCTTGTCACTTCCGTCTTCGAAAGAAAACCAGACCACTTATAATCGAGAGTCTCCCCTGCAATTGGAAGCAACAGCTTCGCGACCTGCACACCGTAGATCGCCGCCATGACGTGCAGCAGCTTTCCGTCCCCAGACGTTTGCAAGAGTGTCTTGCCGTTATGAGTCAGCAAGAAGGAGATCGACGGATGCGTGAGTGCAAGCCGATTCACATAATCAGAAATATGTCCGACTTCCGTGGCGATCGACTTCATATATTTCAAGCGAGCAGGTGTGTTGAAAAACAAGCTGCGTACACATACTTCTGTCCCTTTTACAGCGGCTTTATCGGAAATCGTTCCGAGCTGCCCACCTTCAATCAAGAGATGAGTACCTACCTCACTACTGGACGTGCTGCTCGTGAGTTCCATACGCGAGACTGCCGCGATACTCGGCAGTGCCTCTCCGCGAAAGCCCAGCGTACGAATGCGGAATAAATCACGAGCGTTGCTAATTTTACTCGTAGCATGGCGCTCAAAAGCCAGCTGACAATCTTCCCGATCCATCCCCCTCCCATTGTCAACGATCCGAATCATCTCCAGACCGCCTTCCTCAACGTGGATCTCGATTGTCGTTGCACGAGCATCAATTGAATTTTCGACCAGCTCTTTGACAACCGAAGCCGGTCTTTCGACTACTTCACCTGCAGCAATCATATTGGCGAGTTGCTCATCTAAAACTTGAATGGTTCCCATGAGTGCCTCCCCTCCGGACGAACCCTATCGCTTTTTCAATTGCTGTTTCCATGCATATAGTTTCATCATGGCGTCCATTGGCGTCGTTGAATTCAAATCCAGCTCGCGCAGCTCAGCCATAATCGCTTCTTCCTCCGCTGACGCAAACTGCATCGGCTCTTCACGCACCGCAGCAACTGGTGCCGTCCATAGCGTTTCGAGCGACATTTGGACGTCACTCGCTGCATTTCCATTCCCTGTACTCCCATTTGCTTCAAGTCCGGTTAAGATGCTACGCGCCCGCTCAATGACCCAAGTCGGCATTTCCGCAAGCTCTGCCACATGAATTCCATAACTCTTATCTGCTCGTCCTTCTTCAATTTTGTGAAGGAACAAGAGCTTCCCTTCCCGTTCTTCGCATCGAGCGTTGACATTCACGACACCACTCAACGTCTCAGCTAACCCGGTCAACTCGTGGTAATGCGTCGAGAAGAGTGTTTTGGCACCGATTTTTTGGCAAATGTACTCAATGACTGCTTGTGCAAGCGCCATTCCATCGTACGTCGAAGTCCCGCGACCAATTTCATCGAGCAGGATCAAGCTCTTCGCTGTCGCTTTTTGCAGGGCGTGTCTCGTCTCCAGCATTTCCACCATAAACGTACTGTGCCCGCCTACCAAGTCGTCGGCTGCCCCAATTCGAGTAAAAATCTGATCGACAATCGACAGCTTGGCCTGTTTAGCAGGAACAAAGCAACCGATTTGTGCCATCACCGTGATCAAGGCAATCTGTCTCATGTACGTACTCTTACCCGCCATATTCGGACCCGTAATGAGCAAAACTTGACGATTGGTCTGATCCATCTCCACGTCATTAGCCACGTATTTTTCGCGCTCCAGAACAGCTTCTACCACTGGATGGCGCCCTTCTGTAATGACGTAATCGCCGCTTTCCACAAGCTCAGGGCGTACAAATCCCCGCTCGTCGCTTACTGTAGCAAACGCCTGGAGAACGTCCACAGACGCAATGCGCTCCGCGAGGTTCTGTAGTCTTGGTATATGCTTCGCGACTTCACTTCTTACAGCAACGAATAGCTGGTACTCCAGCTCAATCATCTTTTCTTCTGCTTCCAGAATGAGGGCTTCACGTTCCTTCAACTCTGGCGTGATGTACCGCTCTGCATTGGCTAAAGTTTGCTTGCGCTCATACCGACCAGCCGGAACGTTGGCAATGTTTGATTTCGATATTTCGATGTAATAGCCGAATACCTTATTGAAGCCAACTTTAAGCGAACGAATCCCTGTCGCTTCCCGTTCTCCCTGCTCCAGTTGGGCGATCCACGTCTTCCCTTCACGGCTTGCCGTATGGAGCTTGTCCAGGTACTCATCATATCCCGTCCGAATCATTCCGCCTTCACGAACCGATATCGGGGGATCATCCACAAGGGCATGAGCCAAATAGTTGACAATATCTGCACATTCATCCATCCCATTAGCCAGTTCCATCAATACTGGGGTATTCGTTTGGATCATATACTGCTTCAGCTCTGGAACAGCTTCCAAAGACATCCGTAGCTGAATGAGATCTCGTGCGTTCGCATTCCCGTAGGAAATACGGCCCGCCAGACGTTCCAAATCATAGACACGATCCAAGCAAGTCCGCAAATCCGAGCGAAGCAGCATGTCCCCCTTCAAGGCTTCCACAGCGCTCAGGCGTGCCTCCAACTGATCGCGACTGAGCAATGGACGCTCAATCCATCTGCGCAAAAGACGACCACCCATTGCCGTTTGAGTCCGATCCAACAGCCACAACAGGGAGCCTTTTTTCGTCTTATCGCGAATGGTCTCAGTCAATTCTAAATTGCGTCTGGAAAAGCCGTCCATTTGCAGATACTGCTTTGCATCGTACTGCTTTAACAGGCGCATATGGGCAAGGCTACGTTTTTGCGTCGTCCCTATGTAGAACAAGAGTGCATTGACCGCCGCTCGCATGGACACATCCAGCCCTTTTGCCTGCTCCGCGTATTGACTATCCACTGCAAATACGTCCAGTTGGTGCGCATCCACGACAGTAGATGGCAGTGCAGTCTTCGGCAAAGCAGCGAGGCCAAAAAAGACGAGCTCCTTAGGGCGATATTGCAAAGCTTCATCCAGGACACTCTCTGCCTGTCCTGCCAAGGAAGTAACGTACATCTCGCCTGTACTCATATCACACGCAGCAACACCCGTTCGCCCTTCTACTTGGGCCAACGCTGCCATGTAATTGTTTTCCTTATCCGTCAGCCATTTGCCTTCCATCATCGTACCTGGGGTAATGACGCGTGTCACTTCCCGGCGAACGACCCCTTTGGCTTCTTTTGGATCTTCGACTTGCTCGCAAACGGCTACTTTATGTCCTTTTTTTAGTAGCTCTGCGATATAGCCGTCTGCCGCATGATGTGGAACTCCACACATTGGTATGCGCTCAGAACCACCACCATCACGTCCCGTCAGTGTAATTTCCAGCTCACGGGACGCAAGAATGGCGTCATCAAAAAACAGTTCGTAAAAATCACCTAAGCGAAAAAATAAGAAAGTATCCGGATAATCTTTTTTGATAGCCAGATACTGTTGAATCATCGGGGTATATTGAGCCATGATTTTCTTCTCCTAGCCTACTAATTCTCGTCGCTATTATATCATGATTGAACGGTAATGTTGACCCTGCATCGGATGGTAGTATCCGTTTATGGTAGCTTCCATATCTTGCGCAGGTCTTCATCCGTTCTCCACGATTGACTCTCGATTAAAAACGAAAAGTATCGATCCAAATGAATTCGTGACAGCGTATAGCCTGGCAGCTCCTTTACTTCTTTCCAGACTTGAACTACGTACGGCAGGAGCTTTTCTTTTTCGCCTTGGTAATATGCTTTGATTAGCGGTAGCTTGAGATGAGGCGACGCTTGTAACTTCTCGTGATTGGTTGCAACCAAATGGGCCAAATGAAGAATCCCACGAGCGACAAGGGGATCAACGAGCCAGCTCGGGAGTGTACGGTATTCGAATCCATATTCCTTCTCCCTTACATCCCCCAAAAATCCATAGCGCTCTCTGCGGCTCATACAGCCTGCATCCTCAATCAGAACTAGAGGAAGAGCCAAGTACGCATCCAGCTTTCGCCGAAGAGAAAAAGTAGGTGTGAGCCCGCCAAAATGAATATGCCCGCCGATTGGATAACCTTGAAACGGCATTCCTCCAGCGAGCCATTCGATAGACGCGTCCCCTATTTTTTGGTAGGCGAGTGCCAGATTATCGTAGATATGCGTAAATAATTGATCAGGGTCCTCCGATGGCGCAGGTCTCAACTCTGCAACCGGGTGCTGATGGAGACCTAATTCTTCCCGGTAGCGTGTCGTATCACATCCAACCGCCCCATTGATGCTCAGGAAGTCAGAAGCAAGTGCCATTTCTCCTGTGGGCTTGCGCAAAGCAAATTCCGGATCAGCCCCCAAACTTTGTAGCGTTTGCGGCTGTTTACGCATCCGAGCTTCCCACCAATCTCGGGCACGCTGCATATATTCGTCAGCATGGCTGGCTGGCCAATTTGGTTCCACCTCGACGACCTTAAGTCGATGGGGAGAAGCCGCCATGATCGTCACTTGACCCGCATCCGCTCCCACGGCATACAAACTGCGCGTAGCCAGCCCTTGCACCATCTGAATCTCTGTTTCAGTGGAAGGCAAGGTGACGGAATGCCACTCGGGTTCCTGCAGACGGTGCAGCAGCCAATGTGATTGCTCCTCGCTTCTGGCAATATCCAGTACATAGTCTTGGTAAAGGCATACCCTATATGTTCGCCAGCCCGGTCGCGCTTCATTTCCTGTAACAGGTATTCGCCCCTGCCGGAGCAACCAGCGACCGATTTCAGGACGATGCAAATAGGCTACGACTTCTTTCGCGTTGGCCGTCATCGGTTGTGTTGCTGGCGTTTCCTGCCCGTTAGCTCGCTGACTCGTTTTTGTGCGTAGAATCATGCCTTCCACACTCCCTCGCTGTTCTTTCGTTATCTTATGAATGCGCCCAGAAAAAAGTGTGAATGACCTGTATCCGAAAAAAAGAAAAAAGAGGAGATAATTTCTCCTCTTTAGTCGAGCTCGTCGAGTAGCGTAGCGGAATCAAAGTCATCAAACTCGTCACTGTTATCTTCAAAGTCGTCAACCAGATGGAATTCTTTGTCATCACAACTATTGCAGACAACAACGCACACCTTTGTTTCTCCAATGACCTCTACTGCATATTCGCTTTCAACTCTGACCGTGATTGTGCCACCACCACTTAACTCCGCTTTTATGCACTTCGGTTGCTCCACGGCACGTGCAACGATTTCCAGATCGCCTCTGCAGTTCTTGTCGAAGAACGTAAGCGGTACGAGAACGGAGAAATGAACCGTTTCCCGCTTGACTTCGGTTTGCGTGTTATTAGCAAACGAAAACCACAGGTTGACGTCATACGTACCAGATACTTCAACGGCATCTCCGACTTTCTCTGCTTGGAAGTTCGTGTTTATAACCCAGCATCCGAGGATCGTCGAAGGAGTTTGCGACGGTATGATGGTGTGGGTGGTAATAGAAAATTTATGGCCTTTGCCGCAGACTGCTTTCGCGATAAGTTCCCGGCACTGTAGATCTTTGTCTATACCCGACATTTCGTTACCTCCTCCATACAACGTTTCTGTACATTTGTATGCAGGGCATTCGACTAGCGTGCAAACAACCACCTTATATTTGGGAAAGTTGTTGGGTATTGATCAGAACAGCGCCGGGAAGGCTTTCTATCAAGAATTAGGAGCAGCAGCCGTCAGATTTTTTCTTTTCAGGCCCGCCACCAGTCTTTCCAGTCAATGGGTTTCCGCCTGTATCCAAAATAATACGCTCCGATACGGTGTTCGTGATCACGTTCGTGACCATTTGCAAAAGATCGTTCACATCAACCTGCGATTGCTTGAATTCCGTAACGATTGGAATGGCATCCAGCTCTTCGTGCAATTGGTTGTACTCGTCCTCCACTTTTTTCACCAGTTCCGGCTTGTTGATGGATTCAAACATCACCATTTGCTTTTGTTTCTGCTTCAATGTATCAATCAAATCTTGCACACGTTCATTGTGTTTGATTTGCAGTTCAGCACGTTTGAAGAAATCAACTTCATTCGTACGCGCGATCATAGCGGCAAGCTCGCGAGCTTTATCGAGAATTTCCTTCTGTGTAAAAACGTTTGTTTGTTCCATAATGACCTACACCTCAACTTTGGATACGAGTTCACCGTGGAGTGTCCACGTTTTCGCATCCGTAATTTTTATGTGCACATACTGTCCGATCAAAGATTTGTCGCCGGTGAAATGGACAAGCTTGTTCGTACGCGTACGTCCCGCAAGCACTTCCGCATTCGTCCTCGATTCGCCTTCCACGAGTACCTCGACAACCTGATCCTGCAGTTTTTTGTTCTGCTCCAGAGCGATGCCAGCCAGCACTTCATTGAGTCGATACAAGCGTGCTTTTTTCACTTCCATCGGAACGTTGTCTTCCATGACAGCAGCCGGTGTACCTTCACGTGGGGAGTAAATGAAGGTATAGGCAAAATCATACTTGACCTCTTCCACCATCGAAATCGTATCTTCAAACTGCTCATCGGTCTCGCCTGGGAAGCCAACAATAATATCGGTAGAAAGCGAGACATTCGGGATCGCGTCCTTGATTTTGCGAACGAGCTCCAGATAATGCTCACGCGAGTATTTACGTGCCATCCGCTTGAGTACTTCTGTCGATCCGGATTGGACAGGCAAATGGATTTGCTCCACCAGGTTGCCGCCCTTTGCCAGCACCTCAATCAAGTGGTCATCAAAATCGCGCGGGTGACTTGTCGTGAAACGCACACGCGGGATATCAATCTTGCGGATCTCGTCCATCAGGTCTCCAAAACCGTACTTGATATCCTCAAAATCTTTCCCGTACGCATTGACGTTTTGTCCAAGAAGCATAATTTCTTTAAAGCCTTGGCGAGCGAGATCACGCACTTCTGCGATGACATCTTCCGGGCGTCGACTGCGTTCTTTTCCGCGGGTATACGGCACGATACAGTACGTACAGAACTTGTCACAGCCGTACATGATGTTAACCCAGCCCTTGGTGTTTCCTTCGCGGAGCTTCGGCATATTTTCGACGATATCGCCTTCTTTGGACCAAACCTCAATCACCATTTCTTTGCTGAACATCGCATCGCGCAACAGTTCTGGCAATCGGTGAATATTGTGCGTTCCAAAAATCAAGTCGACCTGCTGGTAGCTTTTCAGGATTTTCTTGACGACTTTCTCTTCTTGGGACATACAGCCGCATACACCGAGGATCAGATTTGGATTGTTATTCTTGAGCCGCTTCATGTGGCCAAGCTCCCCAAATACTTTATCCTCTGCATTTTCGCGGATCGCACAGGTGTTAAATAGAATGACATCCGCATCTTCGACAGAATCAGAGGAGGTATAACCCATTGCCTGCAAAATACCAGAAATCGTCTCCGAATCATGCTCGTTCATTTGGCAGCCATACGTACGAACGTGATAGCGCTTTCCTTTTCCGATGTTCTGCATGTCTTCTGGGATATGAAAATCGTAATGGACTAAAATCTCTTCCTTACCGCGCGTTTTCGCATCTTTCAGAGAGGGGGCCTGGAAGTATTTCGCATAGTCTTCCGTCTTCTTTGGAGACTTAACGGATTTTAAGTCCACAGTCGCCTCTTTCGTTTCCTTCATCATATATCACCTCAGCTATAATCATCTACATAAGTAACCAATAAAGAATTATATCATTTTGGGTGATACAAAAGCCAATGCATAATAACCATTATGAGGCAAAATATGTACGAAACGGCGAAAGTCTGATAGACAACGTCTTTCCAAACATACCCATGTTGGTCCTGCATGCCCTTACCATTGGTACATACTCCTCCTTACCTGCCAATTTTTTTGAAACTCCTCCTTTTTTCCTATTTTCATCATAATATTTTTTTCCCCTGCAACAATACAAGCCCACTCGACGTCTGAATAGCAGTCAACAAAAACTACATTGCCATTTTGAGGAGGTAAATATGAAAAGAGCACTAGCCGTATTTTTGTCGGTGTTGATGTTCTTAACGATTATCCCGGTCGTCGGTGCCGCTTCCACCCCTTCGTTCTCTGACGTTCCGCGTAGCCATTGGGCATACAAGGAAATTACGGAGATGGCGGCAAAAGGGATCATCAAAGGGTACGACAATCGAACATTTAGACCGAACAATGAGGTAACCCGCGCCGAATTTGCCAAAATTATGATTGCAGCAGCAGATGTAGATATAAACAAACGCTACGTCGAGCAAACCTTTAAAGATGTCCCTCGTCATCACTGGGCATTTTTGTATGTGGAGCACGCCAAGCCTTACTTGACTGGTTACAAATCCGGCTCTACCTACACGTATAAGCCAGATAAAGCGGCAGTACGAGAAGATATTGCTGTCGCATTGGTACGCCTGTTGGGCTACGATCAAAAGTACAAAGCCGACTTGGATCAATTGAAAAAGTTCCGTGATTACGACGATATTTCGTCCGCTCTGCGTCCGTATATTGCGATTGCGATCCAAACCGATCTGATGAAAGGATACAATGGCAATTTCCGTCCACAAGATCCGATTACTCGTGCGGAAGCTGCTTCTCTGCTCTATCGTGCTATTTTGGATCGTGGCGATGATGAAAGCAAAATTGTATTCCCTACCCCTGGTCAACCGCAGCCTCAGCCAGAACCAGAGAAAATCAATATCAGCGATTCCTTCTCTGATACCAAATTGAAAAACTGGGATACTGACAAAGCGATCGGTAACTGGGAGGTCGCTAGCAAACAAGTGACTGCTGAATCCGATGATGATGATCTGGATCATTACCTTCTGCCACTTCGCTGGAATGAATCTGACAACGTCAAGAATTATGAATTGAGCGTCGATGTGAATGTGGTTGGCAGTGAAGGTTTAGGCGGTCTGTACTTCAACGGCAAAGATGGAAAAGCCAATGTCGTCTTCATCCAAAAAGATCGCGTTGTTTTAGGAAAAGTAAATGATGTGGAAGACGACGATATCGACATCATCTCATCCAGCACCTACAAGCTGAAATCAAGCAATCGCTTGAAGGTGGCTGTCACTGACAATACCGTTTCCATTTACTTGAACGATCAATACTTGTTCGGTCAACAATATGTGAAACAAGAAGGCAAAAAACTCGGTCTGTATCTGCAAGAAGAAGCGACAAAAGGCGCTCCTCGCAAAACGACTTACCTGGACAATTTCACCTTTAAAGAGACGAAATAAAGACCCATATCCCACCCGACAAGCTATCTTGGCCTGTCGGGTATTTTTTCACTCCACACGACATGCATGTTCTACCAAATGGAAAAAAGATAGCGAAAACGTAGAAATAAACGCATTTCAGATGTTATAATGGTAGCTATTCTTGTCCTGTGAAGGAGCCTTCCTATGTCTTTTTCTGTTAATCAACCGTTTCGCTGGATGGACTCCGGTACCTACCAGGATAGTCCACTTGAGCCTTTAATTCGTGATGAAGCGTTGGCAGCCAGTATGCAATCTGAATCAGCAGCACCTGTCATTCATCTCTGGGTGTACGATCAGGCGCTGTATCTCGGCCGCAGAGACGCCAAGCTTCCACATCTCCAGCAAGCCTTGCATCAGTTCGGTCAAGATGGCTTTGGTTGTGTTCTTCGCTCGTCTGGAGGAGCTTGTGTTCCGCTTGATGCTGGCGTACTCAATATGGCTTGTTTATTGCCTAACACTTCGATTTCCATTGACTCCTTCTTCTCGTTTGTTGCCCAGCTTCTTGATGTGGGCCTGCGCGATTACGGAAAGCTGGAATTTGGAGAAGTGACGGGTTCTTACTGTGCAGGGGAATACGATTTTTCCATTCACGGTAAAAAAATCGGAGGTATGGCACAAAGACGCACACGCCACGGCTCTATTTTGCAATTATGCATTAACGTCGACGATCGTCCACGAGGCGAATGGATGGAGCACTTTTACCGTCTCGCCGGCTTGGATGAAATGCAAAGCCATAAGCCAATTCCTTCCATTGATGCTTCTACCGTTGGCAGCATTGCCAGTTTGACTGGAAAATTGGCCACAATGGATGATGTAAAAGCACGTCTATTGGAGACAATCCGTTCTGAGTGGGCTGTATCACCTACCCCCTTTTATGTGCAAAATGAGTTAGTGACAGAGTCGAGGCATCATTTGTCGCAGCGATTACACTTATTTTCTTATACCGCAAAAGAACTGGCCGCACCTGACTGGCACTTACCCGAATAACGGGCGTTGTACTTGTTTTTGATTCTCCAGGTGCTGCCGGTAAAATTCTGGAGGAATTATGAATAGCAATCGAAAGGGGACGTTTCAGGATCTGAATGCCCTTTTTGTTTTTGGGGCACTTACTGTCTTGATGATTCACATCCTCAGTTTTTTCCTGGCCAATGAGAAGACGTATCCGTGGAATAGTGATTTGCAAGCCGTTCTAATTATCTTATTAAAATTCGGTCGCTCTTTGTTTATATTTGCAACTGGAATGCTGCTGTTTTACTGGTATCAAAATCGACAATTGGATTGGCGTGCTTTCTGGAAAAAACGCTGGCGCGCTGTTATATTGCCTTACGTAATTTGGACGGCCATCTTCACCTATTTTAAGCATCAAACCTTTGACCCAGCCGTGCTGGTAGAACCGTTTTTCGATAGTCTGTTTACGGGTAGCTCTTTCTACCACTTGTACTACATTCCGGTTTACTTGCAATTGTGCTTGTTGTTTTGCCTGATTAAACCGTGGATGGAACGGTACTTGAATTTTCGTTGGATCATCGTCCTATTTATTGGACAAGCTGGTCTGTACCTTCTCTACCACTATTTGTTCATTACGCCGTTATGGGCCATTGATTGGGCTGCAACCCCATTCCTGTCCCTTGTGAAGCACACGTATGTTTACGGACAGCATTATGTTTTCATGTACGTGTTTACTTTTGCACTCGGCGCTTATGCCGGGATGAATGTGGATAAATGGCGGACATGGGTGAAACGTCTTCAAATACCTTCTATCGTTGTAATGGCAAGTGCAGGCGTTTGGATGGCTTACAGCTATCTTTCTGGCTCCAAAAGCTATTACGAGAGTATGAACATTTTCGAGCCGCTTTACTTGTTGTACACACTCTGTGTAATCGTCAGCTTTTACCCTGCATCCAGTTATTTCGGCAAGCTGCCTAAACTTGGTCCGTGGCTTTCCCGGTTGGCCAAACAAAATATGGCCATCTATTTGGTTCATCCGTTGATCTTGTTCTTGATGCAGAGCTACGTCATTCATCGACTAGGCTGGTCGACACCGTCAATGGTTCTCGGCATGTTCGTGATTACACCGCCACTTTGCATTTTCCTATACGAGTTGACGACGATGTCCTTTTGGTTCAATCGAAAAAAACGGGTGGAAGCCAAGCCCATTTTCAATAATCAAACGTATAAAGCGTAAGGGAGAAACTGGTTTCCTCTAAACTCCTAATGTAAAAAACAATTTGAGCTCGCATACTAGAGCTAGGGACGATTGTTCCACACCTCGATTACTTGCCTGGCATAACTGCCGGGCTTTTTTCGTCTTTAGCCCCGACAAAACCCTTGGCGATGCCAAGTTTTCTAAATGTAGCCCTACCGTTTGTACCTCTCTTACGGTATCATAGAAGGGGACCACATGCAGTTCTTACTGCTATAGACGACAGAAAGAAAAGGTGGTGGATCTGAATGAATCAAGAGATCCCTTTGTTACATATTCCGATCAAAGATCTCATAATTGCGTCCACAAAGGTCGCACATGTGCAGCTAGGTAATTCGCTTGAGCACGCCCTGCTAGTCCTAATCAAGTCCGGCTATTCAGCCGTTCCTGTACTGGATCATCAGTATCGTTTGCATGGGTTAATCAGCACGAATATGATCATGAATAAGACTCTTGGTTTGGAGCGCTTCGAGACTGAGCGTATGTCCGAACATATTGTAGATGATGTGATGGATGCGAAGGTCCCTCGATTGCGTGACACCGATGAATTTTTGAAAGCATTAGAAGTGTCCATTAATCACCCTTTCGTCTGTATTGAAGACGAGGAGCACTATTTCCAAGGAATCTTGACTCGAAAATCGATTTTGGCTTTGGTATATCGTCACTTTCGCAATCTGCCCTTTCCATTGGCTGACCAACAACAGCCAGCAGAATCGTAGGTCAAGGCATACGAAAAGACGGGGCAATAAATGCCACCGTCTTTTTCACATTCTTCTGCCTGTCTTCTTTAGAGCAATTGGCTTGGCGCTAGGAGTAGATGTTTCCGTTTCTTTTTTTCCGTGAGCAATGCCTGCGCATATTCCAGTGGATGACGGTACGTTTGTTTAAACATCTCTTTTTCCCCTGCTTTGAAAAAAGAATAGCGTTGGTCACGCACATTGACTTCGATCAAATACGGATTGCCTCTCTCGTCAATTCCCATATCCATCCCTAAGTCTGCTAATGATGAAAAATGCCGACCGTACTGCTCCGCAATTTCCACCGCCGCTATGCCAACTCTTTCAATGACAGCTTGTTGTTGTTTCACCTCAGGAAAGATGGGTACCAAAGCTTCCGAAAACGGTACTGCTGTCCCTCCTCGAGAGAGATTACTCAGCTTGTTTTTCGTATTGGCGACCTTGGCAACCATCCCGCTCACAGTCCACTGTTTCTCTTTGTTTTTCTGCACCGAAACACGAATATCAAACGTTTTGCCTCCATAGCGGGCCAAAGGAATTCCTCGCTGGATCAAAAATCTTTTGTTACCAACCCAACGTCGCACCGTGGAGAAGATCTGCGAATGAGATAAGATCTGCCGTTTCTTCGATGCAATGAAATGATAATTGCCTCCATGCCGTTCAATACGTGCTACCCCAATTCCGACTGATCCAATCGAAGGCTTGACGTACACCACCTGGTACTTATTTAAAAACTGACGCAACTGCTCCATGGAATAAGGCACTGTATGCGGCAGATAGCTGCGAATTTGTTCATTTTTCCAGAGCATCTGGTGTACTTTCCGCTTATCCCGTACAACCAAGCCATTGAACACCGTTTTCTTTTGGCTCAATCTTCGAATCACATTCCGCGCTTTTGCATCCCCTGTCAAAACACGATTGTGGATGACTCCCGGGACTGAAACCAGTTGTGAGACGAGCCGGTTTCCGTTCCAAAAATATCCTTTGACTCTTTCATCTCCTGGCTTCACATGCCGCGGATGAAAAAAAACTGGCTCCAACCCAAGCTCTTTACCGATTTCGACATAATAAGGCAGACGCTCATATGACTTGATGCCTTGAATTCCTTTCACCATAAGGGCCCAATCCAACATTATTCCGATTCTGTCCACGCAGATCCCCCTTGCCACATTGCTCTACATAGGGTATGTGCCAGAAAGGCCAAGAGCGTGCCTATTTTTGTACACCTCTTTCGCAACCTGACAAAATCATTGCTTTCTCATAAGAATGATGTCGGATGCTGCGCTTGCCCGGGAAAGGATCGCGTTTCGTTTTTTTATTGTCCCCTGCGCTCGATGGCCAGTAAAAATGGGGCTTGGTTTTGCTGATTGATATATTGGTATTTTAAAACCAAATAATCCAATTGACTTAGCTCGTGGCAAAATGCTTCCACTGCCTCTTTTTCCGTCTCTCCCGCCGGATGCCCCCAATAAATCATGACTGTCATGATTCCACCTGGTCTGAGCACCCTCAATCCTGATTGAATCGCCTGAATGGTACTGCTCGCTTGAGTTGTAATTTCCTTGTCTCCACCCGGCAAATAGCCCAAATTAAACATGATTGCCGCGGCAAGAATCTCCAGTTTGTCAATTTCCTCATGACTGGCGAGCTTCATTTCTACCCTGTTCGCCAGACCTTCTCTCTCGAGTCTCTCGCGCGTTTTCTCAATCGCCTGCGGCTGGATATCGAAGGCGATTACCTTCCCCTCTTCTTGCACCAATTGCGCAAGAAATAAGGTGTCATTTCCATTCCCCATTGTAGCGTCTACAACCGTTTCCCCTACTTGTACCCGTTCACGGATTAATTTGCGTGCGACTTCTAATACATTTGGAAACACAGTCAGCTCTCCTCTCTATGTACACAAACAACGTTATAAATCGATTTGCAGACCAATTCGCGCTGCATAAACTGGACCTTCGACAAAGGCATTGGCCTCCGCAATTACTTGGGACTCCTCATAGCCGTAAAACAAATGTGTGACTAATAAAGAACGGCAGGATAGGGATTGCGCCAATTCCGCCGCTTGGCGAACAGAAAGGTGTCCATTTGGCTTCGCTGGTACATTGTAATCTAGATAGGTCCCTTCGCAAATAAACAAATCCGCTTGACTTGCAAAGCCCTCCCAGGCTGTACCTGGTCCACTGTCCGCTCCGTATACAAGGACACGTCCGTTGGCTTCTAAACGCATGGCGTAGCAAGGATCTCCGTCACCGTGGTCTGTCCGTAAAAAAGTGATTGCAACGTCCCCAATGGTAACAGACGTTTCTTCGGTGATTGGGGTAAATGTGGTCGCCCTTCGATACACCAATGTCTCGGCATTGGCCACAGGCAGCGCAGGAGCGTAGATCGGAAGCGGCTTGTCAGCAGGTCTTTGGCCAAATAACTGATGAACCATCAAACCGTACTGCATCACTCCTACATCCGCAACATGATCATGATGATAGTGGGATAAGAGCATAGCATCCAGCTCAAAAATAGGTAAATGCTTTCCTAACTGCGCAAGAACACCGCTGCCGCAGTCTAGAAGAATTTTGACACGGTCTGTCTCAATCAGGTAACCCGGAGTAGCACCCCCTGGGCCAGGATAAGGAGATTGATAGCCTAACACAGTAACGCGCATATTCGGTTCACTCCCTCTCATAGGATGGAATAAGGTGGGACAGGAGGTCTGAGATGCAAGGAACATGGAGAGCCGCATGGCAGATCGCTTTTACGTATATTGGGACAGTCGTAGGAGCTGGTTTTGCCTCAGGCAAAGAAATTGTAGAGTTCTTTGTTCAATATGGAACACAAGGCTTAGTTGGCATCATTCTGGCGACGATGCTGTTTATTTGGGCAGGTATCCGCGTCATGCTGATTGCCTATCGGATTCAGGCCGATTCCTATCAAGAAGTCAGCACCTATTTATTTGGGCATCCGTTTGGCACTGTATTTAATACCTTGCTTCTAACCGTATTGCTAGGCACTACCTCCGTCATGCTCGCTGCTACCGGTGCGATTTTTTGGGAGTCATTTCGATTATCTCCCCAAATCGGTATTTGGTTTAGCATGATCTTGATTTTTTTCGTGACGAAAAAAGGGCTATTTGCCATCCATCACGTGAACAGTATTTTTGTTCCGATGCTCATTGGTTTTACTGTACTTGTCTTTTTTTATACGAAGCCATGGTTAGATACGAGTGTCGTCGTTGAATCGTTACGGCCTTGGGCGTGGCTTAGCTCTCCCTTTTATTATGTTGCCTTAAATGTCACACTAACACAAGCGGTTTTGATTCCGATGGGCAGACAGAGTCCCAGCGAGAAACCTCTTCTCCTAGGGGGAATCATAGGAGGGCTGGGAATAGGCCTTTTGCTCTTGCT
This sequence comes from Brevibacillus brevis NBRC 100599, assembly GCF_000010165.1. Taxonomy (NCBI): domain Bacteria; kingdom Bacillati; phylum Bacillota; class Bacilli; order Caryophanales; family Paenibacillaceae; genus Brevibacillus; species Brevibacillus brevis. The sequence goes on from NC_012491.1 coordinate 3,595,733, forward strand.
CGCTTACGCTTCCCTATCTGTAAAAATGCCGGGAATCCATCACGCGGAAATGCCCATGATCGCTGTGCTGCAAGGCTTAGGACCAACGATTCCCTTTTTGTTCTCCCTATTGGTATATGCCGAAATTTTCTCCACTCTTGTGGCAAACGTATTTGGTCTAGCCCAACAGATTAGACAAGTTATCCCCCTTCGAGGTCCGACAATTTTACTCGGGATTTTGCTCATTTGCTATTTGATCAGTTTTATCGGGTTTAGCTCACTTCTCCGTTACCTGTATCCACTCTTTGGTCAACTGGTCGTCTTTTTCCTTGTCATGCTCGTGTACAGGCAGTGGCGGGATCGCGTGTAATAAAAAAACCTCTCCCGTTAAGGAGAGGTTTTTCACTCTATCAAACTTAAGCAAATTCTTTAACCAATTTTTCGAAGTCTTCTTCAGACAAACGAATGTCTTGGTTAACCAAACCTTCTTCTTTGAAGCCATTTACGAGAGCTTCATAAGGTTTTTGCTCAGTGTTTTGGTAGATCAGACCTGTAATCAGACCTTTGTATTGCATGGAAGTAGACATTGCTTTGATACGGTCATGTGCATCGTATCCTTCGATCGTTTCTACTGGTACGATGTTCTCTTTGAACCAGTCGTACGTATTTACCTTGTTGTACGTTACACAAGGGCTGAATACGTTGATCAAGGAGAAGCCTTCGTGTTGGATACCTTTTTCGATCAGTTCAGTCAAGCCCTTCAGATCGCTGGAGAAGGATTGAGCAACAAAAGTCGCACCTACAGACAGCGCCAGTTCAACTGGGGAAATGGAAGACTCGATGGAACCTGCCGGTGTAGACTTGGTCACGAAACCAGTCGCGGAACGCGGAGAGGTTTGACCTTTTGTCAGACCGTAGATTTGGTTATCCATTACGATGTACGTAACGTTCATGTTACGACGGATAGCGTGTACAGTATGACCCATACCGATCGCGAAACCATCTCCGTCACCACCAGCTGCGATAACTGTCAGCTCGCGGTTTGCCATTTTCACACCTTGTGCGATTGGCAGGGAACGTCCATGAATACCGTGGAAACCATAGCAGTTGATGTAGCCGGAAATACGACCAGAGCAACCGATACCGGAAACAACCGCCAGATTTTCAGGTTCCAGGCCTACGTTTGCTGCGGCGCGTTGAATAGCCGCTTGGATGGAGAAGTCACCACAGCCTGGGCACCAGTTTGGCTTAACGTTATTTCGAAACTCTTTCATAGTCGCCATGTTTTACCAGCTCCTTCACTTCAGCATAGATTTCCTTCGGCAGGAATGGGTTACCGTCATATTTAAGCACGGATTCGATTTTTTCAGCGTTTCCAACGTGTTGCTTGAGCAAGCTTGTTACTTGTGCTTGAGCGTTGTGCTCAACAACAACAACTTTCTTCGCTTTATCTACCAGTGCTTTGATTTCTTCAGTTGGGAACGGATGCAGCAAACGGATTTGTGCATGGTTTACTTTGATTCCCTCTTGTTCCAGACGGCCTTTTGCTTCTTGAATTGTACCAATTGTAGAGTTGATACCCACAACCAGAACATCCGCATCAGCGTGAGGAGCATCTGCTGTTACAGCGCCTTTGAAGTTTTTCAGAACGCCTTCCATTTTGCGCATACGTTTATCCATTTGTTGAATACGGTTTGCAGCATTCTCAGATGGACGACCAGTTTGATCATGCTCAACACCAGTTACGTGGTGCAGACCGTATTTTTGACCAGGAATAACACGAGGAGAAACGCCGTCTTCTGTTACTTCATAACGTTTGAACAGGTCGTTTTGCTCTTTTTCTGGCAATTCTTGTCCAGCAAGCAGTTTTCCGCGACGGATTTCTACTTTGTTGTAGTCAAATGGAACAACGGTTTGTTTACCCAAGGACAGCGTCAAGTCTGTCATCAGGATTACAGGCAGTTGGTATTCTTCCGCAATGTTAAACGCTTCAACTGCATCGTAGAAGCACTCTTCTACTGTGCTTGGCGCGATAACTACTTTTGGAATATCACCATGTGTACCATAGATCATAGCATTCACATCGGATTGCTCGATTTTAGTAGGCATACCGGTAGATGGGCCACCACGCTGCGTGTTCACGATTACAACTGGTTGTTCCGTGATACCCGCCAGACCAATTGCTTCCATCATCAGGGACAGACCAGGACCTGCAGAAGCAGTCAAGGAACGAGCACCCGCGAAGTTAGCACCGATTGCCATCGTAATAGCAGCAATCTCGTCTTCTGTTTGGATAACCGTACCGCCCAATTTAGGCAGCTTTTTGATCAAGTATTCCATTACTTCGGAAGCAGGTGTGATCGGGTAAGCTGGCATGAAACGGCAGCCTGCAGCTACAGCACCCAGAGCGATCGCATCGTTACCGATGAGGAACAGTTGTTTTTGTGGATCAGCCTTTTCCATTTGGAACTCAGGCAGTTGACCACCAGTCAATTCATTTACAAAATCAAAACCGCGGCGAATGGCATCCATGTTCTTTTCAACCACTTTTTCGCCCTTGCGGAGGAACATATCTTCAACGATGGGACGGAAGCTTTCCACTGCAATGCCGAGGATGGCACTGGACGCACCAATCGACACCATGTTTTTCATCAGGGAAGTTCCCAGCTCATCAGCGATTTCAGTCAGTGGTACAGTGAAGAAGCGAACTGGCTTCAAGCCGTCCGGCAACTTTGGATTAAATTTCGCATCCGCGATAATGATACCGCCTTCACGGAGCTCATGCGCATTGAAATCGATCGTTTCTTGATCAAACGCTACGAGAATGTCCAGATCGTCAGAGATCGCACGCATAGGCGTTGTGCTCACGCGAATTTTATTGTTCGTGTGTCCACCCTTAATACGGGAAGAGAAGTGACGGTAGCTATACAGATGGTACCCCATCCGGTTCATCGCCATCGAGAAAATCTCACCAGTACTCTCGATGCCCTCCCCTTGCTGTCCTCCAACTTTCCAGGAAAGTTGACTAATCATTCAGATTCCACCCTTTCAGTGACTGTGAGAAAAGCTGCTATCACACCTTGAAAAGACTGATAAGATGTGACATTTCTGTGCATAGACAGTAACAATTGTAGTCCTGTCCATGTCAAATTGCAAGTGCTTTTACTCAACTTACTTTTGACCTGAATTTTAATGTTGAACTTGGTACATTAATATCCTCATGCTTTATTGTAGCACGTTTCCGAAAACACGCAACCAATTTCCTTGCACAAATTTCAATACTTCCGCCTCTTTATAACGTTTTAACAAAGCTTCTAATAACTGGGAGTAATCTGCCGCGGATGCCATGTCTCCAAACGTCTCGGTAATCCCATCGAAATCGGAACCAAAACCTACGTGGTCTACACCACCCAATGCGCAGATGTGATCCAAGTGGCGCAGCAAGTCATCGATCCAAACTGTGCGCTTCTCCTGTACGGTAAAGAAGTTTACAAACGTCAAGCCGATCGCTCCATCTTTGGCGATTAACGCTCGAATTTGCTCGTCCGTCAAATTGCGAGAGTGATGGCATAGGCTTCTCACGTTCGAGTGCGAAGCGATCACTGGTGTTTTCGAGCATTCTAGTACATCCCAGAATCCTGGATCGGCCAAATGCGAAACATCAATGATCATCCCCAGCCGATTCATTTCTTCTATGACTTCTCGTCCAAATGAAGTAAGTCCACCTGGATTCGGCTCCCCGTTTCCACTTGCTAGGGCATTGCCATGATTCCAGGTCAGTGTCATTCCTCGTACACCAAGTCGGAACCACGTACGTAGCTGAACGAGGCTCTCTTCTAATGCATGCGCGCCTTCTACAAACAGAATAGCCCCTTTCTGTCCCTTTAATACGCATTCAGCCAAATCTGCCTTTGTGAAAATAGGATAGAATTGTTCACTCGCCACCTTTTGATAAAAAATATCGATCATTTCTAGTACCGTATGAAAACGTCGTCCAAACGGCACCTGAGAAGGAACGAAGCAGGCAAGCACTTGTATGTCTACATTCCCTTTTTCTAGGGCGGTAAAACCAGCTTGCAGGAGCTTGTCTTCTTTATAAAAGTCCAGCTCGGGATTCTGCCACAGCTTGCATAATACATCGCTATGCGCATCAAAAATTTTCATATAGAAACGCTCCTTCTCTTCGATAACGTCGAAGTTCATACTTCTGGACAAACGAAAAAACCTGTTCATTCTTCGAACAAACAGGCAGGTGAAGCATTTGCAGTTGTATCATCTGGGTTCTACGATTAATTTGATTGCAGTTCGCTCTTCTCCATCAATCACGATGTCGGTAAAGGCTGGAATACAAATGAGGTCAACTCCACTCGGCGCTACGAACCCTCGTGCGATTGCTACTGCTTTCACAGCTTGATTAAGCGCCCCAGCGCCAATGGCTTGGATCTCAGCCGCACCTCGTTCACGAAGAACTCCGGCAAGGGCACCAGCAACGGAATTGGGGTTAGACTTTGCTGAAACTTTTAATACTTCCATCCTTTTTGAACCTCCCGTCTGATAGGAATCCTGTCATCATTAGAATGATATTCGCATAACCCCTAAAAATTCCTGCTAACTTGCATGAAAGATTCAAAAAATTCTAATCTTATTCCCATTATTCCATAAACGGATGGTCAGAGTCAATTCTGATTCGTTCCATTTTTTTCGCATGCCCATTCGTTTTATCTAGGGTAATCAACACTGCATTCAACTGCGCAGGATCTGGTGCTACCTCAAATCGAACAGGGAGCTGCGTCAAAAACTTCTTAATGACAGCTTCGCGTTCCATCCCCAAAATGCCGTTACTTGGGCCACACATGCCTACATCACACAAGAAACCGGTTCCTTGAGGCAAAATACGTTCATCAGCGGTTTGCACATGGGTATGTGTCCCCACGACCGCCGTTACCTTTCCATCGAGGTACCATGACATTGCTTGCTTCTCCGATGTGGCTTCGGCATGAAAGTCTACAAAAATGAGCTTCGTGCGCTTCCGAGCTTGCTCTACTAGCTTGTCAGCCATTTGGAACGGACAGTCCAGCGGTGGCAAGAACGTACGCCCCATCAAATTAATGACGGCTAGTTCCCCTTCAGGTTGTTTGATATATGTAATCCCTTTTCCAGGTGCCCCTTCTGGGAAGTTCGCGGGTCTAATCATCCGCGGCTCATCATCAATAAAATCGAAAATTTCTCTTTGATCCCACGTATGATTCCCGAGCGTAATCGCGTGAACCCCCCACTCGAAAAGCTCCTTGGTAATTTTCTCTGTGATCCCGCGACCATGCGCAGCGTTCTCTCCATTCGCTACGATAAAGGTAGGGTTGTATTTTCGTTTCAGTAACGGCAGATATGTTTTCACGATCTCTCTGCCAGGCAAGCCCATAATATCTCCAATGAATAACAACTTCATTACCAAATCACCTCATTGCTAGTATACACAATTCCTCTGCTCATTAGAAAACTTGACTTCGTCACGCATTTGGTGTGCGATAAAAAAAGTAAAGTGGCACGCAGCCACTTTACTTTGCATACTCAACTGCCCGTGTTTCACGGATAACCGTTACTTTAATATGACCTGGGTAGTCAAGTTCATTTTCAATTCGTTTCGTGATATCCCGTGCCAGACGGGTAGCTTCCGCATCGTCAATCTTATCAGGTTGAACCATCACGCGAATTTCGCGTCCTGCTTGAATCGCATAAGACTTTTCTACGCCATCGAACGACTCAGAGATTTCTTCCAGTTTCTCCAAACGTCTGATATATGTTTCCAATGTCTCACGGCGTGCACCTGGGCGTGCGGCAGACAGAGCGTCAGCAGCTCCCACGAGCATAGCAATGACGGAAGTTGGTTCGGTATCACCGTGATGAGACGCAATACTGTTCACTACAACGTGATGCTCATTGTACTTCTTAGCCAGTTCTACACCGATTTCAACGTGTGAACCTTCTACTTCATGGTCAATCGCTTTTCCGATATCATGCAGCAAACCTGCACGTTTGGCCAGCTTCACATCTTCTTTCAATTCCGCCGCCATTAAACCGGCGAGATGTGCCACTTCCATAGAGTGCTTCAGTACGTTTTGACCGTAGCTTGTACGATAACGCAAGCGTCCGAGAATCTTGATCAGATCTGGATGCAAGCCGTGAACGCCTGTTTCGAACGTTGCTTGCTCACCGTATTCACGGATTCGCTCGTCTACTTCGCGACGCGCTTTTTCCACCATTTCCTCGATGCGAGCTGGGTGAATGCGACCGTCTGCTACCAGTTTATCCAGCGCTGTCTTGGCGATCTCCCGACGAATCGGGTCGAAGCCAGACAGGATGACTGCTTCTGGAGTATCGTCAATAATCAGATCGATACCAGTCAACGTCTCCAGGGCACGAATGTTACGTCCTTCGCGTCCGATAATACGTCCCTTCATCTCATCATTTGGCAGTGTAACCACAGAAACGGTTGTTTCTGCTACGTGGTCCGCTGCACAACGTTGAATGGAGGTCGTAATGATCTCACGAGCACGCTTGTCCGCTTCTTCTTTGGCCTGAGTCTCAATCTCCTTGATCATCACAGCCATTTCGTGACGGACGGTATTCTCCACATCAGTGAGAATAATCGTCTTCGCCTCATCCTGCGTCAAGCCGGAGATTCGTTCTAGCTCTGATACTTGTTCTTTATATAAGTGCTCTACCTTGCTTTGCAGTTCTGCGATGGCACGGTCACGCTCAGACAATTCTTCTTCTTTGCGCTCCAACTGTTCCATCTTACGGTCCAACGATTCTTCTTTTTGTAGAATTCGTCGTTCCTGACGCTGGATCTCATTGCGTCTCTCACGCAATTCGGTTTCCGCTTCGGATCGAAGCTTGAACACTTCATCCTTTGCCTCCAGCACCTTCTCCTTCTTAACAGCTTCGGCGTCCCGTTTGGCTTCCTCCACGATCTGTCGTGCAGCTTCTTCTGCACTGGAGATCTTCGCTTCCGCAATCGATTTACGAGTGAAGTAGCCAGCACCCAAGCCGATCAGCAGGGCAACGAGCACAATGACAACAGTAATTATAGGATCCATAGGCTTTTCGTTTCACCTCCTTATTGTAAGACATCTCCCCGCTTTCCAAGCATTTGTTTTTCATGGAGTGCTCTCACATTTGAACATTCGGCTATAAAACAAGACCGATTTTACTCGGTCCGCTGAATCCGTACTACTTTCGCACGGTTTTTCAGTTGTTTCATAGGCATCGAGTGAGCAAATCACAAAAGTTATGATACACCAAGTAAATACAAACCTATTTTATTATTTGTGAACAAGAATTGTCAAGATCATGCAAATAGAGTTGACCCTAACTATCGCTTCTACGACGCAATTCTTCACGCATTTGTTGAATGATCGCATGGGAGAATCCCTTGCGCATCAGCATGGACAGCAGCTTGCGTTCTTCATCGGGGTTCGGTGCACCTTCTATGCGTCGCACCTTCTTCTCTATCAATGCGCGAGCAGCATCTAGTTCAGCCTGCCTAGACACGCCACGTACTGCGTCCTCTACAATTGCTCTGTCCACTCCACGCTGGGTAAGCTCCATACGCAGCATATACGGGCTTCTCGGCTTCAAACGCAATCGCTCGTCTACCCATTGCTTCGCAAATGCTTCATCATCGATGTAGCCATGTTCCATGCAGCGCTGACATATCTCTTCTGCAATCTGCGTAGAAAATCCCTTCTCTACCAAATAAGAATGCAGCTGACTGCTTGTCCGTGGGCGTATGCCGAGGTATCGCAAAGCTCCTAAATACGCTTTATGCTTTTCTTCTGCTATCAGGACTTCTCGGCAAAAAGCTTCGTCTAATTCTGTTCCCTTAAATAGGTTGTACTTTACCAGTATGTCTTCATGTACGGTAATGGCATACTCGCCTTCTACATCGATATGGTAGCGTTGCTTTTGTTTGATATCTCGATGAACGGCAGTGATCAGGCCGCTCTTCATGATGAGTCACTCCTTCGCAAAGCTAAAATAACAGCCTGTCTCATCGACAGGCTGCTCTTCCACTCTTCATTACTCCAGATCAAATGTAGGCTCTTCATCTTGCTCTGGGTCATGTTCTGCCTCTGCTTCTGGAACAGAACTAGGGTTCAGGCTGAAGTATTCGCGCACCTTTGTTTCAATCTGAGAGGCAATATGCGGATTTTCCTTCAAGAAGACTTTCGAATTCTCTCTACCTTGACCGAGTCGCTCCTCATTGAAGGAGTACCATGCGCCACTCTTTTGTACTACATCGATCTCGGAACCGATGTCGAGAATGCTACCTTCTCTGGAAATACCTTCGCCGTACATGATATCCACTTCTGCAACCTTGAACGGTGGTGCTACTTTATTTTTCACGACCTTGATCTTCGTCTTGCTTCCCAAAATATCGTTACCGACTTTGATAGATTCAGCTTTACGAACGTCCAAACGAACACTCGCGTAGAACTTCAAAGCGCGTCCACCTGGCGTTGTTTCCGGGTTACCGAACATAACTCCCACTTTTTCGCGAAGCTGGTTGATGAAGATCGCAATCGTCTTGGACTTATTGATGGCACCAGACAGCTTGCGGAGTGCTTGGGACATCAAGCGTGCTTGCAAACCTACGTGAGAATCTCCCATCTCACCCTCGATCTCTGCTTTTGGCACGAGTGCCGCAACGGAGTCAACTACGATAATGTCTACTGCACCAGAACGTACCAGTGCTTCCGCGATCTCCAAAGCTTGCTCACCCGTATCTGGTTGGGACAACAGCAATTCGTCGATGTTCACACCCAGCTTTGCAGCGTAAACCGGATCCAAGGCATGCTCTGCATCGATAAACGCAGCCTGACCACCCTGTCTTTGCACTTCTGCGATCGCATGAAGCGCTACCGTTGTTTTACCAGAAGACTCTGGGCCGTAAATCTCAACAATCCGTCCACGTGGGAAACCACCCACACCAAGTGCGATATCTAGAGCAAGCGCACCGCTAGAAGCCGTAGAAATCTGGATGTTGGATACTTCCCCCAACTTCATAATGGAACCTTTACCGAACTGCTTTTCTATCTGACGCAATGCACTCTCCAAAGCTGCGCGACGATCTGACAAATGGTACACACCCTTTCAACTTTTCGCTTCTGTTTTGCTTGTCTTCATCATACCTCGAGACAGAAGTGTTTGCCAAGTATTTTTTGCGAACAAATATTCGCATCACAAAAAAGCAGCCATTTCCTGGTTATTCCCAGCGAAATGACTGCTTCTCATTTCTATTGAATTAGGAACGCTTCGCTCCGCGAGGCTTTGCAGGCTCCAGATTGATTCGTTTTCCATTGATTCGGGTTTGACGCAGTGACTCATATACGAATGCCGCAACCTCTTCTGGAACCTCAACAAACGTGAAGCTCTCGAAAATGTCGATGCGACCTACTGATTTTCCTGGGATACCAACAGATTCAGAGATCTCTCGTACCAGATCCTGCGGCTTCATGTTCGCATTGCGACCTACGTTCAGGAAGAAGCGAACCATGCCTTTTGCTGCACCCGTCTCACCAAAGTTGTACGCTTCTGCTTCCTGCCCTTGTCCCGCTTCCGTATGGAATGCCAGGTGCAATGCAGCAGCAGCTACTTTTTCAGCCGGGTATTGACCTACGAGAGCATCCGCTACTTTTTGATACATATCCGCGATTGCATCGCTTTCCAAAAGGCTAGTCAACTGTTCACGCAATTGTTCTTGTTTGCGCTCAGCCACTTCCTCCAAAGAAGGAACATTGCGAGAGAGCACTTGTGCTTTTGTCTGCTTTTGGATAAACATCATTTGTCTTACTTCACGAGGCGTAACCAACGTCATCGCAATTCCTTTGCGACCTGCACGACCAGTACGGCCAATACGGTGTACGTAGCTCTCAGAGTCTTGTGGAATATCGTAGTTGATTACGTGAGAGACGTTTCCTACGTCGATACCACGTGCTGCTACATCCGTCGCGATCAGGAATTCAATCGATCCCTCACGGAACGCATTCATGACCTTGTCACGTTGTGCCTGGGACAAATCGCCATGCAAGCCGTCCGCAAGGTATCCGCGGGATTGCAGCACTTCGGACAACTCATCTACACCGCGCTTAGTACGGCAGAAAATGATACCCAGCTCAACATCCTCACTGTCCAAGATGCGGCAGAGGCTCTCCACTTTATTCCGGTCAAACACTTTGTAGTATACCTGTTCGATCAATGGCGCCGTTACTTCTTCACGGCTCACCGCAATCGTTTGCGGCTGTTTCATGTACCGGGTAGCCAAACGCTTGATTTCTGGCGGCATCGTCGCAGAGAACAGCAAGGTTTGACGCTCATCTGGCATATGATTGATGATTGTCTCGATATCTTCGATGAAGCCCATGTCCAGCATTTCATCCGCTTCATCCAAAACGAGTGTATGTACGTGATCCAGCTTCAATGTTTTGCGACGCAAGTGGTCCATGACACGGCCAGGAGTACCTACAACGATTTGTACACCTTGGCGCAGTGCACGAATTTGATGTCCGATCGATTGTCCACCATAGATTGGCAGCGTACGAACCTTGTTGTATTTGGAGATACGCAAGAGCTCTCCTGCTACCTGAATAGCCAACTCACGAGTCGGAGTCAACACGATCGCTTGTACACGATTGGCAGGTGTAATCTTTTCTACAAGTGGAATCCCGAAGGCAGCAGTCTTACCAGTCCCTGTCTGTGCTTGACCAATCAGGTCTCCGCCATCCAAAACTTTTGGAATGCAAGCTGCCTGAATCGGTGATGGCTCCTCGAAGCCCATATCGTGAATCGCTTGCAGAATAGATTTATGTAAAGGAAAATCAGAAAAAATCGTCATGAAAAAAATCACCTTTCTTTTTGCATTTGCAACGCATAAAACAACGCGTATTTAGCGGCACGCCCAACGATTGCATGCCTTCTTCCGGCAAGGCGTAGCTCTTTTACAACTGTGGGCATTCCTTCTGCCGCGATCCCCACGTAAACAAGGCCAACAGGCTTGCCCTCGGAAGGATCGGGTCCAGCCACTCCCGTAACGGAAATCCCGTAAGTAGCTCCCAGCTTTTCTCGTACATGTTCAGCCAGCAATTGAGCTGTTTTTTCACTGACTGCCCCATCTGTTTGCAAAATGGAGTCAGGTACTTCGAGCAGCTGTTTTTTCACTTCATTGGTGTAGCAGACTACCCCGCCACGAAACACTTGTGAGCTTCCTGGCACAGCGGTAATCAACGAGGCAATCGCTCCACCTGTACAGCTTTCTGCACAAGCAATTGTCTCATTTCTCTTTTTCAACTCAGAAACTAGCACATCATGCAGTGACGAGTTCTCCCCCATCCCGTACATGTACTGACCAACACGGCTGAGGATTTCTTTTTCTACAGGTAAAATCAAGGTTTCTCCTTCTTCGACTGTAGCAGCTCTTGCCGTAATTCGCAGTGTTACTTCGAATTCTTTGGCGTATGGAGCGATGGTTGGATTGTCCTGCTTTTCGATCAGATCAAGCAGTTTTTCCTCCAAAGCGGATTCGCCTATTCCGTAGAACCGGAGTACATGAGAATGAAACACTTGTTTATCGGGGAGCAAATCGGTCAAGTAAGGCATCACGTAATTCTCCACCATTGGATACATCTCACTAGGTGGTCCAGGCAATAGCACGAACGTACTACTGTCATGACGGATCGCCATCCCCGGCGCCATCCCGAAATCGTTGGAGAATACATGGCTGCCAGAAAGCACCAGCGCCTGCTTACGATTGTTCTTCGTCATGACAATCCCACGTTGCGAAAAGAATTTTTCAATTCTCTCCATGGCCTCTGAATTCGTTTCCAATCCAATGCCTACATGCCCCGCCACGGTTTCTTTCGTCAAATCATCTTGAGTCGGCCCTAGCCCACCCGTGAAAATGACGAGATCAGATCGTCCTGATGCCAATCGAATCACTTGTAGCAATCGCTCCGTGTTGTCTCCCACAACCGTATGAAAGTAAACTCCCACGCCAATTTCCGCCAGCTTCTGAGAAAGAAACTGTGCGTTGGTGTTAGCGATCTGGCCTAACAAAAGTTCGGTACCTACCGCGATAATCTCCGCTCTCATCTTCCTCATCCATTCTCTTTGAGAGTAGAAAAGCCTCTAAACTAACAGTTTATCACTTGCAAACGCTCAAGAGAAGAGTCTTGTGAAAAAAGAGACCAATACCCGCATTACGAGTATTGGATCACGTTACGATTTTTCGCAAAGTAGTCGTACCCTGAGTAAATCGTGATGATCACCATCGCCCATGTAGCTAATTCGTCGAACGGAATGCCGAAGAAACCAAATGGGAAGTTGCGAATCATGACAGCCGTAATCGCTACGATCTGCACCCATGTTTTCAGTTTGCCCAATGCACTCGCAGCAATTACCTGTCCTTCTGCCGCAGCAACTAGTCGTAAACCCGTTACCGCAAACTCCCGGCTGATAATGACAATCGCAATCCACGCTTCCAAACGCTGCATCTCTACCAGCGAAATGAGTGCGGCAGAAACCAATAGCTTATCAGCAAGCGGATCCAGAAACTTCCCCAAGTTTGTCACGATTTTTTTCTTCCGTGCAATATAACCGTCGAGTCCGTCCGTACTGGCTGCTAGGATAAACACCAAAGCCGCAATCAGCTCATTATACGTCATCGTCAGGCTACCAATCGAAAATGTCCCGATGTTGTAACGCACCAGCAGAAAAAACATAACTACCGGCACCAGAAAAATCCTGGCGAGGGTGATGCGGTTGGCGAGATTCACCTAGACTACCTCCCCGGCTAAATCGTATTCATAGGAGTGTGTTATTTTTACTTTTACAACGGTGCCCAGTTCGCCTTTAAAACCAGTGACGAATACTTCACCATCGATTTCCGGAGCGTCATACTGTGTTCGACCTACATAAATATCGTTACGTCCTTCGTAACGTTCAATCAATACATCCAAGACTTGACCAACAAAGCGTCCATTGCGATCTCCGGCTACTTCACGCTGAATTTCCATCAGCATGTTCGCACGTTTTTCCTTAACCTCTTCGTCTACGTGGTCAGGCAGACGGGAAGCTGGCGTGTCATCTTCGTTGGAGTAAGTAAACACACCCAGTCGATCAAAGCGGATATCCTTGACAAACTCGCTCAGACGCTCGAAGTCTTCCTCTGTTTCCCCAGGGAACCCTACGATCAAAGAGGTACGCAGTGCAACATCTGGGACCTGTGCGCGAATTTTTGCTACCAGCGCACGAATATCCGTCTGTCTTCCTGGGCGGCGCATTCTTTTCAGAATATGGTCTTCCGAATGCTGCAAAGGCATGTCTACGTATTTGCATACTTTTGGATTGGTAGCAAAGGTGTGGATCAGTTCATCCGTGAAAAATCCAGGGTATGCATAGTGAAGACGAATCCACTCGATGCCCTCGACTTCTGCCAGACGGTTTAAAAGTTCAGGAAGCATCAATTTTCCATCGTAAATATCTGTTCCGTAGTTCGTAGAATCTTGTGCGATCAGACTCACTTCTACGACCCCTTGTGCCGCCAAATGACGAGCTTCTTCCACGATGGATTCGATTGTACGACTGCGGAATCCTCCACGCATCAAAGGAATCGAGCAAAACGTACAGGCGTTGTCGCAGCCCTCGGCAATTTTAATATATGCGGTGTACGTGCCTTGCTTTACTTTCCGTTTCACTACATCTTCGTACGTAAAAATGGGATTTCCTACAAAGATCGGTCGCTTGCCCTCTAGAGATTCTTCGATAATACCTGTAATCGACATAAAATCGCCTGTTCCGACAATGCCATCCACCTCAGGAATCTCATTCAAGATATCCTCTTTGTAACGTTGTGTGAGACAGCCTGCCACCACAAGCGATTTCAGTTTGCCGGATTCCTTCAATTCACCCATTTCCAGAATCTTATTTACGGATTCTTCCTTGGCTGCATCGATGAAACCGCAGGTATTGACGATAACCACAGTTGCTTCTTCCGGGTTATCAACCAGTTCATAACCTTTTTCATCTATCAGATGGGCCATCATGTCCGAATCAACGAGATTTTTTTCACAGCCCAGCGTAACAATCGCTACTTTTTCACGCGTGCCTACCTTCTCTGTCATCTTTTTTCCTCCAATTGGTCACACCAACCCATATTACACCTAACCAGTATAATATAAGCCTAAAGGAAGTGTCAAAAAAGAGAAAAGAACAAAAGGCAAGCATATGCTTGCCTACTGGGTGACCGCCTCTTTTACTTTCATCGTAATATTTGACGGCATTGACTTCATTTTAGACGTGTCTACCAAGACTCCGTTCACCTTTAATTCCAATACAGTCGGTTTGCCCAAACGAATATAAGCGGATTTCCCAAGCTCAATCGTTTTTTCCTGATCTTTCTTGAGCGTGCCCTGCTCAACATACTTTTTTCCTTTTCCTTCCGATATACCAAACCAGCTTGTTTCTTCTTTCACCTTCAGATAAACCGTGATTTTTTCTCCACCCTGCAAGGAATAGTTATACATCGATCCTTGCTGCGATTCAAATGTGATGGTTGCCTGAGGAGTTTCCGTAACGGTCTCAGGTGGGTTTGTTCCTGTTTGAGGGTTCGGTGTGGTAATAGAAGGAGGCTTCGGTTGTTGAGCAATCGGGGATGTTGCCGCTCCACCACCATTGCCAGGCGTGACAATTTCCGCTCCAGGGTTAACGGTTCCCCCCGGCACTGGTTGAGTAAACTGACCCCCGTTGTTGTTGACGACAGCGAAATAAATAACCCCGATAATCAAGGCAATAAACAATACGAGCAAGGTTTTGGTCACCCATCGCCCCGCTTGTAATGGATTGTTCGCTGAAGCAACTCGTCTGCGACGCAGTCTCTCTACTTGCTCTGTAGGTGGCTGGGCCGGCAAATCGGACTGAAAGTGATTCAGGATGTGGTTCGGGTCTAGACCGACAGCTTCCGCATAACTCTTTATAAATGCACGCGCGTAAAAGTGGCCAGGAAGTACGTGAAAATGACCCCTTTCAATTGCTTCCAAATATCGCCGCTGTATCTTGGTGATACGTTGGATGTCGTCGAGCGTGATTCCTTTTTCTTCGCGGGCCCTTTGCAGGACTTGACCTAGCTCAGACACAGCTGCCCCTCCTTAATTCATTTCGAAATTATCAAAGCCGCGATTGTTGATAAGCTCATAGGTAATCTCTTCATCCGGATGATGACGCAGCTCAATTATGTAATGGAAATCATCAAGTTGATACTCTGATTCCCTTACGAATATATCCGGATGCTCAATGATTTTTGCGGCAGGAAAGTTCATAATCTCCCGAAGCAAGGTGAAGTGCTTTTCTGTCGATCGCAGCGTTGAGACAATTCCATCTATCAAATATACATGATCAGTAGACATTTCATCAATGGCTAAGGAACTACGCACCGTCTGGCGCAACAAAGTGGAGGAAATAAATGTCCAACGTTTATTGGCGGATACGCTGGCAGCAATCATTGATTCAGTCTTCCCTACACGAGGCATTCCACGGATCCCGATGAGCTGATGACCTTCCCTCTTCAGGATTTCTGCCATGAAATCGACCAGCAAGCCCAGCTCTTCACGAACAAAGCGAAACGTTTTTTTGTCCTCGCTATCCCGTTCAATATAGCGACCGTGGCGAACAGCCAAGCGATCCAGCATTGTCGGGGGACGTAACCTCGTTATGGTTATGTTGTCCATTTTTTGCACAACGTTGCGCAAAACCTCCATTTTCTCATCATCATCGGTCAAAAGCAGCATACCTCGGCGCATGGTATCCACACCATTGATCGTCACGATATTGATGTTCAACATCCCCAGAATAGAAGATACGTCCCCTAAGAGACCGGGACGGTTACGGGCAATCTCATACTCCATGTACCATTCTTTCTTCGCTTCCATATGCAATCCTCTCCGCCAACCAGAATTCTCTTCTTATGTAGTATATCACGTTCGTTTCATTCGACAATCGCGAAAAGAAAAATCCCCAAAAGTAGGGGATTTGAATGGCTAGCTGCCAGCGTTCGCGTCATTGCGATTCTGAACAAGCTTCACCATGAGTGTTGCCAAAGCTTGTTGCTGCTGTTGATCACCTGCGTCCCACAGCTGTTTCAACAGACGCTCCTGATCGTTTTTCGGGTCTACTTGCTCAGATAGATAGCTACCGATTTGATAAGCTACATTTTGAAGCGTTTCGCTTTCCATCCCGGCTTGTTTCGCTTGTTCTACCCGATCTCCGAGAAACGCTTTCCAGTCGCTGAAATTGTCAAGAATCGACATAGGGAAATTCCCTCCTTTTGTACGTTGCGAACAGATTTGCTGCCCACACAAAAGGTAGAATTCCATCATTTCTCGTTTTTTATTCATGCATACTTCGCTTCTAGGTGTACCATCCACCGTTTGGACTAATCACTTGCCCTGTCACATAACTGGAATCCGCCGAAAGCAAGAAACGCACGACTGCGGCTACCTCATAGGGTTGTCCGAGACGGTTGGCAGGTATTTCTTCCGCGATCATTTCCATTTCATCCGGAGCAAAGCGCTCCATCATTCCACCAGCAATCGCTCCAGGAGCGACTGCATTTACCGTGATTCCGTTTGGTGCCATTTCCTTTGCCAAGGCTTTGGTGAACGTATTGATTGCTCCTTTGGTCATGGAGTACAGTACTTCACACGAACCGCCAGTAAGCCCC
This sequence comes from Brevibacillus brevis NBRC 100599, assembly GCF_000010165.1. Lineage (NCBI taxonomy): Bacteria > Bacillati > Bacillota > Bacilli > Caryophanales > Paenibacillaceae > Brevibacillus > Brevibacillus brevis. The sequence goes on from NC_012491.1 coordinate 3,612,483, forward strand.
CATATGGAAGAAATATTGACGATGCGCCCATACCTTGCACGTAGCATGGCCGGAACAGCAGCTTGGCAGACCAGGAAAGCGGATCGAACATTGAGGGCAAGGAGCTCATCGAATTTCTCGACAGTCACATCCGTAAATAATCCGACATCGTCCACTGAAGCGTTGTTTACGATCAACAGTGGTGCAACCTGCGTCTGAGCAAACATCGCCGCGATTTGCTGTGGATCCCGCAGATCAGCTTGGAGGATGCCAAAGGGAACGCCCCGCTCCTGGCATTTTTGCACCAACGGCTCTAATTTTTCTTTATTTCGATTGTAATGCAGATAAAGGGGAACCCCCGCATCAATCAGGTAGGCACCGATCGCCTGCCCGATCTCTCCGGAAGCTCCCGTAATTAACGCCCATGGCGTTTCTTGCTTGAACATGAATACATTACTCCTGTGGCGAAGAGGAACGAACGATGGAAACAGCCATCTGCTCGGCTAAAAAATGCTCCTTCAAACGTTTTTCCACATCTTCGCGTGTGATCGACTCCAAGGTCGGCACTACGGAAAACAGATCGTTCCCGTTAAATTTGAAGCTGGTAAACTGGTTAGCGATAAACTCAACAGAGTTTAGAGAACGTAGGAAGTTTCCGATTTTTTTACGCTTCGCACGTTCAAAATCTTCCTGGGCTATACCAGTTTGCTTCAACTGTTCGATTTCTGCTTTGATCGTTTCCACCAAACGCTCTGGATCAGGTGTATCTCCACCGATGATCGTATACGCATAATCCTGCTCACTGCTGTAGTCAAAATCAAAGCTTTCCGTAATCAGCTCGCTGTCATACAAACGCTCATAGACAGCGGAGCTAGTGCCGAACGCGATGTCCAATACCAGTTTAGTAGTCAACTCGCGTTTTAACAAGGCCTCCTTGGTTAGACCGTTTTCCTTTTCCTTGATTCCAATCATGCATTTGGGTAGACCCACTGTTAGAAACGCTTCTACTTTCGCTTCCGCTGGCTCTGATGGCTCTTCTGGAAAAACGCGCGTGATTTGTGGCGCAGGAGGAAACTCCTTTGCTCCCTGATTTTCACGAATGAGCTTCATAATCGCTTCTGGTTCAAAGGAGCCCACGACCAACAGAAGCATATTGGCAGGATGATAAAACGTTTCATAGCACTGATACAAATTTTCTTTTGTAATATGAGAGATCGTCTCGATCGTACCCGCAATTTCAATGTTAATCGGATACTTCTGGTACATGGCCTTTAGAAGGTTCATGTACACCTTCCAGTCCGGATTGTCCTCGTACATGGTGATTTCCTGGCCGATGATTCCTTTTTCCTTTTCTACACTTGCATCTGTGAAATACGGGTCCTGCACATAATCAAGCAGCAGATTCAGATTGTCATCTAACTTATCTGTGCATGAGAACAAATAAGCCGTACGATTGAAGCTCGTGAACGCATTGCAGCTCGCCCCGTTTTTACTGAATTCGTGCATGACATCCCGTTCTTTTTTCTCAAACATTTTGTGCTCTAGAAAATGCGCAATGCCGTCGGGAACATTGATTTCTTCCCCGCTTCGGGTGCGGAAATGGCTATCAATGGAGCCGTAGCGCGTTGTGAACACAGCGTATGTTTTGCTGAAGCCCTGTTTGGGAACCAAATAGACTTGCAATCCATTTTGGAGAGCTTCATGATATACCGTTTCATTTACTTGTTCAAAATCAGTGGTCTGCATCTTATGCCTCTCCCTTCTTGTCCCGTAGCAGATAAATCGTATCGATTGTCATCTTGTTTGCTACTTTCTTGATATCCTCAATGGTCGCTTGGTTGATCCCCGCCAAAAGCTCTTCGATTTTCCGAGGACGTCCGCTAATCACACCGTTGTACGTAAATTCAATCATGCCGCGAGCGCTGTCCAATAGTTCGCGGAACTGGTTAGACAATGTCGCACGCGTCTGGCTCATTTCCTCTTCCGATATGGTTCCTTGTCGCATCAAATCCAGCTGCTGCTTAATAATCTCAACCGCACGCTGATATTTGCTTACATCAATCCCGGACATAATCATGAGAATCCCTTTGTGGCTCTCTAGCCTGGATACGGCATAGTAAGCAAGACTCTCTTTTTCACGGACATTGACAAACAACTTGGAGTGAGGAAAACCGCCTAAAATCCCGTTATATAGCAACAGCGTCGGGTAGTCCTCATCCTTATAAGTGATCTGCGTACGGCAGCCGATATTGAGCTTTGCTTGGTTGACATCGAGTCGATCGATCACTTCGCTTTCAGCAGATACGTCCTTCGCGGTCGATTCGATCTGTGGTTCTCCTACTTGGGAGCGTTCCAAGGGAATGTGCTTGCGAATAGCCTCGCTCACTTCCTGCTGCTCGACATCGCCCACCACGAACATATGGATTGGATTCGTCGTTGTTATTTCTTTAAAATATTGATACAGCTCCTGACCAGTGATCTTCGGCAAATCCGCCACACGACCTTGGACGAGAAGAGAGAATGGTTCCCCTTTACACATTTCTTCTGTCACGCGTTGGTTCGCATACTTCATTTTATCGTCGATCAAACTCTCTATCCGTTTACGAAGCGTCTCTTTTTCCTGTGCCATGTACTTTTCAGAAAAAGCGTTGTTTTGTACATATGGTCTGACGAGCATATCTCCTACGAATTCGATGGCCTGCTCCAAAAGTGAGGCTTCATTGGACAAATATTTTTCATTCGGTACTTCCATGTAAATTTGCAGGATTTGCCGTTCGCCCTTTTTCATCACATCGACATCAAAAATGGCTCCATACAGGAAATCCAAATGTGCTCGCAATAGCTTGGTTTCCGGAAAACGAGCGCTGGCACGTTTCATGACCATTGCAAGCAAAGCTGTTTTTGTTACGTGCTCCTCCGATAGCGCCTGTTCAATCATCGTCACGATCGTCGTGGTCTTGAACTTTTTGGTTGGAAGGATATGTACGTTCATCCCATTGATTTGGGAGCTTTGAAATGCAATTTCGTTTGTAGTAGCAGTCATAGTTCAATCTCCCTTCTCCATCAGCTTACTTCATATTCTTCTCTATTGTAACCAATTGTCAGGGCATCAAGCATCAGAATCTTCCATTATATATCCCAGTGCTTCATCCTATGCGCTCACGCAAGTCCCGTAATACGTAAATCACAGCGCTTCCGTTGAATAAAAAAAGAGCGAACGGCCCCTGTTTTACAAAGGGTGTTCACTCTTTTCCTTACATATCCATTGCATCCCAGTCCCCGGGATCATCCGATGTGCTATGCTCTTCAACAAATCGACCGCAATCAGACGAGAGACAGAGCATGCCATCCAGTTGCTCATCGTGAAAGGGTAAGCCGTGGCTTCCCCCACAGTACGGACAAGTCCACATACGAAGGGCCTCCTTTTATTCGTGAAGGTACTCCGTAGTAGTTTGTCCCAATTTAAAGGGGACTTTCCACTTTGTTTTGTTCCCAAACCCGCAAGTAATCATACGGATCGATGGCCTTCCCCGTGCTGTTACGATAGAGGCCAAAATGTAGGTGAGGTTCAAACATTCCCACTGTCCCCGTTCCACCGTAGCCTGTATCTCCAACAAAACCGATCAGCTGTCCAGCTTTTATCTTTTTCCCAACATATAATCCTGGTGTATACGCCTGCAAATGAGCGTAATACATCCGATATTGGCCATTCTCATCCGTAATGTTTACTCTCCAGCCACCATACGTATTCCAGCCCACTTTGTTGATCGTCCCATCGGATACCGAGTAAATCGGCGTTCCTTTCGGTGCCATAATGTCGATGCCCTCGTGACTACGAACACTGCCGCTGTTCGTCTCGGTCCACTCTCGATCAGATCCGAAGCTATCCCCATACGGCTCATACCAACTATTATCGTGGAAAGGAAACCGAAATTGTTTCCCAATCAATTGATCATCCGCAACTTTTGTGGCAATCGGGTGCTCAGCTCTTTGTGCCCCTTCTGGCAAATATAAAACTTGCCCCACCAGTAACTTATCAGAAGAGAGATGGCTATTTTTCTGAATGGCACTCATGTTCGTGTCGTGGCGAGCTGCAATTTTTGATAAGGTATCACCCTGTTGAACGACATAGGGATTCAACGAGTATTTGACACTCGTTGTCTTGTCTTCCACTGGTTTGGATTGTATGTATGCAACGGCAGTATTCTCATCCCATTGGACTTGATAACCAAATGCCTCGGAGATAAATCGGATTGGCACAAGCGTCCGCTTATTCACAATGATTGGAGAGACATCCGTCTTCAAACGTTTTCCATCTACATACGCTGTCTGGCTACCAATCGTAAGGGATATATGCTTGCTTTTTTTGTTGAGTGATACTTTTTGAGTGGCGGCCTCGTAGCTTACTTCTGAGCCTGTTCCCTCTGCAACTACTCGTATCGGAACGAGCATTCGCCCATTTCGATGGGTGGGCGTTACATCAGATTGGACGCCCATTCCATCGACAACAACAGAAATAACAGGTCCTGGCTCTTTTGCAAAAACCATTCCACCGGGTATTGCTATCATCAGGCAAAAAACAAAAGCGCCTAGAATCCTGTTCCATCGATAACTGCTGTACTCACGTAGACAGCGGTTCATCTTTTTCCCTCCCCACAGACAATTTGCTAAAACGGATAGGACCGTTTTTTGCGGACCGCAAGCAGTCACAAAAATTATCGCACAGGGGAAGTGACAGGTTCTAGACGCTAAATTTTGTCAACGAATGATTAACGCGATCCCGTATCGTAAGGTTTGCCGAGGGCCGCTGGAGCACTGGATCGTCCTACCAGACCAGCCATCACGAGAATTGTCAGTACGTACGGAAGCATGAAGATAAATTCAGTAGGAATGTAATTGGTCAATCCGAAGATTTGTACCAAAGACTTGATCGCTTGAGCGACACCAAAGAACAATGCTGCTCCCATCGCACCCATTGGATGCCATTTACCGAAGATCAAGGCCGCAATCGCGATGAAACCTTGTCCAGAAACCGTGTTATGGGAGAAGTTACTGGTTGTCGTCAAGGAAATCGTAGCTCCACCCAATGCAGCCAACAGCCCACTGATCATAACAGCCGTGTAGCGCATTCTCTTCACATTGATCCCGACTGTATCAGCCGCACGCGGATGCTCACCAACGGAACGCAAGCGCAATCCGAATGGTGTCTTAAAAATAACATACCAAGTAACGAATACAGCAATGAAAGCCAAATAGCTAGTCGGATACGCCTCAAAAATGGCATGTCCGATATAAGGAATTTCACTTAATCCAGGAATACTGAATTTGTTAAATACAGAGGTCAATGTTGTTGTTTGACCTGCTCCGTTGAAAATAATTTTGGTCAGGTAAATGGAAAGCCCCGCTGCCAAGAAGTTCAGGGCCACACCACTGACGGTCTGGTCCGCTTTAAATGTAACCGAAGCAACGGCATGCGGTAGGGCAAAAATAGCACCGGCAATCCCAGCCGCAATAAATCCGACCCACGGTGCCCAAGCTCCAAATGAATCTTGGAAAGCATAGGTCATTACGGCACCAGTAAAAGCACCGATAATCATCATACCTTCTAGCGCAATGTTCACGACACCAGAACGCTCCGAGTACAATCCACCCAATGCGGCAAAAATCAAGGCAGTGGAAAACACGATGGTATCATGAACGAGGTTGCTAAGAATTAATCCCCAATCCATCAGTTTCCACCTTCCTTTTTCTTCATCAAGATCGGCTTAACGAAAATTTTCACGATGCCATGTGCGGCAACAAAGAAAATAACAGAAGCAATCACGACGCGAATCAACTCAAACGGTACACCCGCACTAAACTGCATGCCGCTCGCACCGAATGTAAGAACCCCAAACAAGATGGCAGCAAGGATAACCCCGAACGGAGTATTTCCGCCAATCAATGCTACCGCGATTCCATCGAATCCATAGCCCGTATGCTGCGTCATAATCGCTTGATAGTGGAAAACGCCCAAAATCTCAGTAGCTCCACCAATTCCTGCAAACATACCACCAATGAACATGGCCTTTACAACATTACGATTCACGTTCATACCAGCATACTCAGAAGCATGCGGGTTCAAACCAACGGAACGCAATTCAAAACCAGACTTTGTTTTCCAAAGGATGATATAGAAGAAAATAGCTGCAAGTACAGCAATCAGTGTACCCCAGTGCAAACGAGCATTGTCAAACATTTCAGCGAGCCATCCAATGGTAATGATCGCAGAATCCTTTACCTCTTCAGATGTTTGCTTGCCCGCTGGAATAAAGAAAGCATTCATGATCCAGTTTGCAAAGTACAGTGCTACCCAGTTCAACATGATGCTGGTAATAACCTCATTGACACCACGTGCTGCTTTCAAATAACCAGCAATGGCACCCCACAAACCGCCTGCTAAAGCACCTGCAAGGATAGCAAGTGGAGCATGAATGATAGCTGGAAGGTCAAAAGAAACACCTACGACAGTAGAAGCAATCATCCCTACGATAAATTGACCCTCTGCCCCGATGTTAAAAAGACCAGTACGGAAAGCAAAAGCTACAGCCAAGCCTGTAAAGATCAAAGGGGTAATTTGGCGAATCGTTTCACCAAAGTTATACGCGCTTCCAAATACTTTTTTAATCAAAGCCGTATAGGCAGCGATTGGATCAAATCCACCTG